>NZ_JBVIST010000006.1:0-392626 GCF_055575375.1 Streptomyces sp. NPDC034111 | reverse complement strand
CGGCACGATCACCGCTCAGCCCCGCGAGGGCGGCGGTCTGGTGATGCGGGTGGTGCTGCCGCTCTGACCTGCCGCTCAGGGCGGGCCACAGGGCGACGGCATCGTCACGCCCAGCTCGGTGCCCAGGTATCGGCATTGCGGGGGCCCACCGGGCGGCGGCCGAGGTGCTTGCGGAGGGCCGTGAGTCCGGGGTGGGCGTTGTCGGTTCGCCACATCAGGGAGTGGGGGTAGAGGGGCGTCGGACCGCGTAGCGGGATGCGCCGGAGGTCCTGGTGTGCGCTCCAGACGAGACGTGTCCGGGCGCCGACGCAGGTGGCGAGCGACGACGAATCGCTGACCATGTCCAGCAGGTGCTCGATGCCGAAGTTGGGGCCCGTGGCGTCGATGTCGAGCCCGAAGGCCGCGGCGAGTTCCTCGTAGTACGCCGCCCATTCGGTGCCGGCGACGATGCCGGGGATCCAGATCCGGCGCCCGGCGAGTGCGGCCGGGCTCACCGTGCGTGCGGTGGCGAGTTCGTGGGTGGGGCCGGTCAGCAGCTCGATCGGTTCGTCGTAGACCGGTACGGATCTGACGTGGTCCGGCAAGCGGCTCGGGGGCAGCCGCTGGGTACAGAACGCGGCATCGATCGTGCCGGCGTGCACGGCCGCCGTAGCGGCGTCCGCATGCGGGAGCGCCACGACGTCGAGGGCGATGTCCGGATGCCTGCGGTGGAATTCCTGGAGCAGACCGGCCGGAGCCAGCCGTCGGCCGAGGACGTCCACCCGCAGGGCGCGGCGCCCCGGCCGGACGGACTCGGCCGCACGCTCCGCGGCGTCGAGCATCGCGCGGGCGTGGGGCAGGAACGCCTGCCCGTCGATGGTCGGCTGCGCACCGCGCGCGGTGCGGGTGAACAGCCGGACGCCGAGCTCCGCCTCAAGGGCCGCGATCCGCTTGGAGGCCGCTTGCTGGGTGATGCCGAGTTCAGCGGCTGCTTCCTGGAACTGGCCCTGGTCCACGGCGGCGACGAACGTACGCACAGCATCGAGGTCCATTTCGCCATCCTATTTTTCCGTACAACCGGCGGTTGTAGTGGTCCGCGGTGGCGGTTGTTTGATGGCGGCAGGGCCCTGGCTGTTTGATCTCCTCGGTCAATCAGTGGTTGTTCGATCGAGTGGGCCGGGGGCGGAGTCATGGGGCAGCGACAGCCGCTGGGGCGACAGTTCGGGTGGCTGTGGGCGGCCTACGCCACGAGCACGGCCGGCACCATGCTGGCGCTCGATGCGTTCCCGCTCATCGCTCTCCTGGTGCTGCACAGCAGCGCGGCCCAGGTGTCCGTGCTGGCCGCGGCGGGGCGGGCGGTGGGGGCGCTGATCGCGGTGCCGCTGGGGCCGTGGGTGGAGTTCCGGCGCAAGCGCCCGGTCATGATCGCCATGGATCTGCTGCGGTTTCTGGCGCTGCTGTCCGTTCCCGCCGCGTACGCGCTGGGGGCGCTGAGCTTCGCCCAACTCATCGCCGTGTCGGTGCTCGTGGCCGCGAGCAACATCGTGTTCACCGCCGCGAGCGGCGCCTGCCTGAAGACCCTGGTCAGGCCGGATGGCCTCTTGACGGCCAACAGCCGGTTCGAGGCCACGACCTGGACGGCGACCGCCCTCGGCCCGCCCCTGGGCGGCGCTGCGATCGGGATCTTCGGGCCGGTGACGACGGTGGTCATGGACGCGGTCAGCTATCTGCTCTCCGCGCTCGGCGTCCGCGCGATCGGCGGCGACGAACCGCGCCCCCGGCCCCGGCACACCGAGCGCTCCACGGCCGGGAAGCGGGCCGGCGCCGACGCCATCGTCGAGGGGTGGCGGCACATCCTGCGCCACCCGCTGCTGCGACCGCTGTTCTTCAACACGGTCCTGGTGAACGGGCTGATCATGGCGACCGCGCCGCTGCTGACCGTCCTCCTCATCCATGACCTGGGCCTCGCGCTGTGGCAGTACGGCCTGACCTTCGGCCTGTCCTGCCTCGGCGGCCTCGTCGGCTCACGGCTCGCACGGCCTCTGGTCACACGCTTCGGACAACACCGCGTACTGCGCATCAGCGGCACCCTCCGGGCCTGCTGGCCCCTGGGCCTGGCGTTCGTCCCGCCCGGCACCTGGGGGATGTTGCTCGTCATCGCCATCGAGTTCGGCCTGATCGTGTGCATCGGCGTCTTCAACCCGGTGTTCGCCACCTACCGTCTGGAACACACCGCCACCGACCGGGTCGCCCGGACCCTCTCGGCCTGGTCCATCACCAGCAGCGCGACCATCGCGGCACTGACGGTGAGCGGCGGGATCCTCGCCACCGTGACCGGCCCCCGCACCGCCCTCGCCCTCGTCGGCGCGCTCCTCCTCGGGACGCCGCTGCTGCTGCCCCGCCACGCGCCCGCCGCGGGGACATGCGGTGGGTTCGTCGCGGGGCGCACATGACCTCGGCGGTCTGCGGCCCGTGTGGGCTTATGCCTTCGGCTGGGTGAAGCGGATGCGGTTGCCGAAGGGGTCGCGCAGGCCACAGTCGGTGCCGTACGGGCGCTCGGTGGGTTCTTCGGTGAACTCAACGCCCCTGCCCAGCAGCGTCTCGTACGTCTTGCGGCAGTCGTCCGTGGTGAAGATGAGCCAGCCACCCATCGCGCCCTTGGTCACCAGCTCGCGGACCTGCTGCGCCGTCTCCTCGGACATCGCCGGAGCGCCCGGCTTCTCCAGCAGGATCTGGCGCTCCGGGTGGCCGGGGACGCTGACGGTCAGCCAGCGCATGAAGCCCAGGTCGACGTCCGCGCTGACCTCCAGGCCAAGTTTGCCGACGTAGAAGTCGAGTGCCTTGTCCTGGTCGAGGACGTATATCGCCGAATGCGTGATTGCGTTGAACATGTCCACCACGCTACTCAGCACCCCGGCCGAAAACTTATCCAAAACTGCTCAGTCGACGGCCGGTGCGGGCAGTACGAGCAGTACGGACTGGCAGTAGGGACGGTCAGTCGCTCGGACGCGTCCACGCCATCGTGAAGCACGTCGGTACGCCCGTGGCTGCCGCTTCCTTGCGGTACGTCCTCGGCGACCGGCCGACGATGTCGCGGAACGTGCGGCTGAAGGTTCCGGGGCTGCCGAAGCCGACGTCGAAGCAGATGTCCGTCACACTGCGGTCGGTCTCCCGCAGCAGGAACATGGCCCGCTCGACACGGCGACGCTGAAGGTAGCGGTGCGGCGTCTCGCCGAACGTGGCCCGGAAGGTGCGGGTGAAGTGCGCCTCCGACACATGGGCGATCCGGGCCAGGGCCGGGACGTCCAGCGGCTCTGCGTAGGCACGGTCCATGGCGTCCCGTGCCCGGAGCATGCGGCGGTTGGTCTCTTCGGCAGCGCGGCTCACGGCGTCATCACACCACGGTTCTCACCGTCCGTGACAGACCCGGGAATGGCACGCTGCTGCTCGGCAGCGTCAGGCGTCCGGTCGGCGCTGCGTCACGAAGGACCCCATGCCCGGGGTGGTGACGATGAGCCCTTCCTCCCGAAGTGCCGCGGTCACCTTGCGGACGGTCACGCGCGCAACACCGAACTCCTGCTCCATCCGCACCTCGGAGATGAGGTGGTGCGGCGGGTACGTGCCATCGGCGATCCGCTCCCGGATGACATCGGCAATCTGCGTCCACTTGGGCAACGTCGGGTCGAACTCCATCACGAACGGACTGTACGCACGGGTAATTAGACAGGCATAGAGGCCTATAGCTATAGACAGGGGCCTACAGGCACACGTACGGTGACACAGCAAGGACCCCGGCGACCGCACCAACGGCCCCGGGGCATGGCCAACCTGACGGAAGCAGGTCGACATGCGAAACCTTATGCGCAGTCTCATCGCTTGGTTAAGGGGCAGCCCCACAAGCTTCGCCCCTACCGCCCCACACCAGCTCAGGCCCGCAGCCCACCGGCCCCTCCCCCGCCCCGAATCTTCCCTCGACGGCGACGCCACGCCCCTCGTACGCCCGTACCTCCTCGCGCACGAGCGTCAACAAGCGCAGCGCGAGCGGGCGTTCCTGCGCGAGATGGCGGTTACCTCGTGAAGGGCGGCATGCGGCTGCTCCCCTGGGCGGGGCCCAACGGGCAGCGGTGCTACGTCTCCACGGACTGTGACGACGGCTTTGTGTCGAAGCTTGCCGACCGTATGGAGGAGGTTCAGCTCAATACGGGAGAAGAGGTGCTGGAGCACGTCGCCGGGCTGCTTGCCGACGGCGCCACGGCGACCAGCGATGAGCTCCGCTTCTGTGTCCACAGGCTGTGTGAAGCGCTGCGGGATGCGCTACGGATTGCCGAGAGCAGGGGCGAGCGCGTGACGTAGTGGGTGGGCACAACGGTCAGGGGCCCGGCATGACTGCGCCGGGCCCGTACACATGCGTAGGCAGCTGCGGCCCAAAGGGCCACGGGCCAAGGGCCAAGAAGCCGAGCGGCCGTGGGCAGCTGATGACTATGGGGCGGCGCCGGACGGGCCGTTACGCCAGCGCCAGCCAGGCCGCGCCCGCGACGACCAGGAGGGCGACGAGAACGCCGACGATGACGCCCACGCGGGGGCCACCCGACTGCTGGGGGGCCGGGGCGCGACGGCCGCCGGCCTGGGGGGTGCCGCCCTCGTCCACGAAGGCCCGGAACATCTGCGTGCTGCCCGCCGGGTCGTAGTTGCCGTCGGCCGGGTTCTGCGGGTTGTTCGCCATGGGGAAGGACCCTAGCGAACCGGGGGCCGGGCGGCACCCCTGGGGCACGTATGGAGCGGCCGGATGCGGCGGAGGGGGAGGCGCCGGGCAGACGGTGGGGAGCCGGGGGGTGAGCAGGGTGGCCGGGGTGATGTGGGCCCTGGGGTGTGAGTGGAGCTGGGTGAGGCGCACCACTGGGGGCGGTGGTGACCCGGCGCCGGGCAGGACGCGGATCGCCGGTGGGGCGCACGGTGAGCTGCTGTTTTGCGTGCAACTGGGTGTGCACGGGGCAGTGGTCGGGCCGGACTTTGGAGTTCTTTTACCTGCATCTGCCACGCAATCGTTTGCCTTCAGCAACCAACATTGTTTATGGTTGCCCCAAGCAACAAAAGATCGCAGGCGAGGCGTACGGACGAGGCGTGGAGGAGACGGTGGCCGCTCACAGTCAGTTCGAGGAGCTGGCCAGGCAACTCAGCGCCATCGGTGCCGTCAAGCGGGGAATGAGCCGGGTCCTGCCCCAGGACTGTCCGCCCGCTTCGGCGGGCGTGCTCACCCTGCTCGACCGGCACGGCGAGATGCGGATGAGTCAGCTCGCCGAGCTGCTGGCGATCGACATGTCGGTGACCAGCCGGCATGTCGCGCATGTCTGCGAGCGCGGCTGGGTCGAGCGCAAGCCCGACCCGGCCGACAAACGGTCGCGGCTGCTGCGGCTGACGCCGAGCGGGCGGGAGCTCCTGGAGGAGCTGGCCGAGCGCTACACCGCAACGCTCGCACGGTACTTGGACGACTGGACCGACGACGACGTCGGTCTCCTCAACGAACTGCTCGCCCGGCTCCGTGCGAGCTTCGGCGACTGCCGGACCCGGCCGTCACCGCACCATGCGTCACACCATGCGACGCCACACCACTCCACCACCCGTACACCCGCGGAATGAAAAGGACCTACATGGCTACGACCACACCAGCCGGTGTGCGGGGCGGCCACGCCAAGCACGGAGGCGGCGGACACGCTGCCTCCAACGGGGCGCCCATGACGCACCGTCAGATCATGGAGGCGCTGTCCGGGCTGTTGCTCGGGATGTTCGTCGCCATCCTGTCGTCGACGATCGTGTCGAATGCGCTGCCGGAGATCATCCATGATCTGGACGGCGGGCAGAGCGCCTACACCTGGGTGGTCACGGCCGCGCTGCTGGCGATGACCGCGTCCACACCGCTGTGGGGCAAGCTCTCCGACCTCTTCAGCAAGAAGCTGCTGGTGCAGATCGCGCTGATCATCTACGTCGCGGGGTCGGTCGTCGCCGGGCTGTCGCAGAACACCGGCATGCTGATCGCCTGCCGTGTGGTGCAGGGCATAGGCGTGGGCGGTCTGTCCGCCCTGGCCCAGATCGTGATGGCCGCGATGATCTCGCCGCGGGAACGCGGCCGTTACAGCGGTTACCTGGGTGCCGTGTTCGCCGTCGCCACCGTCGGCGGGCCGCTGCTCGGTGGTGTCATCACCGACACCAGCTGGCTCGGCTGGCGCTGGTGCTTCTACGTCGGCGTGCCGTTCGCGGTCATCGCCCTGATCGTGTTGCAGAAGACCCTGAAGCTGCCCGTCGTCAGGCGCGAGGGCGTCAAGGTCGACTGGGCGGGCGCGTTCTTCATCAGCGCGGCGGTCTCGCTGCTGCTGGTGTGGGTGACGCTGGCCGGCGACAAGTACGACTGGATGTCGTGGCAGACGGCGGCGATGGTCGGCGGCGCGGTGGTGCTCGGCGCGCTCTTCGTCTTCGTCGAGACCAAGGCCAAGGAGCCGATCATCCCGTTGCGGCTGTTCCGCAACAAGACGATCACCCTGGCGTCGGTGGCCTCGCTGTTCGTCGGTATCGCGATGTTCACCGGCACCGTCTTCTTCAGCCAGTACTTCCAGCTGGCGCGCGACAAGTCGCCGACGATGTCCGGGGTGATGACGATCCCGATGATCGGCGGGCTGTTCGTCTCCTCGACCGTCTCGGGCCAGATCATCACCAAGACCGGCCGCTGGAAGGCCTGGCTGGTCGCCGGTGGTGTGCTGCTCACGGCCGGCCTCGGCCTGCTGAGCACCATCCGTTACGACACCGAGTACTGGCACATCGCGCTCTTCATGGCCCTGATGGGTCTCGGCATCGGCATGATGATGCAGAACCTGGTGCTCGCCACGCAGAACCAGGTCGCCCCCGAGGACCTCGGTTCCGCCTCGTCCGTCGTGACCTTCTTCCGCTCCCTCGGCGGCGCGGTGGGCGTCTCGGCCCTCGGTGCGGTGCTCGCCCACCGCGTCACCCACTACGTCAAGGACGGACTGGCCGACCTCGGCCCCAAGGCCGCCAAGGCCGCCGCGCACGCCGCGGGCAAGAGCGGCGGCGGCATCCCCGACCTGGACGCCCTCCCGGCGCCGCTGCGCACCGTCATGGAGAGCGCCTACGGCCACGGTGTCGCCGATGTCTTCCTGTACGCGGCGCCCTGCGCGCTGCTCGCCTTCCTCTTCACCCTGTTCATCAAGGAGGTCGCGTTGAAGACGCGTGGCGGGATGGCGCAGAGCAGCGAGGAGGCCACGGCGACGTCCCCGAACCCGGCGGCCGCGGACGGCCCGGCGGAGGCGGACAGCACTACGGGCGCGGCCAGCCCTGCGGAGGCGGCCTTTCCTGCTCAGGCCGTTCCGGCTCAGGCCGCCGCTTCGGATCAGGCCGCCGCTTCGGATCAGGCTGCCGCTCCGGCGGCGGCCGTGGGGCAGGAGCCGGCCCTGGTGGGCGCCCCGCTCGTCGGCCCGGATCCGGCCGAGGGTCCGTATGACGACGGTGCGCATACGCCCTCCTGGGCACAGCCGGCCGCCGCGTCGGCCTCGCAGCCGCTCGCCGGGTACGCCTCCACGGGCGGCGGCGACGCCGTCCCGGCCGGTCCATCGGTGCACGGCTTCGTCCGCAACGCGGAGGGCAGCCCCGTCCCGCGCTCCGCGGTGACGCTGATCTCGCTCAGCGGGCGCCAGCTGGGCCGCGCGGTCGCCCAGGCCAACGGCTCGTACGCGCTCAGCGCCCCCGGCGCCGGCTCGTACGTCCTGATCGCCGCGGCCGACGGGCACCAGCCGCAGGCCTCCACGGTCGTCCTCGGTGAGGCGCCCTACGCGTACGACATCCTGCTCAGCGGCACCAGCGGCCTCGCCGGCCAGGTGCGCAGCGCGGCGAGCGGCGAGCCGGTCGACGGGGCGATGGTGGTCGTCACCGACGTCCGCGGTGAGGTGGTGGCCACCGGGAAGACCGGCGCCGAGGGCTACTTCGCCTTCGACGAGCTGGCACCGGGCGCCTTCACCGTCGCGGTGAACGCCGCCGACCACCGCCCGGCGGCGCTGCCGGTCGAGATCGGCGGCCAGGGCACGACCCGTATCGAGGTCGAGCTGCTGTCGGGCGCACGGGTGCAGGGCGTCGTACGGGCGGGCGGCCCGAACGGGGGCCGCCGGCCGCTGCCCGATGCGCGGGTGACGCTGGTGGACGCGGCGGGCAACGTCGTGGCCACCTCGACGACCGGGGAGGACGGGGCGTACGCCTTCACCGACCTGGACGCCGGCGACTACACGGTCATCGCGAGCGGCTACCCGCCCGTCGCGACCAGCCTCGTGGTCGACGCCCGCGGGATCGACGGGTACGACGTGGAGCTCGCGCACCCCGGAGACTGACCCGGCCCCGGCCCGGGAAGCCGTAGGCCTTAACCCCTCGTGGAGACGGCTTTCCAGGCGGCAAGACCCCGGTCAGGGGCGCGCGTTGAGCGGAGACGCGCCCCTGACCGGACCCCAGGGCTCCGGCGGCAGCGTTGCGCACAGGCAGGGGACGGCCTGCACGCCGCCGCCGGGGCCCGACACTTCCCCCCAGCTCCCGGTTTCGCACGGGGACCCATGAGCACGGGGCAACACACCTGGCAACAAACGGGAGAGGCAATGGATTCGACGGGCGCGGAAGCTGCGGCCGTAGGCGCCGCAGGCGTAAGGGCGCAGGTCCGCACACGCGACGGCTGGGCGGTCCAGCACGCCGTACTGACCGTCACCGACATGACGGGCACGCAGGTGCTGCGCGCGGCGGCGGACGAGGAGGGCGCCATCCGCAGCGCGCAGCCGCTGCCGGCCGGCCCGTACACGGTGATCGTGACGGCCGTCGGCTATGCGCCGGTCGCCTCCAGCGCGATCGTGACGGCGAGCGGGCGGATGGACGTGGGCAGCATCGTGCTGGCCCGGCAGGGCGGGACCGAGCTGCCGCCGCCCGGCGCCTGGACCATCGACCCCGTGCACTCCACGGTGGGCGCGGTCGCCCAGCACCTGGGGATCTCCAGCGTGCACGGGCGGTTCACCGGCTTCGCCGGCCGGATCGAGATCGCCGAGGTCCTGGAGAAGTCGCGGGTCGAGGCGGTCATCGAGGCCGCCACCATCGACACCGGCAACGGCATGCGCGACGGCCATCTGCGCTCCGCGGACTTCCTGAACGTCGAGGAGTACCCGGAGATCACCTACCGCAGCTCGGGCCTGGAGCCGGCCGGCCCGGACCGCTGGACGGTCCACGGCGACCTGGCGCTGCACGGCGTCGTACGGCCGGTGGACCTCGACCTGAGCTACCTCGGCACCGGCCCCGACCCCTGGGGCGGGGTACGCGCCGCCTTCCGCGCCACCGCCGAACTGCGCCGCGAGGACTTCAAGATGAACTACAACCAGGTCGTGGCGGCCGGCATCGCGGCGATCGGCACCACCCTGAAGGTGGAACTGGCCATCCAGGCGGTACAGGGGGAGAGCCTGCCGATGGGGTGAGGGGCACCCGGGCAGGCGGCGCCCGTCGGGCCCTCAGTTCCCGTCGGGCCTTCGGTCCGCGCCGTGTCCCCAGTCCCCATCGGGTCCTCAGCCCCCGCCGTGCCCTCGGTCCCCCGGCCGGTCGCGGAGCGCCTCGATGCCCGAGATCTGTAGGTCGAGCGCGAAGGCGAAGTCGCGGTCACGCATCTCCTGTACGGTGACGCCGCCGCGGGCCTCCATGACCTTGGTGGAGTTCTCCAGCGTCTCCGCGAACTCCGGACGGCCCTGGACCGAGGTCATCACCTGCTGGAAGTACTCGTCCACGGGCACCCCCGCCTCCTCGCAGCGGGCGTTGAAGAGGCCCTCGATGGTGGCGAAGCCGTAGACGAACTGGAAGACGGCGGACAGTCCGCCGGTGATCTGCTGGAGCGACAGCCCGCTCTCCTTCATCACCCGCATGCTGGCGTTGGAGAAGGCGATGGAGTGCGGGCCGACGTTGATGTACGTGCCCAGCAGCCGGGACACCCAGGGGTGGCCGGTCAGCAGGGTTCGGTATTCGTGGGCCAGGGAGCGCAGATGGTCGCGCCAGTCCTGATCGGTGTCGGACTCGTCCGGCAGCCGCATCTCGCCCATGACCCTGTCCAGGGCGAGTTCGAGCAGATCGTCCTTGGTGTCGACGTACCAGTAGACGGACATCGCGGTGACGCCGAGCTCGGCGGCGAGCCGGCGCATCGAGAACTTCGCCAGCCCCTCGGCGTCCAGCAGCCGTACCGTTGCCGCGACGATCTTGTCGAGGTCGAGCCCGGCAAGCTGGTCAGCCTTCCGTTTGGGCGGGGGGCGTTCGCTCAGCCAGACGCTGTTCGGCCGCTTTCCGGTGTGGCCTTCGGTCGCTGCCATGGCGCCCCTCCCTGTCCCTGAGAGTCGTCGGGGTACGGCCCGTACGGGTGGTGGCACCGGTGGTGTACGTACCGCCCGTACGCGCCGTTCACGATCACTTACACAGCCGATGCTATTCCGCCGCGGCGGAAGCCGGTTCCGGACCGGACGGCGTGGCCGGCGCCGGCTGCTGCTGACCCGTGCGCTCGGCCCGTCGCAGCAGGACGGCGGCGAGCAGTCCGCCCAGCAGGACCGCGGCCGCGCCGACCAGCTGGCTGACGCCGATACCCGCGGCGAAAGCATCCTGGACCGCCGCCCGTTCGGCACCCGTACGGGTCCTGGCGAGCGCCGCCGGCAGCGAACCGGCACCCGCCGCGACCAGCGGAAGCAGCGCCACGAAGCGGGAGTTGAGGACCGCTCCGAGGACGGCCACCCCCAGGCCCTGGCCGAACTCCATCAGCGTGCCGTTGACGCCGGCGCCCACCCCGGCCTTGGCCGGCGGGATGGCGGACATGATGGCGTTGGCCATCGTCGGCATGGCGAGCGCGACGCCGACGCCCATCACGATCAGGCCGGTCAGCATGCCGCCGTAGCTGTGCCCGCCGAGCAGCGCTATGGCAGCGAGCCCGGCCGCGAGCAGCGACATCCCCGAGATGATCATTCCGGGGGTGCCGACCTTGGGCATCAGACGGGCGCCCAGGCCGGTGAAGTTGATCAGGATGACGGTGACGGCGAGCGGCGCCATCCGCAGCCCGGCGTCCAACGGGCCGTAGCCGAGGACCAGTTGCAGATGCTGGGTGAGCAGAAACATCGAGCCGCCCATCCCGAAGGCGACAAGGATGCCGCCGGAGACCGCCCCGATGAACCGCCGGTTGCGGAAGAAGTGCATGTCCAGCATGGGATACGGGACGTGCAGCTCCCACAGGGCGAAGACCGCGAGGCCGACGGCCCCGATGGCGGCGGAGATCAGCACCCGGCCGGACAGCCAGCCGGCCTGCGGCCCGGAGATGATCGCGAAGACCACCCCGCCCATGCCGATCATGGACAGCAGCGCGCCCAGCAGGTCCGGCCGCTCACCGCCTCGGCTGCTGGACTCGGGGACGAGGGCGACGACCGCCGCCAGCGCCAGTACGGCGACCGGCAGATTGACCAGGAACAGCGAACCCCACCAGAAGTGGTCGAGCAGCGAGCCGCCGATCAGCGGCCCTGCGGCAAAACCGAGGGAGTTGACCGAGCTCCAGATGCCGATGGCCTTGGGGCGCTCGTCGTCGTCGAAGATCTGCATGACGACGGCGAGGGTGGTGGTCACCAGCAGCGCACCGCCGACGCCCATACCGGCCCGGGCGGCGATCAGCTGTCCGGGCGACTGGGCGAGCGCCGCACCGAGCGAGGCGACGCCGAAGAGCACCAGACCGACGGCGAGCATCTTCTTACGGCCGTAGCGGTCGGCGGAATTGCCGGCGGTGAGCAGCAGACCGGACTGGACCAGCGAATAGGCGTTGATCATCCACTGGACGTCGGCGGTGGTCGCGCCCATCTCCTCGGTGAGGGAGGGGACGGCGACGTTGAGGACGGTGTTGTCGAGGATGACCGTCAGCTGCGCGAGGCAGATGACGGCCAGGATCAGCCAGCGGGCGGCGGGCCGGCCCGTCGGCTGAAGCGTGGTGGCTTCGGAGGCCACGGCGGACATATGGGCTCCCTGTACGGTGTCGAGCGGATGCTTTACACCGTACAGGGAGTCTTATACGCCGTACATTTTATTTTTTGCCAGGACCTCCGTGTCAGGCCTTCTGGGTCAGGTCGTAGAAGGTGGCGCTGCCGACCGTGACCTTCTTGAAGGTCTTCTCGACCCAGGAGGTGATCTTCGAGGAGCCGCCCTTGCCGCCACCACCGGGCCCGCCTCGACCGCCGGGCCCACCGAAGCCGCCTTGCCCACTGCCGATGAAGTAGTGGATCTTCCCCTCGGCGACATACGTCTTGAACTGAGCGAGGGTCGGCGACGGGTCGCTCCCGTTGAAGCCGCCGATCGCCATCACCGGCTTCTCGGTGGCGAGTTGGTAGCTCGCGGCGTTCTGCGAACCGATGGCCGCCGCGGCCCAGGTGTAGTCCTCCGCGTCCTTCACCAGCAGCGCCTTGGCCTTGGCGCTCACCTTGCTGCCGCTGAGGAGACCACCCATACCGCCCATACCGCCTGTGCCCCGCATCCGGCCGGCACCGCGTTCACCGAAGCCGGCCGGGCCGCCGGGGAACGGGGCCTGGGCCCGGCCCTGGCTCTGGCCCTGCCCCTGGCCGACGCCTGGTGCGCCACCTGGTGCGCCGCCCGGTGCGCCACCCGGCATGGCTCCGTTGGTGGCTCCGTTGGTGGCTCCGTTGTTGGTGCCCTTGTTCGTGCCGCTGCCGCTGCCGGTGCCTGTGCCGTTGCCGGTGCCGTTGGTGCCGCGCCCCATGCCGGGCAGACGACCGCCCGGGAAGGGGCCGCCGCCGGGCCCGCCCCTACCGCCCTGTACGGACGGCCCGGCCGTGATGATCGAACCGCCCTTGGGCGTGTTGACCGTCTCGAGCGTGTACGCCACCGGTCCGGCCAGCGCCGTCGCCAGCCCGGCCACGGCCGCGATCACGGCAACCCGGCGGGCGGTCCGTACCCGCGCCTCCGCCCGTCCCGGCACCGTGCCCGCTGCCGCCGCCTCGCCTTCCGCCGTCGCTCCACCCGCTTCCGCCGTCGCTCCACCCACTTCCGCCGCTCCCGTCCGCAGCGACAGCAGCAGGCCCGCCGCCGCTACCAGTCCGAGCGCCAGCACCGTCCAGCGCAGCCACGGCAGCCACTCCGGCGACCGGCTCAGCAGCACATACGACCAGGCGGCGGTCACCGCGACCGTCAGAACCAGCACGCTCACCGCGAGCCGCCCGCCGCGCCGCCACAGCAGCGCCGCACCCATCCCGACCAGCGCCGCGACGTACGGGGCGAGCGCGATGTTGTAGTACTGGTGGAAGATCCCGGACATGAAGCTGAAGGTCGTGAAGGTCATCAGCAGCGCGCCGCCCCACACCAGGAACTCCGCCCGCTGAGCGGCCTGTTCGGCAGCCACCGCGCGCCGGGCCCGCCACAGCACACCCACCGCCGCGACCAGCAGGATCAGCGCCGCGGGGAGCAGCCACGAGATCTGCCCGCCCATGTCGGCCGAGAACAGCCGGGTGATCCCGGTCTCCCCCCAGCCGCCTCCACCACCACCGCCCGGACGCCCGCCGCCCCCGCCGACGCTGCCGGTCTCATTGCCGCTGATCCGCCCGAAACCGTTGTAGCCGAAGGTCAGCTCCAGGAAGCTGTTGTGCTGCGAGCCGCCGATGTACGGGCGCGAGGACGCCGGCCACAGCTCGACGATCGCCACCCACCAGCCGCCGGACACCACGATCGCCAGCCCGGCGAGCAGCAGCTGCCCGCACCGCTTGCGCAGTGCGACCGGCGCACAGCAGGCGTAGACCACGGCGAGCGCCGGCAGGATCAGCCACGCCTGGAGCGTCTTGGTGAGAAACCCAAGCCCGAAGCAGACCCCGGCCAGGACCAGCCACTTCGTACGGCCGTCCTCAAGGGCGCGCAGTACGGCGGCGATCGCACACACCATCAGCAGGCACAGCAGCGCATCGGGGTTGTTGAACCGGAACATCAGGGCCGCGACCGGCGTCACCGCCAGCGCCCCGGCCGCGAGCAGCCCGGCACCCGCCCCGAACCGCCGCCGTACGGCCGCGTACAGCACGCCGACCGTGGCCACGCCCATCAGCGCCTCGGGCACCAGGATCGCCCACGAGCTGAGCCCGAAGAGCCGTACGGACAGCGCCATCGGCCACAGCGCGGCCGGCGGCTTGTCGACGGTGATGGAGTTCGCCGCATCGGAGGAGCCGAAGAAGAACGCCTTCCAGCTCTCGCTGCCGGCTTGTACGGCGGCCGAGTAGAACTGGTTGGCGTACCCGGAAGCGGACAGGCTCCAGAGGTAGAGCACCGCCGTGACCAGCAACAACGCCAGCAGGGCGGACCGCGCCCAACGCGGATCCGTGGGCCGGCCGCGCAGGATCCGTGCGGCCGGCGTCGGTGGTGTCCGCTCGGCGGTGACCGGCCCCGGCGCTCTGACCTGTGCCGCGAGCGGGGGCGTACCGGACGGTGGCGGGTTCATCGAGTGCTCCTGGAAGAGTCGTTCGGGCTGTGCGGGCCGTTCGGGCCGTTCGGGCCGTTGGGGCCGTGCGGGTCGGGTGTGGCGGGCATGCGGGACGAGCCGTCCGGGCCGTGCGGGTCAGGCGAGGCGGGCACGCCGGAGGAGCCGGACCTCTGCTCGGGAAACACCCAGGCGCGAAAGAGCAGGAACCGCAGCACCGTCGCCGCGAGGTTGGCGGCCACCAGCACCGCGAGTTCGGTGCCGGCGTGGGGGTACCACCCAGCGGTAGCTGGGGAAGGGTTGCCGCTGGCGGCGGCGAGGGCGGCGAGGGAGCCGCTGGTCAGCACCAGTCCGATGGCGAAGACCACCAGCCCCTGCGCCTGATGGCGGACCGCCCGGTCCCGCCCCCGTACGCCGAAGGTCAGCCGGCGGTTGGCGGCCGTATTGCCGACGGCCGACACCAACAGTGCGGCGGCGTTGGCCGCTTGGGGCCCCACCCCGAGCCTGAAGAGGGAGTAGAGGACGAGGTAGAGCACGGTGCTGAGCCCGCCGACGACGCAGAAGCCCATCAGTTGGCGGGCCAGTCCGCCCGGCACCCCGGAGAGTTCACGGTCCCGCGGGTCGTCCCCGAACGGCCGGGCGAGCCGGTCCAGCGGCAGCGCTCCGGTCGCCAGCGCCCGCCCCACCCGCCATACGCCCTTGAGGTCGTCGGTGGCCGTCCGCACGAGGTGCACGGTGCTGTTCGGATCGTCGACCCAGTCCACCGGCACTTCGTGGATCCGCAGCCCGGCCCGCTCCGCGAGCACCAGCATCTCGGTGTCGAAGAACCACCCGGAGTCCTCGACCATCGGCAGCAGCCGCGCGGCGACGTCCCCCCGTATGGCCTTGAACCCGCACTGCGCATCAGAGAAGCGGGCGGCGAGCGAACCCCGCAGGATGAGGTTGTACGTTCGCGAGATGAACTCCCGCTTCGGTCCGCGGACGACCCGCGCACCGCGGCTGAGCCGGGTGCCGATCGCCAGGTCCGAGTGCCCGGATATCAGCGGTGCGACCAGCGGCAGCAGGGCGTTGAGGTCGGTGGAGAGATCGACGTCCATATAGGCCAGCACCGGCGCCTCGGAGAGCGACCACACGGTGCGCAGCGCCCTCCCCCGCCCCTTCTGCTCCAGCCGTACCGCTGTGACCTCGTCGATCACGTCGTCGAGCCGGGCGGCGACCTCCGGCGTGCGGTCGGTGCTCGCGTTGTCGGCGATGGTGATCCGGAACCCGTAGGGGAAGGTCCGGGCAAGGTGCTCGTGCAGGCGCCGGACGCAGGGTTCGAGGTCGGTCTCCTCGTTGTACACGGGGATGACCACATCGAGAACGGTCGCGATCTGGCCGAGACGCAGATGCTCACGGGGCGGGAGGGACCCCAGAGGGGGCGTCCGTGCGGCCGGTGGTGTCCGGGAGCCCGGTGGCGTCCGTGAACTCCCTTGTTCCTGGGTGCCCGGCGGTGCCTGGGGCGGCGGTGTCGTCGTCATACCGCTGACACTCGTCAAGTGCGCTGTCGCGACGGTGTGCTGAGCCTGTGCTCGGGCTGTGAGTCCGAGTGCACGGGCCCGTGGGGGGCGGAAGCGACCACCGCCACCGCCGCTGCCGCTGCCGCTGCCGACGACTGGACCACCGACGCCACCAGCAGCGTCCCCGTGCCGGCGGCGTCACCGGGCTGGCCACGTCACCGAGCCGACCGCCTCACCGTGCCGGCCGCCTCACCGAGCCGGGCCGCGTCACCCTGCCGGCAGCCTCACCGTGAAGACCGTCCGCCCCGGCACGCTCGTGACACCGACCGTCCCGCCGTGCGCGGCCACCACCGCCTGCACAATCGCCAGGCCGAGTCCCGTACTTCCGGCGGCACGGGACCGCGAGGCATCACCGCGCGCAAAACGCTCGAAGACCCGGGGAAGCAGCTCGGGCGGAATGCCGGGACCGTCGTCCTGCACCTCCAGCTGGACGACACCCCGGCTCCCCCGCGAAACCCTCGGCGCGCCCCCCTGCGGCGCCCCGTGAACGGTCTCATGCCCCAGGGTGCGCACCCGTGCCGTGACCGTCGTCCCCTCGGGCGTATGCGTACGGGCATTGGCCAGCAGATTCACCAGAATCTGATGCAGCCGCCCACCGTCCCCGTGGACCAACGCCGGCTCGTCCGGCAGCTCCAGCCGCCACCGGTGGCCGGGACCGGCGGCCCGCGCATCGCTCACCGCGTCCACCACCAACGGCAAGAGATCAGTGCTCTCATACGAGAGCGGCCGCCCGGAATCGAGCCGGGCGAGCAGCAGCAGGTCCTCCACCAGCCCCGTCATCCGCTCCGCCTCCGACTCGATCCGCCCCAGGGCGTGCCGGGTCTCCGGCCCGGGCTGCTCCCGTCCGCGCCGGGTCAGCTCGGCATAGCCCCGGATCGACGCGAGCGGTGTCCGCAGTTCATGGCTGGCGTCGGCGACGAACCGCCGCACCCGCATCTCGCTCTCCTGACGGGCCGACAGCGCCGAGCCGACATGCCCGAGCATCCGGTTCAGCGCCGCACCGACCTGCCCCACCTCCGTACGGGCATCCGCCTCGGGCGCGGGCACCCGTACGTGCAGGGCCACCTCGCCCTGGTGGAGGGGGAGTTCGGCGACACGGGTAGCCGTGGCGGCGACCCGTCGCAGCGGCCGCAGCGCGATCCCGACCATGGTGGAACTGGCGATTCCGGCCGCGATCAGACCAGCGACCGTCACACACTCCTCGATGAGCACCAGCCGGCCGACCGTTTCCTGGACCCGGCCGAGCGGCAGTCCGATCACCAGCGAGCCGTTCTTGGCGGACTTCACGCGGTAATCGCCGAGGCCGGGCAGCTCCACGGTGTGTGGCGCGCCGTCCCGCGGCACCGAGTTCAGCGCCGCGGCCTGCCCGGCGGACAATGCCGACAGCCGATCCGGGGGCAGCCGTCTCGTCGAGTTGCTCAGCTTCGCCCCGGCATCGATCGTGCCGTCCGGCCCGACCCGCGCCCCCACCGTCCCGAGCGGCTGGCCGCCCATCGCCACGAAGTCGAGCGTGCCGCCCGGCATCGGATCATGCGGGCGCGGCATCTGCGCCCGCACGACGTAACCGCCCAGCTCGACGTCCAATCGCCGCTGGAGATAGGAGTGCAGCGCAATCGTCGTCACCACCCCGATGACGGCCCCGACGACGGCGATCAGCGCCACGGCCGACACCACCAGCCGCGTCCGCAGCGTCCAGCGACGGCGGGGTGAGGGCACCGCCTCGACGTCGCCGGAGGTCTCGGGGGTTCCGGAGGCTTCGTGGGTCTCGGAGGCTTCGGGGTTCCCGGACGCCTCGGGGGTCTCGGAGGCTTCGGGGATCCCGGACGCCTCGGACGCCTCGGGGGCCTCGTAGGCTCCAAGGCCCCTGGAGACGTCGGAGTTCTCGGACGCCTCGGCCGCGGTCGGCCCCGCCACGGGGACCCCGCCCAACTCGCCCACCCCGCTTACCCCGCCCACCCCACTTACCTCGCCCACCTGGGCGCCGTACGTCCCCTCCACCGCCCGCTACCCGCCCGGCTTGATCAGATAGCCCGCGCCCCGCCGGGTGTGAATCATCGGCGCCCGGCCGGCGTCGATCTTCCGCCGCAGATACGAGATGTACAGCTCCACCACATTGGCCTGGCCGCCGAAGTCATAGCTCCAGACCCGGTCGAGGATCTGCGTCTTGCTCAGCACCCGCCGCGGATTACGCATCAGATAGCGCAGCAACTCGAACTCGGTGGCCGTCAGACGGATCTCCTGGCCGTCCCGCCACACCTCGTGGCTGTCCTCGTCGAGCACCAGATCACCCACCGTCAACCGCGATGCGCTCCGTGCGGCCGCCGCTCCGGCCCGGCGCAGCAGCCCCCGCAGCCTCGCCACCACCTCCTCCAGGCTGAACGGCTTGGTGACGTAATCGTCGCCACCCGCCGTCAGCCCGGCTATCCGGTCCTCGACCGCGTCCTTGGCGGTCAGGAACAGCACCGGCACATCCGGCAGCTCGCTCCGCAGCCGTCCGAGCACCGTCAGCCCGTCCATGTCCGGCAGCATGACGTCGAGCAACACCGCATCCGGCCGCCAACTACGGGCACAGCGCAGCGCGCCCGCACCGTCGCCCTCGGAGCGGATTTCCCAGCCCTCGTAACGCAGGGCGAGCGTCAGCAGATCGGCGAGCGAGGACTCGTCGTCCACGACCAGCACCCGTACGGGGCTGCCGTCCGCCCGCAGCAGCTCCGGCTGCCTCCCGGGCGCGCCTCTTGAGGCCGAGGCCGGAGCCGGCGCACGAAGGGACGCTGAGGACGACGAAGTCACGGTCATGGCCTGAGACTGACCCTCGCCCGTGAAAGCTCTCTTTCGCCTTTCTGTGAATCTCCTGAGAATTCCCTGTCTCCGGGCCCCGGGCGGCCCTGTTCGTCACGGCTCCATGTCAACGCTCATGCAGGGCGCCACGGGGCATCGGAGCGGGTAGGGCGTGCGCCGGCAGCGAGCCGGAGGGCGTAAACACTCCTGGCCTCGTCGTCGGCGACAGGGCCGAGATAGTGATGGCCGGTCATATGGCACCAGGCAGGCAGGTCGAGCGGGGCGGCCGGATCGGTCGCGACGACATGGACGACGGTGCCCGGTCCGGCCTGGGCGATCTCGGCGCGCAGCCGCAAGAGGAGCGCAACGCAGAGCAGGCCGGTGCCGTCGACGGTGATATCCGCTTCCGGCACGGGGGCGGGAGTGGGTTCAGGGGTGGCGCCGCAGGGAGTGACGCCGCCAGGAGTGACGCCGCCGGGAGTGGGGTCGGCTGCCGGAGACGAGTCGCTCACGCGCGCGCCGTCCTGGTCAGCATCATCTCAGCACCCTCCCCCGGGCACCGGGACACCTGGCCACCAAACCGCTCGTACCGCCTGCCGCGCATGAACGCCCCTCCCCACCTGAACGCCCCTCCCCCACTGACCCCTTCACTCCCAAGCTACGCGGCACACGGCCATCAGCACGGGCCTTTCGACCGCGGCCCGTACGGTGATCCGTAAGCAACGGCCGGGCCCGAACCCGCCCGCGACCGACCTGGGCCGCCCCCCGCGCGGTCCAGGTCGATCACCACTCCCAGAGCATCGCACCCACCACTGACAATCGCCCTGACCAGCGCCTTTGCCCTCATCTCACAGCCTGGCAGCCCCGCCCCAACACCCCCGAGACCCGGGCGCCCCCAACACCCCCAACACCCCGACGTCCAAACGCCCCCAACACCCGGACACCCCAGCACCTCACACCTCGCGCATCCACCCGCCACAGGTCTCCCGAGGGTCTCCGCCCCCCACCCCGTACCGTCCTCCCATGAGACTCCTCGCCCTCTCCGGCAGTCTGCGTGCCCGCTCCTCCAACGGGGCGGTACTGCGCTCCGCCCTCGAACTCTGGGACGGGCCGGCGACCACCGCGGACATCGGTGCGCTCCCGCACTTCAACCCCGACCTCGACGGCGAGGACGCCACGCCGCCCACGCCCGTCGCCGCCCTGCGCACCGCCGTCGCGTCGGCCGACGCACTGCTCCTCGTCAGCCCCGAGTACGCGCACGGAGTCCCTGGTGTCCTCAAGAACGCCCTCGACTGGCTGGTCAGCAGCGGTGAGTGCGTGGACAAGCCGGTAGCGGTGATCACCGCCTCGCCGTTCCCCACCGGCGGCGACCACGCCAACGCCCAACTCCGCGAAACCCTGCGCATGATGACCGGCGAGGTCGTCGCGGCCGCCTGCCGCGAAATCCCTGCCATCGGGCCGAAGATCGACGCCGTCACGGAACGCGTCACGGACGAGCCCACTCTCGCCGACCTGGCCACCGCCATGGCTCACCTGGCCGCGGCCGCCACCCCGCTCACCCCCCGAACCACCTGAACCACCTGAACCACCTGACGGCAGGCCCCTTCCACGCCCGCACGCCACCCCTCACCCACCCGGCGCGCCACCCCACCCAGGCCCGTCCCACGCCGCACACACTCCCCCTCACACACCGAACAACCGCGCCGCATTCCCGTAACAGACCCCCCGCAGCCACTCCTCCCCCATCTCCAACCGGGCCAGCGCCTCCAGCGCATGGGCGTACCCGTAGGGGATGTTGGGGTAGTCGCTGCCGAACAGCACCCGGTCGCCGAGGTACGCCAGCCGGCCGCGCTCCGCCCGCGGGAACGGTGCGTCCCGCTCGGAGAAGTCCGTGAAGGCCATCGTCGTATCGAGGTGCACACCCGGGTAGCGCTGCGCGAGGTCCAGGAAGTCGGCGTACTCCGGCATGCCCATGTGCGCGATGATCAGCCGCAGCCGGGGGTGGCGGACGAGCAGTCGGGCTATCGGCTCGGGCCCGGTGTGCATACCCGGTACGGGCCCCGACCCGCAGTGGACGACCACCGGCACCCCCGCCTCCGCGATGGCACCCCACACCGGATCGAGCAGCGCATCCGCCGGGTCGTACGCCCCCACCTGCACATGCGCCTTGAAGACCCGTACCCCACCAGTCAGTTCGGCCCCTACGTACGCCGCGACGCCGTCCTCCGGGAAGAAGGTCGCGGTCCGCAGACAGTCGGGCGTACGGGCCGCGAAGTCGGCCGCCCAGCCGTTCAGCCACTGCGCCATCCCTGCCTTGTGGGGATAGATCATCGAGGTGAACGCCCGTACGCCGAAGCCACGCAGGACCGCCAGCCGCTCGTCCTCATCGAAGCGGTACGCGATCGGCCATGCCCGGCCCACCAACGGCCCGGGAGCATCGAAGTACTCCCAGACCTTGGCCAGCACCCGCTCGGGCATGAAGTGCGTATGCACGTCGATCAGCCCCGGCAGCCCCAACTCCCGCCAGAACACCTCGACCTGCTCATCCCCCTCCGCCACCCCAGCCCCCTCCCACAACGCCGCCCCCTACCGCCCCTACGCCCTCCACCTGCCCACAAACACGACCTCTCAACGCCCCCACCCCGCCCAGCCACACAACCGCACCCCACCCCTCCTCTGTCCCCACTCCCACCCCCGAGGCCGCTCCAGCACACCAGCACCTCGGCACATAGCGCCCGACGCCCCATCGCACCGCCGCCCCAACTCACCAACCCACCAACCCGCCAATCCACCAACCCACCAACGCCCCTCCGGACCGCCGCACTACCGCCCCTCCGGACCACCGCCTCAGAACAACCCCTCCTGAGCCCCCTCCCCCTCCCGCTTTGCCGCCCCGTGGTGCACCGCGGCCCGCACCGGAACGGTCGTCACCGACCCCGAAGCCGCCCCCAGCACCCACCCCGACAGCATCCGCGCATCCATCACCGCAACCCTCCCCACGTTCCTCCCCACGTTCCGCCCCGCGCCCCTCCCCGCAATCCCCCCGGCAACCGCCGCCGAGCCCGGGCCGTCCGCCGTTCCGGGCTCCCTCTCCCCGGCCAGCCGCAGATACACATCCGGCCCCACCCCGGCCAGCACCTCCCCCACGATCTCCGCGCCCGCCGTCATCCCACCGAGCTCCGCCACCTCGCCCGGAATGCGGTCGAGCCCGAACAGCTCCGTATGGTCCGTACCGGCGAACTCCACCGGTTCGAGCGTCTCCGGCCAGCCCGCCAAGTCCCGTGCCGACTCATGGAGTCGGGCCAGCTCGGCGATGCGCTCCGGCACCGGTGGCAGCGCCCCGCGAGCCGCCCGCTTGGCCGCCTTCGTGAACCGGTCGGGCACCGCCAGCCCGCTCCCCAACAGCGCCTCCGCCCGCCGCGCCGCCATCAGGGGCCCGCGCCCCAGCCAGGCGTACGCCACCGCGCCCTGCTCCACCAGGCGCGCCGGCCCACGCTCGGCGGCCGTGATCCCCACCTTGAGCAGCCCGGGCCCGAAGTACGCGAGATATACGCCGTACGGACGTGGATCGTCGGCCAGGGTGTCCGCGGCCACCGAACGCGAACGGTCCAGCTGGGCGCAGCGCGCGCACTGGTCCTTGGCGCTCGCACCGTCCAGCACCGCCGCATACGGGCACACGATCCAGCGGCCGGCCCGCCGCACCCCCAGGCAGCGCCGCTCCCCCTGCGCGGCAAAGGCCAGCAACTTGCCCGCGGGCAGCATGCTGACCCGCTCCTCCCCCCGCTCGGCGCAGTACCACCCCAACCGCTGCCCGAACCGCCCCTCCGGCTCCGAGCCCGGTCCCGGTCCCGCCCCAGGCCTCAGCGCCGCCCCCGGAGCCACGCCGGACGTCACCCCCGGCCCAGACACCACCCCAGCACCAGACCCAGCACCAGCACCAGCCCCAGGCCCAGACTCCACCCCAGACCTGGGCCCGCCCATGCGCGTCCCGGCCCGATCCCCGGTCCGGGATCCAGACCCACCGCCCGACCAGCGCGGTCCCGTACATCGCCACACATCGCCAGCGTACGACCCCCCACTGACAACGCCCCCCCGCCAACGCCCGCCCCCAAACTCAGCCAACCCCACCCGCCCCTACGCCCCCACCAGGCACAGCCCCAGAGCCCCCAAACAGCCGCCCCTCACCACCCCACAAGCCTCCCCCTACGCCCCCTCACCTCCCCCCGGGGTCCCCTCCCCCCTACACCCCCTCCATAGCCGCCAGCCCCCGAAACGTCCGCCGATAGGCCCGCGGCGACACCCCCAGCGCCGACTGCAAATGCTGCCGCAGCGAGGCCGCCGTCCCGAAGCCCGCATCTGCCGCGATCCGGTCCACCGTCAGCTCCGTCTCCTCCAGCAACTGGCGTGCCCGCTCTATCCGTTGGTGGGTCAGCCACTGCACCGGCGAGACCCCGACCTCCTCACGGAACCGCCGGGTGAAGGTCCGTACGCTCATCGACTCCCGTGCCGCCAGCTCCCGCAGGGTCAGCGGCCGGTCCAAGTGTTCCAGCGCCCAGGCCCGCGCCGCCCCCGTGGAGGACCGCTGTGGCTCCGGCATCGGCCGCCGGATGTACTGCGCCTGGCCGCCCTCCCGGTGCGGCGGTACGACCGTCCGCCGCGCCACATCGTTGGCCACCGCGGCCCCGTGATCGCACCGGACCATGTGCAGACACAGATCGATCCCGGACGCGACCCCGGCCGCGGTCAGCACGTCCCCCTCGTCCGTGTACAGCACATCCGCATCCAGCTCGACGGCCGGGAACAGCTGCCTGAAGTGGTCCACCGACCGCCAGTGCGTGGTCGCCCGCCGCCCGTCCAGCATCCCGGCCGCGGCCAGCACGAACGCCCCCGTACAGATCGACGCGACCCGCGTCCCCGGCCGGATCCGGCCCAGCGCATCGGCCATCTCCGCGCTCAGCCGTCCGGCACACCGCTCCTCCCCCAGGTCGTAGTCGTTGCCGGAGGCCGGTACGACCACGGTGTCGGCCTCCGCCAGCGCCTCGGGACCGTGCGCGACGTTCACCGTGAAGTCGGTGTCCGTACGCACCTCACCGGGCCGTAGCGCACATGTCACTAGCTCGTACAACCGCTCCCCGGAGGCCGACCTGGCTTCCCCGAAGATCCGGTGCACGATCCCCACCTCGATCGGCAGCATCCCGTCCCGCACCAGCACCGCCACCCGATGCCGACGCCGGGACCCGTACCCACGCCCCGTCTGCTCTCCCTCAGCACCCATGGCACCCTCACCAACTGCCGGAGACATGGCCCGATCCTTGCACACTATGACCATCCAGCCACTCGTTCACCTCCGCGACCACCGCGGACAGTGGACGCCATGAAGGTCCTCTGGCTGTTCGCCCACCCCGACCAGCGCTCCCTGAGCGGCGCCCTCAAAACCGAAGGGCTGCGCGCCCTCGAAGCCCACGGCCACCAGCACCGCGTCTCCGACCTGTACGCCATGAAGTGGAACCCGGTGGTCGACCCCACCGACTACGGCCACGATCCGGCCGACCGCTTCCTGGTCGGACCAGCCTCCGAACGCGCCTATACGGGCGGCTACTTGAGCCCCGACATCGCCGCCGAACAGCAGAAACTCACCTGGGCCGACACCCTGATCATCCAGTTCCCCCTCTGGTGGTACGGAATGCCGGCCATCCTCAAGGGCTGGTTCGACCGCGTCTTCGTCAAGGGCTTCGCCTTCGGCCTCACCGACCCCGCCACCGGCCGCCCATGCCGCTACGGCGACGGCCGGCTGACCGGCAAGCGCGCCATGGTCGTCACCACCGCCGGCGCCCGCGCCGCGACCCTCGGCCCGCGCGGCGTCAACGGCGACCTCAACGACCTCCTCTTCCCCCTCCAGCACGGCACCCTCTGGTACACGGGGATCTCCGTCGTCCCGCCCCTCCTCATCCCGAGCGCCGACCGCACCACCCCCACCGCCTACGCGGCCGCCGCCGACCGCCTGCACACCCGCCTCCTCACCCTCCCCACCACCACCCCGCTCCCCTTCCGCCACCAGAACACCGGCGACTACGACGACGACCTCCTCCTCCACCCCCACCTCTCCCCGACCCCCACCGGCCCCACCACCCACTACACCGCCCCACCCCCACCCACCCACACCTGACCCAAAGCCCATCTCACCAACCCCACCAGGCACCCACCACCCACCGCCACCACCCACCCCGAACGCAAAAAACCGCAGACCCGGCGGATCGAAATCCACCGGGTCTGCGGCATCAGTAGCGGGGACAGGATTTGAACCTGCGACCTCTGGGTTATGAGCCCAGCGAGCTACCGAGCTGCTCCACCCCGCGTCGGTTCCCCGAACACTACGCGACTCCCGCCCCAACACCTAATCCTTTTCCCACCCTCACCCCACACCCCCCCAACCCACCACCAAACCACCCAATTCCCCCCTGTAACCTTCCAACCCACCCACCGATGCCCCTGACGTCCCGCACACACGACGAAAGCCCCGCCAGATGACCGATCCGGCGGGGCCTTGTGTGCCACGGGGAGCAACAAACTGCAACAGGCTGGGTCGTGGCCTTCAGCGTGATCCGCTGTCCCGGTAGATGACCGGGCCGTCTGGTGCTGGATCCTTCAGGCGGGAAAAGTACAGTGCCAGTATTTTTTCGTCGTTGTCCCCTACGGCATGTTCGAGCTGGTCAATGGGGACGCCGTTGCCGCCTTCGCGGATGGAGGGCTGGTTGATGAAGGGGTGCTCCAGGTACATGTTCTTCTCGACCTCTTCCCGCGGGAGGCCGGCGGGAGCGTCGCGGTAGTTCCAGTTCCCGTTCTTATGGCGCACGGCGACTTCGCCGATGTACCAGATCGCTCCCTGGATGAAGGAAGATCCCTCATCAGCACTGACGTTGTCCTCGGTCTCGTAGCGATCGATGACCAGGCGCCCCAAGACGTCTAGTGAGGCGGGGGAGAAGTCCCACACGCCCTCGCCCAGTCCGGTCTCTTCCACCCACGCCGCGAAGCCGTCCTGACGCAGGGTGAGCCACTGGGTAAGCCACGGGTGCTTCTCGACGGGCGTCCACGGGTCCAGGCCCGGGGTGGGCTCCTTGACCGGCTTCCAGCCCGCATGCTGCCCCTGGTAGGCGTCGACGGTCGCACGCAGCCGCTGCGCAGCCTGTGCGAACTGAGCGAAGTCGCCGACCTCTTGCGCGGCAATGATCAGCTTGAGGGGGTCCAGCGGCTCCAGCCGCAGACGAGGGTCAGGACAGACGACGGGGTGACCGGAAAGGCTCCAGCCCCACCGGCCGCCGCCGATGTGCATCAGGGCCTCACCGAGGTAGGCCATGGCGCCCTGGAGGAAGTCTTGGGAGTCGTCAGTGCCTTCTGGCTCGTAGGTGAGCACGATGGCCTCCTCCAGCACGTCGAGCGATTCCACCGTCATGTCGGGGCGGAAATGCTCGGGGGTGTGCCAGGTCTCCAGACGCATCACCAGCGGCTGGACATCGCCCACCCACGCGGCCAACTGCTGGTCGGCCGACTCGCCGTCCATCGGGCCCGTTTCGCGATCAGACATGCCGCCCACCCTAAGCCGCCGACCCGCAGGCGGGGCGAACTTGCCTACGGGGATGGCAAGTTGCACTCCGGCGGACTCTGGCCCATTTGTTCGTGTCCTGTCACTGGCTCCCCCTATGGTGGATCGCGCAAGGTCACTTCACGGGGGCGTGACCTTGCCGAAGCTGCCATGGCCCGTGCCCCCTGACCACGGGACACAACATCTTGAAAATCGCGATACCACGAAGCTCATCCAAGCTCGGCCGTGTAGCGGCGCTGGCGATGAGCGTGGGCATCCTCACGGGCGGTCTGCCGGTCCTGCACAACGTTCAGGAAGCCGAAGCCGCCACCAAGCGATGCATGGACATGTACCCCGGGGTGCCCAATCGGGCCCCCCGCGTCCAAGGGAACCTCCCCGGCTACAAGGCACCGGGCCCCTACCAGTGGCGCACCAAGGGCGACACCAAGCGCACCTATACCTACGACAATCCGCGCAAGGCCTTGTCCGGGCTGGAACTGCCTAGTCGGAAAGTTCTCCGCGACCTCAAAGCCAATCCGGATAAGTATCCGAACATCAAAATCAACGGGACGCCCGAGCACGCTTGGGCGAAGTGGCTGGAGAACCAGGGCGGCGACAACCCCTACCCGGGGACGTTCAACGAGTACGTCAACACCCTCTACGTCAACGGCGAGGCCAACCAGGCCCGCGGCTACGCCTACGAGCGGGAGAACGCCGAGTACTTCAAGCTCGGCGGCCGGGGCTGGTACTGCCAGTACTCCTTGAAGGAGCAGATGCCCGAGACGTACGCGAAGATCCGCCAGGAGCTGATCAAGGAGCTCGGCAAGACGGAAGCCGAAAAGATCCTCAAGGAAGACCGCCGCTTCGACGCGATCAAGCCGAAAGGCCGCGACCGGATCATCTACGAGTTCAAGTCCGGCCGTGACGTCTCCCGCGCCCAGATCCTCATCGACCAGAAGCTCGCCGCCAAGGGCTTCAAGATCGTCTACGTCTTCGGCACCCCGCCCACCTCGGGAACGCAGACAAAGTTGAAGGAAGCCGGGCTGAACTGGTACCAGCACCGCGCCACCGAGAAGGGCACGTTCACCCCGGGCCCCCACACCCGCCAGGACCCGGCCTTCTCCACCGGCTGCACCACCGCCTCCCGCGGCAATACCACCATGAGCCTGGCCGCCGCCGGCGGACGGGGCCGCTGCTCCAGCGGACCGGCCAACGACATGGCCCGTAACTCCGGCAAGAACAAGGCCGAAGCCCGCCGCATCGCCGACGCCAACCGCCGTGCCCCCGGCGCGATCAACCGGGTCCGCGGCCCCGGCGGCATCGACTTCTCCAGCATGGAGCTGCGCTACGTCACCGAGCCCGTCAAGGGCAAGGGCATGGACTACGGCTTCAAGGCCAAGCTGAACCCGGACGAGGAGACCAACCCCTCCTACGGCGGGGGCGCGAAGCTCGACCTCTCCTCGGATGCCATGTTCACCTGGCTCGCGCTGGACCCGCGCCGGTTCTGGGTGAACCTCAACCCCGACCAGCCCGACCAGGTCGTTGACGACAAGCTCGCCAAGACCGACGCCGGCCGGGTGCTGCTGACGGCCGACCTCCAGATGAAGCACGACCTGGCCAAGGTCATGGTCCCCGACAACCCCACCGGCAAGCGCCTGTGGGACTCTTTCCAGCACGTCAACGGCGCCCCCTGCTGGAAGACCTACCGGTACTTCATCGAACCGGCCCCCGCCAAGGTCCGCGAGGAGAACGGCCGCCTCTACATCCTCGACGCGCCCATGGACGTCAAGGCCGCGAAGATCGACTTCAAGGAGGGCTACAAGTGCAAGCAGCCCCGAGCGGTCCAGGAGTACAACTTCCGGCAGATCCAGCGGATTGCGATCCCCGAGCTGGAGAAGATCGTCAACAGCTCCCCGGCGTACGCGGACCTGCGCAGCGTCTACACCTCGCGCATCGCTGCCGAGTGGATCAAGCAGCGTGACGCCGTCAAGCCGGGCGACTTCCACCAGATCATCGGCTCCGACTCCGCCGCCAAGTGGCCCTCACGGGTCAAGTGGTCGCGGGAGAAGATCTACGCCGACTACCTGAAGTCCTTCCGTAACGGAGACTTCCACTTCAAGCGCAAGTACCCGCAGGACGGATCGGTCCTGGAGTTCTCCTTCTACCTCGGCGGCGTCGACTTCTCCAAGCAGCCCAAGCGCAACATCACCCGGGCCCGCTTCCACGCCGAGAACCCGGAGATGCCCGACACCGTCCAGGCCGCGCAGAACTCCACCGTCCAGTACGGCGACACCGACACCGGCTACCTCGGTGGCAACACCACCGGCAAGGGTGCGGGCGACGGCCAGAACCCCACGCCGACCCCGAAGCCGACCGACAAGCCGACCCCGACACATGCCCCGTCCACACCTCCGGCCACCCACACCCCGGAGCCTGGGCAAACCACCCCGGCCGGCGGCGGAGCGAGCCACCCGCCCACCAACGATAACCAGGGCGGCGACCTCGCCCACACCGGATCCGACACCCCGATCGGCCTCATCACCGGTGTAGCCGCGGCCCTGGCCTCCGCAGGCGCGGCCCTGGTGTGGTGGATGCGCCGCCGCAAGACGGCCGCCGAGTAGCACCACCCCGCACAGCACAGCGGCCCCGCCCGGATCTCCCGGGCGGGGCCGCTGTCGTTGCCTCTGATCGACTTCACGCGGACTCTCTGAGGCGGTGGCCGTCAATCACTGCCGTCAAGAGAAACACCAGAGGCCCCGTTCGATATCGAACGGGGCCTCTGGCCTGCTGTGCGCTCGGCAGGATTCGAACCTGCAACCTTCTGATCCGTAGTCAGATGCTCTATCCGTTAAGCTACGAGCGCTTGGCTTTCCGGCGGTTTTTCTTGCCGGTCGGCGTTGCGGGAACAACATTACATGACCTGCGCCGTCAGGCGAAATCCATTAGCCGTAGCTGCTCTGACCTGCGGAAATGTGGTTGTGGCGGGGCGCGGGGGGATGCTCGGGGCGGGGCGCGGCCTCGATGATCTGGGCGAAGTTCGGGCGGGTGTAGTGCTCTTCGCGGGGAGGGTGGGTCGCGTCGGCTCGGGGTTGCCGAGGGTGACCGCCGGATGGGGTGGCGGGGGATGACGATGGCGGGGAGCCGGCCCGGCGGAGTGCCGGGGGTCGGAAGGCCGGGAAGTGGAGTGGTGGAGATCGCGAGGCCCGGGGAGGGTGGGCGGGTCCGGTCGACGGGGCAGGTTTTCTTGATCGCGTAAGGGCTGCGCGGACGCGTTCGGAACTTCGACTCCGGGCTCCGGGCTCCGGGCTCCGGAGGCCAGCGGGGTCGGAAGCACTCAGAAAGCCCGGAAGCATTCAGAAACGCCAGGGCCAGGCGTTCGGTGGGCTCTCCGGTTCTCCCCGCAGATGCGCTCAGGCCCCGGTCGAGAGGACCGGGGCCTGAGCGAAAGAGAGCGGAGGCGGAGGGATTTGAACCCTCGATGGGGGGTAAGCCCCAAACCGCATTAGCAGTGCGGCGCCATAGACCGGACTAGGCGACGCCTCCACGCACCCCACGCGCGCACGCACGCTGTGGTGTGTCCAGATGATGGCACAGCTCCCAGGGCTGTCACCAATCGCCCCCTACGGTACTAGGCCCGCGGGGCCCCCGGCAAAGACGTTCCTGCGGCGCAACGTCGGGGGCGGCGGCGCGTTAGGAGAGTCGGGGCCGTGACGGCTTCGTGTCGTGCGCCCCCGGCGTGTACGTACCGCGTACCGCCCCGCACTCGCCTCTTGGAGCCTGTGATGCCGCACCGCCGGACCTCGCCCCTCTTCGTCGCGGCTGCCACCGCCGCCACCGCCGCGCTGGCCCTGGCGGCGCCCGCCGCGTCCGCCGCCCCGATCCCCCTGCCGCACCACCGGGTCGGGAACGGGGTCACCGGTGCCGGCCACCACGGGCCCGACGGCGGCCGGCCGGCGCCCGAGGACCGTGGCCCCGGGGACGCGGCGTTCCTCGGCCCGTACCTGCCGCTCCACCACGCGCCCGCCGACCACCTCACCGTCACCGTCCACCACTCCGGGTCGGCACGGAACGACGGGACCTTCGAGCTGTACTGCCACCCTGACCGCGGCAGCACCCACCGGGACGCCAAGCGCGCCTGCGCCAAGCTGGACCGGATGACGCAGTGGGGCAGGGACCCGTTCGCTCCCGTGCCGCAGAACGCGCAGTGCACGATGATGTACGGCGGTCCGGCGACCGCACATGTGACCGGGACGTGGGCGGGGCGGCCCGTCAACGCCGACTTCCGACGCACCAATGGGTGTGAGATCAGCCGCTGGGGGCGCTTCGAACCCCTGCTCCCATCGACCACTTCGTGACCCGATTCGTGCCGCAGTAGCAGGCCAGGTCAGGACGAGTGGGCACATGTCGGGCGTGCGGTGGGTCGCACACCGCCGGGGCAATACCTCCCCGTCATCCGCCTCCGCGTCGCGGGCGAGTGCCCGTAGACTCCATTCCAGCGATCCGCCACGGTGGGTCGGCAAGGTGCGGTAACAGGGAGGAACCGGTCTCGTGAGCAGCAGGCCATCCCGAGGCGCTGCTCGCCTCGCAGCCATACTCGACGCCCTCCCCGACGCGCTGCTGCTCGTCAACTGCAACGGCACGGTCGTCAACGCCAACACCATCGCCCTGGAGACCTTCGAGGCGCCGGGCACGGCCCTGGTGGGGCGCGGTCTGCTGGATCTGCTGCCGTCCTTCGACTCCAAGCGGATCCCGGGCTCGATGCGGCGCAGGGACGAGGAGGTCGGCCAGCGGACGAAGCCGACGCGGATGATCGCGCGGCGTACCGACGGCACCGAGCTGATGGTCGAGGTGACCAGCGCCAACCTGGAGGACGGCCGTACCCCGTACGAGTCCGCCTTCGAGGCCGCGTACGCCGATCACCGCAACGGCTATACGGGCGACGAGCTGCTGATGCTCGTCGTCCGCGATCTGACCGGGACGCTGGACACCGAGACCGAGCTGGCCCGCCAGCAGCGGCAGACCGAGATGATCCTGCGGGCCGCGGCCGAGGGTGTGGTCGGGGTCGATGCCGAGGGCAAGGTCGTTCTCGTCAATCCGTCCGCGGCGCAGATTCTGGGCTACCGGGCGAGTGAGCTGGGTGGCAAGGAGCTGCATCCGCTCATTCATCACTCGCGGGCGGACGGCTCGGCGCTGCCGTGGGAGGACACGCCGCTGGCCGACACGCTCAAGTCCGGGCGCAAGCACCGGGTGCGGGGGCAGGCGCTGTGGGCGAAGGACGGGCGTGCAGTGTCCGTCGATCTGACGACGGCGCCGGTGCGGGACGGCGATCAGCTGGTCGGCGCGGTGATGACGTTCACCGACCGGCGTCCGTACGACGCGCTGGCGGGGCGCCATGCGCAGCTGCTGGCCGTGCTCGACCAGGCGCTGCGCGGGCCGCTGGAGGAGCTGAAGGGCGAGCTGGGCACGCTCGCCTCCGACCCGGCCGGCCAGCTGTGGCCCGAGGCCAACCAGATCCTGCACCACCTCGCGGCCGGCCACGCCCGGATGACGACGCTGGTGGACAACGTTCTGAGCTACCAGCGGCTGGACTCCGGCAAGGAGAAGCTGAACCGCGCGAAGGTCTCGCTCGACGGTGTCGTCGCGGCGGGCGTGGAGGGTGCGATCGAGCTGATCGGCCCCGGCCGGGCGCAGTTCGCGGTGCATGCCCCGCCGATAGAGGCCGTGGTGGACGCGGAGCGGCTGGCGCAGGCGCTGTCGCATTTGATCGCGGACGTCGCCGGTGTGGACTCCACGGGCCGGATGCCGGTGGCTGAGGCCGCGCTCGGCGCGGGCGGGCGTACGGGGGCGATCCCCGGCGACTCGACGATCGTGGTGGCCGCGGCCAAGCGCGGTGATGTCGTACGGATCGAGGTGCGCGGCCCGTTCGGCGGCGGCGATCCGGTCCATGAGCCGATCGTCCGCGGGATCGTGCGGCAGCACGGCGGGCTGATGCAGACGCACGAGGTGCCGGGGGCGCCGGGCGCGGGCGGCAGCGCGTATGTGCTGGAGCTGCCGGTGGCGGCGGACGGTACGGCGCCGGCGGACGGCACGGCGGCGGGCGGGGACCGGCCGACCGGCAATGAGACGACGGTGATGCCGGTACCGGCCGCCCACGCGAGGGGCACCCAGCCCGGGTCGGCCGAGGCCGGCCAGGGGGCCGGGGGCGACGGCCGCGAGGGCGCGGCCGGTGAACCGTCCGGTGGCGCTTCGGACGGCCGCGGGGTGCCGCCGACCGGTCGGCGGCGAGCCCGGCGTGCCGGTGCGGAGCAGGGTGCGTCTGCGGGCGGACCGGCCGCGGGTGCGGAGACGGGGAACGGCCCGGTGGCGGGCGGTACTCAGGGTGCAGGTGTTCCGCAGGGTGCTGCGGGTGGTGGTGCGCAGGGCGAGACCGGGGGTGGCGACTCCGGGACGGAGGCGGCTGCCCAGCACGGTGGTGCGGGCGGCGGTGCACAGCCCGACGGTCCGGGTGCGGAGGGTACGGCGGGGGCCGAGGCCGTACCGCCGACCGGTCGGCGGCGGGCCCGGCAGGGCGCCCCGGAGGGCGGCGGACTGCCCGCGCTCCCCTCTGGTGCGGGTCAGGTGCCCGCCCAGCAGGCGGGCGGAACGGCGGGCGGTCCCCAGGGGCCCGCGGCGGGCGCACCGGTACCGGCCGAGGCCCAAGGGGGACCGGCGTCGGCCTCCTCTCCTTCTCCTTCGTCAGCTTCCGCCGGGTCCCCGGTGCCGGCTTCCGCCGCGGCACGTGCGCAGATTCCGGGGCAGGCGCCCGCTCCTGAGCAGCCGCAGGGCCTGGGGCCGGTGCAGCCGTCCGGCCGGCGGGCGCGCCGGGCGCTGGCCGAGGCGCCCGAGCGGACCGCGCAGGGCGAGCGGGCCCAGACGCCCGCGGCCGCCGGTGCGCAGCAGTCGGCCGGTGCGCGTACCGCCTTCGCACTGCCGCCCGCGGCGGCGGACCGGAGCCCGCAGCCCGCACCGTCGGCGCTGCCCGCGACCGCCGACCAGGGGCCCGCGCCCCAGGACGGCGCCGGTACGGGACGGCGTCGGGCCCGTCGGCCGGTGGCCGGTGGCCCGGAGGCGGCGTCCGCCGGGCAGCCCGGAAACGAGCTGGATGTGGTCGCCAACGCGGCCAACTCTGCTGATTCTCAGGCGAGTTGGGATGCCGAGCCGACCGGAAGGCGGCGGGCCCGGCGGGCCGCCGCCGAGGAGCGTGCGGCGGCCGCGATGGCCGACTCCGAGTCGTCCGGCACCTTTGTGGCGGGCCCGGAGGGGCTGGTGGCGCAGCCGGCCGAGCACAGCGACCCGGCCGCTCCGGCCGAGCCGGCCGCCGCGGCCGAGGCGAGCGGCCCCGTCGACGCGACCGGCACCGGGAGCGGGGTCGGCACCGGGCTGGGGACGCCGCCCGGCGTCCCGCAGCCGTCGGGCGGCCCTGCGCACCAGCAGCCGCAGACCGCGCAGGCCCCTGCCCCCGCGCCCACCGGCCGCCGACGGGGCCGGCCCAGCCCCGCCGAAGAGGCGGCGGTCCCGCCGGCCGCACCGCACCGGCAGCCGCTGCCGCCCGCAGCCGAGGACGACGGGCAGGCCGCAGGGCGGGCGTTCAGCGTGCGCACGCTCGGGCAGGGCGTGCCGTTCGCCCAGCAGATCGTCGATCCGCAGCGGCCGCCGGCGCCGCCCGGCAGCACCCCGCCCGGTGGTACGTCCACCGGTTCGGGCCGCCGCCGTAAGCTCGCCGCGCCCCCGCAGGACGACCCGCGCATCGCCGCCGCCGACTCCGCGGCGGCCGAGGGGCGCCCGCACCCCGGGACCCAGCCCGGCGCACCGCAGCCGCAGGCCGGGCAGCCGGAGCGGCCCCCGCTCCCCCCTGCGCATCCCGCGCCGCCGGCCCAGCCGCAGCCGCATCTGATGGACGCCAGTGAGGGCCGGGCCTTTGCCATCTCCGCGCCCGACGAGGGCAGCGAGGGCCCCGAGCCGCTGGACGGCCCGAACGGCGCCATAGAGGTGATGAACCGTCAGCCGATGCCGATGGACGACGAGTTGCCGCCGGAGCCGCTGGACAACCCGCGTCGGCTGCTGGTCTGGCCGGCACCGGACGTCGCCACCCAGCAGGCGCTCAGCGACCGTGGCTACCGGCCCGTCATCGTCAACTCCCGCGAGGAGGTCGATGCGCAGATCGCGGCGTACCCCGCGGCGCTCTTCGTCGACCCGCTGACCGGGCCGATCACCCGTACCGCGCTTCAGTCGCTGCGTCAGGCGGCGGGCGCGGCCGAGGTCCCGGTGCTGGTGACCGCCGGTCTGGGGCAGGCCACCCGGGAGGCGGCGTACGGCGCCGACCCGGCCGTACTCCTCAAGGCGCTGGCCCCGCGTGACAGCGAGGCACATCCGCCGCGGGTGCTGCTGATCGAGCAGAACGACGCCATCGCGGGCGCGCTGACCACATCGCTGGAGCGGCGCGGGATGCAGGTCGCACGGGCCGGTGCGGACGCCGACGCGGTCACCCTGGCGGCGCAGATGCGGCCGAATCTCGTCGTCATGGATCTGATGCAGGTACGCCGCCGGCGGTCCGGCATCGTCGACTGGCTGCGCGCCAACGGGCTGCTGCACCGCACCCCGCTGGTCGTCTACACCTACGCCGACATGGATCCCGCGCAGCTGCCGCGGCTGGCGGCCGGTGAGACGGTGCTCTTCCTCGCGGAGCGTTCGACGAGCGCCGAGGTGCAGGCCCGGATCGTCGATCTGCTCGCCAAGATCGGTACGAACTGAGCGGGCCGGCACCGGCCCGCTCAGGCCCGCCTCACGCGAGCAGCGTCACGTCCAGCTCGCCGTCCGCGTACTGCCTACGCAGCACCTTCTTGTCGAACTTGCCCACGCTCGTCTTGGGCACCGCCGGAATCAGCGCCCACCGCTCGGGCAGCTGCCAGCGCGCGATCCGCTCGCCGAGGAACGCCTTCAGCTCCTCGTAGCCGACCGTCGCGCCCTGCGTCAGCACCACGGTCGCCAGCGGCCGCTCGCCCCACTTGTCGTCCGGTACGGCGACCACCGCGGCCTCCGCCACATCCGGGTGTGCCATCAGGTGGTTCTCCAGCTCGACCGAGGAGATCCACTCCCCGCCGGACTTGATGACGTCCTTGGCGCGGTCGGTCAGGGTCAGATAGCCGTCGGGGGTGATGGTGCCGACGTCGCCGGTGCGCAGCCAGCCGTCGGGGCTGAACTTGTCGTCGGGGCGGAGCGGTTCGCCCTGCGCACCGCCGTAGTACGCGCCCGCGATCCACGGGCCGCGGACCTCCAGCTCGCCGGCCGACTGCCCGTCGTGCGGCAGCTGTGCGCCGTCGGGGCCGATCAGCCGCGCCTCGACGGAGGCCGGGAAGCGGCCCTGGGTGGCGCGGTAGGCCCACTCCTCCTCGCCGCTCACCCCGGCCGGCGGGTGCGAGACGGAGCCCAGCGGAGAGGTCTCGGTCATGCCCCAGGCGTGCACGACGCGGATGCCGTGCCGCTCCTGGAACCCGCGCATCAGGGCCGGCGGGCAGGCCGAGCCGCCGATGACGACGGTCCGCAGACAGCCGACATCACGCTGTGTGGCGTCGAGTTCGACGAGCAGGCCCTGCCAGATGGTGGGGACGGCGGCGCCGATGGTGGGCCGTACGGTCTCGATCATCTCGGCGAGCGGGGCGGGCTGGAGAAAGCGGTCCGGCATCAGCAGCGAGGCGCCGGCCATGAACGCGGCGTGCGGCAGGCCCCAGGCGTTGACGTGGAACATCGGCACGACCGGGAGCGTGATGTCGCGCGGGGTGAGCGCGAACGCCTCGGCGGTGTTGACCTGGAGCGAGTGCAGATAGAGCGAACGGTGGCTGTAGAGCACGCCCTTGGGGTCGCCGGTGGTCCCCGAGGTGTAGCAGAGCGCCGCGGCCTCCCGCTCGTCGATCTCCGGCCAGTCGTACGTCTCCGGCCGCCCGGCGATCAGCTCCTCGTAGTCGTGCACCCGCGCCCGCGCGCCGTCCAGGACGGAGGTGTCCCCCGCACCGACGACCACGACGTGCTCGACCTTCGGCAGCTGCGGCAACAGCGGGGCCAGCAGCGGCAGCAGGCTCCCGTTGACGAGCACCACCCGGTCCTCGGCGTGGTTGATGATCCACACCAGCTGTTCGGCGGGCAGCCGCAGATTGAGGGTGTGCAGCACCGCCCCCATGGCGGGGATCGCGAGGTAGGCCTCCATGTGCTCGGCGTTGTTCCACATCAGCGTGCCGACCCGCTCCTCGTCGGCGACCGACAGCTCGTCGCGCAGGGCGCGGGCCAGCTGGGCGGCGCGGCGGCCGATCCCGGCGAAGGTGCGACGGTGCGGGTCACCGTCGGTCCAGGTGATGACCTGCGACTGGCCGTGGACCGTCGATCCGTGGGCCAGGATTCGCGAGACGGTGAGCGGTACGTCCTGCATCGTGCTGAGCACCGGGTGCCTCCGCTTTGTTACGGGCGGGTAGTGGTGTTGCGATTGTCAGCGCATACCGGGCGGTATGTCACGCCCTCGGGGGTGTGTTCTTGCCAGCTCCGGGCCTGGCGACGGGGCGCGGTTCACCCACAGGGATGGCCTTGCGGGCACGTTGCTTGTGCGGGCTCCGGGCGGGACACCACGCTGGCGGGCAACCGGTTACTTTTCCCCACAGGAGCGACATATGCGCCCCCCTCTCCGCCGTTGCCTCGTCCTCGCCGCCCTGGGTGGTGCCGGGCTGTTCGCCTGCGGTGCCGCGCAGGCGGCGCCGCAGACCGTGCCGGTCCAGCGGCCGGCCGACGACGGTTCCGCCCTCGGACGGCCGCTGTTCAGCGGGCAGTTGGACCCGGTCGGCGGCCATGGCGGAGGCGTGATCGCGGGCAGCGGGCGGCCCTTTGTCACCGGGGCCGGCGGGGTCTGAGCGGGAGGGGCGGCTGAACGCACCGCGCCCCTGCTCCGGCCATGTGCCGGAGCAGGGGCGCTTTCGTCGCTACCAGCGTGGGTTACTGACCGTCCCCTCCCTGCGGCGACGGTTCACGCGGAGCCTCCGGGGGCATGGGGCCGCCATCGTGCTTGCCCCCGTCCACCTCCATGTCGGCCGGGTGCCGGAACGGGACGCCGCGCCAACCTTCACTGTCCGGCTCGCGCGTCTCGTACGTCTCGACGGCTACGAGGCTCATTCACCAACCTCCTCTTTCGTGAGGAGCCATGCCGCCGTACCGTCGAGGCATGGCCCGTAGTCCGCAGAGGGTTTCCTCTGCGGTTGGTCCCGCCCCGGCTGCTCGACTGTCCAGGTTTCTGCCGCCGGGGCGGGAGTCTTCAGGCTCCGACCATCGCCGGGCAGACGCAGCAGACCCACATGTCGGCCTGCTCTCAGTCATCGCCTGCCCATGGCCGCAGAGCATTCATTGACGCCCCTTGGCACGGCGCCAAGGCACGGAAACGGGCATGGGGCACCTTCGCTGCCTGTGGTAGAGACACGGTGTTCGAGTAAAGATCCAGGGTTCCGCCCAGTGGTGCCCACCAGCCCTCACTGATCTCGGTGCTCGGCCTGTCCTGCTCGGGGTCGGTCATGACGCCTCCGCGTGCCCACGGCCGTGGTTTCGGATCTCCCGAGCAGCAGCGCATGCCGTCCGCAATTCGTTCCGCTCCCGCGCCTGACTCCGCTGGAGGTTCAGGGCGCGACACACCTTGCAACCGGGGACCGGTTCGCCCTCCAGCAGCCAGCCGTCCAGCTGCAGTTCAACGGGCGGTTGGCTGTACCGAATTGGGCTCGTCATGGCATCTCCGCGGAGTGAACGGCTTGTCATCCCGACGGTATGGAGAGCGAAAGACTCAGCTCAATGAACTTCTACGAACTTGCACGCCTTCACCCGAGAGCGTCGATTGCCGAAGCAATGAGCTTCCTGGCGGCCGCCCCGTAAGCAGCGATACCTGCGAGTTCGGTGAACGTCTTGGCGTACTCGGCGATTTCACTCGGTTGCCTCACGGTGAGGCTGGCGGACACCAGCTCACAGGTGGCCTGTTTCTCGTCGTACAGGGAGAAGGACTCGCACGGCCACGCATTGCCGCGTACGACGCCCATGGGGATCACGCCAAGACTCAAAGAGGGCGCAGCCGTCATGCCGATCAGATGGCCCAGTTGGCTCACCATCGTGGCGGAGTCGCCGATGACCGTGCGAAGAACCCACTCCTCAATGAGGAAGGCGAACCGGCGTCCTCCCGTGTGCAGGACCCGTTGGCGCTCCATCCGCGCTGCAACGGCCTCGTCCGTGTCGCCAGGAGTGTCCCTGACAGAGGCAACCGTGTTGAGGATGGCTCGTGTGTATTCGTGGGTCTGGAGCAGCCCTGGGACGACCCATGACTGGTAGAAGCGGAACCAATGGGTTCGCTCGAAGAGCGGTAGTACAGACTCCTGGGCGCGCTTCAGGCCGGCGCTCTCCAGACGACGCCACTCCACGTACATGCCGTCGATGCCACGGGCGGTCGCGATGAGGTCCGCGGCTTGGCCCTCGGCGTCACAGATCCGGGTCCAGATCCGAATGTCCTCATCGGAGGGAGGAGTTCGACCGTTCTCAAGCCGGGAACACTTCGACTCATGCCACCCTGCCGCCGCCGCCAGGGCGCGAGCCGTCAGGCCGGAGTCCTTGCGAATCTCACGGAGGCGCTTCCCGAGCGCTTCCCTGGCCTGCCGGACGCTGGACGACGGCGACGACGGGGACACGGAGAGTTCAGCCCTGTTCGTGGTTCAGACCGGCCTGTACACCTCGTGCGGGACTGCGCGTTCCCAGACCGCCTCGAAAGCCGTCGAGCAGAGATCCACGATGGCTGGTTCCGTCGTGCGCTCCTCGTCTCCCTCAGGTGACAGCTCGCCGTCCCCGGTGAAGTGCAGGAACACGACCAGGCTGTCATCGAACAGCCAGAAGTCATTGCCTGGGAGCGCGAGGTCCGACGCCTTGCGACGTGGTAGCCAGCGGACCTGCTCGCCGGCCTCCACGTTGCTGGGCGTGAGGTGGTGCTCGAAGCGGAGGTAATCACTCATGGGCTCGGAGAAGATCCGAGCACGGCGGACTTCCACACCGCGCGTGGTGATCTCTTGCATCAGGGCGAGCCAGGGGCGCGATGCCGGGTCGTTCTCGGCAGGGACGCTTTGCCAGTCCTGTAGCCAGGAGACGAATCGCGGGTCGGATCGCATGTACCCGTCCCTCATCTCCAGGTGAACGGCGGAACGCTTGGCCTGCTTGAACAGCTCGCTAAACGTCAGCTCGTCCGCCACCGCGTACCTCCGGGAAGAACTGTGTCATGTACTTGGGGATCTCTACGACGGTCTCATGGTCCGGGAGATCCAACTGGGAGAGTCGTTCGCCATCCAGCACCTTCAGACCCTGGACCAGGTACTTGTCAGCCACGTCGTCGTAATAGACGGTGGCGGACTTACCCTCCGGGGAGTTCGGGTCCTTGCCGAGCATGTGCAAAGCCATGGTGCCCTCCTCACTTAGTGAAGACGATCTCTATGTACGAGCTTGCGCTCAAGTCACCCTGCTGCGCACTGAACTTGCATGAACTTGCACAGGCTTAAGGTTCCCGTGATCGCTGCCGTCTCCGGGGCGGAGAAGGGATGCGATCGCCGCGCTGATCATCTGGCCCGCCCGTGATCTATAGCGTGCTCCATGGCTCGCTCCAAATGGTCCTCGAACCGATCCAACTGATGCTGGAATTCGGGACGGTCGGTGTCGTGGAAGACAACGGTCACGCCAGGCTCATCGCAGCGGTACATCCAGCTGCATACCTGCACAATCTCGTGCCGGCTGAGAGGGCAGCGCACTGCTACCTCGTCCGGCCAGTTTGTTCCGTTTCCCGCTTGTCCTGGGTCCTCTTGTTCGCCTCGCGGGTCTTCTGACTCAGGTCCTCGGGCGTGCCCCTCATCGGTACAACCTCCCCCTCCAGGATCTTCACGATCTTCTCGGCGTGCGGGGCTGACAGCGACGGCAACAAGATCTTGTTCGCCTGCCTGCCGTGCACGGTGCTTACGACCACTGACGACGGCTGCGCGATGACACCGGCCGTACGCAGCGCTTCGTCCAGCATGTTCCGCACCTCGCACACCGGAGGAACGCCGTAGCGGGGGATCTGGCCACCCAGTGCCTTGGTGAGCCACTGGGCCTGTTGGGTCGTCAGCGTCATGACGCGGATCCGAGTGACCTTGACCCCCTCCACCATGCCGGGTGCCACGACTGACGGTTCGATGTCGAGACCCCCTTTGCGCAACGCTGCGTCCAGACGCTTCCGCACGTCGTCTGCTGCCTGGTGCGCTGTCCGGATACCTGTGCCGGTCATGGCCCTGCTCTCCTTTGTCCTGTTCCGGGGATGGCTCCACACTGCGCGTCCAGGAGTACGCTGAACAGGGCTTCAGCCATTCCAAACCAGGCTGGAATATGGGGAGTTGGACAAATGAGCGAGGCGCCCGAGTCACCCACAGAGACGTTCGGCACAGAGATCAAGTGCGCCCGCGAGGCGCGCGGTTGGTCTCAAGCTGCGCTGGCCGACAAGCTCTGCTGCCAACAGCCCTATGTGAGCAAGGTGGAGAGGGGGCAGCAGCTGGCCAGCGCCCAGTTCGCCGAGCAGGCCGACAAGGTGTTCGGAACGCCGGGGACCTACGCCCGGATGCGCCAGCGTGCGGCCGACGCAGGCAATCCTGTGTGGTTCATTCCGTACCTTCAGCTTGAGCGTGAGGCGCTGTCCATCTGCGATTACTCCACCACGCGCATCATGGGCATACTGCAAACCCCGAAGTACGCGGAAGCCGTCTTCCGATCTGCCCGCCCGCAAGACCCGGCAGCGGAGATCAAGAGGCGCGTAGAAGATCGCATGCGCCGACGAGAACTGTTCGACACCCCCACCCCACCCTCGCTGTGGGTCATCTTGTACGAAGCGGCCCTATGGTCCCGCGTGGGCAGCGCAGACGTCATGCAGGAGCAGCTTCAACACCTGCTGTCTGCCTCCGAGTCTCCGCACGTCACCATCCAGGTCTTCCCCTTTAGCGCGGGCACCGCGTCACGAGGAGTGCCGTTTATCGTGCTGACCCAGCGGGACGGGACTGAAGTCCTGTACGAGGAGACCTACGAGCGAGGGCAGGTGGACGATTCAGCGGACGCGGTCGCCGAAGCGCGGGCGGCATACGAGCGGCTGCGCGCTGATGCCCTGTCCCGAGGAGACTCCCTCTCCCTTATCCATGACGTTATGGAGGCGTACAACCATGAGCACCACCCCCGACCTGTCCCGCGCGGAGTGGGTCAAGAGCAGTTACAGCGAAGGCAACGGCGGCAATTGCATCGAGTGGGCCCCCGTATTCGCACCCTTCGGCGTGGTGCCCATCCGTGACAGCAAGGCCCCGCACGGCCCCTCGCTCACCTTTCAACCGTCCGCCTGGTCCTCGTTCGTGTCGGCCGTCCGGCGTGACGAGTTCGGCGCCATCTGACCACCACAACCGCTGAAGCCCCGCTTCATCCGGTCTGGGAGTAGCGGGGCTTCATCTTGCCTTTGGCGAGGGTGCCTGGTTGTGATCACTGACCGGCGGCCGCCGCCGGTCAGGCCCGTGCGTCGGCCGTCGACGGCAGCGCCTGGAGGACCAGCACCGACAGATCGTCCTCGACCGGGCCGGTGCCGAAGTCGTGGGCCGCGCGCCGTACATGCTCGGCCAGGGCCTTGGCGCCCAGGCCCAGCCCGTCCTTCATGACCTCGATCAGACCGTCGTTGTCGTCCAACTGCCAGTTGCCGCAGCGGCGTTCGGTGACACCGTCGGTGACGCACAGCAGCGTTTCGCCCGGCGCGAGGGGGAAGGAGCTGGCGTGGTACTCGGTGCCCTCGTCGATGCCGAGCAGCATCTGCGGCTCGGAGGCGGGCTCGACGGTGCCGTCGACGAACATGTGCAGCGGCGGGGGGTGGCCGGCGCTGGCGACCGTACAGCGGGCGCCCGGTACGCCCGGGTCGACCTCCAGCTCACCGTAGAGCAGGCTCAGAAAGCGGGAGCCGGCCTGTTCGCCGCCGAGTTCCAGCGCCTCCGCGCTCTCCTCGGCCATGGCCAGGTTCAGCCGGCCGAGGACCGATTCGACACCGTGGCCCTCGCGGGCCAGCAGGCGTACGAGGTGCCTGGCCAGGCCGGTGACCGACATCGCCTCGGGGTCCTTGCCCTGTACGTCGCCGAGCAGGAAGCACCAGCGGCGGTCGCCCATCGGGAAGACGTCGTAGAAGTCGCCGCCGACGGTCTGGCCCTCGCCGTGCGGTTCGTAGACGATCGCGGTGTCCACGCCGACGATGCTGGCCAGCGAGGCGGGCAGCTGGCGGCGCTGGAGCGCCAGGCTGATGCTGGTCTGCCGGGTGTACTGCCGGGCGGTGAACACGGCCTGGGCCACCCGGCGCGCCACGTCCTCGACCATCCGCACGACGGTGTCGGTCATCTGTAGCTGCCCGGCCCGGCCGAGCAGCAGGACGCCCTGGTCGGTGTCCCGGGCGACCAGCGGGAAGGCGAGGGCGGAGCCACCCGCGTGAGTCGTACCGGCGCACTCGGGCCAGGGCCAGGGGGTGCCCGCGGTACGGACCATGTCGGTGGGCGGATCGCGCTCCAGGTCGGCGCGGAGCGGGGTGATCCGCCGCTCGTCGACGTGCCAGACGCGGGAGAGCTGCATGCCGCCGCCGTCCGTGGTCAGCCAGATCGCGCACCAGTCGGCGAGCCGGGGGACCAGCAGCTGGGCGGCGAGCGCGGTGACCATGTCCTGGTCGAGCTGGCCGGCCAGCAGCTCGCTGGTCTCGGCGAGGAAGGAGGGGCCGCCGCGGTCGGCCCATTCGGCGGCGTAGCCGCGCGGGCGGTCGCGCGGGCCGGCGGCGTGGGTCAGGCGCGCCGGTGGTTCCCGCCGGGGCTCGGGGCCGGCCGGTGCCGGTTCGCCCTCGGTGGCCTCCAGGCGGAACCAGACCGTCTTGACCGACTGGCGGTAGGTCACGCCCCAGGACTCCGCCAGCGCGCTGACCAGCTGGAGACCGAAGCCCGGCTCGCCGGGGCGGGCGTCGACCCCGCCGCGTACCCGCCGGGAAGGGTGGCGGTCGGAGACCTCCATCACCACGCCGACCTTCGCCCGGCCGTCGCCCTCCTCGGAGTCGGGGGGCGGGCCGTGCTCGATGCGGCAGGTCACGTCGATGTCGGTGCCCGCGTACATCACCGCGTTGGTGACCAGCTCGCTGGTGAGCAGGACCGCGGTGCCGATGAGGTCCGAGCTGATCGCCGCCACCCCGGGGCCCGCGGTGGCCGGCGATGCGGCCGCCCGTTCGGTGAGCAGTGCACGCACGAATTTCCGGGCTCCGGAGGCCGCGAGCTGATTGGCCGGCAGGCCTCTGCGGGACACGGATTCCGTTGCGTACGGGGAGGACAGCGGCGCCACCGCACCCCCTGGGGATGCCGGGAAAAACTGATTACAAGCGCTTTATACTATGTCATAACTGCCCAAATGGATCTCCCGGCCCCAATGGATCTCTCCACAACGACCTCTGGGGATGATGCGCGATGGCTCTCGACCCACCCCGGCCGGAGTCTGCCTCGACGCCCCCGGACGGCCCCGGGCCCCAGGGAGTCACGGAGGGAACCCGGGACTCACCGCCTGCGCCGGAGACCTTGGCGCCGCGGCCCGGCGGGGACGGGGGCTGGGTACGCACCAGCGAGCTGCGGCCGCTGCTCGCGGCAATGAACGCACTGCGCGACGGGGATTTCACCGCACGTGTGGAGAGCCATCCGGCCGGCGATGCCGCGGACGGTGTCCTGGCCGACATGGCCGGCGTCTTCCACCAGATCGTCGCCCGTAACGCCCATCTCACCTCCGAGCTACAGCGGGTCCGCCGCGAGATCATCCGCGAGGGCCGGCTGGACGAGCGGATCTCCGCGAGCCCGGGCCAGGGGGCCTGGACCACCAACATCGAGGCGGCCAACACCTTCCTCGAAGCGCTGGTGATCCCGCTCGCCAAGGCCACCCGGGTGCTGGACGCGGTGGCCGACGGTGATCTGACCCGGCATGTCGATCTGCACGACGGCAACCGCGAGCTCCGCGGCGATCTGCGCCGCCTGGGCAGCGGGGTGAACCGCATGGTCGACCAGCTCTCCCTGTTCACCGGCGAGGTCACCCGGGTCGCCCGCGAGGTCGGCACCGAGGGCCGGCTGGGCGGCCGGGCCAAGGTCAGCGGGCTCTCCGGCGACTGGCTCCATGTGACCGAGGCGGTCAACACCATGGCGTCGCGGCTGACGGCGCAGGTGCGGGACATCGCCGTGGTCACCACGGCGGTGGCGCGCGGCGATCTGACCCAGCAGGTGACGGTCGAGGCCACCGGGGAGCTGCTGGAGCTGAAGCTGACCGTCAACAAGATGGTCGACCAGCTGCGGGCGTTCGCCGATGAGGTCACCAGGGTGGCCCGCGAGGTCGGCACCGAAGGCCAGCTGGGCGGACGCGCCCAGGTCAGGGGCGTCTCCGGGGTCTGGAAAGACCTCACGGACAACGTCAACTTCATGGCGTCCAACCTGACCTGGCAGGTCCGTAATATCGCGCAGGTGACCACGGCGGTGGCCAACGGCGATCTGAGCCAGAAGATCACCGTGGATGCCCGGGGCGAGATCCTGGAGCTGAAGTCGACGATCAACACCATGGTCGACCAGCTCTCCGCCTTCGCCGACGAGGTCACCCGGGTCGCCCGCGAGGTCGGCACCGAAGGCCAGCTGGGCGGACGCGCCCAGGTCAGGGGCGTCTCCGGGGTCTGGAAAGACCTCACGGAGAGCGTCAACTTCATGGCGGACAACCTGACGTCCCAGGTCCGCAACATCGCCCAGGTCGCCACCGCGGTCGCGGAGGGCGACCTCGGCAAGACGATCACCGTCGAGGCGAAGGGCGAGATCCTGGAGGTGAAGTCGACCATCAACACCATGGTCGACCAGCTCTCCGCCTTCGCCGACGAGGTCACCCGCGTCGCCCGCGAGGTCGGCACCGAAGGCAACCTGGGCGGTCAGGCACAGGTCAGAGGCGTCTCCGGGGTCTGGAAGGACCTCACCGACAACGTCAACTTCATGGCGCTCAACCTGACCTCGCAGGTCCGCAACATCGCCCAGGTCACCACGGCGGTGGCCAACGGCGATCTGTCGAAGAAGATCGACGTCGACGCCCGCGGCGAGATCCTGGAGCTGAAGGACACCGTCAACACCATGGTCCAGCAGCTACGGGCGTTCGCGGACGAGGTCACCAGGGTGGCCCGCGAGGTCGGCACCGAGGGCCGGCTCGGCGGGCGCGCCCAGGTCCATGGCGTGTCCGGCGTCTGGAAGGACCTCACCGACAACGTCAACTTCATGGCGGACAACCTGACGTCCCAGGTCCGCAACATCGCCCAGGTCGCCACCGCGGTCGCGAAGGGCGACCTGTCCAAGAAGATCGACGTCGACGCCCGCGGCGAGATCCTCGAACTCAAGACGACCATCAACACGATGGTCGACACCCTCTCCTCGTTCTCCTCCGAGGTCACCCGCGTCGCCCGCGAGGTCGGCAGCGAGGGCCAACTGGGCGGCCAGGCCCGGGTCGAGGGCGTCTACGGCACCTGGAAGCGGCTGACCACCAGCGTCAACGAGCTGGCGCTGAACCTGACCACACAGGTCCGTGCGATCGCCGAGGTGGCCAGCGCGGTCACCCAGGGCGATATGTCCGGCTCGATCACCGTGGACGCCCAGGGCGAGGTCGCCGCCCTGAAGAACAACATCAACCTGATGGTCGCCAACCTCCGCGAGACCACCCGCGCCAAGGACTGGCTGGAGTCCAACCTGGCCCGTATCGCCAGTCTGATGCAGGGCCACCGCGATCTGGTCGAGGTCGCCGATCTGATCCTGCGCGAGCTGACGCCGCTGGTGAATGCGCAGTTCGGCGCGTTCTTCCTGGCGGAGGCGGGCGCCGAGCCCGGCGAGGGGCTGGAGCTGATCGCCGGTTACGGCACCGGCCAGCCCGAAGGCCGCCGTTCGCTGCCGCGGCTGCGGCTGGGCACCCCCGGCTGGGGTCTGATCACCCAGGCCGCCATGGAGAAGAAGCGCATCGTCGTCGACGCCGTACCGCCCGACTACATCACCATCAGCTCGGGCCTCGGCGCCGCCGCGCCCGCCAGCATCGCCATCCTCCCGATCCTCTTCGAGGACCAGGTCCTGGGCGTCATCGAGCTGGCTTCGTTCAGCCGCTTCAGCGAGGTCCACCTCGCCTTCATCGACCAGTTCGTCAACACCATCGGCGTCTCCATCAACACCATCATCGCCAACGCCCGTACGGAGTCGCTGCTTTCGGAATCCCAGCGGCTGACCGCCGAACTCCGCCAGCGCTCCGACGAGCTCCAGCTCACCAACGCCGAGCTGGAGGAGAAGGCGGCCCTGCTCGCCACGTCCTCCCAGTACAAGTCCGAATTCCTGGCGAACATGTCGCACGAGCTGCGCACCCCGCTGAATTCCCTGCTGGTGCTCTCCCGGCTGCTCGCCGACAACCCCGACGACCGGCTCTCCCCGCAGGAGGTGGAGTTCGCCGTCACCATCCACCGCGCCGGCTCCGATCTCCTCCAGCTGATCAACGACATCCTCGACCTGTCGAAGATCGAGGCGGGCCGGATGGATGTGCACCCCAAGCCGCTGCCGCTCATCAAACTCCTCGACTACGTCCGCGCGACCTTCAAGCCGCTCACCGTCGACCGCGGCCTCACCTTCGACATCAAGGTGGACGACGGTGTCCCCGAGGAGCTCTTCTCCGACGAACAGCGCCTTCAGCAGATCCTGCGCAACCTGCTGTCCAACGCGGTGAAGTTCACCACCTCCGGCGGCGTCGAACTCCATGTCCGGCGCCTGCCGGGCTCCCGGTTCGAGGAGGAATCCCTGCGCACCGCCGACGATGTCATCGCGCTCTCCGTGAAGGACACCGGTATCGGCATCCCGGCGGAGAAACTCGAGGGCATCTTCGAGGCGTTCCAGCAGTCCGACGGCACCACCAACCGCAAGTACGGCGGCACCGGCCTCGGACTGTCGATCAGCCGCGACATGGCCGCGCTGCTCGGCGGCCGGATCACCGCCGAGAGCGAGCCCGACGTCGGCTCCACCTTCACGCTGTACGTGCCCGCGCGCTACACCGCCCCGCTCCCCACGCCCGGCCCCACCTCCGCGGCCCACCCGGCGGACAGCGCCGCCCAGCCCTCCCCCGGGGCCGCCGCGGCACCCCGCCCCGCCCCGGCCGACCGCCGCACGGTCAAGACCGCCCCGTCCGGCCAGGGCCCGCCGAGCGGCGATGTCTTCGCCGCCCGCGAGGAGCAGGAGTTGGTGCCCGGTACGGGAACCCGCGCCGCCGACGGCGGCGATGTCACCTGGCCGGAGACCACCCGGCTCAAGGACTGGCTCAGCGGACGGCAGGGCCAGGTGCTGGCCAACCGCCGGATCCTCGTCGTCGACGACGACATCCGCAATGTCTTCGCGCTCACGCATGTGCTCGGACGGGTCGGGATCCATGTGAAGTACGCGGAGAACGGCCGCGAGGGACTGGAGGTCCTCGACCGGACACCTGACGTCTCCCTGGTGCTGATGGACATCATGATGCCGGAAATGGATGGTTACGAGATGATCAAGGCGATCCGGCAAACCCCTCGTTTCGCGGACCTGCCGGTGATCGCGCTCACCGCGAAGGCCATGCCGGGCGACCGGGACAACGCGATCGAGAGCGGGGCCAGCGACTACATCCCCAAACCGGTGGACGTGGACCGGCTGCTGTCCGTGATCTGCCGTCTCCTCGACCCGGAGCACGCCCCCGCAGAGCCGCACTCCGACAACACCGACACCTCCGACACCTCCGACGAGGACGGTTCAGCTGCGGGTTCAGGTGCCGGTACCGGCGTCGGCGGCGACGCCCCCGGAACGGCGGGGCAGCAGTGATGGCGACCTCGTCCGACGCCCCCGCCATCCTCATCGTCGACGACATGGAGGAGAACCTCGTCGCCCTCGAAGCGGTCCTCGGCTCCCTCTCCCCCCACGTCGTCCGCGCCCGCTCCGGCGAAGAGGCCCTCAAGGCCATGCTCCGCGAGGAGTTCGCCGTGGTCCTCATGGACGTCCTGATGCCAGGCATGAACGGTTTCGAGACGGCAGCCAACATCAAGGGCCTGGACCAGACGAAGGATGTGCCGATCATCCTGCTGACCGGCGCCTCGGTCGACCCCAACTACGCCTACCGCGGCTACACGGTCGGCGCCGCCGACTTCCTCATCAAGCCGTTCGACCCCTGGCTGCTGCGCACCAAGGTGAACGTCTTCCTCGAACTGCACCGCAAGAACCATCAACTCGCCTCGCAGGCCGAACAGTTGAAGCGACTGCTGTCCTCCGAGAGCCGCCCGGAGGACGAGCCGGAGGCCGCCACCCCTGCCCGGGCCGCGCCCACGGCTCCCACGCCTCAGCAGTCGCAGGAGTACGAGGAGCCACCCGCCGCACCGGCCGAACGGCCGCCCGCGTCCGATGAGCACATCGCCGCCCCGCCGGCCCCCGAAGCCGGCGAAGCCGCCCGCCTGGCAGAGATCGCCGGTCAACTCGCCGAGCTGGAACTCCTTCTCCGCGACGCCAAGGGCACCGGCCAGACGAACCTCGCCGACCGCATCGCCGAACTGGAACACGCGGTGGGCAGGCTGATGGTGAGCCGGGGGACATAGGCCAAGGCCTCCCCGGACGCACAGGGTGGTGGCCCGCTGCCGCGAGGCGGCCGCCCGACGACACCCGGCCCGACCGCTCCCCAGTCCCCGGTCAGTCGCGGTCCGGACGTCCCCGGCCGCCCCGGAACCGGCCGCGTCCCGGGCGTTCCGGCGGGCGGGGGATGAACGGCAGACGGTCCCGTGTCGCGCCCGTACGGCTCCAGGCCCGGCTCAGCGCCGGCCGGACATGGGTGAGCTCGGTCCGTGGCGCCCGGGCCTCCTCGAACTCACCCGGGTCCTGCCCGGCGACCGCCATCAGGTCCAGCAGCATCCGCTCCGCCAGGTCCGGCTCCAGCTGGACCCCCACCCCCTCGGAGCCCCAGCGCAGTACGAGCTCCGCGGCCCGGGTCAGCCCTTCGTCGGTGGCGGTGGGGAACGCCAGGGCGAGCGACGCCCGGACGATCTCCACTGCGCTCTCGGCCTGCATCAAACGCCGTCCTCTCCCCCAACGCCCCGTGCTCCGCGGCCCATTGCCCCGTCAGCCCCGTCACGGCTTCCGGGCGATACACACCACGCACAGCCCCACCAGCGCCGCCGGCCGCAGATGGATGAGCGTCGCGTCCTGTGCCTGGCGCAGGCACTCGTGCCGGTCGAGCTTGGCGAACTGCTGGGTGCTCATCGTGTCCCTGATGATGACTTCCCAGTGGTCCTGCGCCTTGACCCAGTCGTTGCGATGGGCGATGCGCACAAAGGCATCCACGAAGACCTGCTCCGCCGGCGTCCCGTGGAAGTAGGACCCTATGTAGTCGATCCGGGAGGGCGGTCTGAGCCTGGCTCCCATGCCGCGTCGCTGGAACAGGGTGCTGGTCGAGATCGACTTCACGCTCTGGATGCGGGTGGCGATCACATGACCGGCCACACCACCGATGACCGCAGGTACGGCCAGCCAGCCGATGACCGAGGCCAGCCACAGCAGGGTGTGCTCCGGCGGATCGATGAGGGTGAACGTCCGGTACACCTCGCTGGGGCTCGCCGCCCGGGCGGCGAAGACGTACAGCACGGTGATGCCCGCGGCGAACGGCAGTCCCCAGTCGATGATCCACTGGGTCAGCCCGGCCAGCGCCTTCCTGGAGCGCCACAGCCTCCGCAGCTTCCCCACATGGCGTACCGGCGGCAGCGCCAGATCCATGGGGATGGGGATCGGGTTGTGCAACGACGCCCCCCGTTCGTCTCACTCCCGCAACCAGGTTCCACCCGGCCACGGCACTCACCCACCTGGGACGAGCATATGTGTGACGGCCCGGCCGCCGGGCCCAATTCCCATGACGGGGCGGGTGGTTGGCGACGGGGCACCCGGGCCCGCGGGTCGCCGCCCGGAGCGCAGGCACGGGTTCAGCGCCACAGCCGCCCGGGTGGCAGGCGGCTGTTTTCGGCGTGCGGGCCTTGCCGCCTCGTCAGGCGGGGCCGGCCGGGTCCCAGGTGACCGGGAGGCGGTGCACGCCGTAGATGTTCATGTTGGTGCGCAGGGGCACCTCCTCCGGGTCGACGGCCAGGCGCAGGGTGGGGAACCGGGCGAACAGGGCGGGGAGGGCGACCTTCATCTCCACGCGGGCCAGTTGCTGGCCCAGGCACTGGTGAACGCCGTGGCCGAAGCCGAGGTGGCCGGTGGCCTTGCGGCGGAGGTCGAGGGTGTCGGGGTCGGGGAACCTCTCCGGGTCGCGGTTGGCCGCCTCCAGGGAGAGCGTCACCGACTCGCCCGCCTTGATCAACTGCCCGTCCAGTTCGACGTCCTCCAGCGCCGAGCGCACGGTGGTGTGGGCCACCGTCAGATAGCGCATCAGCTCCTCGACGGCCCCGTCGGCGAGGTCCGGGTCGCCGCGCAGGGCGGCGGCCTGCTCGGGGTGGCGCAGCAGGGCGAACGTGCCGTGCGCGAGCATATTGGCGGTGGTGTCGAGGCCGGCGGCGAGCAGGAAGCCGCCGAGGCCGGCCAGTTCCTCATCGGTGAGGTCGCTGTCCCGGGCCAGATCGCTGAGCAGATCGTCGGCGGGTTCGGCGCGCTTGGTGAGGACCAGTCCGTGCAGGTACTCCTGCAACCCGGTGAGCGCCGCGTACCGGTCCTCCGGGGCCGCATCCATGCTCATCAGGGTGACCGTGTACCGGTGGAAGGTCTCGCGGTCGGCGTACGGCACCCCCAGCAGCTCGCAGATCATCAGCGCGGGGAGGGGCTGGGCGAACGCCTCCACCAGGTCCACCTCCGGGCCCCGCCGCTCCATGGCGTCCAGGTATTCCGTGGTGATCTGCTCGACGCGTTCGGTGAGCTGACGCATTCGGCGGACGGTGAACTTGCCCATGAGCAACCGCCGGTAGCGGGTGTGCTCGGGTGCGTCCAATCCGATCATGTCGCCGACCGGCGCCGGCGGCAGTTCACCCTCGGGGCCGCCGGGGAACGGGTAGTGCATCAGCTCGTAGCGTGCGCTGAAACGGGAGTCGGCCAATAACGCCCGGCTCACGGAGTGGCCGGTCGCCAGCCAGCCCAGGTGCCCGTCCGGGTAGCGCATCCGGCTGAGCGGACGCTGCGCACGCAGCTCCGCCAGGCCCTGGGGCGGGTCGAACGGGCAGCCCGCGGGGCGGGCCGTCGGGAGCACGGCGGCTTCCTGGGAGTCGGCGGGTGTCGACGGTTCGTGGTGCAGATGCATGGTGTCCTCCGGTCGTACGAAGTGACGTGCGGGCAGGGTGAGATGCGGGCACGGTGAAGTGCGGGCACGGCGAGGTAGGGGCCCGGCGCAGTACGGGCCCGCCGAGGCTGTCGTCGTGGGTGCCGGCGTGGTGCGCGGTCAGGAGCGGCGGACGACGATGTCGCCGAGGGCGGTGCGGGCGCGCACCTCGACGGTCTCGTCGGACGCTTCGGGCCCCTCGGCCGCGCCGAGGGAGTTGCGCACACTGCCGAGCCGGGTGTTCACATCGAGCCAGGCGGCGGTGGACTCCCGGATGCCGACCTCGATTTCGCCGACGGCTGCCTCCAGCACCACCTGGCCGCGCGCGACCTCACCGACCCGGAGGGCCCCGTTGGCGGACCTGGCGTTGACCCCGGCATGCGCGACGCCGACGGAGATCAGACCGTTGGCGGCATTCGCCCGCAGGTCGCCGTGGACCTCACCGATCACGGTCTCGCCGTTGCCGTTCTTGACGGTTGCCGCGCCGGCGATCTCGCCGAGGTCGATCCGGCCCGCCGCCGCGACCTCGGCGTCCCCCGCGACCCGGTCCACGCTGATGTTTCCGTGGTCGGTCCGCAGGTTCACCGATCCCGCCTCGTCGATCTGGACGGCGCCGACCGAGGTCTTGATCCGGCAATCGCCGAACCGGCCTTCGCAGGTGAAGTCCCCCACGGGTGAGGTGCCCTGAACGTCCGAGCCGGCCGGCAGTTCGATGCGCACCTCGATCGATCCGTTCCTGCCGAACAGGGAACGCTTCTTGGGCCCCTTGACCAGCAACTGGCCGTTGGAGAAGGTCACTTTGGTCTGCTGCGCGGCCCGCACATCGGCGTCCTCGGCGCTGTTGCCCGGCAGCACCTCGACGACGGTGTTCGTGCGCTTGCTCGCGGTGATCCGGGCGTCACCGACGTCGAATTCGAGGGTGACGGAGATCGGTTCGGGAGTATCGAAATCAGGCATGGCTGTGCCGTCCTCTTGACTGTGGTCTGCGTTCCCGCTGGTGGAGCGGGTGTGGAGGGAAGTGATGAAGCTGCGGGTGCGGCTGGGTGCGGCTGGGTGCAGCTGAGTGAAGGTGCGGGGAGAGCGTCGGGGGTGGCCGGTCCGGCCTAACGGACCCAGCCCGTATAGCCCTGCTGTCCCCGGGCGCGCTTACCGGGAGTTGGCCGGGCGACGCGCTCACCCGGTTCCAGCGCGGTGGCGACGGCCCGTACCAGCCAGGCGTTGACGGACAGGCCCTCGCGGCCCGCGGCGTCCTCGACCCGGGCCTTGAGGTGGGCGGGGAGCCGGAGGTTGATCCGCGCCGTACCGCCCTCCTCTCCGTCCGAGGGCGGGGGCGCCGGGGCAGCCGGTGCGGCACTGCGCACGCTCGGCGGCTCTTCGGCCTCCTCGTACTCCAGGCTCGGCGGCGGAACCACCACGAACTCGGGGTCGATCCCGCGCAGCCGTACGTCGACGGAGCCCGGCGCCAGATCGCGGGTGATCTCGCCCACCGCGGCGGAGAGGGCGTTCAGCAGCGTGAGCCGGGCGGCCGACTCCAAGGGTGTGGTGAGTCGTTCGGCCAGCGCGCGGGCTTCCTCTCCGCCCGCCTCGGCGGCGACCGCGAGCTCGTGCCGGAGATTGTCGACGTACGGCGTGAGGTCCATGACGCCATCATGGCATCACAGTGGCACCACCGCAAGGCCAATCCGACACCACGTGGCATCGCCTGGCATCAGGATGACGTTTTCGCAGATCAGACGTGGCGCCACGCAGGACAGGCATGGCGGCAGGGAAGTCATGGGGCTGCTCGGTGACGACCTGGACCGCCACGAGCAGGGTGTCGGGTGCTAGGCGATCATCGCCAGCTCCGGGTCCTCCCGGAGCTTGGCCAGGGCACGGGAGACGGCGCTCTTGACCGTGCCGATCGAGACCTCCATGACCTCGGCGGTCTGGGCCTCGCTGAGGTCCTCGTAGTACCTGAGGACGACCATGGCCCGCTGGCGGGCGGGCAGCCGCATCACGGCCCGCCACATCGCATCGCGCAGGCCCTGTAGTTCGGCCGGGTCGGGTACCGGCATCGGGTCCGGCTCGGGGAGCTCGTCGACGGCGAACTCCTCGACCTTGCGCTTGCGCCACTGGGAGGTACGGGTGTTGATCAGCGCGCGGCGGACGTAGCCGTCCAGGGCACGGTGGTCCTCGATGCGCTCCCAGGCCATGTAGGTCTTGGTCAGCGCCGTCTGGAGCAGGTCCTCGGCGTCGTTCGGGTTGGCGGACAGCGACCGCGCGGCGCGCAGCAGGACCGGCCCCCGGGCCCGTACATAGGAGGAGAACGACGGGAACACAGCGGCGGTCGAAGCGCTTGTGCACACTGGCGTGGTCATGGGCTCCACGCTAGAAGCGAGGGCGGGTAGCGGGGATCGCCCCAAGGTGCCGAAGCGCCATCCCCCTCAAGTTGTACGGGTGGGGTCGCCTCCACCTCCTCAGGGGGGATGGGCGGGAACGCGCCGCCCCTAAGGGCGTTGCCCGAACGCCGGTCACCGGTCCACCCCCAGAATCAGCCCGGACGTTGGGACCCCCGTCCCCGCCGTGACCAGTACATGGGCGGCGTCCGGGGCCTGGTTCACGGAGGTGCCGCGGAGCTGGCGGACGGCCTCGGCGATGCCGTTCATGCCGTGGAGGTAGGCCTCGCCGAGCTGGCCGCCGTGGGTGTTGAGCGGGAGGGTGTCCGCGGTGACGAAGCCGGCGGCCTCGCCGGGCGCGCAGAAGCCGAACTCCTCCAGCTGCATGAGCACGAAGGGGGTGAAGTGGTCGTAGAGGATGGCGACATCGATATCGGCGGGGGTGAGCGCGGAGGTGCGCCAGAGCTGGCGGGCCACCACGTTCATCTCCGGGAGGCCGGTCAGCTCGTCGCGGTAGAAGCTGGTCATCTGCTCCTGGGCCCGGCCGGCGCCCTGTGCCGCGGCGATGATCAGGGCGGGCGGCTGCCGTAGACCGCGGGCGCGTTCCGCCGAGGTGACCACCAGCGCCTGGCCGCCGTCGGTTTCCTGGCAGCAGTCGAGGAGGCGCAGCGGCTCGACGATCCAGCGGGAGGCCGCGTGATCGGCGAGGGTGATCGGCCGGCCGTAGAAGTGCGCGGCCGGGTTGCGGGCCGCGTACCGGCGTCCGGTGACCGCGACCGGCCCGAAGGCGTCCGGGGTCAGGCCGTAGGTGTGGAGGTAGCGCTGGGCGGCCATGGCGACCCAGGAGGCGGGGGTGAGCAGACCGAAGGGGAGCACCCAGCCCATTGCCGCGCCCTCCGCGGAGGGTTCGCGCTGCTGCACCCCGGAGCCGAAGCGGCGGCCGGAGCGCTCGTTGAAGGCGCGGTAGCAGACGACCACCTCCGCGATGCCGGTGGCGACGGCCAGGGCTGCCTGCTGGACGGTGGCGCAGGCCGCGCCGCCCCCGTAGTGGACACGGGAGAAGAAGGACAGCTCGCCGATGCCCGCGGCCTGCGCGAGGGTGATCTCGGGGGTGGTGTCCATGGTGAAGGTGACCAGGCCGTCGACGTCGGCGGGGGTCAGCCCGGCGTCGTCGAGCGCGGTGTGGACGGCCTCGACGGCGAGCTTCAGTTCGCTGCGGCCGGAGTCCTTGGAGAACTCGGTCGCGCCGATGCCGGCGATCGCGGCCCGGCCGGAGAGGGTGTCGGGACGGGCCAGGCTCATACCGCGCCCTCCGGAAGGCCCGCCCCGTCGTCCGGGAGGCTTACGGTGACCGTTCCGGTGACGTGGTTGCCGAGGGCGTTCGCTCCCACGACCCGCACCACCGCCGTACCGTCCGCCACCTCGATGACCGTTCCGGTCAACCTCATGGTGTCTCCGGGGTAGTTGGGGACGCCCAGACGGATCGCGACCTTGCGCAGGGTGCAGCGCGGCCCGAAGTGGTCGGTGAGGTAGCGGCCGACCAGCCCGTTGGTGGTGAGGATGTTCATGAAGATGTCCGGGGAGCCCTTCTCCTTGGCCGCCTCGGCATCGTGGTGGACGTCCTGGTAGTCGCGGGAGGCGAGCGCCCCGGCGACGATCAGGGTGCGGGTGAGGGGGATCTCCAGGGGCGGCAGCTCGTCACCGGCCTTCATGCCCGGTCCTCCTTGACTGTCCGTTCGCTATCAAGTCACCGAGTTCTTCGAGGAGTTGAGCGCCACAGCCGAGGTAGGCATCGAGTTGCCGGCCCCACAGGAAGTGCCGGTGGACGGGGTGGCCGAGGTCGGCGCCGAGCCCGCCGTGCAGATGCTGGCCGGTGTGCACCACACGCTTGCCCGCCTCGGACGCCCACCAGGCGGCGGTCAGCGCATGTTCGGCGCAGGGCAGCCCCTGGTCGTACCGCCAGGCCGCCTCGTAGGCGGTGACCCGTATCGCCTCGGTGTCCATGTACGCGTCGGCGGCGCGCAGGAGGACGGCCTGGTTGCTGGAGAGCGGGCGGCCGAACTGTTCGCGGGTGGTGGTGTGCGCAACGGCACGCGCCAACGAGCCGGCGCAGACACCGGCTTGGAGGGCGGCGAACGCGATCCGGCTCGCGGCCAGCACCTCCTCGTACGCCCGCACGCTCCCGTCGCCGATCCGCTCGGCCCGCACCCCGTCGAGCACGAGCCGGCCGGCCGCCCACGGAGCGGTGAGTTCGACCGGCTCGACCTGCGCCTCGGCCACCGGAACCCACCACAGGGCCCGGTCCGCGTCCGCGACCACCACATGGGTGGCGTCGCGCAGCCAGGGCACCCAGCCCACCGTCCCGGTCAGCCGACCGTCCCCCGGCACCCGCGGCCCTTCCCCCGCCCCCGGGCCGGCTGCCGCCGCCGCCCGTACCGTCCCGGCCGACGGAGACGCGCCGGCCGGCGCGAGAACCCCGGTCGCCACCGTCGTCCCGTCCCGCAGACCGGGCAGCAGCCGCTCCCGCTGCGCCCCGGTACCGTGACCGGCGATCGCGAGCACGCCGTACGCACAGGTGGCGGCCAACGGCACCTGCGCGGTCGTCCTCCCCTGCTCCTCCAGTACCAGCGCGAGCCCCAGCAGACCGATGTCCTCGACGGCCGCCGGCAGCCCCGCCGTACACAGGGCCTGCCACAGCTCGGTGTCCGTCCCGCTCCCGGCCGCCGCGAGCCGGTCGGGGGTGGCGAGATCGCCGAAGATCCGCGCGGCGAGCTCCGCGGCCGCCGACTGCCCCTCCGTGGGCGTGAAGTCCATCTCAGCCCGCCCCGCCCTCGTCCACGCGGAACACCGGCAGCTCCCACTCCTCGTCCACCCGCAGGAACGCGAGCCGTACGGGCATCCCGATCCGCACCTCCCCGCAGGGCACGCCGAGCACATTGCTGACCATCCGCACACCCTCGGCCAGTTCGATCAGCCCCACTGCGTACGGCGGGTCGAAGGCGGGGAACGGCGGATGGTGCATCACCACGTACGAATGGACCGTCCCCGCGCCGCTCGCCTCGACGGTGTCCCATGCGGGCGACCCGCACGCACTGCACCCGGGCAGCCAGGGGAAGCGCAGCGTCCCGCACCCGCCGCAGCGCTGGATCAGCAGCCGGTGCTGCCGTACGCCCTCCCAGAACCCGGCGTTGTCCCGGTTGATCACCGGCCGCGGTCGCTCGGCCCGCGGCTTCCGGCGCGCCGGTGCGTACTTGAGGATCCGGAAGCGGTGCGTGCCCGCCGGCTCGCCGTCCGCCCGGATCTCCATCCGCGTCGTGACGAAGTACCCGGTCCCCAGCTTTGTGGTCTTGCGCTCCGACACCGACTCGATCACCGCGTCGAAGGTGATCCACTCGCCCGGGCGCAGCGGCCGCAGATACTCCTGCTCGCAGTCCGTGGCGACCACCGAGGTGTACCCGGCGTCGTCGAGCAGCGCGGAGAGCTCGTCGTACGCCGCCGAGCGGTCCGTGTGCCCCGACAGCCCGCCCATGGTCCAGGCCTGGAGCATCGTCGGCGGGGCGATGGCGTCCGGCCCCCGGTAGGCGGGGTTCGCATCGCCCATCGCCTCGCACCAGTGCCTGATCATGGGCGCATTGACCAGGTCCTTGCCGACGCCGGCGGTGGCGGTCGGCCGGCCTTCGTAGGCCTTCAGCTGCCGGTACAGCTCGCCCGGCCCGCCCGGATCACTTGGCTCACTTGGCTCACTCAGACCACTCGGACCACTCGGACCGCTCACCGCCGCCCCCTCCGCATCCCCAGTCGCATCGTCGCGACGAGCTCCTGCTGGACCTCGCTCACTCCGCCCCCGAAGGTGTTGATCTGCGCCGCGCGGTTCATCCGCTCCAGCTCGCCGTCCCCGAAGGCGCCGGGCGACCCGGCCCGTACGAGGGCGGCGTCGCCGGCCACCTCCTGGCACATCCGGTAGACCTCGACGGTGCTCTCGGTCCCGGCGAACTTCACGCCGCCGGCATCGCCGGGGCTGAGCGTGCCGGCCCCGACGTCGCCGACCAGCCGCCAGTTCAGCAGCCGGGTGGCGGCGAGCCTGGCGTGCGCCTCGGCGAGCCGGGACCGTACCCAGGGGCGGTCCGCCGGCCGCTCGCCGGTCCGCGGATCGGGCGTCCGGGCGTACCTCAGCGCCGCCTCGTAGGCGTCCTCGGCCTGCATCCCGATGGCCGCCAACGCGACCCGTTCATGGTTGAGTTGATGGGTGATCAGCCGCCAGCCGGCGTTCTCCTCGCCGACGAGGTTCCCGGCCGGGACGCGTACGCCGTCGTAGAAGGTGGCGGTGGTCATCAGCCCGCCGACGGTCTCGATCGGCGTCCAGGAGAAGCCGGGCGCGTCGGTGGGCACGAGGAGGATCGAAATGCCCTGGTGCTTGGGCGCGTCCGGGTCGGTGCGGCAGGCGAGCCAGATCCAGTCGGCCTGGTGGGCGTTGCTGGTGAAGGACTTGGCGCCATTGATCAGCCACTGGTCCCCCGAGGCGGCGGGCTGCCGCACCGCGCGGGTGCGGAGCGCCGCGAGGTCGGTACCGGCCTCCGGCTCCGTATAGCCGATCGCGAAGACCAGTTCGCCCTTGAGGATCCGCGGCAGGAAGAAGTCCTTCTGTCCCTCTGTGCCGTACTGCATGAGGGTCGGGCCGACGGTGTTGAGGGTGACCATCGAGACCGGGGCGCCGGCGCGGTACGCCTCGTCGAAGAAGACGAACTGTTCGCCGGGGCCGCGGCCCTGTCCTCCGTACGCGGTCGGCCAGCCCAGCCCCAGCAGCCCGTCGGCGCCGATCCGGCGCAGCACCGCGCGCTGCTCCGCGGGGTCCTCGACCGGCCCGTCCGGCAGCAACCTCCTGAAGTATGCGCGGAGTTCGGTGCGCAGCTGCTCCAGGCGCGGGGTGGGGGCGAGGTGCACGGCGGGCGGCCTCCCCTTCTGGTGGCCGTACGTCCACAGCGCCAGGGCGTGCGGGCATACGAACGAGCGAGCGGGTTTCTGACTGTCCGTCAGAAACCCGCTCGCTGTCAAGGCCGGCGCAATGAACCCCGGAGCAGCCCCACCGCTCCGTACGCCGACCCCGACACCTCACCCGCCGGCCGGCCGCCACTCCCCATGGCGGCGGGCCGGATCAGCCGAGGTTGTTCCCGAAGCTGATGGTGGTGTTGGTCTGCTCGATCTCCGTGGAGTCGGAGCCGTTCACGCTCGCGGTGTTGTTCTGGTTGGAGGCCCCGGCACCGTTGGCGACCTGCTGACCGTTGGTCGCGTTGCCTTGGTTGTCGCCGTCGATGACGACGCCCCCCTGACTCACCGCGGCAGAGCTGGAGCCGTTGTTCGCAAGGCCGCCGTTGTCGGCCTGCGCCACACCGGAGAGCAGCGCCACCGCGAAGGGCAGCACGGCGGAAACGGCGAGGGCGCGGGCAGTACGGGTGCTTGCCATGTCTCTTCCTCCTACGGAACACAACTTCTGGATCTGTTGTCTGCTGGACCCGACCTGCTGGACCTGCCTGCTCGATCTCGCTCGACCTTGATCCGGATTGCATGAACTCCGCTGGCTCATCGGGTAGTTGGCCGACGACCCGATGCCTTCGTCGACGTCGCGCCCTCAGGTTGCCCACCGGATCCCCGCCGAACCAGCCACCACGGGGCGATTCCCTCGCAAGCATGAGGAACCCCGGGTAAACCCCTGTCGGCCCCCCTGCCCGCCCCGCGCCCCGCCCGGCGCGGCCACATCCCCCCGGAGGCCTTCGCCCGCAAGGGCTACGCGCTTCCGCCCACCACCCCCGCACACCCCGGCGCGCAGTGCACCCCGCGCACGCCCCTCTTCCCTTCCTCGAACATTCGTACGAAAATGGAGCCATGGCCCCGCACCGACGCCATGCCGAAACACCGACCGCCGCCCGGCCCGAACCTCCCGCCGACGCCCACGCCGCCGCGCTGGCCCAGGCCCTGCTCGCCGCCGAGCGCGGCTTCCCGGTCATCCCGCTCACCCGCAGCAAACTCCCCGCCATCCGCTCCCCGCACCGCGGCCACCCGGAGGTCCCGCCCTGCCGCGGCGGCTGCGGCCGCCTCGGACACGGCGTCCATGACGCGAGCACGGACCCGTTCACGATCCGCCGGCTGTTCGCCGCCGCCCCCTGGGCGACCGGCTACGGCATCGCCTGCGGACGGCCCCCGCACCACCTCATCGGCCTCGACCTCGACACCAAGAACGGCGCCGACGGCCTCACCGCGCTCCGGTTCGTCGCCGAAGAGCACAGCTTCCCGATCCCGCCGACGGTCACCGTCCGCACCCCCAGCGGCGGCCGCCACCTCTGGCTCACCGGCCCGCCGTCTCCGCCCGTCCCCAATTCGGTCGGCCGGCTCGCCCCCGGCATCGACGTCCGCGGCACCGGCGGCTATCTCGTCGGCCCCGGCTCACTCACCACCCACGGCCGGTACGTCCTCGCCCCCGACACGCCGCCCCACCCCGCCGCCGTGCCCGAAGCCCTGCTCGCCCTCCTCACGGCCCCGCCCCCGTCCGCCCACCGCGAGCCCCCACCCGGCACCCCGCCCCAGCACGCCGCCGCCCTCGTACGTTTCGTACGCACCTCTCCGGACGGCCAGCGCAACGCCCGCCTCTTCTGGGCCGCTTGCCGCGCATACGAGTCGGGTCTGGGACGCGAGCTCGCCGAACGGCTCACGGAGGCCGCCTGCCACACCGGCCTGTCCGAACAGGAGGCCCGCGCAACGATCGCCTCGGCCGCACGCCACTGAGGCGGCCCACCGGGCGGACCACTGACGCCGGGCCATCGCCACCAAAATTCAGATGCCCCCACCACGCCCCCTCGCTACCCTCCCGACCATGTCTACGCCCCGGATCTCCTAGCTCGGAACCCCGCTTCCACGCCACCGGTGTGCCCACATCCACCGGCGCGCACCGCGTATCGCACCACGCCTCGCACCGTGCATTGCACCGCGCCTCGCACCTCGCACCTCGCACCGTCCGAAGCGCCCGATGCACCGGCCCCCGAGCTTCCGAGACTTCCCCTCTCCACTCTCCCTCCGGAGCGTTTTCCATGATCACCGCGCGCGGTGTCGACGTACGCGTCGGCGCCCGACTGCTGCTGTCCGACCTCTCCTTCCACATCGCCCCCGGCGACCGCATCGGCCTGGTGGGCCGCAACGGCGCCGGCAAGACCACCCTGTTGCACACGCTGACCGGGCAGCACCGCCCGGCCGCCGGGACCCTCACCCGCACCGGCTCCCTCGGCCACCTCGCTCAGGACCCCCGTACGGCCGACCCGCAGACCACCGTCACCGACCGGATCCTCTCCGCCCGCGGTCTGGACCGTGCCGTACAGGCCCTGCGGACCGCCGAGACCGCGATGGCCACGGCCGGCGGCCCCGCCGAGGAGCGGGCGGCGATGGCCGCATACGCCCGTGCGGAGGCCGAGTTCCAGGCGTGCGGCGGTTATCCGGCCGAGGCCGAGGCGGCCCGGATCGCCGCCGGCGTCGGGCTCCCGCCGCGCGTCATGGACCAGCCGGTCGGCACCCTCTCCGGCGGTCAGCGCCGCCGGGTCGAACTGGCCCGCATCCTCGCCGCCGACCACGACACCCTGCTGCTCGACGAGCCCACCAACCACCTCGACGCCGACTCGGTCGCCTGGCTGCGCGCCTTCCTGACGTCCCACCGGGGCGGCCTGGTCCTGATCAGCCATGACACCGACCTCCTGGCCGGCCTCGTCAACCGGGTCTTCCACCTGGACAGTCGGCGCGCCACGATCGACATCCACAACACCACCTGGCATGCCTACCTCGCCCAGCGCGCGGCCGACGAACGACGCCGCGCCCGCGAGCGCGCCAATGCGGAACGCAAGGCGGCCGCCCTGCGCACCCAGGCCGACAAGATGCGCTCCCACGTCGCCACCGCCGTCGCCGCGAAGAACATGGCGCGCCGCGCGGACCGCCTGCTGGCCGACCTGGAACCGGCCCGAAGGACGGAGAAGGTCGCCCGGATCCGGCTGCCCGAGCCCGCGCCCTGCGGCCGCACACCGCTCGGCGCCATCAGCCTGACCAAGGCGTACGGCGACCACCAGGTCCTCGACGGCGTCGACCTGGCCGTCGACCGGGGCAGCCGGCTGGTCGTCCTCGGCCTCAACGGCGCCGGCAAGACCACCCTGCTGCGGATCCTCGCCGGACAGGAGACCCCCGATTCCGGCCGTGTGGTGCCCGGCCACGGCCTGCGGCTGGGCTACTTCGCCCAGGAACACGACACCCTCGACCCGGCGTCCAGCGTCCGTCAGAACCTGTCCGCCGCCGCTCCCCACCTCACCGACGGCGAGGCCCGGCACGTCCTCGGTTCATTCCTCTTCACCGGCGACGACGCCGACAAGCCGGCCGGGGTGCTCTCCGGCGGCGAGAAGACCCGGCTGGCACTGGCCGGCCTGGTCCACTCGGGCGCGAACGTACTGCTCCTCGACGAACCCACCAACAACCTCGATCCGGCGTCCCGCGAAGAGGTACTGGCGGCGGTCGACGGCTATCCGGGCGCCCTCGTGATGGTCACCCACGACCCCGGCGCCGTCGAGGCCCTGCGCCCGGACCGCGTCCTCCTACTGCCGGACGGCACGGAGGACCTGTGGAGCACGGAACACGGGGACCTGGTGGGCCTGTCGTAAACGCCCGGCGGGCCCGTTCCCGGGCCCGCCGCCATACCTCCGCCCCAACCCCCATGAGAAACCGCCCTCTTGGGAGGAGCACCACCCACCGGCTCACCACCCACCGGCTCACCACCCACCGACTCACCGCTCGCTGGCTCACCACCCACCGGCTCACCATCCACCGGTTCACCGCTCGGCGGCGGGCTCCCCCACCACAAAGGTGAGCTCCGGCCGCGCCCACATCACCGCCGGCGGATTCGCCGGCACCGTCCCACTGGGCCGGGCGCCCATACTGCGGTAGAACCCCTCGGCGGGCGGATGCGAGACCACCCGTACGCTCCCGAACCCGGCGCGCCACGCCTCGCGCCGCATATGTTCGATCAGCCGGCGCCCGATGCCGTACCCCTGCACGTCATCGGCCACGAACATCAGATCCAACTCGGCCGGCTCCGCCACCAGCGCATAGAACCCCACCACCCGCTCCCCACCAACGCGGCCGTCACCACCCGCCTGCACCGCGACGAAAACCCGATGCGCCGCGATGTAGTCCGGCCCCACCCGGTACCCGGCGACCATCGCCGCGTACTGCCCCTCATACGCAGCCGAACCGCGCACCAGCCGAGTGAGCCGAGCCGCATCCCGTCCCTCGGCCCGCCGTATCACCACATCCCCGCGCCGGTTCACCGTTCCCGCCCGCCGAAAACCCACGGTGACACCTACCCACTTCCCGCACAGCTCCCCCGGCAACAAATCATTCCCCACAATACGCCCCACCACCCCGCCACATTTACGTCCCCGCCACGCACAGACATTGCGTGACGGGGACCTCACAATTTCCGCTTCTCCGGCCCGATTCAGTCCCGGTTCAGTCCCGATTCAGTCCGAACCCCACTCCTCGGGCGTCGGCGACGGAACACGTAGCCGATCCCAGGACTTCCGCCCCGGCCAGCCGTCCGCATCGGGCCCCGAGAAGCCCAATTGCTCCTGCCAGAGCGCATAAGCCTGCCGGTGCTTCTCGTTCCACCTGGGCCCGGGCCCGCTGAACCCGTAGGGCTCACCGCAGCCTTCGTCGACGAGCCGCAGCCCCATATGCAGAATGATCGGACTCTCCGGAGGCGGCAGACTGCTGAACCACTCCGCCCCGGGGAACGGCACCAAGTCCGGCCCTCCGGGCGCGGGCTCGCCCACCACTGCCTTGCCGACGATCAGTTTCTGCCCCACCCGGATGATGTTCGCGTCCGGAATGTTGTTCCAGATCTGAAGCTGCTTCACGGTCGTATGGAAGCGCGCAGCGATAGCGGTAAGCGTGTCGCCCGCCACCACGGTATAGAACTTGTCGCGTGTTCTCTGTTGAGTGCTCATGACACTTACGCTAGAAGCGATGACAGCCCCCCGCACGTTTTCGCAAATCCCCAGCGAAAACCCCCGACCGCACATTCGCTACGCCGCATTCTAACGCCGCCGCATGCCCCGCGCAGCCCAGAACAATTGAAAGACAATTTACGATAACGCCCAGAGAAAAACCCCGGCCCAAAGCCCCGCCCACACACAGAAGGGCCGCCCGCAAGCAAGAGCAGGACACCCCTTCCGAGCAGCTACGCAGCCGACCCTCTGCGGAGGCTGCGGCGGGATGCGAACCCACGGTGACGTTGCCGCCACGACAGCCGAAGCCCGCAGACTTACAGTCAGCCCGGACTGCGGAACGATCCTTGGTACTCCCGTATGCAGTCAGTCACCGTTGGGGCACCAGCGCCCGGCGGTGCGGGCGGCGCTGGTACCAGCGCACCCCACAGCAACAGGCCCGAAGCACCCTTGGAGCCCCTCCCCACAACATCAAGTGCGGGACAAGATCTGAGCCATTGTTATGCCGGCCCTGTGGTGGGCTGGCGGAGTTCATGGCTTACGTGAACTGGCCCACCGCCGCCAGCTGACCGTTACGTGCATGCCTGTTGCACTCCCGTCCGAGGGCTGTGGCTGACCTGAAGGTTGTGGCTGACCTGCGAGAGGGAAAGTCGGTCGTGATCGAAAAGGAGGACCCCGCCCAGGACCATGGGCCACGGGCGGCTCGACGAAGCTCTTCTGCGAGGCGCGAGTTCTCGACCTGAGCCTGGCTGATAGCGGTGGTTACCTCACTGGCTGTGTTAGTGCGCCGCGTTATCGTCACGAACGAGCCAGCACATCAGCTTTGGGGGGTTACACATTGGCAACTGTCAAGACGCTCGTGTGCTTAGCAAACTCGCGCAAGAATGCGGGTCGATGTGTGGCGGGCATGGTTGACGAGGGTTCAGGACAATGGATACGCCCAGTCAGCGCCCGCCGGAACCGTGAAGTATCCGAATATGAGCGGCAGTATGCTGACAGATCGGACCCGAGAGTCCTCGACATTATCGCCGTGCCACTTCTCCACCCTCAGGCACGCAGCTACCAGAGCGAAAACTGGCTCCTTGATCCCAATTACTATTGGGAGAAGACCGGCAGGGCCGAGTGGGACAAACTGCTCACGCTGGAACAGCGCCCAAAAACCTTATGGATCAACGGACATAGCACATATCACGGCAGCAACAACCGTGTCCCAATTGAACAAGCGCACACTTTACCGGACTCGCTCAAGCTCATTCGCGTTGACTGCGTAACATTACAGGTACACACCCCTGGTGCAGCGTTCGACGACAGGAGGCCGGTCGTGGACGCACACTTTCGCCATGCCGGATCCCCATACATACTGCGGCTTACCGATCCCGAGTATGAACAAACATACCTGGCCAAGCAGGAAGGGACCTACAAACTGAGCGAATCTTTCCTTACGGTGAGTCTCGGTGAACCGTACGAAGATTATGCTTACAAATTAGTGGCAGCCATCATCGAGCGAGCAAAGATTTAAGCAGGCAGCAAGCAATGACACTGAATACCGTGTTTACCGTCGGCCACTCCACGCACAGTGTTTCACATTTTCTAAGCCTACTTCACAAGCATGAAATCACGGCGGTCGCCGATGTGCGGTCGACACCCGCCAGTCGGTTCACCCCCCAGTTCAACCAAGATGCAGTGAAGCGTAGTTTGTGCGAGGTTGACATTAAGTACGTCTTCCTGGGCAAGGAACTCGGAGCACGTACGAAAGACGCTGCATGCTATGTCGACGGACAGGTACAGTACAGCCGTCTCGCCCGGACCGCGGATTTCGTCAGTGGCATCAACCGCGTACTGAAGGGTGCACAGAACGAGCGGATCGCAATCATGTGCACTGAACAAGAACCACTCGAATGCCATCGCTGCATCCTCGTCGCGCGAGTGCTCGAAGAACACGGGATCAGCATCGACCACATTCACGGCGACGGGCATATCGAGAGCCATACCATGGCAATGCGACGCTTGATGGCCCGTTTCGGGCTGGACCAGGCCGAACTATTCCGCACGCCGACCGAGCGCCTCCAGGAGGCTCTCAGCCGCCAGGAACACCGGATTGCGTACGTCAATGAGGAGCTTCGCATCAACGGGACGTCGGGAAAATGAAACTATACACAATCGGCTTCACAAAGAAGTCCGCGGAAAAGTTTTTCGGGCTATTGCGCAAAGCCGAGGTGACAACGCTGGTCGATGTCCGGCTGAACAACGTCTCACAATTGTCTGGCTTCGCCAAGCGCGATGACCTGAAGTACTTCCTCAGCGAGATTTGCGACGTGCAATACGCCCATCGTATCGATCTTGCGCCAACCCGGTCCATGCTCGACGACTACAAGAAGCGAGGAGCCAGCTGGACATCCTACGAAGAACGCTTCCTGGAATTAATGAAGAATCGCCACATTGAGAACACCGTCCCACAGGAACTACTCAACAACGCAGTCCTGCTTTGCAGCGAAGATAATGCGGGGCATTGTCATCGTCGCCTGGTTGCCGAATACATAGCGCAACAGTGGGGCGACGTCTCGATCGAGCATCTGGCATAAGGCCCATACCCCGCAAACGGTGCGTGCCTACTCGTGCATGTCCCTCGCTCAGGGTGAAAGCGCAAACAATGCCCCCGAAACCACAGCGCGGCCGTGCTCTCTCGAAACCCTGGCCCGCCGCTGGCCCGTACGTCCTGTTCAGCGCCGGGATACAGGCGAACCGGGGTGAGACAGGACGGACGCAGAAGGGGTGCCCCACCGAAGCGGGGCACCCCTTCTGACCAGCTAAGTCGCTGACCTCTGCGGAGGCTGTGGGATTTGAACCCACGGTGACGTTGCCGCCACGACAGTTTTCAAGACAAGGCCCGTGGTCGAAGCGATGCGGCTTCTGACCTGCTCCGTCAAGCTCACGCAAGGCAGTACGGCCCCTGCCCGTCCACGTCTCGTCCACGGACGGCCATAGAAGCAGTCCCTTGGCGAAGTGGTTCGTGGGTCAGAGGATGCCGAGCTCCGTGTCGGGCCGACACGACCGTGCCTCTCGCTGGCGTGAGTCCTCATCCATACCTGTACATGCATCGGCCGCGACGCGCCCTGGCCAATACGCGACTCCAGAGACCGGAACATTGATCGCGTGCATCGAGCGGTTATAAAATAACCGCCATGCTCACACCTGAGGAAGCTTCCTTCATCACCACAGCCACCGAGGGCCTTGCCACCCCCTTATACGAGGCTCTTGATCACGGCTACACCGCCGCCCACGGCCACTATGACGATTCCGGCATGACTGGCGAGGGCTACACCAAGGGGCGCACCGACCTTGCCCGGGACCATACGCGCCGCTTCATCGAGCGCCGTTACGCGGAGCACCTTGACCTGGGCGGATGGGAGCCGACCAGGAGTTCCAGTGGGCGTCTACACCTGCGCAGCGGGATGATGACGCTGCGACTTCTGCACGCCACGCCGTACGACATGATCCCGGCACCGGGTCGCAACAAGGCTCGGATCAGCTACTACTACAATCGAACGGTCGATCTATTCGGAGTCGAGGCCAGCAACCTCCTCGCCGTGTGGCTCTCCCCTCCGGAGGAGGGCGGAGAGATCTCCGTGCGCATCGTTCGCCCGATCGGTGAGTGGAAGCCGGGTCGACCCCCGAAGTTCGACCTCGATTTCGAGCTCCCCAGGAACACTGAGTCGTTCACGGACTGGGAGTTCGTACCAGACGACAAGGGCCTGGCACTGCCCTTCGAGTTTGAAGAAGACCAGCGCGAAGAGGGTGAAGGAAGTGGCACGTGATCCAGCTGAGCGCATTCGAACCCTGAGGCTCCTCATGGGGCTCACCCAGGGGGAGCTCGCGCAGGCTGCTGGTGTGTCACAACCACTGATCTCGCAGATCCAAAAGGGGATCAAGCCCGTCAGCAACGACGTGCTCGTGCGCATCGCCGAGGCGACCGGCACGCCTATGTCGTTCTTCGACGTCGACCCCGCTGACCTCCCTGCCGACACACTGATGTTCCGGAAGAAGGCCAGCGCGTTGGCCAAGGAGGTCGCGCGGGTAGAAGCGACAGTCAGGGAGGCATACCGAGTTTCCGTACGCCTCATGGCCGATACCAAGGTGCGCCGGACCTCTCTTCCTCGGGCAGAGGGAGACGTCACCTCTGACGACATCGAGGACCTCGCCATGCAGACCCGCGCAGCGCTGGGCATCGGCTCTGATGGGGTGATCGGGCATGTCATTCGTGCCTGCGAGCGCGCAGGCGTTCCAGTTGTTCCTCTCATGCTGGTGGACTCCCAGGGGCAGGGAGAAGACATCGTGGTGGGGCATTCCGGCGCCTCCTGCTGGCGGGGGACATCCGAGCCAGCAATGATCAGCTATTTTTCTGCCGGGAGCGGAGACCGGCAGAGATTCACGACGGCTCACGAGCTGGGGCACTTGGTTCTCCATCCCGCACGCCGTAACGGACTGGACGCCAAACGTGCGGAGAGTGAGGCGCACCGATTCGCTGGCGCGTTCCTGCTGCCGCGGCAACGCGCGGAAGAAGCGTTCACCGGCCCCCTGATGCTGAGGGAGTTCGCCGCGCTCAAAAAGCGGTGGGGCATCTCGATCCAGGCCCTCATCAACCGTGCCTACGATCTCGGGCACATTGACCAAGCCCGCCGAGAAAGTCTCTACAAGCAACTCGGTGCCCGGGGATGGAGGACGAACGAGCCTGTTGTCGTCCACCCGGAGCAGCCGAGCCTGATGAGGGCGATGCTGGGCCGCAAGTACGGCGAACCGCCTTCCCTGCTTCAGGCTTCCGAAGAACTGGGGCTGCACCCTGTGCTCATGAGGTCCCTGGCACCAGACATCGCGATCGACCCAGCGCCACGTGCGGTGGCCAATGTCATCAGTCTCGGTGACCGCCGCCGCCGGAACTCCCGCCTCCAAGCTCTCTAGTCGCTGGCCGGCTTCCGGCCGCACACGATCTGAGCGGCACGTCAGCTTGATCTCACGGATGACGAGCAACTTTTTCCGCTGAACGTGCAGGGCCCGACCGGATTCCGGCCGGGCCCTTTTCCGTGCTACTGAGAAGTACCCGTAGGAGGCGCGCCCCGTCGCTGGCCTCGGAGCCTTTGCACCATACGTTCGCGTTCATCCCTGATGAGCGGGGCGTTGGCGACTTTGTAGCTCTCTGCCAGGTTCTTCAACTCGGTATGGATGTAGTCCAAGCTCTCCTCCAGGCGCTCGGTGGGCCGCTCCCCTATGAGCGATTCGCCCCAAGCACCGAAGTCGACGGTGTACTCCAGGGTCTCCACCGGTCCCTGCGGTCCCTCCGACTGGACGGTAAAGGTATAGGCGGATGGCAGGTCGGTACGCCATCGGTCGTGGTCGTCGAACAAGAACACCAGGCGCCGCCGCGGCGGGAGTGCCGCAATGGGCTCAGCGAGGACGCGTCGCAGGATCCCGGTCAGGTCCTCACCCCAGTTCGACTGAAGTGGCGGTTCTGAACTAATGCGTACGTTCCGTGCGACAGTGGGACCGATGTTCTCGATGGCTAGGACCATGGCAGGCGAGCCGGACGCGTAGGGCTCGATGTCTACAACAACGTACGGTTCGCTCTGCTCCCGGTGGATACGTTCCGCTAGGGCAAGCTGCTTGGTTGTCGATGTGCTGGCAATTCTTGCCTGCCAGATACTGACCAACGCTGCACCCACTGATACAAGAACGGCTGCGAACGAGATCCAATCCCCTGAGTCCATAGGAGGACGCTAGCGAGAAAGGCTGACATCACCGCCCCCGGGAGGTCAGCAGTGGGGACGTCGTACCGCGAGTGCTGAACCTCGATCCGGAGCAGCTCCTGCAGCTGCAAGCGACGTCACTGGTGAGTAATCGGTCACGCGATTTGCGGCGGCGAGAGGCCAACCCGTCTACCAAGGCAATGCACCGCGGGATAGCCGCTATGCCCTTGACCTGCTCGAAGTCACCCGACCGTTCGCTACGCGCCCGTCCTCGTCCACACCTCGCTCACAGGCCCCTGGGCAGCCGACGTCACGCCCACCTTCACTCAGAGCCGATCGAAGCGGACGGTTCGGCCGCCCTGGCGGCAGCGCGCTCCATTCGGCAAGCATCGCATTAGGAGTTCGATCACTGCCGGCCTCGGCCGAGGGACTGCGTGGTCGCCACGGCCGAGCCGGACCGCGTACATGTGCTGTGTACGGCGCCGTGGATGTCAGATTGCGCTAGCGCTTCCTGCGTATCTCGCGCTTCTTCTCCTTGGCTTCCTTCTCCTTGCGCTGAGCTACGGCGTAGGCCGACCAGGGCCTTTGGTGAATGGGACACCGGGCGGTACCCGTCACCACCTTCCGCTGACACCGACCACCTGCCTTCGTCGGCTCTCCACGCTTAGCCATGCGGTCTCCCCTTCGGCTTGATGGTGAGTCCACGGTTCTGGGCACCGTGGCCCGGGTTCTGACGCCTGGAAAGGCGCTTGCTGGTCCGAGTGGGAGTGCAACAGGCGCGCCGAAAGGGCCACCAGCTTGGGAATCCCGTACCGCGATCATCGGTGCGCAAGTGGTGCGGAGTTGTACGGTGCGCTGGGCCTGTCCGGCATGATGTGAAGTCATGGCGGCAGCGGGTGACAGGGACGAGTTAGCTGAGCACTGGGCGGTGTTCGATGACGGGCTGGAGCTCGTCGCAAGGCAGAGGGGCGGGGCTCGCCTCAGCATCGCGTTGCCGGAGCACGACGCCCGGCATGGCTCGACCTCGGCTTCGCTTTGCCTTCTGCCCAGCGAGGGTGGGCTGAAGGCAGTGAGGCGACGGGCGGCTAGGTGCGGCTGTCATCGGCGCCAGCGCAGTTCCCGCACCAGTACCGCGACGGCGCGCAGGATGCCGGCGCGGTCCTGTGACGCGGTGTCTTTGAGCGCCAGGCCGGCGAGGGTTACGGCGGCGATCGCAAGGATCGCGAGCCCGACCAGGAACATCGCTGCCCACCGGATATCCATGGGTGATCCTTCCACAAGAGGTCTCGACTGCCCCGGGACGAGGCGGCCACGAGCACTGTCGCCAGCCCTCCAAGGGCACCGCCATGGATCCCAGATCGCCGGATTTCTGGCAGCAAGCTCCCAGGCCACAGAGCTGTCCGATCCTGGTCACCGGATCACGCCGGATGGGAGCAGCTCCGGGGAGAGAAAGGTAAGGCCGTGAGCACCAAGGAAGAGCCCGCGGGTCGGCAAGCCCTGGCGACCCGACTAGGGCAGCTTCGCGACGACCTGCTTAAGCAGGGGAAGACCGAAAAGGCCGCGGTCGAAGAGGCCAACAGGAGCCAGCGAGCCTCCGCTGGCCGCCCCAAGGACGAGCCCTGGCCACGTGGGAAGGGGAAAGACGGCCGGGACCTGCCCCTACAGACGGTCAACGGCTGGTTTCCCAAGCCGGAGAAGGACCCCAGCGTGCCGCAGAGCTTTGAGGCCCTGTGGTCTGTGGTCGCCGTGATGTTGCGGTGGACCGGCCAGCTCCGCGACAGAACCTCTGAGGACACGCTCCGCCGCTACTGGCGCGAGCTCTACGCGGAGGCCCAGCGCAGGACCAGCCTGGACGAGGAGGTGCGCGGCTACCTTGAAGCTGCCCGGAAGGCCGCCGGGCAGCACCCGTATCTGGACATCCTCGGCCAGGTAGATCCACCGTCCCTGGCCGAGGTCCACGTGCGCCAACGCAGCAATCCTGCAGTCGACGACGCGGATGCCGAGCCTGGCAATGGCCCCGCAGCCGAGCCGGCAGAAGCGGCTTTCCGGAGGACGGATCATCGCGTATGTGTGCTCATCGCCGGCCCGGGAGCTGGCAAGTCCACGCTGCTGCGCACTCACCTGCGCGATGTTGCAGGTGAATGGATTAACAACACACAGAGCGCTGGGAAGTCCTCTGGGGCAGTCCCGGTATGGGTGAGCGCACGCGACCTGGTTGGGGAGGAGACATCGGTACCCGATACGCTCGCCGCCGCCACCAGAAAGCTCTCCCGGTACGGTCGGAACCCAGAACTGGCCAGGGCCCGCTTCCTTCAGCGGCCATGCGCCGGCGCTTACTGGCAGGTGCTCGTCGACGGCCTCGACGAGCTCCCCAATGCCGAGCAGCGTCGCGCCGTTTTGCAGAAACTGGCCAACGCCGTCACACAAGACCCACCGCTATACCGCTGCGTCGTGGCCACTCGTCCACTGGGCAAGGACGAACTCACCGTTCTCGGCAGTACCGTCCCGCACTACGAACTGCAGCCCTTCACGAGCGATGATCTGCACACCTACGTCGAAAAGTTCTTCAGCACCCGATGGCCGCGGCAAGAGGCCACTAATCGTGCTCAGCAGTTCATCTGCGCGCTTCGCACCGTCCGACTGGTTGAGCTGGCCCGCACGCCGCTGATGGCTTTCATGCTCTGCCAGCTCTACCTCGCCACACCTGAACGCCCGCTGCCCGATGGGCGCACCGCGGTGTACGAAGCCTTCACCGACCTGCTCTACGAGAGCAACCAGAGCAAGCGCGTCGCCGAAAGCCACGAAGGAGCGATCCAGCGCCTCGTGGAAAGCGTGCAGACTCCGCGGGCGCGGCAGGAGGCCGAGGCCGCCGCGCGGAAGGTCCACGAACGGCTGCTCGAGCTGGTCGACTACCTGGCCCACCAATGGCTTACGGGAAATCAGGCGCCGGTGACCGAGGCCCTGGCCTCGCACGGGGCCGTCTGCCGCCCCAGCAAGGTACACCGGAAGACCTGGGACGCGTTCTTGGAGGACCTTCTCCGCCACACTGGCTTGCTGGCCCACCGCGCAGATGGCCTAATCTTCCCCCACCAAACCCTCCTCGAGTACCACGCTGCCCGCTACGCCACACGAGACGCACAGGCACGCGCCAAACTCCTCGACGAACTGTTCCCTACCTGGCGGAAGCCCCAGGTTCCAGCTACCGAACCGTCCTACTTGGGATTCCTCCTCGACGGCCTCCTCACCTACCCCGACGCCACCGCAGCCGCGACCATTACCAGGATCGAAGCTCTCACCTGCAAGGCAGGAGTACACGCCTACCACTTCCTTATAGAGCAGGTGAGATTAAGGACAAACCTCCCCACTGCGCCCACAGCAGAACAACTCGAATCGTTCACTCAAGGCAACACTCTCCACGGCTTTGACCGCATAGCGGCGGCCGAGGCCCTGGCTGGGCTGGAGGGTTACCGGGACCGTGCTGCTGAACTTCTTGCTCAGCTCGCCGACAACACCTCCCTCGACGGCATCTCCCGCGTAATGGCGTTCGAGGTAATGGTGGGGGTGGGGGGGAACCGGAATGAGGGGGCCGACCCGCTGATCGCCATAGCCGAAAGCACCTCCTCCAACGGCCTCGAGCGTGTGAGTGCGGCCGAGGCCCTAGCTGGGGTGGAGGGTTACCGGGACCGTGCTGCTGAACTTCTTGCTCAGCTCGCCGACAACACCTCCCTCGACGACTTCTCCCGCGCGGGGGCAGCCAGCGCCTTGGCGGGGGTGGAGGGTTACCGGAATGCGGGGGCCGACCGGCTGATTGCCTTCGCCGACAACACCTCCCTCGACGGTGACACCTTCACGTTTGCGGCCCTCGCTCTGGCGGAGGTGGAGGGTTACCAGGATGCGGGCGTTGACCGGCTGATCACCTTGGCCGACAACACCTCCCTCGACGACGCCGACCGCGTGAAGGCGGCCGAGACCCTGGCGTTGATGGAGGGTTACCAGGATGCGGCGGGTGACCGGCTGATTGCCTTGGCCGACAACACCTCCCTCGACGATGTCGACCGCGTGAAGGCGGCCGAGGGTCTGGTGGGGGTGGAGGGTTACCAGGATGCGGCGGGTGACCGGCTGATTGCCTTCGCTGACAACACCTCCCTCGACGATGTCGACCGCGTGAAGGCAGCCGAGGGTCTTGTGGGGGTGGAGGGTTACCAGGATGCGGGCGTTGACCGGCTGATCACCTTCGTCGACAACACCTCCTTCAGCGACGTCGACCGCACGGGGGCGGCCGAGGCCCTGGCGAGGGTGGCGGGTACCCAACCTGTCAACCTCCTCGCCGATAACGTCTCCCTCCACGACTTTGCCCGCGCACGAGCGGCCTGGGCCCTGGCAATGAGAGCGTGGAAACGGGACCACGCTGCCCTGGACTGGAGCGAGGCGGAGACAAGAGCGCAGGCCTGGACGGGGGAAGGGGCGCGCGTGGCGAGCGAAAGCGAGCCGCCTTGAACCCGTAGAGAAAGGTTGTCACTCTTCGGCTGGTCTGGCCGGTCATACCGCGTGCTGAGGCTCACGCCCATGCTCCAGGTAGGCCACTCTTCCTGTGGTCCTGGCCTGGACGGCAGCCTCGATTCGCCGCGCGAGTCGAGGAATCGTGAGGCCTGCCAGGGTGGCAGCAGGGTGGAAGTCGTACGACCCGATCTCTGATGACTGCAGTTCGATCCGTCCCCGCAGGTCTGGGGCCAGAACTCCGCCATCGAAGATGTAGAGGACCTTGTCGCCCTCCGTCTGGCTGGGAGCCCAATCCACCGCGAGGAGTCGCCCAATCTCCGGCTCGATGCCCAGTTCCTCGCGCACCTCCCGGATGCACGCCTGGCGCGGAGACTCGCCGGTCTCGACATAGCCGCCCGGGATCTCCCGGTAGTCCTTGTACGTCGGCTCCAGCATCATGACCCGACCCTGATCATCAAAGAACAGCGCGCCCGAGGCCATTCTCGGGCGCGCCATCTTCGCCTCGTGCTCGTTGTCGCTCATGCGAACGAGCCTAACCAGCTCACACGACGCGCAGCCTCTCGGCCAGGTCGGCGATCGGTCGGGTCGGGCGTCCTCGGGTGCCGCGGACCCAGCCGAGGACAAGATCGCGGCTCATGTAGTGGTGCCTGACCTGCTCGGGCGCGAGCTGTTCGGCTTCGAGTACTGCGGCGAGTGCCTCGTCTGTACGGTTCCACGCGCTGAGTGCCCGTGCGACTTCCAGGTTGTGCCGAACGCGCCGCTCTACCGGAAGGCTGCTTGTGTCCACCTGCGGGCCGAGTTCCGCAGCGATCTGCATGTCGCCCAGCTCGCCGGCGGTGGCCACTCGGTGGATCGCCACGTTCGTCGGGCCAAAGGCCGTCCACATGTGGTTGGCGTCGGCTCCGAGCCGAGATGCGGCGCTCTCAGCTTCTCGGAGGAACTCCTGGGTGGTCGCTCGATCCTCCGCCCGGGCTGCAGCCATGGCTCCGGTGAGGAACAACGTGCCGTACACGGAGAGGTATGCCGGCGTCGGCTCGTCGAGCCCCGGCTCTAGGAAACCTGCGGCGTCCCTCACGAGCTGCGCGGCCGTCTCGAAGCGTCCGGTGGAGAGCAGGCAGTGCGTCACGGACCGGAACAGCGACCCAGTGATCACGTTGTTCTCACTCAGCTGTGCCGCGGCGAGCCCTCGGTCTGCTGCGATCCAGGCCAGCTCGTTCTCGCCGAGCTTGCCGAGCACCATGGCGGCGCCCTGGTAGGTCATCGCCCGCCGCGCGGGCCACAGCGTGGCCGTGCTCTACAAGTTCTACGCCAAGGTGCTGGACGGAAGGCGTGACCAGGCCAATGCGCTGATCGAACGGGCCATGCGAGCGGCGGAGCGGGAGAGCGAAGGCTCCTGATCCCCGTCCACGCCCCGTCCACACACGCTGGTCAAAGCCGGGATACCCGCGATCCGGGGTGAGACAGGCCAGACACAGAAGGGGTGCCCGATCCTCTCGGGCACCCCTTCTGACCAGCTACTTAGCTGACCTCGGCGGAGGCTGTGGGATTTGAACCCACGGTGACGTTGCCGCCACGACAGTTTTCAAGACTGTTCCCTTAGGCCGCTCGGGCAAGCCTCCCCACGGCACCGCTGCGCCGGGGGCGCGGGTGTCGCGGGGATCAGACTAGCGCGTCACTTGTCGCCTGTGCGCTGGCCCAGGGTGACTTTGGTGGTGTGCTCCTTGCCGCCGCGCTTGTAGGTCAGGGTGACCTCGTCGCCGGGCTTGTGCTGCCAGATCTCGCTGATCAGGGTGGGGCCGCTGTCGATGACCGTGTCGTCGAGCTTGGTGATGGTGTCGCCAGGGCGCAGGCCCGCCTTGTCGGCCGGGCCGTTGGGGGTGACCGCGTCGGAGCCGTTGTTGCCGGTCTGGGCGATGGTTGCGCCGTCGCCGCTTTCGCGCATGCCGACCTGGACGCCGATCTGGGGGTAGACCGGCTTGCCGGTCTTGATCAGGTCCTGGGCGACCCGCTTGGCCTGGTCGATGGGGATGGCGAAGCCCAGGCCGATGCTGCCGGACTGGCTGGACTCGCCCAGGCCGCCGCCGTTGCCGGCCGACTGGATCGCGGAGTTGATGCCGATGACGTTGCCGGCGGCGTCCATCAGGGGGCCGCCGGAGTTGCCGGGGTTTATCGAGGCGTCCGTCTGGAGGGCGCTCATGTACGAGGCCTGGGTGCCGCCGCCGTCGCTGGAGGCGACCGGGCGGTCCTTGGCGCTGATGATGCCGGTGGTGACCGTGCCGGACAGGCCGAAGGGGGCGCCGATGGCGATGGTGGCGTCGCCGACCTGGACGTGGGACGACTTGCCGAGGGGGAGCGGGTTGAGGGTGGCGCCGGAGGCGTTCTTGAGCTTGATCACGGCGACGTCGTAGCCCTGGGCGTGGCCCACGACCTCGGCGGCGTACTTCTTGCCGTCGGAGAACGTCGCGGTGAGCTTGCCGCCGTCGGCGGCGCTCGCGACGACGTGGTTGTTGGTGAGGATGTGGCCCTGCTTGTCGTAGATGAAGCCGGTGCCCGTGCCGCCCTCGCCGGTGGCACCCTGCGCCTCGATCGTCACAACGCTGGGCAGCGCCTTCTGGGCTATGCCGGAGACCGAGGTGGGCTTGCGGTTGAGCGCACCGATGTCGCCGGGCGCGGAGACCGTGGTCGAGGCGCTGTCGTCGCGTTCCGCCGCCCAGAAGCCGATGCCGCCGCCGACTCCGCCGGCGACCAGCGCGGCCACCAGGACCGCGGCGATCAGACCGCCGTTGCGCCGCTTGGGGGTGGGGGTGCCGGGCGCGGCCCAGGGGTGACCGCCGCCACCGCCGCCGTACGGGGGCTGGCCCCAGCCGCCGCCCGGGGAGCCGTGGCCGGCCGCGGCGTATGCAGGGATCTGGGCGGTCTGTTCGCTTCCGGGGGCGGGGGGCGGCCCGTCGGCGGGGTGCCCGGCGCCCGGCGGCGTGCCGCCCTGATCGCCGGGGCCCTCGGGGGCCGGGGCGACGGTGGGGGCGAAGGCCGGGGGCGGGGGCGTGCCGGGCGCGGGCGGGGCCTGGGGAGTCTGGGCGCCGGAGGCGGACGCGGGGGCGCTGTCCGGCTTCGGCCCGGTCGGCGGCTTGGCCTCCGACGGGACGGCGGCTCCCTCGTTCTCGGTGCTCACAGCTCTCTCCTCAGCTTCACGCGGGCCTTACGGTCCCGTACGGGTCTGCGGCCCCTACGGGTCTTGCGGGTCGTACAGCTCCTCGCTGCGGGTCCACCGGTGACCCCTACCCAGGTACTCCAGGATTCAGGATCCGGGCGATCCGGGCGAGTCCCGGTCCGCCGGTCCGGGGGCGGCGGACCGGCGGATCCGCGGATCCGGGCCGGGTTTCCGGCCCGGGTTCGCGGGCGGACGGTCCGCCGTCGGGCCGGTCCGGGGCGGGCCGGTCCGGCCGGTTTACGGGCGAGTGTCCCTCCCAGCCTTTCCCACCGCGCGTCAGAGCGCCGTAAGCCGAGGCTGTGACTGTCCCCTCATCCTTTATGCCGGACAAAGCGGACGCATCCCCGGTTCCGCACCTTGGGATACACCCGGGCGGCCCTGCGACGGCGGATGGCACGATAACGCGGTGACCTATGCACGCCCCGCCCAGGAGGCCCGTCCGGGTCGTCCCGCCATGTCCGTCGTAGCCCATCGCGGTGCCTCCGAGGATGCCCCGGAACACACCCTGGCCGCCTACCGCAAGGCGATCGAGGACGGTGCGGACGCGCTGGAGTGCGATGTCCGGATGACCGCGGACGGCCATCTGGTGTGCGTCCACGACCGGCGGGTGAACCGCACCTCCAACGGGCGCGGCGCGGTCTCCACCCTTGAGCTCGCCGATCTCGCGACGCTCGACTTCGGGTCGTGGAAGGACGAGGCGTACGGCAACGAGGCGCCGGACCGGCAGCACGAGGACCCGGAGCGGACGTCCGTACTGACCCTGGAGCGGCTGCTGGAGCTGGTCGCGGACGCGGACCGGCGGGTCGAGCTGGCCATCGAGACCAAGCACCCGACGCGCTGGGCCGGACAGGTGGAGGAGCGGCTGGTCGAGCTGCTGGGCCGGTTCGGGCATACAAAACCGGCCATGAGCCCCCATTGGACCTCTCCGGTCCGGGTCATGAGCTTCTCGGCGCGCTCGCTGCACCGCGTACAGACCGCGGCGCCCGGCATCCCCGTCGTCTACCTGATGCAATTCCTCACCCCCCGCTACCGCGACGGCCGGCTGCCGGCCGGTGTCGGCATCGCGGGCCCGGGTATACGGATCCTCCGTTCGCACCCCGAGTACGTCGCCAGGGCGCACCAGGCGGGCCACCAGGTCCATGTGTGGACGGTCAACGAACCGGCAGATGTCGAGCTGTGCCAGGAGTTGGGCGTGGACGCGGTGATTACAAATCGCCCCAAGCAGGTACGAAGGCAACTCGGCCTTGGCTAAAGCTCATCACAGGGTGTGCACCGGCGCATTCGGCGAGTATTCGATTGTGTCGAGTGCGTCACTGCGTGCCGCTTGGCCGGTTTCCGGTCCAGTCCATTGGGGCATTCATCCCGTGGCGTGGGGCAAAGGAGGTCTCGGGGGTGGCGTTGGTGGTGGCACAAGAGGTGCCGACGTCGTCGATCATGGCCGTACCCCATGGCCCAGCGGGTGTGGGCATGGCCAGGCGGCGCATGCGAGATGAGCTGTTGGCAAGTGGAGTTCAGGACAGTGTCGTCGATGACGCGGTCCTTATTCTTTCGGAGCTTCTGAGTAATTCGTGTCGCCATGCGCGTCCGATATACGAAAACGGATCACCTGGTTCCGCGAGAGCCGCATCGAAGGACACGTCGCACGATGTCCCGCCGGCCTCCGTGCGGGCGTCCTGGCGGATCGACGCACAGGGCCGGCTGACCGTGGCGGTCACCGACGGCGGCGGACCGACCCGGCCACTTCCGGCCACTCCTTCGGTCACCGCACACGGCGGCCGCGGGCTGGCGATCATCCGGTCGCTCGCCAAGGACTGGGGCGTACGCGACACCGCCCCGGGCGAGGTGACGGTCTGGGCCGTGCTCTCTCTTCAAGGCGCCTTCGCTACGCGCGTGGATCTGACGCCCGACCGGGCAGCCGACCTGACACCGGGTCTGCCGTCCGCACTGCCGTCGCACGGACGGCGGCCGGCACCGGCGTTCATGGACTTCGACGACCTGACGTAGCGGCAGTCACGCCAAGCGCCGCCCGCGACAGGCGGGCGGCCCGCGACGGGCGGGAGGGGGCGGGCGTCAGGCCCATGCGGGCGGGCGAATCGCCGGTCCCGGAGCGGGACACGGCGTTGTCCACAGGCGAACGCGACCTGGTACGCAATCCTCTAGGCTCGCGCCGAAACGCGTCCGTCAGCCCAGGAACGACCAGGAGAGCCCGTCGCCATGGCCAAGAAGCGCCGTCCCCAGCCCCAGGCCGCAGCACCGCAGATCAAGGACGGTGAGGTGCCGGTCGTCGGCGCTCGTGAGCCCTGTCCGTGCGGTTCCGGCCGCCGGTACAAGGCGTGTCACGGGCGGCGCGCGTCGCACGCCGTCACCGAGCTGGTGCAGCGCCCCTTCGAGGGCCTGCCCGGTGAGTGCGACTGGGTGGCGATGCGCGAGCTGGTGCCGGCCGCGACCGCCGAGCTGACGCTGAAGGGCGGACTGCCCGAGGGCGTGCCTTCCGTGACGCTCGCGACCGTCCTGCCGATGGCCTGGCCCGCGCTGCGCCGGGACAACGGCGCGGTGATGCTGGGGCTCCAGAACGACACCGCCTCCGGCGACATCAGCCGGGACCTCGCGGACACCCTCCAGCGCGCACTGGCCGCGGAACCAGGCACTCCGGTCGCTGCCGGCCGGCCCGCCGCCGAGGGTCCCCGGCTCCAGGATCTGCTCGATCTGAACGCGCCTTTTGAGCCGACCGTCCACACCGGATTCGAGTTCTGGGTGGAGAACGCGGAGAACGCCACCGGTGAGGTCGCCGCCTCCCTGGAGCGGGCCAATGCGGCGGCCATCCCCACCGCCCGGATCCCCGGCCTGGAGGGCGCGTACTGGTGCGAGGCCCCCGAGAAGAATCATCTGCGCTGGGTCACCTCCCACCCCGAGGAGCAGCTGCTGGACGCGCTCGCCCGGCTGCATGCGGCGGGCACCTCCTCGCTCGGTGAAGGCACCCGTCTGGTCGGTTCGTTCCGCGCCCATGGCCTGGTCGTTCCGGTCTGGGACCTGCCCAGTTCGATGGGTGCCGACGAGGTCGCCAAGCCGGCCGAGGCGTTCGCCGAGCGGCTGGCCGAGGCCCTGGCGGCCACCGCCCCGCTGTCCCCCGACGAGCGCCGGGCGCGCGGCGGGCTCACCAACCGTCAGATCACGCTGAGCTGACCGGGCGGCCCGGGTGGACGCACCGCCCGGGCCCTCTGGGTGACACCGGTCACAACTCCCGGTAGGCGCCGAGAAATAAGCGTCCGGAAATCCACGATCGAATTTGCTAACCGCGGATCTCTTGTTACGGTTCTAAAAGCCCGGTCGCTGGTGCATCCCCCGTCGCCAGCGACCGGGCGCTTCCATATCCGGAACCGGGCACTCCGCCCGGTCGGCCGGGTGCCGCCGGCGCCCCGCACCGTCAGTGGTCCGAACCACTCGCCGCCGCCGCAGAGTTGCTGCCGGAGTGCAGCAGCAGCCGCTCCCCCGCCGCATCGGAGATCTCCGCCACCGCGCCGTAAACCGACCGCGCCCGGCGCACGGTCGCACCGGCCGGGGTCTCGCACACGCCCGGCGCATCGCCCGCCGGCACCTCGCAGTTCACCTGCACGGTCCCGCCGGCCGGCGGCAGCAGTGTCAGCACGGCCCGCAGCGGGCCGCCGGTGAGGTTCCGGTAGTACGTCCGCGCCCAGGTCCGGCCGCGCTCGGCAAGGACGCAGGTCTGGGCTTCGACGCCCTGGGCGGAAGCGAGTTCGGGGCCGCAGTGGGCGGTGCGTCCGGCCAGGCGCGGCAGCCCAGTGGCGGGGCCGGAGGGCCGGCGGACGCGGGCGCCACTCGCGGAACCTTTGCCCACTTTGGCGCCTTTTTCAGCCACAACGCCCTTTCCGATGGAAGAGCTGTTTTCGGCCTGGCCCGTCACCCCCGACCGGGCCGCCGAAACCGGGGTGCCCGACAGGGACACATCCGCCGGGCCGGCCATCGCCGCACCCAGCGGCACGGCGATGGCGAGCACCACCGCGCCGGCGAGCCCGGTCATGCGGAGTTTCTGCGCACGCTGCATGGGCCCCACCTGCACTTGAGATGCCGCCGACGACGGCTTGACGGTGCGCCGAACCTATCGGCCGATGCGGGGCCACCCGGCCACCTGGGCGCTCGTTTCCCGTAGTGACCGGGCAGGTCGCACCCGGACGGGTGAACTCAGTACGCGAGCTTGCTGCCGCCGTCCGGAGTGCCGGTGCTCGCCATGACCAGGGCGTCGACGATCGTGGCCACCTTCGGCAGCCAGGGCGCGGCCGGGGACGGGGGTCCCCCCTGCGCATGGGGGTCCCCCCGCTCGAACGAAGTGGAGAGCGGGGGAGGAGTTGAGAGCTTGGGGGAGGCCGGCGGGCGCTCCCAGCGCACCCGCCCGGCGCCGACCGGGGACGGCGGAAGCACCAGATACCCGCCCTCCCCATGGAAGCGCAGCGAGCTCGGCACCCAGTCCTGGGAGTGCAGCAGCTCGCCCAACTCCGGTAGCCCGTAAGGGGATACGAGCAGCGACCAGCGGGTAGGAGTAGCCACCACGGGGCCGAGGCGTACGCCGAAGTGGTCCAGGGCCGCCAGGGCACGGGCGCCGGCGACCGCGGGCAGGCTCACCGCACAGGGGGCGCGCCCTCCGGTGGCCAGCACGATCGGGGCGTCCGGGCGGTTGGTCCACCACCAGCGGATCATCCGGGCGTCTGTGGTGGCCGCCAGCAGACCCGGGTCGAAGGGGTGCGCGCCGGGCACCACACAGTCGGGGTCGGGACAGTTGCACCGAGGGGTGGGGCGGTCGCCTAGTCCGAGCCGGGCGCCGGCCGGCTGCCGGCCGGCGGACCGCAGGCCCACTCCGGGGAGTACCGGCCACTGCCACTCGGTGGCGCAGTGCAGCGCCGCACCGAGCAGCGCCGACCTTCCGCCGCGCCGGAACAGGAGCTTGCGTCGCCTTCCGAGGATCTCGCGCATGAGCGCTCGTTCCTTTCCGTAAACGCCGAGGGCTTCGTCCATCGCACTACATGGCACTGCTTGCCGGTTCACCGTCGTTCGCGCCGCGCCGCTGGGTGCCATGGTGTGGCGTTCTTGCGGCCCGGTGGTGCACCCCGGGGTCGATCGCACATCGATCACGCCACGTGGATCACTGGTCACCGCGTGTACAAGGCAGCGCATCACGCCGTACGCCGAGCGTGGAACGTGGCGGGGGGTGGCGCGCGCATGGCGCTTGCGCTTCCGTAGTGCAGTCCCCGCCATGGGAGTGCGTCGCGGTCTTCGTCGTATGAGACGCCGGTGCCCGCCGGAGAGTTCCGGTGCGAACCCAACTGGCCCCGCACTTTCTCCGATTACGTACCCGCCACTGTGGTGATGACGCGCTGTCGATCGCCGTCAGTCGACCGCAAATTGACGCTCGGGGGGATTTTTTCAGGCCAATCTACAGACCTCGTTGACACCACAAACCCCATGGGAACAGTGCTGGACATCACATCGTTGATGCGTGTACATGTGGAGCATTGATAGCGGAGCAGCATGACATGGGGGTTTGCGATGCTATTGAGGAAATTGCGCGGCCGAACGCACCGCACAACAGCACTCAACGAAATGCCACACTCCCGACCAAACTCCGTCCTGACCTGGGACAAAGCCTGGCGCGACGTTAGCCGTCGGCCATGACCACCCCTCACGTACCGAAAGTGGCTGGAATCGAACCAGCTCTCCCCACCCCAGCGCACACTGCCGGCCCGCATGTCGTGAAGACCCCCGCGGACGCCCCTTCGGGCGGCTCCGGCACCCCTACGGACGTCGGTCAGGACGACGCCCGCCCCGCATCGGACCTCTCCCCCGAGGGGGCCGTCGTCGATCAACTCGCCGCCGTCCAGGACCGGCTGGCCGGCTGGATCTCCGACCTCAGCACCCTGCACGACCTCACCGAACAGCTCGCCCGCACCCGCACGCTGGACGACGCCCTCCACGAACTGCTGCGCGCCGGCGCCCTGCTGGTCGGCGCCCGCCGCGGCATGGTCGTCGTCGCCCCGGCCGACGGGCTCGGCCCCGAGACCACCGTCGGACTCGGTCTCGGCCACGCCGAGATCGGCACCATCGAGACCATCCCGCGCCGCGCCCTGTCGTACGCCCGGATACTGGACGGCCTCCCCGAGCCGGGCGCAGCCGGTGACGACACCCCCGGGATCGCCGAACCCGACATCCCCGGTGAGAAGGACCTCGACCCCCGCCTGCGCGAGGTCGCCGCCCGCCTCGGGTACGCCGCCAGCTACGCCGTGCCGCTCAGTGCCGCCCCCATCGGCCGGACCGGCGCCGCGGTCTGGCTCTACGACGAACCGGCCGAACCCACCGAACGCCAGCGCCATCTCGTCGGCCTCTACCGCGCGCACGCCGCCGCGCACCTCGCCCGTCTCCTCGAACTCCACCGCAGCCGGCAGGCCGTCGACACCCTCCGCGAGGAGCTGCTGCCGCACCGGCTGCCGAGGGTCCCGGGCGTACGTCTCGCGGTGCGGCACAGCACCGGTCCGCGCGGCGGCGGCGACTGGTACGACGCGCTGCCGCTGCCCGACGGGGCGCTGGGCCTGGCCGTCGGTTCGGTGACCGGCTCCGGGCCGAGCGCGGTGGCCGCCATGGGGCGGCTGCGGGCGTCGCTGCGCGCGTATGCGGTCATGGAGGGCGAGGATCCGGTCGCGGTCCTCTCCGACCTGGAGCTGCTGCTGCGGCTGACCGAGCCGGCCCGCAGCGCCACCGCGCTGTTCGCGTTCACCGAGCCGCCGCCCGGTGCGCCCGGCGGGCCGCCCGCGACGCCGATGCCGGGCGGGATCACCGATCCGTTCGCCCGCAAGCTGGTGCTCGCCGGGGCCGGGCACTGTCCGCCGCTGATCCTGGGCGATCTGCGGACCGAGTTCGTGGAGACCTCGCTGTCCGCACCGCTGGGCATGCTGGCCTGCTGGGAAGCGCCGAGCGTGGAGATCGAACCGGCCGGCGGCGAGACCCTGCTGTTCTACAGCGACGGGCTGCTGCACCGCACCGGCGAGCCGATGGACCGCGCCTTCGCCCGGCTGCACGCGGCCGCCGCCGGTGTCCCCAGGACGAGCCGCCATGATCCGGAGGCGGTGCTCGACCACATCGTGCGCACGATGCTGCCGCAGGGCCTGGAGGACGAGACCTCGGAGGAGGACGTGGTGCTGCTGGCGGCGTACTTCGAGGAGTAACGCACCCAGCACGGCAAGGAGCGCCCCGCGGCTGCGGCGTCCCGTACGCGCGCTCCGGCCGTGGTGCCGGAGAGGTCACACCTTCGGCCCTCTGGACCGCTATCCGTCCACACATACGATGGAATGCGGTTCAGTCTTAAAAGGAGGCATTGTGACCGACGAGCTCACGCCGGAGACCCCGGACGAGGACGAGCAGCCGATCAAGCAGCGCAAGAACGGCCTTTACCCGGGCGTCTCGGATGAGCTCGCGGAGAACATGAAGAGCGGCTGGGCCGACACCGAGCTGCGCGACCTGGAGCCGGTCGAGCAGGCCCCGAACGCCGCCCGTCGCCGCGCCGCGCTCTCGGCGCGCTTCCCCGGCGAGCGCCTGGTGATCCCGGCGGGCAACCTGAAGACCCGCTCCAACGACACCGAATACTCCTTCCGCGCGTCGACCGAGTACGTCTACCTCACCGGTGACCAGACCGACGACAGCGTGCTGGTCCTGGAGCCCACCAAGAAGGGCCACCGGGCGACGGTCTACCGCCTGCCCCGCTCCAACCGCGAGAACGGCGAGTTCTGGCTGAACGGCATGGGCGAGCTGTGGGTCGGCCGCCGGCACAGCCTGGCCGAGGCCGAGGCGCTGCTCGGTGTGCCCTGCAAGGACGTACGCGAGCTGGCCGAGGCGCTCAAGGAGGCCACCGGACCGGTCCGGGTCGTCCGTGGGCACGACGCCGGTATCGAGGCCGCGCTGACCGACAAGGTCACCGCCGAGCGCGACGAAGAGCTGCGGGTGTACCTGTCCGAGGCCCGGGCGGTCAAGGACGAGTTCGAGATCGGCGAGCTCCAGAAGGCCGTCGACTCGACGGTGCGCGGCTTCGAGGACGTCGTGAAGGTCCTGGACAAGGCCGAGGCGACGTCCGAGCGGTACATCGAGGGCACGTTCTTCCTGCGCGCCCGCGTCGAGGGCAATGACGTCGGCTACGGCTCGATCTGCGCCGCGGGCCCGCACGCCACCACCCTGCACTGGGTCCGCAACGACGGCCCGGTCCGCTCCGGCGACCTGCTTCTGCTGGACGCCGGTGTGGAGACGCACACCCTCTACACCGCCGACGTCACCCGCACCCTGCCGGTCAACGGCCGCTACACCGACCTCCAGCGCAAGATCTACGACGCGGTCTACGAGGCCCAGGAGGCAGGCATCGCGGCGGTCAAGCCGGGCGCCGCCTACCGCGACTTCCACGACGCGGCGCAGCGGGTGCTCGCCGAGAAGCTGGTCGAGTGGGGCCTGGTCGAGGGCCCGGTCGAGCGGGTGCTGGAGCTGGGGCTCCAGCGCCGCTGGACGCTGCACGGCACCGGCCACATGCTCGGCCTGGACGTACACGACTGCGCGGCGGCCCGGACCGAGGCGTATGTCGACGGCACGCTGGAGCCGGGCATGGTGCTGACCGTCGAGCCCGGACTGTACTTCCAGGCGGACGATCTGACGGTGCCGGAGGAGTACCGCGGGATCGGTGTCCGGATCGAGGACGACATCCTCGTGACGGACGACGGCAACCGGAACCTGTCCGCCGCGCTGCCGCGCCGGTCGGACGAGGTCGAGGCGTGGATGGCCGGCCTCAGGAAGTAACCCTGGTTCACGGGCCGGTGGCCACGGCCGCCGGCCCGACGGGCCCCCGCGCGTAGGCGCCCGCGCGGGCCGCCGCCCATACGGCGGTCGCGGCGGACTCGGCCAGCGCGGCGTCCACCGGGCGACGGGCGATCAGGATCCGGTAGTAGAAGGGCGCCCCGAGGGCCGCCACCACCTCCACCGGATCGGTCTCCGGGGGCAGTTCACCGCGGGCGACGGCCCGCTCCACCATCCGGCCCGCCTGCGGCAGCCGCTCGTCGAAGAAGGTGCGCAGCACACAGGCCGCCCGCGGGTCCCGGGCCGCTGCGGAGACCACCGCCTCGATCAGCCGGCACATCGGCGCCTGCGCGTAGAAGGCGGCTATCGCATGGGCCAGCGCCCGCAGATCCCCGGGCAGGCTGCCGGTGTCCGGCAGCGGCACACTGCCGGTCAGATCGGTCAGCGACTCGCAGACCAGTCCCTCGGTGCAGCGCCAGCGCCGGTAGAGCGTCGCCACATGGATTCCCGCGCGCTGGGCGACCTTCTCCATCGTCAGTCCGGCGAACCCGCCGTCGCCCAACTCCGCCAGTACGGCGGCTAATACGGCCTGCCGGGTGCGGGCCGTCCGCCCACCGGGCCGGCTCTCGCCCGGGGCCTGGTGCGCTGTCACCACGAGGGCTCCGTATTGCAGTGCGGGATCACGCCAAGTATTGTCCAACAAAGACTAACGCGAAGCAGTTCGCTTTAGTCCTGGTGTGCGCTGGTCTCGCAGGGACAGGGGACGCCGCGGGGGAGGTCCTCCCACCGCGAGACCGCGCTGCCACCACTCTCAACGGGCGATTTCCGGACAGCTATTCGACTTCCGACGTTCACCCGGTTTGACACGAAGACGCGGAGCTCTTCTTCCGCCCCATATGTCGGTTGTCCGGGCCCGGCCCAGGCTGCACAATTCCCTTGGCCGGGCGGAGAGTTCACCGGCGCGCAGGCCGTGCGGCCGATTCGGTCCCGCGGGCGTACGCGGCGTCACCCGGCGGGCATGCGCTCACCGTTGGGCGTATCGCCTCCGGACCGCCGCGCCTCGCGTCACGACGCCATCGGCAGCGCCGCTCCCTCGCGCCACTTGAGGATCTTGTCGAAGCTGACCACCGCGCCGGGGCGGCCGGTGCGGTTGCGGTAGCGGACGTGGTCGGTGAGGGCCTCGATCAGAAAGAGCCCCCGGCCTTCCTCCGCGAACGCGGGGGCCTGCGCGGGGGTGGGGACGGGGGCCGGCGTGCGGGCGCGGTCCGCGGCGGTATGCGGCGGGGCGGGGGGCACGGTGCGGCCGAAGCCGGGGCCCGAGTCGGTGACCTCGATGCGGCAGGTGTCGCCGTCGATGAAGGCCGTGACGCGATAGTCCTCGCCGACGGCGTCGCCACCGTGTTCCACGGCGTTCGCACAGGCTTCGGAGAGGGCCACCGACAGGTCGTAACAGATCTCCGGGTCGACACCCGCCGTCTCCATCGTGCCCAGCAGCAGGCGACGGGCGAGCGGCACACTCGCCGCCTCGCGCCGCAATTGGAGTGACCACCAGATGCTCATCGCTCCAGCCTCCTGGCCGCGGCTCGACATATCGATACGTATTGCCTCGCCTCAAGGTCCGTAAGCGTGTCCGGGACGTGATACCGCTCATTCGGCGGATGCGAAGACTGAGCGCATCGGTGTAGGTGCAGCGCCGCGCACGCGCCGTCGCGCGCCCCGCCGACCGCCCTTGACGCTCCCATCAGCACCCGCTCGACGCCGCCCTGCCGTAGGTGGCGGAGGGGGGCAGTGGGATGATGGCGCGGCCATGTTTGCCCCGTCCGTCCCCCCAGCGCGCGCGGCCGCCGATCTGCGGCTGCTGAGGGCCGCGGTCTTCACCGCGGTCTGTGTTGCGCTGTCCGCGGCCGGGCACATGATCGCGTCCTGCGCGGCCGTCCCGCTGTGGACGCTGGGTGTGGCGGCCGCCGCGGTGTTCGCACTCGCCGCTCCGCTGGCCGGACGGGAACGCTCGCTGCCGGGGATCGCCGCGGGACTCGCGCTGGGCCAGCTGGCGCTGCACTCCCTGTTCGCCTGGGGGCAGCAGCCGACGGCGATGACGACGCCCGGCAGGGCGGGCGGCGGCGGGCTCACCGACCAGGCCGCGGTCTCCCTCGCCCGGCATGTGATGTGCGGGCTGGACGCCACCCGGCTCGACGCCGCACAGGCGCGGCGGATCCTCGGTCCCGGCGGCTTCGGGGCGGGCTCCGCCGCCGGGCTGCCCGTACCGGCCGGGCACGGTACGGCGGGCCTCACCCCGCCCGGTCCGCTGCCGTCGATGGCCATGCTGATCGGGCATCTGCTGGCCGCGCTCGCGCTCGGCTGGCTGCTGCGGCGGGGCGAGGCGGCGCTGTGGCGGCTGGTCCGGCTGTCGGCCCCGGCGTACGAGAGCGCCGTACGCACCCTGATCGGTGCGGTGCGCGGTGCGCTCGCGCTGGTACGCGCCCTGATCACGGGCCTCGGCGCAGCGCACGACAAGGCGCTGCGCGCCCCCGTTTCGTACGGGGATGACAAACCCGGCCCGCAGGACCCCGTACTCCACCACAGTGTCGTCAGGCGGGGTCCGCCCTCCCTCGCCCTCGCGGCCTGACGTCACGCGAAGCACGCACGCTCCCATAGGACGGGTACGGGCTCTCGCGCGCCGTCGCCGCACGCGCGCCACCCACCACGTCACCCTTGCGTTTTCCTTCCTGTGGAGTGTTTACGGATGTCTGAGATCTCGAAGTCGCCGGAGTCGTCGAAGTCGTCGAAGATCGCGCGGCTTTCGCGGCTGCCGCTCATCGGCGGTGTCGCGGCCGGCAGCCTGCTGCTGCTCGCCGGCCCGGCCTTCGCGCACGTGAGCGTGCAGCCCGGCACGGCCCCGAAGGGCGGCTTCGCGACCGTCAACTTCAAGGTGCCCAACGAGCGGGACGACGCCTCCACGGTGAAGGTCGAGGTCACCCTGCCGACCGACCATCCGCTGGCGTCCGCCATGCCGCAGCCGGTGCCCGGCTGGAAGGTGGCGGTCACCAAGGCCAAGCTCGCCAAGCCGATCGAGATGCACGGCGAGAAGATCAACAAGGCGCCCTCGAAGATCACCTGGACCGCCGACGGGAAGGGCATCGAGCCCGGCCAGTTCCAGCAGTTCCCGGTGTCCGTCGGGCAGCTGCCCGAGGACGCCGGCCAGCTCGTCTTCAAGGCGCTTCAGACGTACGACAACAAGGAGGTCGTGCGCTGGATCGAGCCGACGAAGGAGGGCGGCCCGGAGCCGGAGAACCCCGCGCCGGTGCTCAAGCTCACCGCCGCGGAGGACGACGGCCACGGCGCCTCCGGCGTGGACGACCACGAGGACAAGGGCAGCGCCAAGACCACGGCGGCCGCCGCGGAGACGTCCTCCAGCGACACCACGGCGCGCGTCCTGGGCGCCGTCGGCATCGTCGTCGGCGTCATCGGAGTCGGCTTCGGCGTGTTCGCCGGCCGGCGCCGTAGCGCCTGACCACCGCACGGGCCGGCGCCCTGCCCGCGCCGGCCCCGGCACCCCTTCCCGGCCCCCGGGGCCCGCACGACGGGACACCGCTCCCGGCGACGGCCACGGGGCCGGGACCTCAGAACACATGGGATAGATCTGCAATGCGTAGAAGGACCCTGCTTGCGTCCGCCCTCACGGCGGCCGCGGCCCTCAGCCTGACCGCCTGCGGCGGCGACGAGAACAAGCCCGCCGCCGAGGTCTCCGGCGGCACCACCGCCAAGCCGCTCGTCACGCTCGACAGCCCGATGGAGAAGCCGGACCTGGTCCTGACCGACTCCGACGGCAAGAAGTACGACCTGCTGGAGAAGACCAAGGGCCACCCGACGCTGATCTACTTCGGCTACACCAACTGCCCGGACGTCTGCCCGCTGACGATGGCCAACATCGCCGTCGCGGTGAAGCAGCTGCCCAAGGCGGAGCAGAAGGATCTGCGGGTGGTGTTCGTGACCTCCGACCCGGAGCGCGACACCCCCGGTGCTCTCAAGAAGTGGCTCGGCGGCATCAACAAGGACTTCGTCGGGCTGACCGGCTCCTTCGACACCATCCAGGCCGGCGCGCGGAGCGTGAACATCGGCATCGAGAAGCCGGTCAAGAAGAAGAACGGCGATGTGGTCTCCACCCATGGCGCGCAGGTTCTGCTGAGCTCGCCCAAGGACGACAAGATCCACTGGATGGGCATGCAGGACGCGACCTCCGACAACTACACCAAGGCACTTCCGAAGATCATCAAGGGACAGAACCCGTGAACCGCCGCACCACCCTCGCCGCCGCCCTCGCCCTGACCGCCTCTCTCGCCCTGGCGGGCTGCGACACCGGGGAGAGCGGCCCGCAGTTCACCGTCGACGGCGCGTACATGCCGCAGCCGGTCACCAAGGACATGGCCGGCGCGTTCTTCACGATCACGAACAACGGCGCCGCCGACAAGCTCGTCTCGGTCACCACCGACATGGCCAAGGACGTCTCGATCCACAAGACGGTCGGCAACAAGATGGAGCGCGTCCCCTCGCTGCCGGTACCGGAGGGCGGCACGCTCGACCTCGCCCGCGGCGGCGCCCACGTGATGTTCATGGGCCTCAAGTACAAGCCGACCAAGGGCGACCAGATCACCGTCCAGCTTCAGTTCGCCCATGCCGAGCCCGTCAGGGTGAGCATCCCGGTCAGGGCCGTCAACTACCAACCGAAGAAGTAACGGGCGGCACGGTACGGCACGCAACCGCACTCACACGGCAGTTGAGGGAGCGATCACTATGGTCATCACCGGGCCACGGCCGCGGCGGTCCGCCGTACTGCGGGTGCTGCTCGTCGCGGTGGCACTGGCCGGCGCGCTGTTCGGGGGCGCCGTCCCGGCGTCCGCGCACGCCGCGCTGACCGGCAGTACACCGGCGCAGGACTCGGTGGTGGACCGCGCCCCCGAACAGGTGGCGCTCACCTTCTCCGAGGGCGTGGCCATGGGCGACGACTCCATCCGGGTCCTGGATCCGCAGGGCAAGCGGGTGGACCGCGGCAAGCTGCGCAATCTCTCCAGCGGCAGCACCGTCAAATACGGTACGGAGCTGCCGGCGGGGCTCGGCGACGGTACCTACACCGTCGCCTGGCAGGCGGTCTCCGCCGACAGCCACCCGGTCTCCGGCGCCTTCACCTTCTCGGTCGGCGCGCCCTCGAAGACGACCGCGGCGGTGCTCCAGCAGGAGGCCGGCGGCGGGTTGGTGGGCGCGCTCTACGGCATCGCCCGCTATCTGGCGTACGCGGGGTTCGTGCTGCTGGCCGGTGGCGCCGCGTTCGTGGTGGCCTGCATGCCGGCCGCTGCCCTCGTACGGTCCGTACAGCGGCTGGTCGTCCAGGGCTGGGCGCTGCTGACCGGCACCACCGTCGCGATGCTGCTGCTGCGCAACCCGTACACCGGCTCCGGCGATCTCGCCGATGTCTTCGACTTCGGCGGCCTCCAGCAGGTGCTGATCACCAAGCCGGGCGCGGCGCTGGTCTCCCGGCTGCTGCTGCTCGCGGCCGCGGCGCTGTTCGTGGCGGTGCTCTTCGGGGCGTACGCCCGGGCGCAGGAACCGGCCGGGGAGGCCGAGGAGACGGAGGAGACGAAGGAGACGGAGCAGACGAAGGACGGGAGCCCGTCAGGCGAGGACTCGGAGGACGGGTCCACGGAGGACGAGGGTGCCTCGGCCGCCGAGGAGGCCAGGCGGCGCAAGGACCTCACCTTCGGGCTCGGCATCGGTGGCGTGATCGTCGCCACCGGCCTCGCCGCGACCTGGGCGATGGCCGAACACGCCTCGACCGGCCTTCAGCCGGCCCTCGCGATGCCGGTCGATGTGCTGCATCTGCTCGCGGTGGCCGCCTGGCTCGGCGGGCTGGCGGCGCTGGTGGTCTCCCTGTACTGGGGCCCGCCGGTCGAGCGGAGCGCGGTACGCCGCTTCTCCCGGATCGCGTTCGGTTCCGTGGTGGTGCTGGTGGCCACCGGCGTCTACCAGTCCTGGCGCCAGGTCGGCACCTGGAGCGCGCTGACCGGCACCTCCTACGGGCGGCTGCTGCTGCTCAAGGCGGGGCTGGTGGTGGTCCTGGTCGGGATCGGCTGGCTGTCGCGGCGGTGGACGTCGCGGCTGGGCGAGGTACCGGCGGCCGCCGCCGACGAGTCCGGCCCGGACCACGAGCCCGGCCCGGACCGCGAGCCCGTGCCTGCCGACGAGTCCTCGCCCGATCACGAGCCCGCGCCAGCCAACGAGCCGGTGCCCGCCCTCGTCCCCGACGGGGCCACCGCGCCCGGGACCGGGAGCGGGTCAGGTACCGGGGCCGGGAGCGAGGCAGGTGCTGGCTCCGGGACCGGCTCCGGCTCCGGGACCGGCTCAGCCGCGGACCCCGCCACCGACCCCGCCCGCGCCGCCCAACTCGCCCGTCAGCGGGCCGCGTTGCGCACCGCCCGTACCAAGCGGCTGCGCGATGCGGACCCGGAGCGGCTGGGGCTGCGCCGGTCCGTCCTCGCCGAGGCGTCGGTCGCCGTCGTCCTGCTGGCGGTGACCACGGTGCTGACCGCCACCGAGCCGGCCCGTACGGAAGAGGCGGTCAAGGCCGCTTCGGGCGGCCGGTCCGCCGTGGCCGACCGGCCGCAGTCGCTGACCGTCCCGTTCGACACCGGCGGTCCGCACGGCAAGGGCACCGCCCGCCTCGACCTCGGCCCCACGCGCGGCGGCAGCTCCCATGAGCTGCGGCTGCGGCTCTCCGACCCGTCGGGCCGGGCCATGGACGTCCCGGAGGTGAAGGTCTCCTTCACGCAGAAGGCCAAGAAGCTCGGGCCGCTGCCGGTCGTCCCCCAGCACCTCGGCAAGGGCCGCTGGCGCGCGAGCCGTGTCCAGCTGCCGGTGCCCGGGAAGTGGCAGCTCTCGCTGCTCGTACGGACCTCCGACATCGACCAGGTGACCGAGATCAGAAACGTGAAGATCGGCTGATGAGCAAGCGAACCGAGCAGGCCACCGGCCCCCGGGCGGCCGACCCGAAGACCCCCGGCGGCAAGACCTCCGGCGGCAAGACTTCGCAGACTTCCGGTGGCAAGACTTCCGGCGCCGGGTCCGCCGCGTCCACGGCCGCCGCCCCGCAGAACTCCCTGGAGTTCTCCCGGCGGCGGCTGCTCGGTACCGTCGGCGCGGCCGGCGCGGCCGGGCTGGTCGTCGGCGGGGCCGGCGCCGCCCTCGGGGTCTCCGCCACCGAGGACGACGCCCCCAAGGCCCTCACCACCCTCGGCTCGACCGAGGTGCCGTTCCGCTCGGCGCGCGCCAGGCACCAGGCGGGGATCACCACGCCGTTGCAGGCCAACGGGCATCTCGTCGCCTTCGACCTGCTGCCCGGCACGGACCGCAAGGCCGCGGCCGCACTGCTGCGCCGCTGGTCGCGGACCGCCGAGGAGCTGATGGCCGGCCGCACCCCGGACGCCGACACCGGGGTCGCGCTGGACGCCGGGCCGTCCTCGCTGACCGTCACCTTCGGCTTCGGCCACAGCTTCTTCGGCCGTACGGGTCTGACGAAGCGCCGCCCCGTACAGCTCGATCCGCTGCCCGACTTCTCCGCCGATGCGCTGGATCCCCGGCGCAGCAACGGTGATCTGTGGATCCAGATCGGTGCCGATGACGCGCTGGTCGCCTTCCATGCGCTGCGGGCGCTCCAGAAGGACGCGGCCGGCAGCGCCCGGCTGCGCTGGCAGATGAACGGCTTCAACCGCACACCGGGCGCCACCGCGCACCCGATGACCGCCCGCAATCTGATGGGCCAGGTCGACGGCACCAACAACCCCAAGCCGACCGACCAGGACTTCGACCGGCGGATCTTCGTGGGGCGGGACGCCGGGCAGGAGTGGATGCGCGGCGGCTCGTACGCCGTCGTCCGCCGGATCCGGATGCTGCTGGACGACTGGGAGAAGCGTTCACGCCACGAACAGGAGCGGGTCATCGGCCGCCGCAAGGACACCGGGGCGCCGCTGAGCGGCGGCTCGGAGACCACCCCGATGCGGCTGGACGCGACCGGGCCGGACGGGCTGCCGGTCATCCCGGCCAACGCGCACGCCCGGATCGCCGCGCCGGAGTCCAACCAGGGTGCGGCGATGCTGCGCCGGCCGTTCTCCTACCACGACGGCTACCGGGAGGACGGCGCCCCCGACGCCGGACTGCTCTTCATCTGCTGGCAGGCCGACCCGCTGCGCGCCTTCACCCAGGTCCAGCGGAAGCTGGACCGCGGGGACGCGCTGTCGCCGTTCCTGCGGCATGAGGCGAGCGGACTGTTCGCGGTGCCCCCGGCCGCGGAGCGGGGCGGGTACGTCGGGCAGCCGCTGCTGGAGGGTTAGGGGGAAACACCCCCTAGGGCCTGTCGTCCGGAGCTCAGCGGGTCCGTCCGCCCGCTGGAAGTCCCGCCCGGTGGCCGGTGCGGCTGGGTATCGTGGCAGGACAGGGAGAGATCGGCGGGGTGCCCCCGCAGTTACGCGAGGAGTGCTCACGATGTCGGCCAGTCGCTATACGTATCTCGGCCCCGCGGGCACCTTCACCGAGGCCGCGCTGCGCAGCCTTCCCGAGGCCGCGACCCGTGAGCTGGTGCCGATGGTGTCGGTGCCGGCCGCCCTGGACGCGGTGCGCGCCGGTGAGGCCGCGGCCGCCCTGGTGCCGATCGAGAACTCCGTCGAGGGCGGGGTGACCACCACCCTCGACGAACTCGCCGGCGGCGAGCCGCTGATGATCTACCGCGAGGTGCTGCTGCCGATCGCCTTCGCGCTGCTGGTGCGCCCCGGAACGGTGCTCAGCGACATCAAGACGGTGACCGGGCACCCGGTCGCCCAGCCGCAGGTGCGCAAGTGGCTGGCGGCCCAACTCCCGGAGGCCGTGTGGGAGTCGGCGGCGTCCAACGCCGACGGCGCGCGGCTGGTGCAGGAGGGCCGCTACGACGGCGCGTTCGCGGGTGAGTTCGCGGCGGCGACGTACGGGCTGGAGCCGCTGGTCACCGACATCCATGACGCACAGAACGCCGCCACCCGGTTCGTCCTGGTGGGCCGACCGGCCCGGCCCGCGGCGCCGACCGGCGCGGACAAGACCTCGGTCGTGCTGTGGCTGTCCGAGGACCACCCCGGTGCGCTGCTCGAACTGCTCCAGGAGTACGCGGTGCGCGGCGTCAGCATGACGCGGATCGAGTCCCGGCCGACCGGCGAGGGCATCGGCCGCTACTGCTTCTCGGTGGACTGCGAGGGGCACATCACCGACCGCCGGGTCAGCGAGGTGCTGATGGGGCTCAAGCGGATCTGCCGCGATGTGCGGTTCCTCGGCTCGTATCCGCGGGCGGACGAGATGGCGCCGACCGTGCGGGGGCAGATGTCTGATTCGGCGTTCACCGAGGCGTCGGACTGGCTGGCGCGCTGTCTGGACGGGCGCGGCTGAGCCGCTCAGAGTCGGGGGCGACCTGCGGGTTCGGGGCGGCTGTGAGTTGTCCACAAAGTTATCCACAGGCTCGGTTCTCGACCTGTGGGTAAGTCGACAGAAGAGTCGGACAGAGTCGACATATCGCCCTACTGACACCACACCGTGGCACATCACTCCACAGCACCTCAGCTCGGACGCCGTCAGCGCAATTTACGCGATCAATCCTTTAGGGCGAGGTAATCCCACACGAAAGAGTGCATGAACAGGGTTTGGCCAGGGATTCCATAGCCGAGCATTTCGGGAGCGGAATGATCACCTCCGACTTCCACAGATCTCACACACAGCCTGTGGATAAGAATCCGGGAACCGCCCACCCCTGTGGACAACTGGGGGATTCGCCGGGGAAAACCCGCGGCTCAACTCCCGCCGCCCACGCAGTGGATCACTCGGCGCGCCCGCCACGAAGGCCCCACGAAAGCCTCATCGCGGACATCAGGAATTCTCCCCCGCCCCTCATCTCCTTATCTCCCCCTTAACCCCCACTTACCCCGCACACCCCTCAGGGCACCTCCACCCCCTAAGGGAATAAACCTCCCAAAACGGGCAAAGCGATTTACCGGAGATTATCGCGTCGAGGGACGGGGTGCGGCCCCGGTAGCCTGGGGGGGTGATTGACCTTCGCCTGCTCCGTGAGGACCCCGACCGTGTGCGCGCGTCCCAGCGCGCCCGTGGAGAGGACGTCGACCTCGTCGACGCACTCCTCTCCGCCGACGAGCGGCGCAGGTCGTCCAGCGTCCGCTTCGACGAGCTGCGTGCCGAGCAGAAGTCGCTCGGCAAGCTCATCCCCAAGGCCACCGGCGACGAGAAGGCCGAGCTGCTGAAGAAGGCCGGCGAGCTCGCCGCCGCCGTCAAGGCCGCCGACGCCGCCCAGGACGAGGCCAAGGAAGAGACCCAGCAGCTGCTGCTGAAGCTCGGCAACCTCGTCCACCCCGACGTACCGGTCGGCGGCGAGGAGGACTTCACGGTCCTGGAGACGCACGGCACCATCCGCGACTTCGCCGCCGAGGGCTTCGAGCCCAAGGACCACCTCGAGATCGGCGAGCTGCTCGGCGCGATCGACGTCGAGCGCGGCGCCAAGGTGTCCGGCTCGCGCTTCTACTACCTGACGGGCGTCGGCGCGCTGCTGGAGCTCGCCCTCGTCAACGCCGCCATCGCCCAGGCCACCGCGGCCGGTTTCACGCCGATGCTGACCCCCGCGCTGGTCCGCCCGCGCGCCATGGAAGGCACCGGCTTCCTCGGCCAGGCCGCCGAGAACGTCTACCACCTGGAGAAGGACGACTACTACCTGGTCGGCACCTCCGAGGTCCCGCTCGCCGCGTACCACATGGACGAGATCGTCGACGCCGCCAAGCTGCCGCTGCGCTACGCCGGTTTCTCCCCGTGCTTCCGCCGCGAGGCCGGCACGTACGGCAAGGACACCCGCGGCATCTTCCGGGTCCACCAGTTCGACAAGGTGGAGATGTTCTCCTACGTCGCGCCGGACGACGCGCAGGCCGAGCACCAGCGGCTGCTGGACTGGGAGAAGCAGTGGCTGACCGGTCTGGAGCTGCCGTTCCAGGTGATCGATGTCGCCACCGGTGACCTCGGCGCCTCGGCCTCCCGCAAGTTCGACTGTGAGGCGTGGATCCCCACCCAGGGCAAGTACCGCGAGCTGACCTCGGCCTCGAACTGCGACGAGTTCCAGGCCCGCCGGCTCTCGGTCCGGATGCGCGAGACCGTGGGCGGCAAGCAGAAGGTCCAGCCGCTCGCGACGCTCAACGGCACGCTCTGCGCCGTCCCGCGCACGATCGTGGCGATCTTCGAGAACCACCAGCAGGCGGACGGCTCGGTGCGCGTCCCCGAGGTGCTCCGTCCCTACCTGGGCGGCAGGGAGATCCTGGAGCCCGTCACCAAGTGAGCGCATCAGCTCCGGCGGCCGTGCCGCCGCTGCCGTACAAGCTCATCGCGACGGATCTCGACGGCACGCTGCTGCGCTCCGACGAGACCGTCTCCGAGCGCACCCGCCAGGCGCTCGCCGCGGCCACCGCGGCGGGCGCGGCGCACATCGTCGTCACCGGCCGTGCGGTGCCCTGGACACGGCACATCCTCGACGCCCTGGGCTACCAGGGCCTCGCGGTGTGCGGCCAGGGCGGGCAGGTCTACCACGCAGGTGAGCACCGGCTCCTGACGTCGGTGACGCTCGACCGCCAGCTGGCCGGGCTCGCGCTGTCCAAGATCGAGGCGGAGGTCGGCCCGCTGTTCCTGGCGGCGAGCCGGGACGGGCTGGACGGCGAGGTGCTGGTCGGACCCGGCTACCGCGTCCAGGAAGGCCCGCTGCCGAACGTCATGATCGACGAGCCCGGCGAGCTGTGGACGGCCCCGCTCAACAAGGTCTACCTCCAGCACCCGACGCTGGACGACGATGCGTTGGCGGCGACGGCGCGGCAGGTCGCCGGTGATCTGGTGGGCGTGACGGTGGCCGGTGCGGGCATCGTCGAACTGCTGCCGCTCGGCCTGACGAAGGCCACCGGCCTGTCGCTGGCGGCCCGCCGCCTGGGCCTCACCGCCAAGGAGACCCTGGCCTTCGGCGATATGCCCAACGACCTCCCGATGTTCGCCTGGGCCGCACACGGCGTGGCAATGGCCAACGCCCACGACGAACTGAAGGCCGTCGCGGACGAGGTCACCGCCTCCAACGAGGACGACGGCATCGCGGTCGTCCTGGAGCGGCTTTACGGGGGCTGAGGGCTACAGGGAGATCGCACCCGCGGTGGGCTGGGGGCATACCGCACCTACGGCTGCGGGAATGCCGCCCCGCGGCTGCGGGAAGGCCGCCGCATGGCTGCGCGAATACGGCCCTACGGCTTTTGGAAGACCGCCCACGGCTGTGGGAAGCCGCCCCACACTGCGGGAATGCCGTCCCCTGCCCTCGCGTTGTGGCCCCCGAGGGGGGCCTCGCCTCCCCTACGGGATGTGTTCGCCCCGCCCTTAGGGGCCGTAGGGGCCGGCCTGTGGTTCCTCCTCGGGTGCTTCCTTGGGTTCGTGCTCCGGTGCGTCCTGCGGTGTGTCCTTCGGTTCGTGCTCCGGTACGTCCTTCGGTGCGTCGTCCGCTTTCCCTTCCGGTTCCTCCTCCGGTACGGCCGCCTCCGGCGTCAGCGGCCAGGCCGCCAGGCCCATGACCAGCGCGATGGCATGGCCGAAGTCGGTGAAGGTCGCGCCGGTCGTCAGCGGAATGCCGAAGAAGATCAGCACCCCGGCGAGGTACCCGTAGCGCCAGGGCGGCCACAGCCGGTAGGTCAGCAGACCGGCGGCCGCCGCCAGCCCGTAGGAGACGCCGATGTCGACGACGTGCGTCATCGAGCGCGGCAGCTGGTGGCCCTCGATGGCCAGCAGCACGAGTTCCTGGCTGGCCAGCGTGGCGGCGATATGCGCGCCACCGACGGTCAGCAGCCAGCGCCAGCTCCCCACCCAGCGCTCGACGTTGGCGTGCAGCAGCTCGAACATCACCACGTAGAGCAGGAACGACTCAGGACGTTCGATCCAGAAGCCGCTGATGAGCAGCGAGGGCAGCGGATGCTCGTTCAGCTCGTGGATGTTGCTGCTGGTGCGGTGGACGAGGAACTGCTCCAGCCCCTCGGAGGCCGAGGCGATCACGAGGCTGGTGACGCCGATGATCAGCAGCCAGATGTGGGTGCCGGGTGTCGAACGCACCCATGCCTTCGCCCAGCTCAGCGGGTTGTGGCCGGACCGCCAGGCCCCGCCGTCGCGCGGCGGCTCCATCAGAGGCCGCGACGGCCGTACCGTCCACGGTCTCATCGGCGCCGTCCCCGGGCGGCCGGCGAGGTGACGATGAGTGGTCCCGGCCCCTTGACCTGCCTGATACGGGGCGCACTCTCCATCGTCCGTACGCCGGGCAGCGCCGCGACCCGGGTCGTCAGATACGTGTAGAGCGCGCCGCCATCCCGGCACAGGACGGACGCGAAGAGGTTGTTCGGGCCGGTGGTGGCACCGGCGAAGGCGACCTCCGGGTGGGCCGCCAACGCCTCGCCGGCGGCGGCGAGTTCGGCCGGTGCGACGGACAGCCAGAGGGCGGCCATCACGCCGAACCCGAACTGCCGCAGGTCGTAGTCGACGTCGTAGTACAGGACCCCGGCGGCGCGCAGCTCGGCGAGCCGGCGGCGGACCGTGGTGGGCGACCAGCCGGTGGCGGCGGCGAGTTCGGCCAGCGGCGTACGGCCGTCACGGGCGAGCGCGTCGAAGAGCCGGCGGTCGGCGTCGCTGAGCACCACCGGCGTGCCGGATGCTTCTGCTTCGGCGGCCGGGGCAGGGTTTCCTTCCGGGTCGGGGCTTCCGTCCGGGTCGGGGCCTCCTTCCGGGGCCGGGCCTCCTTCCGGGGCCGGAGGCGGGCCGAGCCGGGCGATCTCCTCGTCGGTCAGCGCACCGGACTTGCTGATGATGCCGCGCGGGCCGCCGTAGAACTCGTGCAGCAGACAGTGCGCGGTGACGCCGACGACGCTGGGGGTCCGGGGCAGCTTCTGTAACAGCAGTGCATCGCTGTGCTCGCTGCTTGCGGCGCGGCAGACCGCGGCGATCTCGGTGCCGCCGGACATCAGACTGACCCAGGACGTGTCCGAGCGGCGGGCCAGCGCCTCGGCTACGGTGACCGCGGCCTCCGGCGTGCACTGGATCCGCACCATCCATGTGACCTCGCCCAGCGCCCGCGCATCGGCCAGGCCCAGCACCTTGAGCGCACCGCTGGTGCGATGCCGGCTGTAGCGCCGGGCCACGGTCTGGTCGGAAACCCCGAGCACCTCGGCGATCCGGCTGAACGGTGCCCGGCCGTCGATCTGAAGCGCATGGGCGAGCCGGCGGTCGAGCGCGTCAAAACCCTCGCTGTGGGTGCCGGCCTTTCCGTCGATTTTCACCATTAGAGGCTAGCGCGTGTCGGATTGCGCCGCCGGGAGCGAGCCGGCTGGGAGTGCACCGGGTGGGGACCGGACCGTGGATCGGTCGGCACCACGCACACGTTCGCCCTACGACGACGGAGGACAACTGGTCATGCGGAGCACACCCGGGACGGGGGCCACGCCGGTCGGCACGACGCCGGGCCGGCGCGGGAAGTGGTGGCCGCTGGTCGCCCTCACCCTCGGGAACTTCCTGCTGCTGGTCGATGTGACGATCGTGAACACCGCGCTGCCCCGGATGGCCGACGGGCTGGGCGCGTCCTTCACCTCGCTCCAGTGGGTGCTGGACATCTACGCGCTGGCGCTGGCCGCGCTGTTGATGGTCGCGGGCTCGGCGGCGGACCTCTTCGGGCGGCGCCGGCTGTACATGGCCGGGCTGACGCTGTTCGCGCTCGCCTCGCTGGCCTGCGGACTGGCCCCGGACGCGGGCCTGCTGATCGCGGCCCGGGCCGTCCAGGGCGTGGGCGCGGCGGCGATATTCGCCACCAACACCCCGCTGCTGATGGCCGCCTATCAAGGCCGGGACCGCGGTGTGGCGTTCGGCGTCTGGGGCGGCACCAGTGGCGCCGCGGCCGCGACCGGCCCCGTGCTGGGCGGGCTGCTCACCGAGTACGCGGACTGGCGGGCGATCTTCCTGGTCAATCTGCCGCTGACCGCCGTTGCGGGGTGGATCACGCTGCGCCGGGTCCACGAGTCGTACGGCGACTTCCCCCACCCTCGAACGAACTCGGCCGAGGGGACCCCCATGGCCCGGATCGACTGGCCGGGTGCCGCGTCGTTCACGCTGTGCACGGGCGCGCTGACGTACGGGCTGATGCGCGGCGGTGAGCGGGGCTGGACGGAAGGTGGGACGCTCACGTCGCTGGTGGGCGCGGCGTTGGCGCTGCTGGTGTTCCTCGTCGTCGAGCGGCGGGTGCGCCGGCCGCTGCTGGACCTGGGGCTGCTGCGCCGGCCGTCGTTCGCGACGCTGATGACGGCGGCGCTGCTGCTCCAGGCCGCGGCGTTCCCTTACCTGACGTTCGTGGGGCTGTGGGTGCAGAACGTTGTGGGCCTGAGCCCGGTGCAGGCGGGGCTGGCGGTGACACCGATGGCGCTGATGTCCCTGCTGGTCGGCGCGCTGGGCGGTCGGCAGTTGCAGCGGATGGCACCTCAAGTTCCGGTTGGCATCGGCCTGTTGCTGGTGGGGGCCGGTGCGCTGCTCCAGTACGCGCTGCTCGACGACGGCTCCGGCTGGGCGGTGCTGGTCCCCGGGCTCGCGGTGAGCGGGCTCGGCATCGGCATGGCGATGCCGGTCCTGGTCTCGGCGGCGCTCGGCGCGGCGCCCCCGCAGCGGGCCGGCATGGCGAGCGGCGCCGTGAACACCTTCCGCCAGCTGGGCTACGCCCTGGGCATCGCTCTGCTCGGCACCGTCTTCGCCGACGCGGTGCACGCGGTCGGGCCCGGCGCCTCCCGCCGTGCCGTCGCGGCCGGGTACGTCGCCGGGCTGACGGACCTCATGCTGATCTCGGGGGTGGTGGCCCTGGGGGCAGGGTTGTTGGTGCTGAGGGTGGTACGGCAGTCGGGCGGCGGTGCGGGGGAGGGGGCCGCGGAGAGTGCCGCGGAGAGTGAGCGCGCCCTGGAAGCGGAGGCCGCCGCTTCTGACCGTACGGGCGCGGGGGCCGGGGCATAGTGCCCGCCGCGCGCGGGGGCCGGGGCATAGTGCCCGCCGCGCGCGGGGCCGGACGGCCAGGGCTTGTGACGGTCGGGGGTTGTGACGGTCAGGGCTTGTGACGGTCAGGGCTTGTGACGGTCAGGGCTTGTGACGGTGAGGAGGCGTCCCCCTTGGGGGAGTGCCCCTCAGGAGGTGTGCCCCTCAGGCGTGTGCCCCTCAGGCGTGTGCCCCTCAGGGCCTGCCCGGGGCGGAGGCGGCCCTCTCCACCGGTTCCTGGATCTCGGTGACCCATTGCTCCTGGTCCGGTGGGCACTCCAGGTACAACTCCCGGGCGTACCCGGCGGATCGGTAGCCGTTGGCGTCGATCCAGTGCGCGAGGTTCTGTGCGGTCGGCATGATCCGGCTCATCGGACCGCGGTGCACCACCGTGGCGGCGCACTCCAGCGCGGGCAGGGTGACCACGTCGAAGCCGAGGCCGGTGGCGACGGGGGTGCCTGGGCGGCCGGCCGAACCGTCGTTCGCCGCACCGGCCTTGGCCAGGGCTTCCGACGTCACCGCCATCCCCGCATGGACGACGACGGCGCCCTCGGCCCCCTCCCCGCGCCCTCCTTCCGCCGCGTCCTCGTAGTACGCCAGCCCCGGTCCCGCCGGGGTCACCCCCGCCGTCTCCAGCAGCCGGCACAGCTCGGCGTAGAGCGGCGTGATCACCGGGCCGATGTCCTCGGGCCCGTAACTGGCGGCATGGCCGCTGAGCTCCGCGAGCAGGACCGTTCCGGTGTGCTTGACCACCACATCGTCGGCAGACATGCGTCCCTCACTCTCGATCGTCCGGAGCCTCGCCTCGACCTGCGCCAGCCGCGCAGCGGCCGCCGTCAGCGTCGCTTCCAGCTCGGCACGCCGCAGCCGCAGCATGCCGCGCAGCTCCGGCACGCTCACCTCCTCGGCCAGGATCGCCCCCACCTGCTGGAGGCTGAATCCAAGGTCCTTGAGGGCGATGATGCGGTTGAGCCGGGCGAGCTGGGCCGCCTCGTAGTAGCGGTAGCCGCTGACGGGGTCGGTCCGGGCCGGGCGCAGCAGCCCGATCGCGTCGTAGTGGCGCAGCATGCGGGCCGACACCCGGCCGTACCGGGCAAAGTCTCCGATGGTGAACATGACGCCTTCCAGTGGAGTGCTTTCCACAGTGTCAAGGTCAAGTGCGTGCGCGACCAGGGGCGTGGCCGCGCACCTGAGCCCCGAGGCCGCGGGACAGGTCCAGGGCACGGGACAGGTCCAGGGCAGGAGCACGGCGTCAAGCGCGCATGTCCACGGGCGGGGGACAGGGACAGGGGCGGGGCACAGGGGCGGGGGGACAAGGGCGGGGGACAGGGCGCCGGTACCGCCGCGTCACCACCGCCCCACAATCGGCCACCGGGCAGCAGCATCGCGTCAAGTAGCGTCCGCAACCCGTCAATGACGCGTCAGCGACGGGCGGAGGGCCCCTTCGGGCGGGCATAGCGTCGGCAGAGCCGAGCCCCGGCGTATGCACTTCCACCGGTCCGGGGCCGCCGATGTCCTGTTCGAGGAGCAACGCCGTGTCCCACTCTCTGTACGCGGAAGATCCCGAGCCTTCCGATCGCGTCCCGGCCGGGCCTCTGTTCGTCCCCGTCCGGTCGGGCCCCGCGGGCTGTACGGCCCGTCTGTTCCGCACGCCGCTCGGTGGCCGTACCGCCGTCGGCTTCACCTCTGCCCAGCGGCTCGTCACCGCCCTCGGGGACGGTCAGCGCTGGATCCGGCTCTCCGAGCCCGCGCTGCGTGCGCTGGCCGAGCCCGTCGGAGCCACCGTGGTGACCGTCGACCCGCGGCTCGCCCCGGAGATGTCCCGGATGCCGAGGACGCACCCCCACCTACGGGCCGTCTGAGAGGGGGCGCACGCTCATGAGCCACAGCACTCTGCCCCGGACCGCCCACGAGGGCGACGCCCCGCCACCGGCCACCGCCACCACGGCCGCGACGGCCGCCACCCCGGCCACCACAGCCACCACCGAGGTGCCCTCGCGCACCACGCCCGTGGCACCCCGTACCGCCTCCCGGTCCGTCTGGCCGGCCTCCGCGGCGCTGCTCCCGCACGGTGAGGTCGCCGTCGCCGGTGTCCCGCTCACCGAACTGGCCGACCGCTTCGGCACCCCCGCCTACGTCCTGGACGAGGACGAGGTGCGCCACCGCTGCCGCGCCTACCTGCGGGCCTTCCCCGACACCGATGTCTACTACGCGGCCAAGGCGTTCCTGTGCCGCGCCATGGTCCACTGGGTGCAGGAGGAGGGTCTGGGCCTGGACGTCTGCTCCGCCGGTGAACTGGAACTGGCCGTGACCACCGGGTTTCCGCCCGAGCGGATCGTGCTGCACGGCAACGCCAAGAGCCCGGCCGACCTGGCGACCGCGCTGCGCCTCGGCGTCGGACGCATCGTCATCGACTCCCCCTCGGAGATCGTCCGGCTGGCCGCCGCGGTCCCGGCCGGCACCCGCCAGCGCGTGCTGATCAGGGTGGTACCGGGGATCGCCGCGGGCGGCCACGCCAAGATCCGTACGGGGACCGACGACCAGAAGTTCGGGCTGTCGATCGCCGACGGCTCGGCGCAGCACGCCATCACCCGGGTGCTCAGCCAACCGCGCCTCGAACTGGCCGGTCTGCACTGCCACTTGGGCTCACAGATCACCACCGCCAAGCCGTATCTGGCGGCCGTACGGAGGCTGGTCGGTCTGCTGGCCCGGATCCGCGAACAGCACGGGATCACCCTCCCTGAGCTGGACCTCGGCGGCGGCCACGGAGTCGCCTACCGCCCCGGCGAGCCCGCGCTCGACCCCGCCGCGCTCGGCACCAGGATCCACGCGGAGCTGGTACGCGGCTGCGCGGCGGCGGGCCTGCCGGTACCCCGACTCGCCGTCGAACCCGGCCGCGCCATCGCGGGTCCGGCGGGGGTCGTCCTCTACCGGGTGCTGTCCGTCAAACGGACCGGTGCGCACACGTTCGTGGCGGTGGACGGCGGGATGAGCGACAACCCGCGGCCCGCGCTGTACGGGGTGCGCTATGCGCCGCGGCTGGTCGGCCGCGGCTCGCTCGCCGCGCCGGAGCCCGTCACCGTCGTCGGCCGGCACTGCGAAGCCGGCGATGTGCTGGCCGACGAGGTCCAGTTGCCCGGCGACATCCGGCCCGGCGATCTGCTGGCCGTCCCCGTCGCCGGTGCGTACCACCTCTCCATGGCCTCCGGCTACAACCTCGTCGGCCGGCCCCCGGTCATCGCGGTCACCGACGGCCGCGCCCGCCTTCTCGTACGGCGCGAATCCCTGGCGGACATTCAGGAGCGGGATATCGGCCTGTGAGGGGGCGGGGGCCGGGCCCGCGACGACCGGTTGCGGGCCTCGACCGACCAGGTCCCGGGCCTGGCCCGACGGTTCGCGGGCGCGGACCGACCGGTTGCGGACCCGGCCCCGGCCTGTGCCAGCGCGTCTCATGCTCCTGCGCGTCTCATGCGCTGCTCGTCTCATGCTCCTGCTCGTCTCATGCTCCTATTTCCGTGTACGATGAATGCGTCAGTTGTAGGATGACTGGGCAACCAGCGCCTCGGGCGGGACGAACGGGGACGGGGGAACGGACGGACATGGCACTTCAGGCAGCCGGTCGGCAATCCCTCGTGGACACCGTCGTCGACGCCCTGCGGTCCCAACTGGCAGCCGGGGAGTGGCCGGTCGGCTCCCGTATCCCCACCGAGCATGCGCTCGCCGAGCAGCTCCAGGTCGGCCGTAACACCGTGCGCGAGGCGGTACGGGTGCTCGTACACGCCGGAATGCTGCGGTCACGGCAGGGCGAGGGCACCTTCGTCGTCTCCACGGCGGACCCCGGCGACATCATGCGCAGCGTCCAACGGGCCGGTGTCCGCGACGTTCTGGAGTTGCGGATCGCCCTGGAGGCGGAGGCCGCCCGGCTGGCCGCGCTGCGGCACCGGCCCGCCGACCTGGAGCGGATGCGGGCGGCCCTGGACGCCCAGGCGGAGTTGGCGGACGCGGAGGGGCAACCCGCTTCCGGCAATCTGGAGCTCTACGCCGATCACGACATCGCGTTCCACAGAGCCGTCGTCGAGGCCGCGCACAACACCGCGCTGACGGCGACCTACGGCTGGTTCAGCAGCTCGGTGCGGGAGGCCCTGGTCAGTGCGCTCGACGACCGGGCGATGCCGAGGATCGTGCACGGCGACCACTGCGCCGTCATGGACGCGATCGCGGCGGGCGACCCGGAGGCCGCGGAACGGGCCACCCGCGAACTGCTGGAGAAGCCGAAGCGGGCCGTGGAGGCCCTGCTGGGCGACGACCGACCGCTGGGCACCGTGGAGCGCTGAGCCTCCTCCTCACCCTCCCCCGTTCCCTCTTACGCTCCCCCTCCCCCTCCCCCCGCTTGCGCTTCCCTTCTCGAACCACTCTTGGCGAGGTACCCACCCATGTCAGCGCCCCGGTCCGCAGCACCCTTGATCGACGCCGAGGAGGATCTGGTCGCCGCACCGCCGGCCGCCACGGCCCGTCGGCGGCTGCGGGCCGCGCACCCGGCGCTGGTCCTGACCGGGATCGTGCTCGCCGCGCTCAACATGCGGGCGGCACTGGCCGGGGCTTCACCGCTGCTCGGTGAGATCGGCGCACACTTCCGTCTGGCCGCGACCGCCAGCAGCCTGGTGACCACCATCCCGCTGATCTTCATGGGCCTGGGCTCGATCGCCGCGCCGCGGCTGGCACGCCGCTGGGGCACCGAAACGGTGCTGTGCGGTGCGCTGTTGATGCTGTGCGGCGGCATCGTGCTGCGGATCGCGCCGCCGATGGTGGCGCTGTTCGCCGGCTGCGCGGTGGTCGGCACCGCGATAGCCCTGCTGAACGTGGTGATGCCGGGCCTGATCAAGCGCGACTTCCCGGACCGGGCCGCCGGCATGACGGCGCTGTACTCGACGGCGATGATCCTGGGCGCGACCGTCTCCGCCGCATCCGCGGTCCCGCTGGAGAACGTGCTCGGCAGCTGGCAGGGATCACTGGTCTCCTGGGCGCTGCCGGCCGCCGTCGCCGCGGTGATCTGGGTGACCATGGCGCTGCCGGCCCGGCGCAGCAACGGCCATGGCGTGCCCGCGGCCACTGCCGCGCACCCGGCGCAGGACGGGCCGAGGCTCAGCCGCTCGCCGCTGGCCTGGCAGGTCACGCTCTTCATGGGCTCGCAGTCGCTGATCGCGTATGTGGTCATCGCCTGGATGCCGACGATCTTCACCGACCACGGGATGGGCAAGGGCGAGGCGGGCCTGGTCTTCGCCTTCAGCACGCTGGTGCAGATGGCCGGTTCGTTCGTCGTGCCGATGCTCGCGGGGCGGATGCGCCGGCAGCGGCTGCTGGGTGTGACGGTCTCGGGGCTGATGGCCTGCGGAGTCACCGGGTTGCTGCTGGCTCCGGTGGCGGGTGCCTGGCTGTGGGCCGCGCTGCTCGGTGTCGGGCAGGGTGGGGCGCTGGGACTGGCCCTGACGATGATGGTGCTGCGCTCCGGCGACGCCCACACCGCCGCGCGCCTCTCCGGTATGGCACAGGCCGGGGGCTATCTGCTGGCCGCCGCCGGGCCGTTGGCGCTCGGCGCCGTCCACCAGGCCACCGGCGGCTGGACCGTCCCCCTCCTGCTGCTGCTCGCCGTCTGCACCGGTCTGGCCCTGCTGGGCATGGGCGCGGGCCGCGACCGGCGGATCGGCGAGGGCGGAAGGCGCAAGGCGGACGACGGCGTAGCGGCGTAGCGGCGTAGCGGCGTAGCGGCGTAGCGGCGAGGAGCAACGGTGGCCGCGGGCTCTTGTCCTGGCGTCGGCGGCCTCGTGTGGGCTCCATGACGACGGAGTGAACGATCTTCGTCGCCGGCAACGATCCGGCGGTGGCCGCCCCGCGGCCGTGCGGTCGTGTCCTAACGTGCCCTCATGAGCGAGGTTCAGCACACCGTTCGCCGGCCGGGTCCGCGGTTCTCCCGCAGCGGCCTGCTCATTGCTGTGGCCGTGCTGGTGGTCCTGGTCGTCCTTGCCGTGCTGCTGCTGCCTCGATTGCTGCGCGGGCCGGCACCCGAGGAGAGACTGACCGTCCCTGAGGGGCAGCGGGCCGGCCAGATCTACGCCGCCGCCGACAAGGCCCTGCGCCTGCCCGGTGGCTCGACGGCGAAGGCCGCCAAGACCGCGCACCTCCCCCTGCCGGCCGAGGCCAAGGGCAATCCGGAGGGTTACCTCTTTCCGGCGACCTATCCGATCCGCTCGGACACCACACCGGCCTCGCTGCTTTCGTACATGGTCAAGACCGCCAACCAGCGGCTCGCCGAGGACCACATCACTGCCTACCGGACGGTGGTGATCGCCAGCATCGTGCAGGCCGAGGCGGACCGGCCGGCCGACATGGGCAGGGTGGCCCGGGTCATCAACAACCGGCTCGCCCGGCACATGCCGCTACAGATGGACTCAACGATCAACTACGCGCTGGGCCGCAGCACCCTCAACACCAGCCACGCCGACACCAGGACCAACAGCCCCTACAACACCTACAAGTACGAGGGTCTGCCGCCCACCCCGATCGACAACCCCGGTGCGGACGCGCTGAAGGCGGCCGGCGCGCCGCCCGCGGGGGACTGGCTGTACTTCGTCACCGTCAAACCGGGCGACACCCGCTTCACCGCCGACTACCAGGAACACCTGCGGAACGTACGGGAGTTCAACGACCGGCAGAACAGCACCGGCGAGGGCGCTTAGGGTCTGCCCGGTTGACCTGCCCGGTGGACCAGGGCCAGCCCGGTGGGTGAGGGCCAGCCCGGTGGGGTGGGTGAGGGCCAGCCCGGTGGATCAGAGCCTGGACGCCGTGATCCACCGGACAGGCCCCGGGCGCCGTGCCATGCCCTACTCCTCGCCGGCCAGGGTGAGCGCCTTGAGTCGACGGCTCGCGTACCAGGTCGCGGCAGCCGTCAGGGCCACCAACAGGCTGACGGCCAGCGGAAGTTGGACGTCGGAAGTGATCGCCCCTTCCGCGGCGGCCTTCTGCCCGATCGCGAGCGCCCACTGCTGGATGCTGAGGGTGCGCGCGCCGGGGACGAGGTTCCCGAAGAGCGCCTCCCAGACCAGGGCGTAGACCAGTCCGAAGACCACGGCGTGCCGGGTGATCGTGCCGAAGAGGAGGAAGAGGGCGCTGTACGCCACCGAGGCGATGGCCGCCGCCAGCGCGTACCCCACGGCTATCTGCTGGCTGTTGCCGTTGAGGAGGAAGCCGGCGAGCAGCACGGGGATCGCCGAGAAGGCGACCGTGACCCCTATCGCCACCAGAAGTTTGGTGAGGATGATCGTCGGCCGGGGCACCGGCTTGGCCAGGACGTACACCACCGAGCCGTCGTCGATCTCCGGGCCGATCGCGCCCGTACCGGCGATGACGCCGATCAGCGGCACCATCGTGCCCAGCGCGAAGCTGCCCAGGATGCCGCCAGCCGTGGAGTCGTCACCACCGGTCAGCATCCGGACGGCGATCGCGATGACCACGAGGAGGGCTGGCAGCGCGAAGAGGATCAGGGCCCGCCGCCGGCCGAGCAGGGCACGGTAGGTGAGCCGGGCGACGGTCGGGTGGAACAGCGAGGCCTTGGGCGCGGATACGGACGCCGGCGGGGCCGTCGGAGTGGTCGTGGACATGCGTCAGGGCTCCTTTCAGGCCTCAGGCCGCTACGAGGTAGGAGAAGACGGATTCCAGCGATTCGTCGGAGGGCGAGACCGTCAGCAGGCGAATGCCGTGGTCGCGGGCGACCCGCGGCAGGAGTTCGGTGAAGCGGCCGAAGTCGATCGCCTGGATGCGCAGCGCGCCCTCGGTGAGGTCGACCTCGATGCCGGACGTCGAGGGGTCGGCGATCAGCGCACCGGCCAGCGCCCGGTCGTTGTCCGAGCGGACGAGATAGCGGTGCGGACGGTCGGTCATCAGCCGGCGGATCTTGCGGAAGTCGCCGGAGGCGGCATGCCGGCCGGCCACCACCACCTCGATGTGCGAGGCGAGCTGTTCGACCTCCTCGAGGATGTGCGAGGAGAACAGGACCGTACGGCCCTCGTCGCCCATCCGCCGCAGCAGCTCCATCAGCTGCATCCGCTGGCGCGGGTCCATACCGTTGAACGGTTCGTCGAGCAGCAGCACGGACGGGTCGTGGACCAGCGCGGAGGCCATCTTCACGCGCTGCCGCATGCCCTTGCTGTACGTCGAGATCTTGCGGTCCTGGGCGTACTCCATCTCGACGGTGGCCAGCGCCCGGGCCGCCTCCGCCCGGCCGAGACCGTGCAACTCGGCGTTGGCCAGGACGAATTCGCGGCCGGTGAGGAAGTCGTACATCGCCTCGCGCTCGGGGACGATGCCGATGTGGCGGTAGATGCCGGCGTTACGCCAGATCGTCGTCCCGTCGAGGGTGACCGAGCCGTTGGAGGGGGCGAGAAAGCCGCCCATCATGTTGATCAGGGTGGACTTGCCGGCGCCGTTGGGGCCGAGCAGGCCGGTGACGCCGGGGCCGATGGTCATCGTGATGTCGTTGACGGCCACGACATTGCCGAACCAGCGGGAGACATGGTCGATCGTGATGGTGGTCATGGGCGCGGCCCATTCCTTCGGAGGGTGGTGGTGGGCTGGGGGTACCGCCGGGCGGGAGCCGGGGGAAGGTGCGCGGTCACAGGCCGGCCTTCCGGTAGCGGCGCATCAGCAGCAGGTAGCTGCCGGCGATGACGGCCAGCGTGACGAGGAGGTAGACGAAGCCGGCTCCGGTCGTGGGCGCCAGGCTGTTGGGGAAGGAGCTGGTGCCGCCGAGGAAGGTCGACTGCACCCCGTCGATGAGCGTGATCGGGGAGAACAGCCCCAGCCAGCCGACCGCGGACTCACTGCCCTGGACGAAGGCGATCTCCTGCACCGCCCTCACCGCGCCGTACGGAATGGTCAGCACGGCGATCACGGCGGCGACCCCGAACCCGCGGCGTGGGGTGAGCGCGGAGATGACCAGGCCTATCCCGGCGAACAGCAGGGAGAGCAGCACCACGGAGACCAATCCTTGGGCCAGCCCCTTGGTCTGGTCGACGAAGTCCAGCTTCGCCAGCAGCGCCCCGACATAGAGGATCAGCAGCGGGGCGGCGGTGAGGATGAACAGAGCGCTCGCCATGGCCGCGAACTTCGATGCCACATAGTCGCTGCGCTCGATGGGGCGGGAGAAGTACAGCGGCACGGACTTGAAGCGCAGATCGCGGGAGACGGACTGCGGGGCCTGGGCGGCGAGGTAGAGGCCGATGACGGCCTGGAGGTAGATGGCGTAGCGGGTGTAGCCGACCGGGAGGGCGGCGGCCTTGGTGAACATCGTGACCGCGACCATGATCGCGGCGGGCAGGCACATCACCGCGAAGAGCAGCATCGGCAGCACCTTGCTCTTGGCCGAGCGGCCCAGGCCGTAGGCGCCGCGCAGGCTCTGTGAGAACAGCGAGCGGCGGGCGTAGGCGCGGCCCAGCCGGGGGCCGTCGTAGTGGCGGTAGCCGATGTTGTGGATGTACGCCCCGGCCGGCGCGGCGGAGGCGGTGGTCGTGGGCTCAGGCGGCATCGTGGGCGCCTCCTTCCTGGTTGGTGAACGGGGCGCCGGGAGCGCCTGAGTTGACGGGAGCGGTGGGGGCCTTGGGGGCGTTGGAAACGTTGGTCGGGCCGGGGGCGGTGGCCGCCGCGTCCCCGTCCGCGTCCCGGTCCGCGTCACGGAAGACCTCGGCGATCCGGTGGCGGCGCTGTTCCATCCGGACCAGACCGAGCCCGAGCCCCGCGACGGTGTCCCGCACCAGGTCGTACGTCTCCTCACCGGCCGCCTCGACGAAGAGCAGACGGGCGGGTGAGGCGAGGCCTTCGGAGCCGGGGGCGCCGGTGGTCACCGCGGCACCGGCACCGGCCAGGGCCGCGCGGAGCGCTTCGGTACCGTCCGGGTGCGTGTCGGTGTCCGTCACCTCGACCGCCAGCGAGGTCGTGACCTGCGTGAACTCATCGGTGGAGGAGGAGCGCAGCAGCTTGCCGCCGTCGATGACGACGACATGGTCGCAGGTGCGCTCCAACTCACCGAGGAGGTGGGAAGTCACCAGGACGGAGATGCCGAAGTCGGTGTGGACGCGCCGGATCAGGCCGAGCATCTCGTCCCGCCCGGCCGGGTCGAGGCCGTTGGTGGGCTCGTCGAGGAACACCAGCTGCGGGTCGTGGACCAGCGCCTGGGCCAGCTTGACGCGCTGCTTCATGCCCGTCGAATAGCCGCCGATGGGGCGGTAGCGCTCCTCGTAGAGGCCGACGTGGCGCAGGGTGTCGGCGGTGCGCTCACGGGCCGCGGTCGGCGGCAGGCCGGACATCCGGGCCATGTGCACGACGAACTCGGTGGCCGAGACGTCCGGCGGCAGGCAGTCGTGCTCGGGCATATAGCCGACCCGCTCACGGATGGCTCCGCCGTCCTTGGTCACGTCCAGACCCAGGACGTGCGCTGTCCCTTCGGTGGCCGGGGCCAGGCCGAGAAGGATCTTGATAAGGGTGGACTTGCCGGCGCCGTTGGCACCCACCAGGCCAGTCACGCCGGGGGCGATGTCAACGGAGAGCCGGTCCAAGGCGGTCACCCGCGGGTACCGCTTGCTCAGGCTTTCGGTCACGATCACAGTCACGTCATCGACGGTAGTGGCGTCCGCCACATCGGTCGTCAGACCAGACGATGGGATATGTCTCCCCCTGCGGTATTACGGCCCGTAGGGGTTCTCCTGCTTTGAGCGGTCCCGGTCTCAGGGTTGCGCGACGAGCTGGGGGCTGCCGGGGCCGGGTGCCGGGTGCCGGGGCGACGCCTCCCCGGGCCTCCCCGGGCCTCCCCGGGCCTCTCCGGGCCTCTCCGGGCCTCTCCGGGCCCTCGGGGCCTCCAGGGCCTTCCCACTCTCTCCGCATTCGCCGTGTTTCTGCGCTTTTCCAGCACTTCGACCGGGCGCCGGACCGCGTGTCGTTCCTGTGCCGGTGCATGCGCACCTCTTGACGCAGCCGCCGGTCATTGTCACATTCATCAGTGGCAAGTTACGGGCACGTACCGCGATGGACCGCTCACGGACGGACGGTTGGCGATGGCCTCAGTCACCTCAGCGACCTCAGCAGGCTCCGGAGAACTCACCGCCGACCTAAGGGGGTTCAGAGAGGTCCAGCGGCTCGCCTATGACTGTGCGGAAGCGGTGGCCGCCCAGCTCAAGCCCGGGGTCACCGAGCGTGCCGCGGCGCGGATGCAGCGCGAGTGGCTGCGCGAGCGCGGGGTGCGGGACTGGTTCCATCTGCCGTTCGCCTGGTTCGGCGACCGCACCGCCTTCGTCAACTTCCGCATACCGTTGCAGTTTTTCCCCACCAACCGTGAGCTGGAACCGGGGATGGCCTTCATCCTCGACATGGCTCCCGTCCACAACGGCTTCACGGCCGATATCGGCTACTCCGGCTGCCTGGGGCTCAACCCCGTGCACGACCGGCTGCTCGCCGACCTCGAAGCACACCGGGAGCTGATCCTGCGCGAGGTACGTGAGCGCCGCCCACTGCGGGAGATCTACGAGGACGTCGACCGGCTGATGGTGCGGCAGGGCTACGCCAACCGCCACCGCGCCTACCCCTTCGGCGTCATCGCGCACAAGATCGACCGGGTCAGGCAGCGCCGCTGGTCCCCCACCCTCTTCGGGTTCGGCACCCAGTCCCTCAAGGGCCTCGCCTCCGACGCGCTGCACGGTCATCGGGACGGCTGGTCCCCGCTGTGGAGCCCGTACACCTTCTCCGACCACCCGCCCAAGCCGGGGCTGTGGGCGGTCGAACCCCACCTCGGATTCCGGGGTACCGGCGCGAAGTTCGAGGAGATCCTGGTCGTCACGGACTCCAAGGACCCGCAGGAGAGCGCCTTTTGGCTGGACGACGATCTGCCGCATGTGCGGCGGTGGCAGGAGGAGAAGGCCGCATGAACACGGGACGTGGAGGGGCCAAGAAGGGTCCAGTGGAGGCGACGGAGCGCTGGGTGCGCACCGGTGGCATCGAGCTGTGCGTCGCCGAGCTCGGGGACCCGGCGCAGCCCACGGTGGTGCTGGTGCACGGCTATCCGGACAGCAAGGAGGTGTGGTCCGAGGTCGCCCGCGGACTGGCCGACCGCTTCCATGTCGTGCTCTACGACGTCCGGGGCTGCGGCCGGTCCACCGCCCCGCGTCCGCTGCGCGGCGGCTTCACCCTGGAGAAGCTGACGGACGACTTCCTGGCCGTCGCCGACGCCGTCAGCCCCGACCGCCCTGTCCATCTCGTGGGCCATGACTGGGGGTCCGTACAGGCCTGGGAGTTCGCCACCGTGCGCCGTACGGAGGGCCGGATCGCCTCCTTCACCTCCATGTCGGGCCCGTCCCTGGACCACTTCGGCCACTGGATCAAGAAGCGGCTGGTGCGCCCCACCCCCTGGCGCGCCGCGCAGCTTCTCAACCAGGGCGCCAAGTCCTGGTACGTCTACATGCTGCACACGCCCGTGCTGCCCGAGCTCGCGTGGAAGGGCCCGCTCGGCAAGCGCTGGCCGCGGATCCTGCAACGGATGGAGAAGGTGCCGGCCGGCGACTATCCGACCGACTCGCTGCCGACCGACGCGGCGCATGGCGCCTGGCTCTACCGCGACAATGTGCGCCCCCGGCTCCGCCGTCCGCGCACCGACGCCTATGCGCACTGTCCGGTCCAGCTCATCACCCCCACCAGCGACGCCTTCCTCTCCCAGCGGCTCTATGACGACCTGGAGCAGTGGGCACCCCGGCTGGTACGCCGCACGCTCCCGGCCAAGCACTGGGTCCCCCGCACCCGTCCCGACCAACTCGTCTCCTGGATCGGCGAGTTCATCGCCGCCAAGGAGGAGGGCGACCCGGCGAAGCAGGTCGTGGCCTCCGGTCCGTATGCCGACCGATTCGGCGGCCAGCTGGTGCTGGTGACCGGCGCGGCCAGCGGCATCGGCCGGGCCACGGCGTTCGCCTTCGCGGAGTCCGGTGCGCGGATCATCGCCGTCGACCGGGACGCCGAGGGCGCGGCGCGGACCGCCGAGATGTCCCGGCTGATAGGCGCCCCGCAGGCCTGGGCCGAGGCCGTCGATGTCTCGGACGAGGCGGCGATGGAGAAGCTCGCCGACAAGGTCGACGCCGAGTACGGCACCGTCGATGTGCTGGTGAACAACGCCGGTATAGGCCTGTCCGGCTCCTTCCTTCAGACCGGCGCCGAGGACTGGAAGAAGGTCCTGGACGTCAATCTGTGGGGCGTCATCCACGGCTGCCGGAGCTTCGGCCGGCGGATGGCGGCCCGCGGGCAGGGCGGCCATATCGTCAACACCGCCTCGGCCGCCGCCTTCCAGCCGTCGAAGATGCTGCCCGCGTACAGCACGTCCAAGGCCGCGGTGCTGATGCTCAGCGAGTGTCTGCGCGCCGAGCTGGCCGGCCAGGGCATCGGCGTCTCGGCCATCTGCCCCGGGCTGGTCAACACCAATATCACCGCCACCGCCAACTTCGCCGGCGTCTCCGCGGAGGAGGAGAAGCGCCGCCGGACAAAGGCCGCGCGGATGTACGGGCTGCGCAACTACCCGCCGGAGAAGGTCGCCGACGCCATTCTGCGCGCGGTGGCCCGCAACCAGGCAGTCGTCCCCGTCACCCCCGAGGCCCGCGGCGTCCATCTGCTGTCCCGCTTCGCCCCGCGTGCCCTGCGCGCCCTCGCCCGCATCGAGCCGAAGCTCTAGGGCGTGTCCGCAAAATCCCGCCTGGCCCGCGACGCCTGGTGGGCTCGTCCCCGTAGCGCGGTTGGTGCCCCGGTGTCGGTGGGGCACCTGCTCGCCGGCCGCAAGGGACTGCCCGCCCGGCGTGCGCGAGGCGCGGCGATACCGCGGTATCTGCGACGGTCGTACCATCCCTCGCAGGAAGGGTCGCTGCGCACGGCCGTCGCCTGTCCGGCGTCCTCCCCGGCCGCGCGGGCCGCGGCGGGCATGGCGGGCAGGGCGGCCGCCTCATGGCGAGCGGCCATCTCGTGAGGAGCACCCCAGTGACCGAGCAGCCGATTGAGGCCGCACCCCGCACAGCCCCGTCCCCAACGGCCGCGTCGCATACGGCGCCGCTGCATACGGCCGCGTCGCATGCGGCCGAGTACCGCATTGAGGACCTGGCTCACCTCAGCGGCGCCACGGTCCGTTCGATACGCGCCTACCAGGACCGCGGGCTGCTCCCCCGTCCGGAGCGCCGCGGCCGGGCGAACGTCTACGGCGATGCCCATCTGGCCCGGCTGGGCCAGATCGCCGATCTGCTCGACCGCGGCTACACCCTCGCCAGCATCAAGGAACTCCTCGAAGCCTGGGACGCCGGCCTCGATCTCGGCGGGGTGCTGGGCCTGGTCGCCGAGATCGACGGCCCCTGGACCGACGAGCAGGCGACCCGCATCAGCCGCGCCGACCTGGACGCCACCTTCGGCGGCACCTCCGACGAGGCGTCGGTCGCAGAGGCCGTCGAGCTGGGCGTCCTGGAACGCATCCCCGGCCGGGACGACGAGTTCCTTGTGCCCAGCCCGCAGGAGCTCGCCGTCGCCGCCGAACTGCACTCCGCCGGCGTCCCGCTGCCGGCGATCTCCGGGCATCTGCGGGAGGTGCGCGGCCAGGTGGAGCACATCGCCTCCCGCTTCCTGGACTTCACCACCGAGCACATCTTCCAGCCCTTCCTCGACCACCCGCCCACCGAGGCCGAGGCCGCCGAGGCGGCCGCCCTCGTCCGCCGGCTGCGCCCACTGGCCCAGCAGACCATCGACGCCGAACTCGCCCGCGCCATGCGCACCTTGGCCACCCGCTACCTCCGCCATCACCTCAGCGAAGCCGTCCTTCCGGCCGAGACGCGGAGGGCCAACAGGGCGGACGACCCCGAAGATGATCAATCGGGACGGATCCCCGGGCCTCGGGCCACCCCCGAGCCGGCCGCGGACCCCCGTACCGCGACCGACTCGGAGACTGCCACCCCGGGGCCCGCCGCCCCAGGGTCCACCGCCCCGGAGGCCGTTGCCCCGAATGCGCCCGCCTCGGAGACGGTGGCGCTGCCCGCCGAGGCCGTAGCGGCCGTCCGGGCCCTGGTGGGCGCCGAGAACACGGCGGCGTTCATCACTGCCGCGGCCCGGCGGGAGGTGCAGGCCCGCACCATGGACGCACTGGCGTCCGGCGAGCGTGGGACGGTGGCGGCGGGCGGCGAGGACGGGCCAGGCGTCGCGGGCCCTGCCTGATCCACCGGTCAGGTGCGGGGCCGGCCGGCCAGGGGCCTGTCTTGGGCATCGCCCCGCGCCCGCACCCCTTGGCGTCTCCGGTCGCGCTTTCGTGGTGCCTCTTCTCTTCGTTGTTCAGTTGTCAAGGAGCGGGCGGACGCGGCCCTGCGCGCCCTGAGCTCGTCAACGCGCTGGATCCGGAAGCCAGTTGCCGTGGAAGCCGTAGGGCACGCGCTGGGGGAGATGGACGGTGGCGACGGGGTCGGCGGATATGTCCTCCGTGTCGAGGATGACCAGATCGCTGGTGTCGGTGGAGGCGTCATAGACGTAGGTCATCAGCCAGCCCGGTCCGCCGGGGCGGCCGTCGGCCGGGGCGAAGACCGCCTCGCCCGGGGTGCGGCCGGGGCCGAAAGCGTGCCGGACGACCGCGCCGGTCTGTAGGTCGTAGCGGAGCAGGGCGCCCGGGATGTTGCCGGTGCCGGGCAGTTCGCCGGCTGTGCCGTGGCCGAAGCGGGTGAAGTGGCCGGCCAGGCGGTCGTCCACCCGCGGGAACTCGCAGAGCTGGTCGTCGAGCTGTTCCTCGGTGACCGTGCCGGCGACGAGATCGATCGTCCAGCGCCAGAGGCAGGGCGGGGTCGTGCCACCGAAGTCGGCGTAGCGGGAGACATACAGGACGATGCGCTGGTCGCCGTCGTCATGGGCGTTCAGCGCGTGGAAGACATAGCAGGGGTCGATGGGCAGCCAGCGGACCTCGCCGAAGGGGTCGTCGCGGCGCAGTACGCCCAGCCGGGCGCCGTACTCCGGGTACCAGCGGTACGGCATACCTGGGTGGTTGCGGTCGAAGACGAGCGGGAGATCCATGAAGACGACATGGCCGGCGGTCAGATGGAAGTCATGCATCATCGTGTGCCCCGGCACGTCGATGGGGCGGCTGATCACCAACTCCCCTGCCGCATCGGCCCGGTGGTAGGTGAGATACGGCGGGGTGGGCCCGCCGTATCCGAAGAAGTGCAGCTCACCGGTGGTCGGGCAGGTCTTGGGGTGCGCGGTCATGGCCGTCGTGAGCCGGCCCCCGAAGTCATGGGGCCCGAGGGTCTCCAGCTCATGGCCGGGACGGCAGTCGATCTCATAGGGGAAGGACGACTCGACGAGTGCGAGCGTGCGGCCGGCGTGCCGGACGATATGGGTGTTGGCCACCCCCGCCGCCAGATTGCGCCGGCCCTGGGCATCCCGGGCGGGCACTCCGTCGGTGAAGGTCGAGGTGCGCACCCAGCGGTTGCGGTAGGAGACGGCCCGGCCGCCCTCCAGGCGCAGGCCGTGGACCATACCGTCACCGAAGAACCAGTGCCGGCTTGCTGCGTCCTTCGGGTTGGGGCCGTTGCGCAGGTACCAGCCGCTGAGCTCGGGCGGGATCGTGCCCGTGACCGGGAGGTCGTAGGCGGTCAGCTCCTCCTTGACCGGCGCGAAGTTGCCGGCCATATGCGGTGCGGGAGCGGTGGATTCGACGGGCGTGTTCGGAGATGCGGTGGTCATGAGGCCAGGCCTCCCTGGATGGTGGACCGCGCACCGGACTGCTCCATGAAGCGGGCGCGGGCGCGCTCCGGATAGGTGGCGGTGAAGCGGACGGGAAGGACGAATCCTGCGATCTGGAGGGCGATCGAGAAGCCGACGTTCAGCGCAAGGGCGGAGACGGCTGCCTGGGCGACCGCGGTGAGGGTGAAGGACAGTGCCCACACGGCCGTCAGCACGACATTGATGCGGTGGAACAGCGGGGTGTGCCAGACCTCCGGCGGGGCCATGCGGCGCGCTATGCCCATCGTGAAGGGGCGCCGTACGGCGATCGACGACCAGGCGACAACCGCCAGCCAGCCCATCGAGAGCGCACTGCCGTACGCCTTGAGGCCGCTGTCGGGGCTGGCGAACGCCAGCACGCTGAGGGCCGCGAAGAACACGATCGTGCCGTACTCCAGCAGGCGGTAGTCGAGCGCGAGGCCCGCGGCCCGGTCGGCGATGAGCAGCGCGACGGCGACCGCCAGACCGGCGAGCGCACCCCACTGCCAGCCGGCCGAGGACACCCCCGCGAAGACCAGCCACGGGACGAAGCTCCGCAGATAGTTCATGACTCCCCCTGCTCACTCGCGGCCAGACTCACCCGCGAACATTCCAATCTCGACATGTCGAAGGTAGAACCTCCACCTTTGACATGTCAACAGTGGAAGGTAAAGTGCTGACCATGAGCCTGAAACATGCCGTGCTGGGCCTGCTGGCCGAATCCCCCGCGAGTGGCTACGACCTGATGAAGCTCTTCAACGCCTCGCTCGTGAACGTCTGGCCGGCCACGCAGAGTCAGGTGTACGGCGAGCTCGGCAAGCTCACGACCGCCGGCCTGGTCGAGGTCTCCGCCCGCGGCCCCCGCGGCCGCAAGGAGTACGCGATCACCGAGGACGGTCTGGCGGAGCTGCGCCACTGGCTCACCGAGGTCGAACCCAGCAGTCCCCAGCGCCATGACGGACTGCTGCGCGTCTTCTTCCTCGGCGTCGTCACTCCGCTCGAAGCGCAGACGTACCTGCTGCACCAGGCCGAGCGCGCCGCCCGCATGCACGCCGCATGCCGGCGGATCGACGAGGCCGTCGACTGGGACGAGGAAATGATTTCGGTCTACGGGCGGATCGCTCTTGAGTACGGCCTGCGGATCTCGGCGGCCCAGGAGGAGTGGGCCCGGTGGGCGGCCGAAGAGGTGACCAACGCAAAGGCCAGAAAGGCCAGCGAGCTCGCACAGGCGCAGCATGCGGAGGGCCACCGGGAGACAGGCCGTCGGCAGGAAGGGGAGGGCGCTGAGCAGGGCGGAGCCCCCGAAGGAGCCGGGGAGTAGACGCACCCGGCCACGCCGGTCGGGCCGCAGACGCCCCGGCCGCGAATTCAGGTGCCGCCCGGCGCTCCGCGCGGCACCCTGGAGCCATGAACAGCGAGCGCTCCGTGCGCCTCTCGAAGTACCTGGCGATGCATCTGCGCCATCAGCCGGAACGGATCGGCCTCACCCTCGACGCCCAGGGCTGGGTGCCCGTCGACGAGCTCATGGCTGCCGCGGCGCGCCATGGGTTCCCGTTCTCCCGGGCGGAGTTGGAGGCCGTGGTCGTCGGCAACGACAAGCAGCGCTACGCCCTTGAGGACGGCCGGATCCGCGCCAACCAGGGCCATTCCGTGCGCGTGGACCTCGATCTTCCGCCGGCCGTCCCGCCCCCGTACCTCTTCCACGGCACGGTGGCCCGCAGCCTGACCGCTATCCGGGAGGAGGGGCTACGGCCGATGGCACGGCATGCCGTGCATCTCTCGCCGGACCGCGAAACGGCGACCCGGGTGGGCGCGCGGCGCGGCAAGCCCGTGGTCCTGACGGTGGAGGCCGGGGCGATGCACCAGCAAGGCCATGTCTTCCGGGTCAGCGCCAACGGGGTCTGGCTCACCAGCCGCGTCCCGGCCGAGTTCCTGCGCTTCCCCGGCTGAGCCCTCCGCCCCCCTGAAGACCTCGGGCTCGTCGGGTCACAGTCCGGGCGCCCCCCACACCGGGAACCATCGCGCCAGGTCCTGCTCGATCGTCAGATCGTTGCCGAGCATCGCCCGGGCCTGGAGCTCCAGCGGGTTGTCACGCTTCTCGCCGCCGTCCTGCTTCGGCGCGAACGGGTAGAACGTGCCGCGCTTGTAGAGGTAGACCAGCGCCAGCGACCGCTGCCGGTCGTCGCGGAAGCCGACCAGTGAGCACAGCAGCTGCGGGCCGAAACCCGCCTCCTCCAGGGAGGTGTTGACCGCGTGCAGGTCGTTGACCAGGCCTGCCACGTCCTCCGGTGCATGCCGGACGAGCAGCCACGTATAGCCGTAGGCGTCCTGGGTGAACTCGACCGGCCCGTCCAGCAGGGCGCGCGCCTCCTCCTGGATGCGCGAGAACGCCCCGCCCTCGACGCTCGCGAAGCACACCGACCCCAGACCGGTGGCCGAAAAGCCGGCCGCGGCCTGGAGCGTCACCGCCGCGGACGGCAGCGCGAAGAGCTGGTCGAGATCGGGGCGTACCGGTTTGCTGCGGCCCAGGATGGCGTCCAGGAATCCCATGCGCGAACTGCTCCTTCCTCACGGAAGGCCGCCCGTCACGACTGCTCATCGCGGCGGACCGCCCTCCTACGGCTGCCCCACATCACTGCATCGCTGCCTCACCCGCTCCGCCGTCACGGCGGCGCCGGAACTCCTCGGACCGTCCGTGAAGGCTGCTTCCGGCTCCCGCGCCCCGCCCGTCACGGCCGCCCCAGTTCCGTCGCTATGCGGCCCAGCTGCTCCAGCCGCTGTTCCAGCGTCGGGTGCGTGGCCAGCAGCCGGCTGAAGCTCTCCTTGGTGAGCGCCGGGGCGAAGTAGAAGGCGTTGAACGGCTGGGCCTTGCGCAGGTCCTCGGTCGGGATCCGGGCGATCTGACCGGTGACCTTCGTCAGCGCGGCGGCCAGCGCCGAGGGGCGGCCGGTCAGGAGCGCGGCGGCCCGGTCGGCGGACAGCTCGCGGTAACGGGACAGCAGCCGGGTCAGCAGGAAACTGATCGCATAGACGACCACGCTGACGGCGGTGACGATGAGCACGGCGATGGCCGTGTTCTGGTCCCGGTTGTTGCGGCCGACGCCGCTCCACAGAGCGGCCCGGGTGATGATCCCGGCCAGTACGCCGAGGAACGACGCAATGGTCATCACCGCGACGTCGCGGTGCGCGACATGCGAGAGCTCGTGGGCCAGCACCCCCTCAAGCTCCTCGGGCTCCAGCCGCCTGAGCAGCCCGGTCGTGGCGCAGACCACCGAGTTCTTCCGGTTGCGGCCGGTCGCGAAGGCGTTCGGCACATCGGACTGGGCGATGGCGACCCGCGGTTTGGGCATATCGGCCAGCGCACACAGCCGGTCGACCGCGCCGTGCAGCTCCGGGGCCTGCTCCGGCGTGACCTCGCGCGCGCCCATACTGAACGCCGCGATCCGGTCGCTGAACCAGAACTGCGCGACGAACAGCGCACCGGCGATCAGCAGCACCACCACCCAGGCGCCCTTGAGCAGCACCACCAGCACACCGACGACCACGACGTACAGCAGTCCGATGAGGAACATCGTCGTGACCATGCGCGAGGTCAGCCCGCGGTCCGGGGCGAATCGGGTCTGTGCCATGGCTCCTCCACACACACCGCACTTCGCGCAGTGCGCCGGGCCGCTCCCGCGCCGGCCTCGGCCCGCGCGCCGCGTCCGCCACACTGCGCCGCTGTCCCGATTCTCCCTCTTCAGGGCTATATACGGGGTAAAGCCGAGGTCGGCAGCCGGCCGGGCGAGTCGGGCCCGCCCGGAGGGCGCCGTCCCGGTGAGCCATGAGCCCCTGAAGTCGCTGTCGCCAGGGGCCCCGACCGGCCCCGGCAGCCGCCCTACTGGCCGCTCAGCTGGGTAAGCCCCTCCGTGGCGATCCGCTCGAAGACCTCGACATCGGCCTCGAAGACCGAGTCGGCGATCGGCCAGTGGAGCACCAGCTCGTCGATGCCCAGCTCGGCGTGCCGGCCGGCGAAGTCCACGAAGGCGTCCACGGAGTCCAGCGGACGGTCCGGGGTGAAGCCGCTCAGCATGATCTTCCGCAGGTCACCGGCGTCCCGGCCCTGGTCGGCGCAGGCCTTGGCGAGCCGTTCGGTCTGCCCGCGGACCGCCTCCAGCGAGTCGGTCGGCGTCCCGCCCCCGTTCGAGACCTTGGGGTCACCGGTCGTCACCCACGCCTGGCCGTACTGGGCGGCGAGCTTCATCCCGCGCGGCCCGGTGGCCGCCACCGCGAAGGGCAGCCGCGGCCGCTGGACACAGCCGGGGATGTTGCGTGCCTCATCCGCGGAGTAGTAGACGCCCTCGTACGTCACGGCGTCCTCGGTCAGCAGCCGGTCCAGCAGCGCCACGAACTCGCCGAAACGGTCCGCCCGTTCCCGCGGTGACCAGGGCTCCTGACCGAGCGCGGTGGCGTCGAAGCCGTTGCCGCCGGCACCGATGCCCAGGGTGATACGGCCGTCGCTGAGGTCGTCGAGCGAGATCAGTTCCTTGGCGAGGGTGACCGGGTGCCGGAAGTTCGGCGAGGTGACGAGGGTGCCCAGACGCAGCCGTGAGGTGGCGGCCGCCGCGGCGGTCAACGTCGGGAGCGCGCCGAACCAGGCCTGGTCACGGAAGCTCCGCCACGAGAGGTGGTCATAGGTGTACGCGGCGTGGAAGCCCAGCTCCTCGGCGCGCTGCCAGACCTCCCGCCCGCCTTCGGACCAACGGCGGACGGGGAGGATAAGGGTGCTCAGTCGCATGCCTTCGAGCGTACGGCCGCCCGGAGACAACCGACGAGCCGCCTCCGTGCCCCGGTACCCCGGCCCGCGCCCCCGCTTCGGCCCCGCCTCGCGGGCTCATACGCGCAACCCACCGCACGCCTGTGCGCGAAGGTACGGGAAGATGGCCCCGTGACTGATGCCCCTGCTACGCCACTCCGGACGCCCGAACCGTCCGTTGCGCCCCGGCTGATCGCCACCGACCTCGACGGCACGCTGCTGCACGACGACAAGACGGTCTCCGACCGGACGATCGCCGCGCTCGCCGCCGCCGAGCGGGCCGGCATCGAGGTCTTCTTCGTCACCGGGCGCCCGGCGCGCTGGATGGGCGTGGTCAGCGACCATGTGCACGGTCACGGCCTGGCGATCTGCGCGAACGGTGCGGCCGTCATCGATCTGCACCGCGGCGGACGGATCGTCGAGGTCAGCCCGCTGGAGCGGACGATCGCCCTCGATGTCGTGGACGCACTGCGCAGCGCCGCGCCGGGCACCTCGTTCGCGGTCGAGCGCACCAGCGGCATCCATTACGAGCCGCAGTACCCGCCCCTCCTGCTGGACCCGGCCGCGGTCGTCGCGCCGGTGGAGAAGCTGCTGGCCGAGGACTTCGTGGCGCCGCTCAGCGCCGCCGAGGACGCCGACCAGGCCTTCCCCGACCAGCCCGTCATCAAGCTGCTCGCCCACCACCCCGAGCTGGAGCCCGACGCGTTCCTGTCGCTGGCCCGCACGGTCGCGGGTGGTCTCGCGTCCTTCACCCGGTCCAGCCCCACGGCCCTTCTGGAGATCAGCGGCCCCGGTGTCAGCAAGGCCGGCACCCTCGCCCACTGCTGCGCGGAGCGCGGCATCAGCCCCGAAGAGGTCGTCGCCTTCGGGGACATGCCGAACGACATGGAGATGCTGACCTGGGCCGGCACCTCGTACGCCATGGCCAATGCGCATCCGGAGGTGCTGGCGGCCACCACCCACCGGACGGCCTCCAACAACGACGACGGTGTGGCGGTCGTCATCGAGCAGATCCTGCGGCGGTGCGGCGAACCGGGCTTCCTGCCAGGCTGAACGGCTCCTAGAGCGGCGCTTCCCACGTCACGGTCGTGCCCGTGCCGTTCTTGCCCAGCCCCGGTCCGTAAGCGCTGGAGCCGCCCAGTGACTCGGCGCGCTTGGAGAGGTTCTTCAGGCCGCTGCGGCGGCCGCTGTCCGGGATGCCGATGCCGTCGTCGGCGACGGTCAGCCGGACGCCGTCGGTGCCGTCCGGCAAGGTGATGGTGGCGTCGACGACGACCTCGATCCGGGAGGCCTGGGCGTGCCGGAAGGCGTTCGACAGCGCCTCGCGCAGTGCGGCGATCAGGTTCTTGCCGGTCAGCTCGCCGACCCGGGAATCGACCGGGCCGACGAAGGAGGCCGACGGCTGGAAGCCGAGGGGGACGGCGGCGGTGCCGATCTCGCGCAGCACCCGGGTCCGCAGGCCGCACGGCACCTCGGCCGGCGCCTGCTGGAGGGCGAAGATCGCGGTTCTGATCTCCTGGATGGTCACGTCCAGCTCGTCGACTGCCTTGCCGACGCCCTGCGCCACCTCGGGGACGATCGTCCTGCGCTGTGCGCTCTCCAGCATCATGCCGGTCGCGAACAGCCGTTGAATGACGAGATCGTGCAGGTCACGGGCGATCCGGTCGCGGTCCTCGTAGACCGCCAGCCGCTCGCGGTCGCGCTGCGCGTCGGCCAGCACCAGCGCCAGTGCGGCCTGCGCGGCGAACTGGATCGCCAACGTCCGCTCGGCCGCGGTGAACGGACGAGCGCCCCGGGACCGCGGTGTGGCCAGCGTGCCGAGCACCCGGCCCCCGCTCTTGAGCGGCAGCATCATGCTCGGTCCGAAGCGGGCGGCGATGTCCGTGACCATCCGGGGGTCGGTGGCCGAGTCGTCCACGAACACCGCCTCGCCGGCGAGGAGTTGTTCGGCCACCGGGCTGTCGGGCGGGATATGCGTCCCCATGATCCCCGTCGGGTCGTCGGCCGATACCGCGACGATCTCCAGACCGCCCTCGTCGTCGGGCAGCAGCACGATGCCGGCCGCCGACTCCGCCAGTTTCCTGGCCTGTTCGGCGACCACCGCGAGCGCATCGTCGACACCGCTGCCGGCGAGGAGTTCCGTGGTCACCGCCACCGAACCGTCGATCCACCGCTCCCGCTGGCGGGTCGCCGCGTGCATCCGGGCGTTTCCGATCGCGATACCGGCCTCGGTGGCGAGCACCCGCACCATGTGCAGGTCCTCCTCGCTGAACTCCCCGCCGCCGCGCTTCTCGGTCAGATAGAGGTTGCCGAAGATCTCGCCCTGGACGCGGACCGGCACCCCCAGGAACGTCCGCATCGGCGGATGCCCCGGCGGGAAGCCGGCCGAGCGGAGGTCCTGGGTGAGATCGCTGAGCCGCAGCGGCTTGGGGTCGTGGATGAGCGCGCCGAGCAGGCCCTTGTGGCCGTCGGGCAGCCCGCCGATCCGCTCGTGCTCCTGCGCGGTCACGCCGTACGTGACGAAGTCCGACAGTCCCTCGCGGGCGTCGTCGATGATCCCGATGGCGGCGTAGCGGGCGTCGGCGAGCTCGGCGGCGGTCTCCACGATCCGGTCGAGGGTGATGTGCAGGTCCAGGCCCGCGCCGACCGTGCGCATCGCTTCCAGCAGCTGCGGTACGCGTGCGGTCAGCTCGGAGGACAGACCTTGCAGACTGCGGGTGGCCTCGGTGGCGGCATCCATGGGGTCGGGGGCGGGCTCCATGCCCACGAGCCTAATAAGGGGGCATTTGCAGGGAAAGTGCAGCTTTGCGGCGGCACGGGGCGCGGGCCCGGCCCGTGCCGCACGGAGATCAGGGAGTCAGGCCCTACGCCCGTACCGCCTCTCCTTCGCCGTACGCCGCATCCACCGTCCGCTCGCGCTCCAGCATCCGCCGGAACGGACCGTCGGCGGCCGCCAGCTCCGCGTAACCGCCGCGCTGCACAGCCCGGCCACCCTCCAGCACCAGCACCTCGTCCACCGACTCCAGACCGGTGAGCCGGTGGGTGATCAGGACCGTGGTGCGGCCCTCGGTCGCCGCCAGCAGGTCGGCGGTCAGCGCATCGGCCGTGGCCAGGTCCAGGTGCTCGGCGGGCTCGTCCAGGACCAGCACCGGGAAGTCCGCGAGCAGCGCACGGGCCAGCGCCAGCCGCTGCCGCTGGCCACCGGACAGCCGGGCGCCGTGCTCGCCCACCATGGTGTCCAGGCCGTCGGGCAGCCCGCGCACCCAGTCGGCGAGCCGCGCCCGGCCCAGTGCGTCCCACAGGTCCCGGTCTTCGGCGTCGCCCGGGCCGGCGCTCCGGTCCCGGCGGGCGAGCCTGAGGTTCTCCCGCAGCGAGCTGTCGAAGAGGTGCGCGTCCTGCGCGCACAGGCCCACCAGCCGCCGGACCGCATCGCCGTCCATGGCCTGGGCATCCGTCCCGCCCAGCGTGTATGTCCCCGACTCCCGGTCCAGGAAGCGCAGCAGCAGCTGCGCCAGCGTGGTCTTGCCGGAGCCGGACGGGCCGACGACCGCAAGCCGCTGACCGGACGTCAGGGTGAAGCAGACACCGTCCAGCGCCGGCCTCCGCTGCCCGGCGTGGCGCGCCGTCAGATCCCGCACGACCAGCGGGAACGGCGATCCGGGAGCCGGCGCGGGCACGGTCGGCTCCTGCACCGGTGCGGGGGCGTCCAGCACCTCGAAGACCCGCTCGGCGGCGCGGCGGGTGCGCTGCCGGTACTGCACGGCGAGCGGCAGCCCGGCGACCGCCTCGAAGGCGGCGAGCGGGGTGAGCACGACGACCGCCAGCGCCACCCCGGCCAGCCGGCCCGCGTGCACCGCCTGCACACCGGCCACCGCCGCCGCGGCGACCGTCAGCCCGCACACCAGCGCCGAGAGCCCGGCGCCGGTCCCGGCCACCGCGGCCGAGCGGGACGCGATCCGGGTGAGTTCGCGGTCCGCGCGCCGCACCGACTCCGTACGGGCCGTCAGCGCACCGGCCACCGTCAACTCGGCGGTACCGGTGAGCACATCGACGACGCGGGTGGAGAGCCGGCCGCGGGCCGGTGCCAGCCGGCGCTCCGCCCTCCGGGCCAGCGCACCCGAGAGCATTGGCACCGCCACGCCCGCGAGCAGCAGCCCGGCGGCGAGGATCGCGCCGGCCTCCGGCAGCAGCCATCCGGTGAAGCCGACCGCGCCCGCGCCGACCAGCACCGCCGCCCCGACGGGCAGCAGCCAGCGCAGGAAGTAGTCCTGGACCGCATCGACATCGGCGACGAGCCGGGAGAGCAGATCGCCACGGCTGCGCTCCTTGAGTCCAGCCGGCGCCAGCCGCTCCAGCCGGCGGAAGACGGCCACGCGTACGTCGGCGAGCATCCGGAAGACCGCATCGTGCGCGACCAGCCGCTCGGCGTACCGGAAGACCGCGCGTCCGATGCCGAACGCCCTGGTCGCGGTGACGGCCACCATCAGATACAGCACCGGCGGCTGCTGCGCGGCCCGCGAGATCAGCCAGCCGGAGGTCGCCATCAGGCCCACCGCGCTGCCCAGCGCGAGGCTGCCGAGCAGCAGCGCCAAGGCGAAGCGCGCGCGGCGGGCACGGGCCAGGTGCCGTAGCCGGGTGAGCGCCGCACCACGGGTGGGGGCGGTGGTCTCCGGCGTGGTGTCGCTGCCGGTCCCTGTGGGGGCCGCGGACGGCGCGGACGGCCGTGCCGCGGTTTCACGTGAAACCGCCGTCGGGCCCGCGGCGGGCGCCGGCCCCGGCAGCCGCACCACACGGTCCGCCACCGACAGCAGCGCCGGCCGGTGCACCACGAGCAGGACCGTACGGCCGGCCGCGAGCCGGCGGACCGCGGCGACGATGGCCTCCTCGGTCTCGCCGTCCAGGTTCGCGGTGGGCTCGTCCAGCAGCAGGATCGGGCGGTCCGCGAGGAAGGCACGCGCGAGCGCGAGGCGCTGACGCTGGCCGGCGGAGAGCCCGGCGCCCGCTTCGCCGAGCCGGGTCTTCATACCGTCGGGGAGCGCGTCGATGAAGTCGAGTGCACCGGCGTCGGCCAGGGCGGTGCGTACCGCGGCCTCGTCCGCGTCCGGTCGCGCCAGCCGTACGTTCTCGGCGATGGTGCCGGCGAACAGATGCGGGCGCTGCGGCACCCAGGCGATCCGCTGCCGCCAGCTGTCGGGGGAGAGGGAGGCAAGGTCCCGGCCGTCGACAAGGACCCGGCCCCCGGACGGCCGGGTGAAGCCGAGCAGCGCGCTCAGCAGCGTCGACTTACCGGCGCCGGAGGGGCCGACCAGGGCGACGGTCTCGCCGGGCCGGACCTCGAACGAGGTCGCGGGGAGCGAGTCGGCGGTCCGGCCGGGGTGACGGACCACCAGGTCCTCGACGGAGAGCCCGGTGCCCTCGGGTGCGGGCGCGGTGCCGGCCGGCGGCAGCGGTGTCTCCAGCACCGCGAAGACCTCCTCGGCGGCGGCAAGCCCCTCGGCCGCGGCGTGGTACTGCGCGCCCACCTGCCGCAGCGGCAGATACGCCTCGGGCGCGAGGACCAGCACCATCAGGCCGGTGTAGAGGTCGAGTTCACCGTGTACCAGCCGCATCCCGATGCCGACCGCGACCAGTGCGACGGAGATCGTGGCCAGCAGCTCCAGCGCGAAGGAGGAGAGAAAGGCGATCCGCAGGGTGCGCAGGGTCGCCCGGCGGTATGCGCTGGTGATGGTGCGGATGGCGGTGGCCTGGGCCTTGGCCCGGCCGAAGACCTTGAGGGTGGGCAGGCCCTCGACGACATCGAGGAAGTGGCCGGACAACCGGGCGAGCAGCCGCCACTGACGGTCCATCCGCGACTGGGTGGCCCAGCCGATCAGGACCATGAACAGCGGGATCAGCGGCAGGGTGAGCACGATCGTCAGCGCCGAGATCCAGTCGCCGGTGACGATCCGCGCGAGCACGGCCGCGGGGACGACGACCGCCAGCCCCAGCTGCGGCAGATAGCGCGAGAAGTAGTCGTCGAGGGCGTCGATACCGCGGGTGGCGAGGGTGGTGAGCTCACCGGTGCGCAGGTCCAGGGTGCCGTCATCGGCCGCCGTGCCGGTGCCCGGCCCCAGCCGCGCCGCCCGCTCGATCAGCCGCGTCCGCAGCTCGGACTTGACGGCCGCACCGGCGCGGTGCGCGGCCAGCTCGGTGAGCCAGGAGACCAGACCGCGCCCGACGGAGACCGCGGCCAGCAGCGCCAACGGTGTGGTCAGACCGCCGAGACCCTGACCGCGCTGGAAGGCTCCGACCACGATCTCGGCGATCAGCATCGCCTGGCCGACGACCAGCCCCGCTCCGGCAAGCCCGAGCACCACCACCGCTATGAGGAAGCCGCGGGTGGCGTGGGCGTGACGGAGCAGGCGCGGGTCGACGGGTTTCACGTGAAACAGTCCATCCTGCCGAGGCCGCCCCGAGAGGCGGAGGCTCAGCTAGTGGGATTCGGCGATGTGCTGCGTACCGATGCGCTTACGGAACACCCAGTACGTCCACCCCTGGTAGAGCATCACGAGGGGGGCGGCGATCCCCGCACACCAGGTCATGATCTTCAGGGTGTACGGGCTGGACGAGGCGTTGGTGACCGTGAGGCTCCAGCTCTCGTTCAGCGTGGACGGCATGACGTTCGGGAAGAGCGTCAGGAACAGCATCGCTACCGCCGCCACGATGGTGAGGCCGGAGAAGGCGAACGCCCAGCCCTCACGCCCGAGCCTGTTGGCCCCGAGCGCGGCGACCAGCGCAACCACCGCAACGATCATGGCGATCAGGCTGGTGCCGTCACCCTTCTCGGCCTGGGTCCAGCCCAGGAAGCCGACCGCGAGCACCGCGGTGACCGGCCCGAGGACCGTCGCCAGCTTGCGCGCCCGCTCCCGGATGTCGCCCACCGTCTTGAGCGAGGCGAAGACCGCGCCGTGGAAGGTGAACAGCGTCAGGGTGACCAGGCCGCCGAGGAGCGCGTAGGGGTTGAGCAGGTCGAGCACGCTGCCGGCGTACTCCTTGTGCGCATCGATCTTCACGCCGCGCACGAGGTTGCCGAACGCGATGCCCCACAGCACCGCGGGCAGCAGCGAGGTCCAGAAGATCGCCTGCTCCCAGTTGCGCTGCCAGCGCTCCTCGGTCCGCTTGGCGCGGTACTCGAAGGCGACGCCGCGCACGATCAGGCAGACGAGGATGAACAGCAGCGGCAGGTAGAAGCCGGAGAAGAGGGTGGCGTACCACTCGGGGAAGGCGGCGAAGGTCGCAGCGCCCGCGCTGAGCAGCCAGACCTCGTTGCCGTCCCAGACCGGCCCGATGGTGTTGATCAGTACCCGCTTCTCGCGCCGGTCGCGGGCGAGGAGCTTGGTGAGCACGCCGATCCCGAAGTCGAACCCTTCGAGGAAGAAGTACCCGGTCCAGAGGAAGGCGATGAGGACGAACCAGACGTCATGGAGTTGCACAGTCGCCTCCTAGTACGAGAAGGCCATCGGCCGGTCGGCGTCGGCGCTGTCGCCGCCGATCTTGGTGGGCGGGTTGAGGTCGGAGTCGGTGAGCTCCGGGGGGCCGGCCTTGACGTACTTCACCAGCAGCTTGACCTCGACCACGGCGAGGATCGCGTAGAGCGTGGTGAAGACGATCATCGAGGTGAGTACCTCGCCCTGCGAGACGCCCGGGGAGACCGCGTCCGAGGTGCGCAGCACGCCGTAGACGACCCAGGGCTGCCGGCCCATCTCGGTGAAGATCCAGCCCCAGGAGTTCGCCAGGAGCGGGAAGCCGAGGGTGACGAAGGCGAGCGACCAGTACCACTTGCTCAGCCGGGCGCCGAGCACCTTGTTCCTGGTGAGCGCGAGGTGCGGTGGCTCGTCGTCGCCGGTACGCAGTCCGGGCGACAGCCAGAACTTCTTCCGGGTGAGCCAGAGCCCGGCGAGTCCGATGGCGAAGGACGACATACCGAAGCCGATCATCCAGCGGAAGCCCCAGTAGGCGACCGGGATGTTGGGCCGGTAGTCGCCGGGCCCGAACTTCTGCTGCTCGGCCTTGTTGACGTCATTGATGCCGGGGACCGGCGAGCTGAAGTCGTTGTGCGCGAGGAAGGAGAGCAGGCCGGGCACCTCGATGGCGACCTTGTTGTGGCCCTTGTCGACATCTCCGTAGGCGAAGACCGAGAAGGGCGCCGGCTCTTCCTTGTCCCACAGCGCCTCGGCCGCGGCCATCTTCATCGGCTGCTGCTTGAACATGACCTTGCCGAGCGAGTCACCGCTGATCGCGGTGAGCAGGCCGGATATGACGAGGGTTATCAGACCGAGCCGCAGCGAGGTCCGCATGACCTTGAGGTGCTTCTTGCGCATCAGGTGGTACGCGGAGATGCCGACCATGAACGCGGCGCCGGTCAGGAAGGCCGCGGTCAGTGTGTGGAAGGCGACGACCAGGGTGGTGTCCTGCGTCAGCACCTTCCAGAAGTCGGTGAGCTCGGCGCGCCCGTTGGCGGCGTTGTACTTGTAGCCGACGGGGTGCTGCATCCAGGAGTTCGCGGCCAGGATGAAGTACGCCGAGAGCATGGTGCCGATCGAGACCATCCACATGCAGAAGCAGTGGATCTTCTTGGGCAGCTTGTCCCAGCCGAAGATCCACAGGCCGATGAAGGTGGACTCGAAGAAGAAGGCGATCAGGGCCTCGAAGGCCAGCGGGGCACCGAAGACGTCACCGACGAACCGCGAGTAGTCGGACCAGTTCATGCCGAACTGGAACTCCTGGACGATGCCGGTGACGACACCCATCGCGATGTTGATCAGAAACAGCTTGCCCCAGAACTTGGTGGCCCTGAGGTACTTCTCCTTGCCCGTTCGCACCCATGCGGTCTCAAGTCCGGCCACCAGAGCGGCGAGGGAGATCGTCAAGGGGACGAACAGGAAGTGGTAGACGGTCGTGATGCCGAATTGCCATCGCGCCAGTGTCTCTGGCGCCAACGCCAGTTCCACGCCTCGCTCTCCTAACGTCGCCATTGCCTAGGGCAATGTCCCTTTTGTGTCACATAAAGCGGTACATACCGGGACGGGCTTGTGAACGCGTTCACATTCACAAGCAATTATCTCCCATCGCTTCTCCGCCATGACGGCGGGGGTACGTGACTGCGATCACGTCCGGATTTATGGCGTCTGCGGATTCCCCTGGGGCTCGCCGCAGCCCGCGCGCACCCTTCCGCCCGAGCTTCAACACGTTGTTGAATTCGTGGCGGAGAGGACAAGCCTGAGGCCGCGGATCGACGGATCCACGGCCTCACTGCAACGCCTTACACCGGCTTGCTCACTGCCCGACAGCGCTTACAGCGCCTTGCGAAACTCCTCCGCGGCCTGGAGGAACAGGTCCATCGCCGGGGTCTCACCGATCGTGACCCGGACACCCTCGCCGGCGAACGGCCGCACGATCACCCCGGCCCGCTCGCAGGCCGCCGCGAAGTCGGTCGTACGGTCCCCCAGCCGCAGCCAGACGAAGTTGGCGTGCGACTCGGGGACCGTCCAGCCCTGCCCGAGCAGCCCGTCGACCACCCGTGCCCGCTCGGCCACCAGCGCATCCACCCGCTCCATCAGCGCCGCCTCGCTGCGCAGCGACGCCACCGCCGCCTCCTGCGCGAGCTGGCTGACCCCGAACGGCACCGCCGTCTTGCGCAGCGCGGCGGCCACCTCGTCATGCCCCACCGCGAAGCCGACCCGCAGCCCGGCCAGGCCGTACGCCTTGGAGAAGGTCCGCAGCACACAGACGTTGGGACGGTCGCGGTAGAGATCGATACCGTCCGGGACCTCGGGGTCACGGATGAACTCGCGGTACGCCTCGTCCAGCACCACCAGGACGTCGCCCGGCACCCGGTCCAGGAAGGACTCCAGCTCCGCACGGCGTACGACGGTGCCGGTGGGGTTGTTGGGGTTGCAGACGAAGATCAACCGGGTCCGGTCGGTGATCGCGGCGAGCATCGCCTCCAGGTCGTGCACGTCGCCCGAGGTCAGCGGGACCGGCACGGCGGTGGCACCGGAGACCTGGGTGATGATCGGGTACGCCTCGAACGACCGCCAGGCGTAGATCACTTCATCGCCGGGCCCGGCCGTCGACTGGACCAGCTGCTGGGCCACGCCCACCGATCCGGTCCCGGTCGCCAGATGCTCCACCGGCACCGAGAACCGCTCGGACAGCTCCGCCATCAGGCCGGTGCAGGCCAGGTCCGGGTAGCGGTTGAAGGAGCCGGCCGCGGTCACCGCACTCTCCAGGACCCCGGGCAGCGGCGGATAGGGGTTCTCGTTGGAGGACAGCTTGTACGTGACGGGACCGCCGGCCGGGGCCGGGCGGCCCGGCTTGTAGGTCGGGATACCGTCCAGCGCAGCACGCAGCTTCGGGGTCTTCTCGCTCACCGCAGGTCCTCCTCGACCGTCCCGCTCGTCTCCAATACTGCACACCTTATGAGGATTGACCCGTTCGGCGGCAGCCCCGACGCGAAGCCGGACCGGTGCCCGCGGCATGCCGGCCCCGGCGCGGCCGCGCGAAGCACCCGGCGCAAAGCCCACAGCGCGCGCTCTCCGGACCGGCGCGCGCCCGTGGCTCACGCCGTGGCGCGCATCCCCCGTCAAGGTGACATGAGAGCGCTTCGAGACCGGAGCCGATCTACAGGCAAAGACCTCGAATCTCCCCCTGAATGATCAATATTAACGCCAACTTACTCCACTTCGTAGGCAATTGACGGTAGATCACCATGCAGAAACGTGCCTTTCCACAGCCATCGGCAGAGACCCGCGAATGGCCCTGTCGAGCCCTACTATCGGCTCGCCATGACAGCAGCAGGGAAGCACCAGGTGAGCCGGTCGACCGGTCGCCGGCTGGGGCGGGCGGGGATCCGGGACGTGGCCGCCGCAGCCGGGGTGTCGATCACGACCGTCTCCGACGCGCTCAACGGCAAGGGCCGGCTTCCGGATGCCACCCGTAGCCATGTCCGCGAGGTGGCCGACCGGCTGGGCTACCGCCCGTCCGCAGCCGCCCGCACCCTCCGTACCGGCAAGTCAGGGCTCCTCGGCCTGACCGTGACCACGTACGGGGATGAACCTTTCACCTTCACCGAGTTCGCGTACTTCGCGGAGATGGCCAGAGCCGCCACCTCCGCGGCCCTGGCCCGCGGCTACGCCCTGGTCATCCTGCCCGCGACCTCCCGCCACGACGTGTGGTCCAACGTCGCCCTGGACGGCACCGTCGTCATCGACCCCGCCGACGGCGACCCCGTCGTCACCGAGCTGGTCCGGCACGGCATCCCGGTCGTCTCCGACGGCCGCCCCGGCGGCACCCTGCCGGTCACCGGCTGGGTCGACAACGACCACGAAGCCGCCGTCCTCGGGCTGCTCGACCACCTCGCGGAGGCCGGCGCCCGCCGTATCGGGCTGCTCACGGGCACCACCACCGACACCTACACCCGGCTGTCGACCACCGCCTATCTGCGCTGGTGCGAGCGCGTCGGCCAGGACCCGGTCTACGAGTCGTACCCGGCGCACGACCCGTGCGCGGGCGCCGTCGCGGCCGACCGGCTGCTCGCCCGTCCGGACCGGCCGGACGCCGTCTACGGACTCTTCGACCCCAACGGCACCGACCTGCTCGCCGCCGCCCGGCGCTACGGGCTGCGGGTGCCGGAGGACCTGTTACTGGTCTGCTGTAGCGAGTCCACCGTCTACGCCTCCACCGAGCCGCCCATCACCACCCTGTCGCTCAAGCCACGCCGCATCGGCACCGCCGTCGTCCAGATCCTCATCGACGCCATCGAAGGACTCGACAACGGCCGGCCCGTCGAACAGGTGATACCGACCGATCTGATCGTGCGCACCTCTTCCCAGCGACGGTCCCCCCGGACGACCATCAGCCCGCCGCGGGGCCCCTCCTGCGACTGAAAGCCTGTCTTTGCACGCCGGTCCGGGCCCGGGCGGAGCGTCAAGGACAGGCTCCGCGTGTGCAGTCGCATACGGATGAGCGGGTTTGCCGGCCGACGGCGGGCGCCCCCGTCGGCCAGGAAAAAACTGGGTGATCACGGTACAAATCAGCCGCGAATGCCGGGCTCTGCGTGATTGATCACCCCCGGGTGCGTCACAACCCGCGATCGGCATTCCTATGATGGGCGCACGACACCGCGGACCGCCGTCGACCAGGCAAAGGTCCGAGAGGTGCACGGCGGCGCGACGGTGGAGGGGTCGATGACTCAGGGGGCCAGTCAGGTACCCATGGTGTGGACCATGGGGGGACAGACTCCGGAGTCCCCGTTGCCCGGAGCGCCCTTCGGCGTGCCCGCCGGTTCCCCGGTCCCCCCTGCCGGTCCGCCGCTGCATCTGCCGGCCGGACCGCCGCCCGCGCCCGCCGCGCCGCCCGCGGCACCGCCGGTCGAGCTGGCGGAGGACTACACCCCGACCGCGCGCGACCTCCCGGTCGTCACCCCGGGCCGTACGGACACCCTCATCGACCGGCCGGCCGTCGTCCCGGTGCCCGAGGCGGCCGGCGACCCCGACGCGCCCGAGGGCATGGGCCCGCTGTACGTCGTCGGCGATGTGCACGGCTACTACGACGAGCTGCGCGAGGCGCTGGCCGCCGAGGGCCTGATCGACGCCGACGGCAACTGGGCGGCCGGCAACGCCCGGCTCTGGTTCCTGGGCGACTTCACCGACCGCGGCCCGGACGGTATCGGCGTGATCGACCTGGTCATGCAGCTCTCCGCCGAGGCCGCGGCGGCCGGCGGCTACTGCAAGGCCCTGATGGGCAACCATGAACTGCTGCTGCTGGGCGCCAAGCGGTTCGGCGACACCCCCGTCCAGTCCGGCGCCGGCACCGCCTCGTTCCAGGCCGCCTGGCTCCTCAACGGCGGCCAGAAGACCGATATGGACCGCCTGGAGGACCACCACCTCCAGTGGATGGCCCGGCTGGACGCCGTGATGGAGGAGGACGGGCATCTGCTGGTGCACTCCGACACCACCGCCTACCTCGAATACGGCGACTCCATCGAGGCCGTCAACGACACCGTCCACGACGTGCTCACCCGCAGCGACGCCGATGAAGTCTGGGATCTTTTCCGCAAGTTCACCAAGCGCTTCGCCTTCCGCGACGAGTCCGGTTCACAGGCCGTACGCGAACTCCTGGACGCCTACGGCGGCGACCGGGTCGTCCACGGCCACAGCCCGATCCCGTATCTGCTGGGCGAGGTCGGCACGGAGGACGGCGAGAGCGACGGCATCGCGGTCGACGGCCCGCACGTCTACGCCGACGGGCTGGCGATCGCCATGGACGGTGGCATCACAATGGCCGGAAAGTTGCTGGTCGTTCAACTCCCGCTGACTGGCTGAGCGTTCCGCGGGCAGGTGTACGTCGGACCGGCGGAGGGCAGGTCCGGGGCGGGAGCAGGGGGCGGCACCGGCGGAATCCGGTCGTGGCATTGTTCAATTTCCGCAAACTCTCTGTCACCACGTGCCGGAGTCGCTCTACCATCGGTCTATCCGTAGCAGGCTCTCCTCCGTTTCCGCCCACTGCCCGGCCAACGCCGGCCGTACGGCCCTACGGAGCATCGGGGGATGCACATGAACAGCGCTCCGCACCTGCTGAACGAGGACCGCGCGGAATTCGCGCGGATCCTTGATGAGGCGCTGCGTACCGCCGAATACCGCCCGGACGGCACCGGCGCCGCCGCGGCACCGCACCTCAACGCCCAGCAACTGCGCACGATGGCGCTCAGCGCAACCACCGCCATCGCCGCCTGCGCCACGGCCGAATACCAGCGCTATGTACAGCTCCGTGCCGAGTTGCGCGCGCCGGTGGCCGCCTCGCCGGGTGCCGGCGCGAGCGACGAGGAGCCGGGTGCGGCCGCCTCCGAGGGAGGAGGACCGGCCACCGCCGCGGCCGTGACGGAGGCCGAAACCACCGGTGCCGGGCTGGGCGCGATGATCACCGTCCTCGCCCCGGTCCTCGCAGGCATCGCCGCCGTCCTCTTCCTTCTCATCGGCTATGTGCTGCGGGCGCTCGGCCCCGACAAGTCGCTGGCGCAGCCGCTGATCAGCGTCGGCTGGGTCTTCGCGGCGCTCACCGCCGTCGGCTCCCTCTTCGCGATGGGCGGGCTGGTCATCACGGCGCTGCGCAACGGCTCGTCGGCGCAGACCGTCAGGGCTGACCAGCTGGCCGAGGCCCTCGACAGCGCCCACGAGGCCTGGCGGCGCGCCCTCCTGGAGCGCGGGCTGCTGCCCTTCCTCCGTGAGGCGCTGGCCGATCCGTCGGCGACCCCGGACAAGGACCCGGTCCGCTACGTCCCGCGGCGCACCACGGCCCCCGAGAGCCGCATCCCCACCCTGGGCTACACCCGCCCCGAGTTCACCAGCCCCGACCGCGGCTCGTCGGGCTCCCGCCCCCGGTACTCCAGCCCGGACTACACCAGCCCGGAGTACGGCAGTCCCGAATACGGGAGTCCGGAGTACGGCAACCAGGAGTACGGCAGCCCGGATCGGGCTCCTGATTAAGGGAGTTGGGAGCAGGGGCCCGCACCCGCTACAGCCGGCGCACCACCTGTGCCTCCGCCCGTTCCACCGAGGTACGCCCGTGGACATGCACCAGCGCCAGATGGAACAGCGCCGGGGCCACCGGGGCCCACCGGTGGATGCGGTCCGTGCGCAGCAGGTACGTGGCGACGTCCGCCGGACGGAAGGGCACGTACTCGATGGTCTGGTGCTCCCATCTGTCCGCGACACCTCTGCTCATCCGCGCCTGAAGGTCCTCGCTGGTCAGATCCTTCAGCCTCGCGTAGAAGTGCGCGCACCACTGGCGCCGGTCCACATCGAGCACGAACGCCAAGAGGGAGCTGGTGTACTCGTGCTGCTCCAGCGACAGCTCCTCACGCATTCCGCGCCGGCAGACCGCGTACAGATCCGGTGCGTTCCTTCCGGAGGAGTCGATGTGCCGGGACAGCCCCTCGGTCACGGAGGAGTTCCACACCCCGGGCGCCATCCGCACGCGAGCGCTCCGCTGGCTGACCACGAGCATGTCATCGGCGGTCACCACGGCAACGTTGATCCCAAAGCTGCAATGCAGGAAGGCCGGCCCGGCCAGCGGACGGTCCGGGTCGAGGTAACGGGACCGCGGGGTGGTGCCGTCGGGCAAGCGGCGGTCGAGCTGCTGGGCGGCGAGAAAGGTGTAGTAGTCCGTCGGCCGCAGCCTGAGATGGACCTCCGGCTGTTCGTCGAGTGCCGACCTGGAGACATCGAACGTCTCGACGGCGTAGCGCGGACCGTTCCACACCGGTGTACGGCCCTCCGCCCGCAGCCGCTCGCTCTCCTCCTCGATCTCCTGACGCCAGCCGGCCATGTCCGCCGGCAGGGCTATCTCGTCGTCGAGAACCTGGAGGTGGATCGCATCGGCAGCGATCGACGCCTCACCGTCGCCCTCCACGATCAGCGCCGAGGTGTGCAGCGGCCCCAAGGAGAAGGTCGTCCAGGCCCGGCCCGGCAACTCCTCCCCGCGTGCACGCAGGTTGCGCACCGCGCGCATCGAACGCTTGCGGGCCTTGAACCAGGCGTCCTGTAGCGGCTGTTGGAACAGCGTCGCCAGGACCATGCCCATCACGGCGCCGACCACTCCGTTGACCACGTCGATTCCGCCCATTCCCCGGAGCGTAGACAACATGATCAAGAAGCGGGTCCGCTTTCCGATATCTGTGCCGCCAACAACCGTCACAGCGGGGCGGACGAAAACGCGCGAGAGATTCAGGCGCAGCGTAGGTACCATACGGCACCGTATGGAAGCGGCGGTCTGCGAGTGGGGGAGAGCGAATGGACTGGCGGGAGAAGCGCGATCTGGAGCAGGCGATCGCCGACGGCATCAAACGCTCCAGGCGCGGCGACAAACGCGAGACGGAACGGGCCGTCGCCGAGGGCATCAGGCAGTACGAACGGGAACGTGCGCGGCAGCGCGAGCGGGAACGCCTGGCAGCCATGCCGACGCCGGTGCGGAGGAAGGATGATCCACGGGACCGCAAGACGGTGTTCGACCGGATCGTCGACATCGTCACGGTCCTGGTGATCGCGGCGCCCTTCATCCCGGTCATCGCCGTCATCGGCTTCCTGGTGTACTGGCTGGTCTTCTGACGGCCCGGCGTGTGCCGGACGGCACGCTGCCCACGGTGTCCTTGACGTCAGCCACGGGTCAGGCAAAACGGGTGTCCGGCCGGGTCGATGAACACCCGCCACCGGTCCCCACCTGGTTGCTCCTCCGGCTTGACCGCGCCCAACTCCAGCAGCAGGGCCTCGGCCTGGTCGAGGTCGTCGACCGCGAAGTCGAGGTGGAACTGCTGTGGCACGGTCTGCCCCGGCCAGCGCGGAGCCCGGTAGTCGTCGACCCGCTGGAAGCCGAGGAACAGTCCGTCCTCACGGGCGAGCCCTGCGAAGTCACTGTCGGACCGATCGGCGAGTGGGAGCCCGGTGGCCCGCTGATAGAACGCCGCCAGCGCCAGTGGGTCGGCGCAGTCGAGCGTTATCGCCGTCAGCTTCAATTGCGCGGCCATGGAGACTCCGTATCGGCTGTCACGCTGGGGGAGCCAGGTGGTTCACATCGTAGTGATCAACCGGGCGCGCGAAGTCGGCTGATGCGGCCCCGAAGACGGTGACAAAGCGCGTGCGGCAGTGTGTGGTGGAGGCACAGGACGGGCCCCCACCACACAGCCGGCCGGTCAGTCCGCCAACGGCAGGTACACCCGGTTCCCCGCCGCCGCGAACTCCCTCGACTTCTCCGCCATTCCGGCCTCGGGGTCGATCGCCAGATCACCGCCGTGCTCGCGGCGGATGTCCTGGCTGATCTTCATCGAGCAGAACTTCGGGCCGCACATCGAGCAGAAGTGGGCCGTCTTCGCCGGCTCCGCGGGCAGCGTCTCGTCGTGGAAGGCGCGTGCCGTGTCCGGGTCGAGGGCCAGGTTGAACTGGTCCTCCCAGCGGAATTCGAAGCGGGCGTCGGAGAGCGCATCGTCCCATTCCTGGGCGCCCGGGTGGCCCTTGGCCAGGTCCGCCGCATGGGCCGCGATCTTGTACGTGATGACGCCGGTCTTGACGTCGTCGCGGTCCGGCAGGCCCAGGTGCTCCTTGGGCGTGACGTAGCAGAGCATCGCGGTGCCCCACCAGGCGATCATCGCCGCGCCGATACCGGAGGTGATGTGGTCGTAGGCGGGCGCGATGTCGGTGGTCAGCGGGCCGAGCGTGTAGAAGGGGGCCTCTTCGCAGATCTCCTGCTGGAGGTCGATGTTCTCCTTGATCTTGTGCATCGGGACATGGCCCGGGCCCTCGATCATGGTCTGTACGCCGTGCCGCTTGGCGATGGTGTTCAGCTCGCCGAGCGTCTTCAACTCGGCGAACTGCGCCTCGTCGTTGGCGTCCGCGATGGAACCGGGGCGCAGACCGTCACCGAGCGAGTAGGTGACGTCGTAGGAGGCGAGGATCTCGCAGAGCTCCTCGAAGTGCGTGTAGAGGAACGACTCCTTGTGGTGCGCCAGGCACCAGGCCGCCATGATCGAGCCGCCGCGGGAGACGATGCCGGTCTTTCGGCGGGCGGTCAGCGGGACATAGCGGAGCAGCACCCCGGCGTGCACCGTCATGTAGTCGACGCCCTGTTCGGCCTGCTCGATGACGGTGTCCTTGTAGATCTCCCAGGTCAGCTCCTCGGCCTTGCCGTCGACCTTCTCCAGCGCCTGGTAGAGGGGGACGGTGCCGATCGGGACGGGGGAGTTGCGCAGCACCCACTCACGAGTGGTGTGGATGTTGCGGCCGGTGGAGAGGTCCATGACCGTGTCGGCGCCCCAGCGGGTCGCCCAGGTCATCTTCTCGACCTCCTCCTCGATGGAGGAAGTGACCGCCGAGTTACCGATGTTGGCGTTCACCTTCACCAGGAAGTTCTTGCCGATGATCATCGGCTCGATCTCCGGGTGGTTGATGTTGGCCGGCAGCACCGCGCGTCCGGCCGCGATCTCGTCGCGTACGAACTCGGGAGTGACGTTCTCGCGGAGCGCGACGTACTCCATCTCCGCGGTGATCTCACCGCGCCGTGCATAGGCGAGCTGGGTGACCGCGGCGCCGTCACGGCCGCGGCGCGGCTGGCGCGGACGGCCCGGGAAGACCGCGTCGAGGTTCTTGAGACCACCGCGCGGCGAGGTGTGCTTGAGGCCGTCGTCCTCGGGACGCATCGGGCGGCCCGCGTACTCCTCGGTGTCGCCGCGGGCGATGATCCAGTTCTCCCGCAGTGGGGCAAGCCCACGGCGGACATCGGTGTCGATATTGGGGTCGGTGTACGGCCCTGACGTGTCGTAGAGCGTCACGTGCTTGCCGTTGGTGAGGTGCACCCGCCGGACCGGGACCTGAAGGTCCGGACGCGATCCGGAGACATAGCCCTTGTGCCAGCCGATCTGCGGCTCACCGCTCGCGCCGGCACCGTTTTCGTTTTCGGGCGTGCGTGCATCCTGCAGAGTCATGGAGACCCAACTCCCTACGCCGGCATTACCCGGTAACAGGTTCGGCGGTCGACGCAGCGGCTTCCGTCCGCCGACGTTTCACGTGAAACGTCGCTGGGACGAAGGTCAGCGCCCTCTCAGCCCGGTGCTCCGAGCTCCCGCGATTGCAAAGGTCCCACCACGGTAGCGGCCGATGCGGCGGAGTGAACAGGGGGCCCCATGAGTTCTTGCAATGATCTGGGGGTGACCTCTCACGAGCCCCACCACCACTCCACACCTCACGCCCACACCCACAGTCACGGCCCCGCCGCGCCCGCCTCCCGGCACATCCGCCGGGTCATCGCGGCGGTGCTGATCCCCTTCGCGGCCGCGGTCGCGGTCGGTCTGGTCGTGCTCTGGCCAGGCGGCGCGCCGCCTCACAAGCCGTCCGGCGTCGGCTTCGACCAGCCCACGGAGAAGGCACGTGTGATCAAGGTGGCGGAGGTGAACTGCGCGGACGTCCATGCCCAGCCCCAGCCCCAGCCGCCGTCGCCGACGGGTCAGCAGCCGCCCGGGGGAGCAGCCAAGGGCAAGTCCTGCCAGCAGGCAACGATCAAGGTCACTACGGGGGACAACGCCGGACGCACCTTCCAGACGGTGGTCACGCCGGACGCCCTGCGCCGCTACACGGCCGGGCAGGACGTGGTGGTGGCGTACTCCCCCAAGGCGCCGAAGGAGTTGCAGTACTCGGTCAGCGATGTCGACCGGTCGTTCCCCATGTGGGTGCTGGCCGCGATCTTTGCCTTCGCGGTCGTGCTCGTCGGCCGACTGCGCGGAGTGCTCGCACTGGTGGCACTGGCAGCCAGCTTCATCGTGCTGACGCTGTTCATCCTCCCGGCGATCCTCCAGGGCTCCAATCCGCTGCTGGTGGCGGTGGTCGGGGGCAGCGCGATCATGCTGATCGCGCTGTATATGTGCCACGGGCTGACCGCCCGTACGTCGGTGGCGGTGCTCGGCACGCTCGCCTCACTGGTGCTGATCGCGCTGCTCGGGTCGGTTTTCATCAACTGGGCGCTGCTCACCGGCAATACGGACGACACGACCTCGCTGGTGCACGGCCTGTACCCGGACATCGAGATCCACGGTCTGCTGCTGGCGGGGATCATCATCGGGTCGCTGGGTGTGCTCGACGATGTGACGGTGACCCAGACCGCCGCGGTCTGGGAGCTCAGGGAGGCGGATCCCACGGCCGGTTGGCGCAAGTTGTACGGCGCGGCGATGCGGATCGGGCGGGACCACATCGCGTCCGTCGTCAACACCCTTGTCCTGGCGTATGCGGGCGCCGCACTACCGTTGCTCCTGCTGTTCTCGATCGCACAGAGCAGCGTCGGTACGGTCGCCACGAGTGAGGTGGTCGCCGAGGAGATCATCCGCACGCTGGTCGGCAGCATCGGACTGGTCGCGGCGGTACCGCTGACGACGCTGCTCGCGGCGCTGGTCGTCTCGGCCGACCGCAAGAGCCACGTCACACAGGGCACACCGGGGGCGCCGGAAGCGTCGGGCACGGGCCCGACCGGCGACCGGTCCGGGCGGCGCGGCGGCCACGGCAGGCGGCGCAAGCGCTGACCGGTGCGCCGGGGGCCGGGCCGGGGGCCGGGGTCAGCCGGCCGGTGCCTCGGTGAGGATCCGGTCCAGTACGGCCTCCAGCGTGTCGCAGACCTCTTCCTTGCCGAGCGGTACGAGCCGGTCCGTACGGTCCAGGAAGGCGACCAACGGCGCCGCGCTCACCCGGAACAGGGCGCGTTCGGCGCCCACTTGAAGGCTGATGAGGACATCGCTGAGGTGCGCGGAGGAGGCCGGCTCGATCCGTACATCGCCCTCACCGGACGGCCTGCTCAGCCCGTCCAGCAGCAACTCACGGCTGAACGCCCAGGTCACCGGCGCATCACCGGGCAGATCGAAGGTGAGACGGACGGCATACGGATCGCCGCGGTCGAAGTCCAGCTCCACCGGGATCCGGAATGCGAGCTCCTCCGAAACGACGAAGCTCATGATCACTTCTGCCTGAACTGTGTCGGTCATCAACCACTGCCCCGCACTTGATCGGAGATGGCCGGGAAACATCCCCCCTAGCCCTATGGACGCCATCGTCTGCCAGGCGCAGGCAGATCACAAGGAGTGAGTTTTCAGATACTGATAGAGAAGGCGAGTGTCGTTAGTGTCGCCTCCGCCATTTTCCGTAGTCGATCCGTGACGGACCGCAATCGGTGCAGTTCCCCGGCGGGAAGCGATACGGCCAGCGCCGCAGCGGCCGCCCCGACCTGGATGGGGATGGCCGAGCACACCGTGCCCAGGGCATATTCCTGGCGTTCATAGGCGACCTGGCCGCGACGCACGGTATCCAGGCGGTGCAGCAGAACGTCCTCGGACCGCATGGAAAAGGGGGTCACCGATTGCAGGGGGTACCTCGACAGATGCTCCTTCCTCGATGGTTCGTCGAGCTGTGCGAGCAGGCACTGACCGATCGCATGTGCGTGAGCGGTGGTACGGAAGTCGACCCACTCCTCCACGGGCGGCCGCTCCGGATCGTCCGTCACCGCGACCACCTCCACCTCACCCTCGCGGTAGACGGCGAAGTAGACGGCGGCGGCCAGCTCCCGTCCCACGACGGCCAGCGCTTCGGAGATCTGGACCCGTTGCCGGCACCTGGCACCGGCCCGCCCGATGGCCTGGGCGGCGGCTCCGAAGACGAAGACGCCGTTCTCGCGCTCCAGATAACCCTCGTGCGTCAGGGTCCGCAGCAGGTGGTAGGTGGTCGCCAGGGGCAGTCCGGTTTCCCTGGCAAGCTGCTTGGCGGGCGCTCCGTCCGCGTGCGCCCCCACCGCCTCCAGCAGCCGCAGCGCTCGCTGCACCGATCCGATCAAGGTGGGATGAGAGACGGATTCGCCGTTCACCATTGCCAACGCCAACCCCCCAGAGGTCCGCTCGCCATGAGGCACGGGCCCCGGCCACGGGACCACTCCCGCGCCCGCGCGCGTCTCCCGGGCACCGCGAGGACGCCCGGCCCGGCCTCGCCTCACCCCGGTGTTTTCCGGAACCTCACCATCCGGAAGACGCCTGCGCCCGCACTCTAGCCCTGCCGTTCCCCGCAGTAAGCAGAAAGTCTGGGGAGTTAACCCGCCTGGCGCATCCGTCGGACGTGCGTAGGCGAAGCCGGACGGCTGTCCGGCGCGGTCCGGCGAGCGCTGTCCGGCGCGGTGTCCGGCCCCGGCGTGGGGGACCGCCGGGGCCGGCATCGGGCTGAAGCAGCCGCGAGCGGCGTGGAGTTGGGCGGTGCCTGCCGATGAGTGGGCGGCGTCCGCCCGGTAGGTGGCTGGGCGTCCGCATAGGCGCGTGGGCAGGAGGGGGGAGGTGGCTTACCAGTCGCTCTTCGATGAGGACGACGACGAGCCGCCGACCCTGCGCACGAGGTAGACGACACCGGCGATGAGCGCCGCTGCGATCAGGACCTTGAACAGCAGGCCGACCAGAATGCCCAGCGCGGCAGTGATCAATCCGCCGAAGACCACGATCAGGATGACGGGAATCACCACCCAGGTGACCCACCACGGAAGCCCTGCGAGTATCCCCTTACCAGCCACTGCTCTGCCCTGCTTTCTGTAGGTCGCGCTGTCTGTACCTGTTGTCCGTACCGCGCTATCTGTCCACTGCGCTCACTGTTGAGCCATGGGCACCATCCGCGCGCCGCTGCCGCCGCGCCACCTCCGGCTCTCCCATCACTCACGATGCTAGGGCGCCGGACACGGCCGTGGGGGCCTCGCAGCCCCGGCCCTCCCCTGACCCTTCCCCTACGGGTTCCGGGCCCCGACCCTTAGCTCTCAGGAGGAGAGAAGACCACCATCACCCTGAGGTCCTCGCTGATGTGATGGAACTTGTGCGGCATCCCGGCCGGCACATAGACCACGCTTCCGCGCGCCACCGGCTCCGTCTCCGTGCCGACAGTGATCGCTCCCCGGCCGCTGACCACGAAGTACACCTCGTCCTGGGAGTGCGGCTGCTGCGGATCGGTGCTCCCGGCGTCCAGCGCGTACAGCCCGACCGACATGTTGCGCTCCCTGATGAACTGGAGATACGCGCCGTCGTTCGCGGCCCGCTCCGCCTCGAGTTCATCCAGCCTGAAGGCCTTCATGCCGTTCGCACCCCTCTGATGTTTCAGACTCGTCTGCGACGATCTCACCATGAAGCATTTTCTGGTCAAGACGATCGCCAACGCCGCGGCGCTTGCCGTGGCCATCTGGCTGCTCAAGGACATCACGCTGACCGGCGAGAACACCGGCCGCAAGATATTGACGCTGATCCTCGTCGCGCTGATCTTCGGATTGGTCAACTTCATCGTCAAGCCCGTCGTAAAGCTGCTCTCCCTCCCCCTGTTCATCCTCACCCTCGGCCTGATCACACTGGTCGTGAACGCACTGATGCTGCTGCTGACCTCCTGGCTCGCCGGCAAGGCCGACCTCTCCTTCCATGTGGACGGCTTCTGGGCGGCGCTGCTCGGCGGCGTGATCATCTCGATCGTCTCCTGGGCGATGCATGTGATCCTTCCCGACAAGGACTGACCGGTGACCGTCCCCTTCCGTATCTGCTTCGTCTGTACCGGCAACATCTGCCGGTCGCCGATGGCGGAGTCCGTCTTCCGCGCTCGCCTCGCGGAGGACGGGCTCGACGGCCTGGTCGAGGTGGACAGCGCGGGCACCGGCGGCTGGCACGAGGGCGATGGCGCCGACCCGCGCACGGTCGCCGTGCTGCGCGCGGGCGGGTATGAATCCGCCCATACCGCCCGGCAGTTCCGTGTGTCCTGGTTCGACCGGCTCGACTTGGTCATCGCCCTCGACTCGGGCCATCTGCGTGCCCTGCGCCGGCTGGCCCCCACCGCGCAGGACGCCGCCAAGGTTCGCCTGCTGCGCTCGTACACGGCGGGTACCGCGGGCGCGGCGGACGCGGAGGCGTACGACCTGGACGTCCCCGATCCCTACTACGGCGATTTCGCGGGCTTCGAGGAGTGCCTGGAGATGGTCGAGACCGCGAGCGAGGGCCTGCTGACGGCGGTGCGGGCCGCGCTCACGGCCCGCACCGTGATCCCGGCCCGTATGCCCGGCCACGACGACGACCGCGGCCGAGCGGCGGTCCCGCGACCGCCGCAGGCCAAGGAGAGCGCATGACGGGCGACGGCACCCGCGTCGTACGAGCCGGGCTCCCGGAGGCGGAGGCCTACGAGCCTGCGCTCCCCGGCCCGGTCTTCGCGGCGCACTTCCACCTCCCCGGCGATGCCGTCGGCCCGTACACCTACGGCCGGGACGCCAACCCGACCTGGACCCGGCTGGAACAGGCCATCGGCGAGCTCGAGGCGCCGGAAGAGAGCGTCCACACCGTCGCCTTCGCCTCCGGTATGGCGGCGATCAGCGCGGTCCTCTTCTCCCAGCTGCGCTCAGGCGATGCGGTGGTGCTGCCGAGCGACGGCTACCAGCTGCTGCCGGCGGTCCGCACCCGTCTGGAGGGCTACGGCATCGAGGTCCGTACGGCGCCGACCGCACACAATGCCCAGCTCGGTGTGCTGGACGGCGCCCGGCTGCTGTGGATCGAGACCCCCTCCAACCCCGGCCTCGACGTCTGCGACATCCGCCGGCTGGCCGACGCGGCACACCGCTGCGGCGCCGTGGTCGCCGTCGACAACACCCTTGCCACCCCGCTCGGACAACGCCCGCTCGAACTCGGCGCGGACTTCTCGGTCGCCAGCGGTACCAAGGCGCTGACCGGACATGGCGATGTGCTGCTGGGGTACGTCAGTACCCACGATGCGGCGCTGGCGGACTCCGTGCGGCTGTGGCGCAAGACCGTGGGCGCGATCCCGGGCCCCATGGAGAGCTGGCTGGCGCATCGCTCGCTCGCGACCCTCGCGCTGCGCGTCCGCCAGCAGTCGGCCGGTGCGCTGGCGCTCGCCACGGCGCTGGCCGACCGCCCCGAGGTCACCGGCCTGCGCCACCCCGGCCTGCCGTCCGATCCGTCCCATGAGCTCGCCGCCCGCCAGATGCGGCCGGGCCGTTTCGGCTCCGTGGTGTCCTTCGCACTGCCCGACAAGGCGTATGCGGAGCGGTTTCTGTCCGCGCTGACCTTGGTCGACGATGCGACGAGCTTCGGTGGCGTACGGTCCAGCGCCGAGCGGCGGGCCCGCTGGGGCGGGGACGCCGTGTCCGAGGGCTTCATCCGTTTCTCGGTGGGCGTCGAGGAGCCGGAGGATCTGGTTGCGGACGTCCTCCGGGCGCTGGATGCGGCCGCGGACCGGACCACAGCGGACCGAACGGACTGACCGGACTGAACGGACAACTGGCCGGCAGGGTATCCCCCCTCGTCACCCTGCCGGCCGCGGTCCTACGTGGCTCGAGCCCACGTGTTTCACGCGAGACCCCATGTTTCACGTGAAACGAACCGCTCAAACAAGGCTAGTTGACTGAGCGTCAGTGTCCAATCACGCTAGCGACACAGCCCTATCGACAAATTTATAGTTGACCCGCGACCAGGCTTTCGAGCGGCGCAGGAGGTACGCGATGGATCTGGCTCTGCTGCGCACCTTCGTCACGGTGCACCGAGCCGGCTCCTTCACCCGTGCCGCCGCGTTACTCGGCCTCTCCCAGCCCGCGGTGACCAGCCAGATCCGGGCGCTGGAACGCCAGTTGGGCCGCCCGCTCTTCCTCCGCTACGCCCGTGGCGTCACCGCCACCACCATCGGCGATGAACTCGCCCACAAAGTCGCGCCGCATCTGGACGCGCTCACCGAGATCACCGAGGCCGGCCTGGACCGGGACTCCGTCACCCGCACCCTCCACCTCGCCGGGCCCCCGGAGTTCCTTGCCGAGCGTGCGCTGCCCGCACTGACCCCGCTGATAGCCCAGGGTCTGTCGCTGCGCACCGCCTTCGGCTCCGCCGACGAGCTGCTGACCGGCCTGGCCGCCGGCCACCATGATCTGACCGTCACCACCACCCGGCCGCGCGGCGGGCTGCTCACCGCCACCCCCCTGTGCGACGAGGAGCATGTGCTGATCGCCGCGCCGCGCTGGGCGGCCCAGTTGGGCGGTCCGGCAGTCCTGCATGCCGGGGGCGTCCGCGTGCTGGACGCCGTGCCGCTCGTCGAGGTCCATGAGACCCTGCCGCTGATCACCCGCTACTGGTCCGCGGTCTTCGACGCCAAACCCGCGGCCTCGGCCGCCGTGATCGCGGCCGACCTCCGGGCGGTACTGGCCTGTGTCACCGCCGGCGCCGGGCTCGCCGTACTGCCCCGCTACCTGTGTACCGAGGCCCTGGACTGCGGCGAGGTCGTCGCCCTGCTCGACCCGCCCGTGCCCCCGCTGCGCACCTTCTTCCTCGCCGTACGGACCGGAACGCTCGGGCTGCCGCATATCGCGCGGGCGCATGAGTGGCTGCTGCGCTCCGCCGTCGACTGGTGACGATGGGACAGGGGTTTCACCAGGCTGTGGTTGCGGCATCTGTCGACTATGACCGTACGGCCAGTCGTGAAACGCACCGCCCGCGCGATTCTGCTCGACGGCGAGGAGCTCGTGCTGATCAAGCGCACCAAGCCGGGCCGAGCCCCGTACTGGATCACCCCTGGTGGCGGGGTCGAGCCCGAGGACACCACCGTCATCGAGGCCCTCCACCGTGAGCTGGACGAAGAGCTGGGTGCGAAGATCAAGGACGTGGTGCCGGTCTTCGTCGACACCGTCGAGCACTTCAGCGACGTCGGGGTGGACGGCGTGAAGGTACAGCACTTCTTCGTCTGCCGGCTCGACTCGATGGATCTCTCCCGCCGGCACGGCCCCGAGGTCGAGGAACCCTGCGGAGAGTACGAGATCGTGCGGGTGCCCTTCACCCGCGTCGGCATCGCCTCCGTCGAGGTCGTACCGCTGTCCCTGCGGCACTATCTGGACGGCAACATCGAGGGCGTACGGGCGATGCATGCGCCCGATCTGGGCTGAGCGGACGCCGCGAACCGGCCGGATCGCAGCGCCGTCCGCCGCGGCAGAGCGGATCAGGCCTCGCGCCGGTCGAACCAGCCGCGGAATGCGGCCTCGTCGTCCGCGGGCCGGCGCGGCTGGGCGCGCGCCAGCACCCGCTCGACCCGGTCGAGGAACTCCGCGTTCAGCTCCTCCACAGAGTCCTCCCGGTCGGAGAGGCGCGGCCGGTCGCCGTGCACCGGACCGGATCCCTGGGGCTCACCGGGGTGTGCTTCGTCCTCCGCCTCGGCCATGTCCTCGTGCAGGCCGCCCCGAAGGTGCTCGTTCTTGCGCTCCGCGCGGCGGAACGGCGGCCGCTCGCCCGCCTCGGCCGCCGCGCCGAAGAAGTCCCCGCCCTTGCGCTTGACGTCGTCCGTGCCCCAAGCCCGCGCGCCGCGCTGCTGCGCCGGGACTTTCTGTAGATGCGGAATGTGCTTGGCGCAGTGGATATACGCCTCCTCGACCTCGACCGTCACCCACAACTGGGCCCGCCGGCCGGGCACCGGGTCGACCGGCAGATCGGGGTACTGCGCCCGCATCTCCTCGTCCATCACGACCCGCGCCCGCCCGTTGACGTGCAGCCCGATGCGGTCGCGGGTGAAGTCGATCAGCAGCATGCCCAGCCGCGGGTTCTCCGAGAGATTGCCGACGGACGCCATGACACCGTTGCCACGGTATTCCGGGTACGCCAGCGTCCGCGCATCGAGTACCTGGACAAACCCGGGCGGACCGGCACGGAACGTTGCATCGCACTCCCCGTGCCGGTCGGCGGTGGACAGGAAGAACATCTCCTGCCGGGCCACGAACTCCTGCATACGGGCGTTGAGATGATCCAGCACCTGTTCGTCGTAGAACCGGTCGGCGCGCTCGGTCGTCCCGAGTCGCTGCTGCACCAAGTGCTCGCCGTCGCTCCCTGGACGCTCCTGCCGGGGCATGCCCCACCCCTCCCCTGTCGGTCCGTGGTCGCCGTGTGCCGTCAAGGCCTCAATCTCCTGCCGCGACCAGCTCTTCTATGGAGTCGTGCCGTATGCGGTCGGTCGGGATGCCAACCCCCACCAAAGCGTCCACGCCGCTGCGGATCAACCCGGGCGGCCCGGAAAGATAGGCGTCGTACTCCCGGAACGGTCCGTATTGCCGTACTGCGTCCGGAAGTTGCCCGGTTTCGCTGCTGGTCCCGCCGCGGACCGCCGGCCCGCTGGCGACGACCGGGCGTACGGAGAGCCACGGGTGGGTCTGCTCCATCTGAAGCATGGTGTCGAGGTCATAGAGGTCGTGGTCGGTGCGGGCGCCGTAGAAGACCTCGACGGGGCGCCGGATGCCGTGTTCCGCGACGTCCTCGATCAGCGCCTTGATGGGCGCGATACCGGTACCGCCGCCGACGCACAGCAGGCCGTTGCGGGTGGTGTGGTCGACGGTCATCGAGCCGCCCGGCGCACCGAGCCGGATCACGTCGCCGGGGCGGGCGCGGTGCACCATGGCGTTGGAGACCCAGCCGGCCGGGACCGCCTTGACATGGAACGAGAGCAGCCCGTCGGAGCGCGGCGCCGAGGCGAACGAGTAGTGCCGCCAGACCCGCGGCCACCAGGGGGTCTCCACGCTGGTGTACTGGCCGGCGAGGAACGGATAGGGCTGGTCGGGGCGGACCGTCACCACCGCGATATCGGGGGTCCGCAGCTCGTGCGAGACGACCTCGGCCTGCCACCAGGCCGGCGCGACGGCCTCGTCCTCGGCGGCCGCGTCGATCATGATCTGCGAGATCGCGGTGTAGGCACGCACCCAGGCGGCCTCGGTCTCCGGCCCCCAACTGGACGTCGCATAGCGGCCCAGCGCGCTGAGCAGGCATTCGCCGACCGCGGGGTAGTGGTCGGGCTGAGTGCCGTACTTGCGGTGCCCGCGGCCGAGGTTCGAGAGGTACGCGGCGAGTACCTCGGAGTCGTCGACGTGCTGGGCAGCGGTGAGCAGCGCCTTGAACAGCCGGTCGCGCTGGGTGTCCATCGAGGCGGGGAAGAGAGCCCGCAGATCCGGATGCTGGACGAACAGCAGCGCATAGAAGTACGAGGTGACCTTGTCGGCCACCGGCTCGATCTCGGCCATGGTGCGACGGATGAGAACCGCATCGGGCGAGGCGGGTGTGGCGGAAGAGGCCGAGGCTTGCAGAGCGTCGAGGGTGGGCTCCGGCGCGGGGGCGGCGGGACGCTGGTGGGGAGGGAGGAACGGGGAGGCCGCATCCTGGGCGGCCGGTTCCGTGGCCGGTTCCGTGGCGGTCTCCGTGGAGGCTTCGGCCGCGCGTGCCGCTTCGTGGACGGGCTCGGGCTCGCTCTCCCGGAACGGGTTGTGCTCCCATCCGAGCGGGGGGGCGGGCTCACGGTCACGGGCGGGCGGCTCGGCCTCGCGGCGCGGTGGGGTGTACGGGGAGGAGGGGCCGTACGGGGAAGAGGGGGCGTACGGGGAGGAGGGGGCGTACGGGGAGGAGGGGGCGGCGTATCCGGAGGCCGCGGCGGACTGCTCGGTGTAGGCAGCGGCGGGGGCGGGACCGGGGCCGGGCTCGGGGGCGGCGCGGTGACGGTCCGTGCCGTACGGAGGCGGGGGAGCCTGCGGTGGGGCCTCGCGCTCGCGCGCGGCGGCGGTGCCTACCGGCCGGATCGGATTGACCGGCCGGCTGGGTATCCGTCCCTGTTCTCCGTGCTCACCCCATCCGTCCCCTTGGCTCCACTCGTCCTGTTCGTTCCGCTCGTTGAAGTCTCCGTGGTCACCGCGGCCATGGCCGGCACGCCGGCCGTTCGGTTCGGCCCCGCCGTCCTGGTCCTGCCGGTCCTGAACGTTTTGCCGCTCGCTCTGTTCTTCGGAGGACTTCTTCGCCGGCGGAGTGAACCAACCCCAATCGCCACTGCTGCCGCCGGAAGAGCCGTTATCGGCCGACGCGGTGGTCGGAGCGTCCATGGTCTGCCTCGCCTCGAACGTCTTTCGGTTGACTTCGCACTTCCGTCGATCGGAAGCGCCCGGAATTCCCCCGCCCTGCCCCGGAATTCTTAATCGACTCAAGCGATTCCGGCAACACCCTCCAAAGCGGACACATCTCACGTCCCTGCGACAATGCGCAACAGATGCCGCGTCAGCACCATGCCACCCCTGCTCATCGCAACGGACAAATAGTCGGAAGTCCGGGTGCCAGGGGCCGCTTCACCGCTAGGCTGACGAGCTTGGCCCGTCCGTCGCGGCCCGCGGAAGCCCTCACGCCCGCCAAACCGGACTCGACCATACCGGCAGTAGTTGAAACCACAAGCCCTGATCTTGGAGCACTCCGCACGGCCCTTCCGATAACGGTGAGCCTCCCCACAGAGTGCCTTTTCCGCACATACAGCGGGCGAATCACTAGCAGAAAGATCAGAATTACCGGCCAGTACGCACCAGTTCGTATGCCTCGCGCAGATCGCGTCCGGCGTACGCATGGGAAGCCAGGTCACTGACATGGTGATCCGCATTCACGGCCACGGAGCGGGGGACCGCCGCGAACAGTTCGGTGTCCGACATGGAGTCGCCGTACGCCACGCAGTCGGCCCGCGTCAGCCCGTACCGCACGCAGAGTTCATCCGCGATCCGTACCTTCGCCGCCGACGAGAGGATGCCGGCCGGCACCACCGGCTCCCGGAACGGCACTGCCGGCCAGCGCGACCCGTGCGCGGTGTCGACGCCCCAGGTCAGCAGCCGCTCGACGAAGAAGCTCGGCGACAGGGAAATCACCGCGCACCGTTCGCCGCGCGCACGGATGTCCGCCCAGACTTCCCGGATCCCGGCCAGCCATGGAGCACCGTCGAACGCCGCCGCCACTTGAAGTTCGGTCAGCTCCGCGGCCCACAGCTCGCACGCCAGCTGAGCAAACTGCGGCGGCGTCAGCTCCCCCGCCACAAACCTGCGCTCCAGCTCGGCGATCTCCCGCTCCATCCCGAGCTGCCGGGAGATCTCGATGGCGGCCGCGGACCCGTAGAGCAGAGTCCCGTCCATGTCGAACACATGCAGCTTGCCCATGCGGGGAGCCTAGGGGGTGTCCGGTGGATCAGGGCCGGGTCCGGGGGATGGCCGGACAGCCCTGCGGAGCCAGAGGGGCGGGGCCGACGGGTCCCGGAGCGAATCGGGCCGTACTCAAGGGCGCGTATGCGTGGATACTCCCGCGGGCAGATGTACGGCGGGGCGCCGGCCGCGACCGTGGAGCGTATGCAGCAGCTCAGCCGGCCCGCCCGCCGGGCCCTCCTCGTCGTTCATGTCGCCGTATCCGTCAGCTGGCTCGGCCTCACGCTCGGACTGCTGGCGCTCGGCATCACGGGCTGTACGAGCGGCTACCCCGAGATGGCGACCGTTGCCTACCGCGCGATGAAAATCTTCGGAGACTGGCTGGTCCTCCCCCTGGCCCTGGCGACGCTGGTCAGCGGGCTGGTGCTGTCGCTGGGCACCGCATGGGGGCTGGCCAGACACCGCTGGGTCTACCTCAAGTTCTGGCTGACGGTGGTCTCCGTACTGCTGTCGGTCTTTGCGCTCCGCCCGGGCATCGACCACCAGGCCGCCGAGGCGGCCGCGGGGACCGCCACGCCTGACATCACTCTCGTCGTCGCACCGGCCGTCGCCACAGCCACCTACTTCTTCCTCACGGCGATCTCCGTCCTCAAGCCCTGGGGACCGACCCGACGCGGCCGCCGACTCCGCGACGCCCGGTCGGCCGCGACCCGCACACGCCGGACGGAGCGCAGCGGTGCGGAGAGCAGCGGTGCGGAGAGCGGGGGTGCGGAGAGGGCGGGCGTGCGCTAGCCGGGGGCGGTTCAGGCGAGACCGGCTTCCGCTATCGCAGCGCGGGCGATCTGACGCTGTCCCACCTGTGGTCACGGCCGCCGGAGCGGTCAGCTCTGCGTCGCCGGGACGGGCTCGTCGGCGCGCGTGCCGGGGCCGCCCGCGACCACGACCTGGTCACGGACCTTCTGGCGCCGCTCCAGGGCGGAGGCGAATATCGCCACGCCGAGTGCCGCGGCGGTCATCAACGCACCGACCCAGTTGGGCGCGGTGTATCCGAGACCGGCCGAGATGACGATCCCGCCGAGCCAAGCGGCCAGCGCATTGCCGAAGTTGAAGGCCGCGATATTGCCGGCCGAGGCGAGCGTGGGCGCCGAGGCCGCCTGGTCCATCACCCGCTTCTGGAGCGGCGGCACGGTGGCGAAGCCGAAGGCACCGATCAGCGCGATGGTGAGGGTCGCGGCGATCTTGTTGTGTGCGGTGAAGGTGAACGCGGCCAGCGAGAGCGCCAGACCGGTCAGCGACACATACAGCATCGGCATCATGGCGCGGTCGGTGAAGCGGCCGGAGACCAGGTTTCCGCCGACCATGCCGAGACCGAAGATCGCCGTCAGCCAGATGACGGCGGACGGGGCGAAGCCGGTGACCTCGGTCATCATCGAGGCGAGGTAGGTGACGGCCGCGAAGACACCGCCGAAGCCCAGGACCGTCATCAGCATCGCGAGACCGACCTGCGGGTTGCGGAAGACGGCGAGTTCGCTGCCTATGGGGGAGGCCGCCTTCACCCGCTGCGCCGGGACCAGCTTGAGGATGCCCAGCAGGCCGATCACACCGAGCGCGGTGATGGCGTAGAAGGTGGTCCGCCAGCCGAACTGCTGGCCGAGCATCGTGCCGGCCGGTACACCCACGACGTTGGCGAGGGTCAGGCCGCTGAACATCAGCGAGATGGCGGCGGCCCGCTTCTGGGGCGCGACCAGATCGGCGGCCACGAGCGCACCGATGCCGAAGAACGCACCGTGCGTGAACGCGGCGACGATCCGGCCGGCCAGCAGGGCCCAGAAGCTCGGCGCGAGGCCCGTGAGCAGGTTGCCCACGATGAACAGGCCCATCAGCAGCATCAGCATCTGCTTACGCGTGAAGCGCGCGCCGAGGGCGGTCATCAGCGGAGCGCCTATCACCACGCCGAGGGCGTAGAGGGTGGTCGCGTATCCGGCGAGCGGGATGGAAACACCGAAGCCGGCCGCCATGTCGGGCAGCAGGCCCATGACCGCGAACTCGGTCGTTCCGATCCCAAAGGCACCGATGGCGAGAGCCAGGAGTGCGAGGGGCATGACGGATCCCTTCGAATGATTGCGTCCGTCCTTTACGAGCGTCCACAATAATTGCAGACGCGGGTTAATTGCAAGCGCTGGATATTTCATCCGTGGCCTATCCTGGTTCGTGCGCCCCTTGAGGAGGTCTTCGATGACGCAGCAGACGCGCCGGAAGCAGGAACGTCGGGAGCGGGCGGCGGACCAGCAGCCGACAGCGGGCGCCCCCGGGCTCGCCCAGGGCTGGTGCGCGCTCTCCGCCCTGCACGGCCGCATCGAGTCGCACATCGAGCGCGCGCTACAGGCACAGCACGACCTCAGCGTTCGCGAGTTCTCGGTCCTCAATGTGCTCAGCGAGCAGCACGACGGCCCGGGCGGTCACCTGCGGATGCACCAGGTCGCGGACTCCGTCGTCCTCAGCCAGAGCGCCACCACGCGCCTGATCACCCGGCTCGAGGAGCGCGGGCTGCTCTCGCGCTATCTGTGCCCCGACGACCGGCGAGGGATCTACACCAACGTCACGCCCGACGGCCTCGCGCTCCTGGTGGAGGCCCGGCCCACACACGACGGTGCGCTACGCGAAGCCCTCCAGGACGCCGCACGGCGTCCGGAGCTGGCGCCGCTGGTCGAGGCCGTCGAAACGCTCGCACCGTCGGACGACCGCTGACAGCCAGGGGTGGACAGGCCGGCACGGGGGCGGAGTTACCGAGCTGCCGCCTGCCCCCTCCCCCTGGAACACGCGGCATAAGGTCGCGCCCATGAGCGATATCGAGATACGCCGTGCGACCGAAGCCGATCTGCCCGCCATCGTCGCGATGCTCGCCGATGACCCCTTGGGCGCCGCCCGCGAGTCGCCGGACGACCTGACGCCGTATCGCGCCGCGTACGAGACGCTGGCCGCCGACCCCCAGCAGCATCTGGTCGTGGCGGTGCGCGAGGGGCAGACGATCGGCACCCTCCAGCTCACGGTCATCCCCGGCCTGTCCCGGCGCGGCGCCACCCGCTCGATCATCGAGGGCGTACGGATCCACCGTGACGAGCGCGGCGGCGGCCTCGGCAGCCAGCTCATCGAGTGGGCGGTCGCCGAGTCGCACACCCTCGGCTGCCAGATGGTGCAGCTCACCTCCGACGCGACCCGGATCGATGCGCACCGCTTCTACGAACGACTCGGTTTCGAGGCCTCCCACCTGGGCTTCAAGCTCATGCTCTGACGGGATCGGCTCACGGCTGCCGGGCGCGCCCGCGTGCCCGGTGGGCCTTCTGCCGGCAGGCGCCACCGCAGTAGCGCGCCGGACGGCCCGTACGGGCCGTCACAAGCGCCGCACCGCACACCTCGCATCGAGTTTCATAACGCCTCCCGCCTTCCGACGGTAGTTTCGTTACGTTCGGTCCCGCCCGCAGCGCATCGCACATCAGGGCCGTCATCCGACCCGGCGCCTGCGCCTGCGGATCGGCCGACAACCTGGCCTGCTCCATCGAAAGGCAGCCCACCAGCAGCGCCCTGAGGTCGGTTATTCCCACGTCACGCCGTACAGCGCCGGCCTGTTGAGCCCTGACCAGCAGGGTTTCCAGGGCCTCGTCGAAGTCCCGCCCCACTCCCGGCGACGGCTCGAATTGCCCCGCGCCGGCCGCCTCCAGCGCGTCACACAACGCCTTGTTCCGGGACGTGAGCCGCACCACCGAGGCCAGGAAGCGGAAGAACACCCCACCGGCGTCCTCGGCATCGGCCAAGTCCCGTGCGGTGTCGGTGAAAAGCTCGATCCGGTCTGTGATCGCCGCCCTGAACAGTGCTTCTTTGGAAGGGAAATGGCGATAGACGGTGCCAGCGCCGACCCCTGCACGGCGCGCGATCTCCCCCAGCGGAACCCCCAACCCCTGTTCCTCGAAGGCCGATCGGGCCGCCTGCAACACCAGCGCCCTGTTGCGCCGGGCATCCGCACGCGCGGGCGGAACAGTACGCACGGCACCACCGTCCGACATTGCCGGGCCTCCTGAGGAACGTCGACATCCGGACCGGGCGCTCCGCAAGTTCAACCGGGTCGCTCGTTCCGATTCTACGGGAGGGTTCAAACATGATCACTGACGGCCCGACACGCTGAATCCCGCAATCGACGGCGCGTACGGCGTCTTCAGCGTCCAGCCTGCTGCCGGAACCCCTGAGGCGCCACCGGACTACTCCACCCGGCCTGATGTTCACGGCACTTGGCTGAACGCGGGGGCGCGCGGCAGCTGGCACAGCTGCTCACGTGCAGCGGGGTTGGTGTTTCACGTGAAACGACACCGCTTCGCCCACAAAAAAAGGGGTCGTGTTTCACGTGAAACACGACCCCCGGCACGCACGCCTCAGCCGACGGGCACCGCCGCCCAGGCTTCGCTTGCAGCCACGGCCGCGCCCTCTGCATCCACGGACACCCCGAGCGCGCGCAGCCCGCCCGCCAGCGCCACCAACGACGCCGTGACCACCGTCTGGTCGGCCGCGCGGCCATAGTGGTTCACGCGGATCATCTCCTTCGCCAGCGTGCCCGCCGCAGCCTGCACCGGCACTGCGGCGTCCACGGCAAGCGCGGCGGTCACGATCTCCCGAGCGTCCACTCCCTCGGGCGCTCGGAGCGTGGTCGCGGCCGGCGCCGCATCCTCGTCCCGCACGACATACGGAGTCAGCCCACCGAGCGCCCGTACTCCGGCCCGGGTCGCCGCGGACGCCGCCCGGTGCCGCCTGATCACCGCCTCCAGCCCCTCGGCTTCGATACGGTCCGCCGCCTGCTCCAGTGCGAGCATCTCCAGCTGCGCCGGAGCATGCGGCAGAGCGGTACGTCCGCCGTCTATCCAGCGCTCCTTCCAGTCCAGCAGCGAGAGGTAAGAGCGCCGCGGAGCCTGCTCATTGGCGGTGATCCGCTCCCATGCCCGGGCGCTGACCGACGCCACGGACACCCCGGCGGGCCCGGCCAGCGCCTTCTGACCGCCGATCACACACAGGTCCACGCCCCACTCATCCGTCAGCAGCGGCTCGGCGCCCACCGAAGCGACCGCATCCAGCATCAGCAGCGCACCGTGCTCCCGGACCACCGCGCCGATCTCGGCGACGGGGTTGGTGTTGCCGGTGGCCGCCTCGGCGTGCACCAGGCTCACAAAGTCGATCCCCGGGTGCTCGCGCAGCGCATCCGCCACCTGCTGCGGTGCGACCGCGCCGGTGAACGGCACGCTGAGGGTGACCACCTCGGTGCCGCAGGACCGCAGCCAGCCGCCGAAGGTCTCGCCGTACGGACCGGTGACGATGTTGAGCGCGGTGCTGCCGGGCCGCACGGCCGAGCGTATGCAGGCCTCCAGCGGCAACAGCGCCTCGCCCTGCATCGCCACGACATCACAGCGGGTGCGCATCAACGCGGCGACCTTGTCCTCGATCCGCGCGAAGTGGGCCGCGGTGAGCGGCGGCGGGTCGAGCAGGTCGGGGGCGGCGGAGTTCGCGGTGGGGTCAGACACGGCTGTCACCAGGGCCTTCCAGCGGTAGCGAGCCGCCTCGGCGCGGCTCCTGACGTCTGACCTCGACTGTACGGCCGGCCGCTGGGCTCACCGTACGAGCCCGTTCACCACCCCCAGTTGCTCACGGTCGCCAGCCCTCCGGGTCCACCCCGCCGGGCACCGGCGCCGACGGCTCGTACGGTCCGCGGGTGAACACAAAGGTGGCGAGGTCCAGATGGCTGACCGAGCCGTCCGGGTCACGCACCACCCTCAGCGTCTCGCCCGCGTAGTAGCCGTCCAGACCGGTCCAGGTGCCGTCCTCCTCGGCACGGAACCGTGAAGAGCGCCCTCTGCCGGACAGCGGTGCGAGTTCCAGCCCGCGTCCGGCGCGCAGCCGCAGCACATGCGGGTTGGCGCCCCAGTACCACGGGCCGGTCAGCGCCAGCAGATCCGGGTCCAGCGGCCCGGGCAGCGGGCGCCAGGGCTCGGGAATCCGGGGCTCGTGCTCGATCACGATCCCGGCGAGGTCGGTGGCGATGGCCGCGATCGCCGGCCCCGACGTGCAGTTGGCGAGCACGATCCCGGCAACGTCCTCCTCGCCATCGGCCCAGAGGGCGGCCAGAAATCCGGGCATCGAGCCGCCGTGCCCGAACAGCATCCGCCCGTCCCGTCGTGCGAGCTGGAGTCCCAGCCCGTACTCCGCCTCCCCCGTGGCCCCTTCCGGGATCACGGCCGGCGTCCGCATCTCGGCCAGACTCGACGCGCTCAGCACCCGGTCGTCGCCGCGCAGCAGGAAGGCGGCCCAGCGGCACAGGTCGTCCAGCGTCGACCACAACTGCCCGGCGGGGCCCATCACTCCGGTGTCCTGCGCCGGTTCCGGCAGCAGGACGTCGGCCCACGGATGCACCGCCCAGCCTCCCGCGTGCGGCATCTCCGGCCGCGGCGTCGTCCGGCCCATGCCCAGCGGTTCCAGCACCTCGTGGCGCAGCACCTCGCCCCACGGTGTGCCGCCCCGCAGCCGTTCGACCAGGGCACCGAGCAGCGCATAGCCGGGGTTGGAGTAGTGGTGCTGCCGTCCGGCCGGGTGGCGTTGCGGCCGGTCATCGAAGAGATCGGCGAGCTCCGGTCGCAGCTCACCCGGTGTCCGCTCCCACCAGGGTCCCCGTGTCTCGGCAGCCAACCCCGAGCTGTGAGCGAGGAGTTGGCCGACCGTCGCATCCGGCACGGGTGTGCCGTCCAGATGCTTGCCGATGGGGTCCTCCAGCCGCAGCAGCCCCTCGTCCCGCAGCCTCATCACCAGCACGGCGACAAAGGTCTTGGTGAGAGAACCGATCCGGTACTGCACATCGCCGTGCGGTACCTCCCCGTCGACCGAACTCCGGGCCCCGGTCCACACTGCTCGCCCGTCGCGGACCACCGCCCCCATCATCGACGGCGCCCGCCCCTCCGCCTGTCCGACCGCCAGCCGCCGCAGCAACGCCCGTCGTGTCTGGGGCAGCAGCTCCGCAAACGTCTCCGGCGTATCGGCCACCGGCGCACGGCGGACCGGCTCGGGCTCGCTCGCCCCGGTGTCGTGGGACTCCGCGGATTCGGTGATCGTCATGGCGCTCCTCAGCAACAGATCCGACTCGGCCGATCCAGTTCAGGCGAACAGCTTCGCGCTTCCCGCCGCATCGATCCAGCTCAGCCCTGCTCCGCTCCGTCGCACCGGCTCGCCCGTCAGCCGGTCGCCACCGCCCCGGTCACCGCCCCCAGTTCGGTCTGCTCGTCGTCCGGCAGCCAGCGCGCCGCATGCACCATGTGCAGCGTGGTACGCAGCCGCATCCGGTCCTCGGCCGTGCCGAGGTGGCCGAGGTACGCCGGCAGCGTCAGCCCCAGCGCCTTGAGATCGGCCCGCGCACACCAGCGCGCCAATAGCGCCCGGATGCGTGCGTCGACCTCCTCATCGAGCGCCCGTGGCACTGCGTCCCCGTCCCCGTCCCCGTCGCAGTCTCCCTCGGGGGCCTGCCCTGCCACCGCAGAGGCCGTGTCCCGCAAGCCCTCCGCGATCGCGAACCGGTTCCAGTCGCCGTACTGTCCCGCAGGGACATCGCTCACCCGCTTCGCTGCGCTCAGGAAAGCGTCGTGCGCCAGGGCAGGTTGGCCAAGGTCCCGGTACGCATGGCCCATGTTCACGTACAGCGACGGATAGAACCCCCGTACCCGCTCGTCCCCCACCCGGTCGGCGCGGTCCAGGCACTCCTGGTTCCACCGCAGCGTCTCTTCGGGCGTGCTCTGGTGCCGTGCCAGATAGTGCGCGGCGATGCACGCCTCATAGTCGTCGGCGGCGATGTCCCAGGCCTGCTGGAACAGTGCGAGCGCCGCATCGGCATGCCCGGCCGCCTCGGCCTGCATCCCTTCCACGCACAGCCGCACCACAGGCAGTTCCGGATCCACCGGCCCGCTCCTGTCCTCAGTCTTCACTGGTCAGCCCTCGTTCCCACTGCCTTCACCGGCATCACCAACGTCGTAAAACTCCCCTGGTCGGCAGAGCGGACCACGACGGGACGGTCCGCCGAGGCGATCTCCAGCAGCACATCCGGCCCCACCCCGGCCTCCAGCGCGGGTACGAGCACCGCCGGATCGAAGGCGATCCGCAGCCCCGGCCCGTTGCGAACGCTCCGCAGCCGAACGGTTTCACGTCCTCCGCCCGCCACCTCCAGCGTCCGCTCAGCCGCCGCCCCGGACGCTGTTTCACGTGAAACGACGCGCTCTCCCCGGCCGCCCGCCTCAGCACCGCCCCCGGCGCCGTCCCCTTCGCCAAGCAGCAACGAGACCACTCCCGCCCGTCCGGCCACCGCATCCCGCAGCCCGACCCGGTCCACGATGACCCGATACCGCCCGGCCTCCAGGCCCCCCAGCATCAACCGGTAGTCCGGAAAGGCCGCTGGGTCCGAGCCTCCGCCGTGCCCTTCTACGGCATTGCCCCGCCCCTCACGGTCCTCCGCCTCGTGACACTCCGCCCCGCTGCGCAGCCGCGCCCCACCCCCGTCACCCGCGCACTCCACCTCGACCGTCGTCTGCCGCACCGCCCACTCCGCCAGGCTCCGTGCCCTGTCCGCACCGATCAGGACCCGCCGCGGGCCGCCCTCGAACTCCGTCGGCCGCAGCACCCGCACCGCCAGCCGATAGCGGTCGGTGGCTGTCAACCGCACCTCGCCCCCGATGAGTTCGAGCAGCACATGGCCCAGCACGGGGAAGTCCTCCACGGCCGCCCCGGTCGCGGCCGCGGGCGCCACCTGGCGTACCGCACTGGCGAATTCGGCGCCGCCCACCCGTGCCCGCGCCCGGCTCCCGCCATACGTGCCGGGGCCGGCCGCTTCCGCCAGGAACCGTTCCACCACCACCCGCGCCTCGTCCGCGGTCCGCCGCATCCGCTCCACATGCGCCCGGAGGACACCCTGCGCGGCGTCCTCGGGCCCGTCCAGCACCATCGCGACATCCACCAGTGGCAGCCCTGCCTCCCGCAACTGCCGCAGTCGTATCGCCCGGACCGCCTGCTCCGCCGCATAGCGCCGGTACCCGGTCCCGGCATCCACCCGAGCCGGCCGCAGCACCCCGCAGTCGTCGTAGAACCGCAAGGCGCTCGGCGCGAGCCCCACCCTCCGCGCGAAGGTGCCGATGCTCAACAGGTCTTCGCTGTCGTCCATGGACGCGATTGTGGAGCTTCAACCAACCTGAAGGTCAAAGCCTCTGGCGCAGCTGCCTGCGCGGCCCTGGCCCTTCCGCTCCACCGTCAGCCGTCGGTGCTGCCCCGGGTTCTGCCGGACGGTTCCCAGACCGAGCAGTCATGTGCGAAGAGCACCCGGCGGGGGTCGAACGCGGTGAGCCGCTCCAGCCAGGGTGGAGGGGTGGGAAGCGGCTGTTCCACGCCTTCCCGCGCAGCCTGGTGAGCCAGGTGATCCGAGGCGAAGTGGGAGGCGAAGTCGTGTGCCTGACCGGCGAGGATCACGGTCCCGTCGCTCTGCCGGACCACCAGTGACTGGTGACCGTCGGTGTGACCCGGGGTGGGGATGATCCACACTCCCGGCCAGACCTCCACCTCGCCCGAGATCTCCTCGTAGGTCGCACCGGAGAAGTCGACAAGCGCGTCGATGGTGTAGCCGCCTCGGCGGGCAGCGGCCAGCTCCGCCTCCTGCACCAGGATCGGCTTCCCGCCCAGCAGCGGGTTCCCGCCGCAATGGTCGAAATGCAGATGGCAGTTCACCACCAGAGAGACGTCGGCGAGGGCTGTCCCCGCGGCTGCGAGCGCACCCTCCAGCTCCCTGCGCCGAGGGCGGTAGTGGGCTTCGGTGCCGGGGTCGACGGCACCGATACCCGTGTCGAAGAGGATCAGCCCTTCATTGCGTCGGACCAGGTAGCCGAGCACAGGTTCCACACGTGGCTGGGGGCCACCGGTCTCTGCCGCGGGCCGGACGAAGTACCCCAGGTCGAGGCGGCGAACCGCTGAATCGTTGCCCATCCGCCCAGGCTGGCAGGCGGCGGTGCCTTCCCCAGGCGTGTTTGCCGACAGCGGAGTCGAGCGAGCGGTCGAGCGGCAGGGGTTGCACCTCCCGTAACGGGAGGTCCTACGGTCCCGAGCCATGAAGATTGTTGTTCATGACACGGCATCCGCCATGCTCGATCTCCTGCAACGCCCCATGGAGGAGCGGCCCGACGCCCTCCGGGAAATGCTCAGCCCGCTCCAGAGCGCGATGTCCGTGACGGGCATGGACCTGGTCGAGGTGCACCGCCAGGGCAGTGGTTTCCGACTCGACCGTGAGGACCCGCGGTACCTGTCTGCCCTGCGCCAGATGCAGAACGCGGACGTGTGGACGCGGATCGAGGACTCCCTCGCCACCGCGTGGCAGCGGATCGACGGTGCGGTGCCCGGTATCAAGCACGCCGAGACCGTGCACGTCGTCCTGGTGCTCGGCGATCCCGACGACGACCACCTCACCGTCCGCAGTGCCGGCTACCTCGGTATGGGCGGCATCCCGGGCGCGATCCATCTGTTGATGTGGCCCACTGACACGAGTCTGAAGAAGATCGGCCACGCCGCCGCACACGAGCTGCACCACAACGTGCGCTACGCGAACGTGACCTGGGACCCGATGGCCGTGACGGTTGGTGAACACGTCGTCGCCGAAGGACTGGCCGAGGCGTTCGTGCGGGAGCTGGCCGGCGAGCAGGCCATGGGGCCGTGGTCGCAGGGACTGTCCGGCGCCGAACTGGACCGCGCCTACGAAAAGATCGCCGCCGGGATCGACGTGGCAGGGATGCAGAATCTGCTCCCGTACGTCTTCGGCGACGCCACCGCGCAGCGCATGGGGCAACAACCCGTGGGGCTGCCGGACTTCGCCGGGTACGCGGCCGGACTGCGGATCGTGGACGCCCATCTGGCGGCCTCCGGTCTCACCGCCGCACAGAGCACCGCCCTGTCAGCGCGCGAGATCCTCACCAACGCCGGTGTGCAGACCAGCGCGTGACCTCAGGTCTGCGCCATGTCCACGAACCGGGAGTAGTGGCCCTGGAAGGCCACCGTGATGGTCGCCGTGGGGCCGTTACGGTGCTTGGCGACGATGAGGTCGGCCTCGCCGGCGCGGGGGGACTCCTTCTCGTAGGCGTCCTCGCGGTGCAGCAGGATGACCATGTCGGCGTCCTGCTCGATGGAACCGGATTCACGGAGGTCCGAGACCATCGGCTTCTTGTCCGTGCGCTGCTCGGGGCCACGGTTCAGCTGGGAGAGCGCGATGACCGGGAGTTCCAGCTCCTTCGCCAGCAGCTTGAGGTTTCGGGACATGTCCGAGACCTCCTGCTGGCGGCTCTCGGCGCGCTTCGAGCCGCCGGACTGCATCAGCTGGAGGTAGTCGATGACCACCAGCTTCAGGTCATTGCGCTGCTTGAGCCGACGGCACTTCGCGCGGATCTCCATCATCGAGAGGTTCGGCGAGTCGTCGATGTAGAGCGGCGCCGCCGAGACATCGGGCATCCGCCGGGCCAGCCGCGTCCAGTCCTCGTCCGTCATGCTGCCGGAGCGCATGTGATGAAGCGCCACCCGCGCCTCGGCGGACAGCAGACGCATCGCGATCTCGTTGCGTCCCATTTCGAGCGAGAAGATCACGCTCGGCAGATTGCTCTTGATCGAGCAGGCCCGCGCGAAGTCCAGCGCGAGCGTCGACTTACCCATGGCGGGACGGGCCGCGATCACGATCATCTGGCCCGGGTGGAGGCCGTTCGTCAGGGAATCGAGATCGGTGAAGCCCGTCGGCACACCCGTCATCTGGCCCTGGCGTGAGCCGATCGCCTCGATCTCGTCGAGGGCGCCTTCCATGATGTCGCCGAGCGGGAGGTAGTCCTCGCTGGTCCGCTGCTCGGTGACGGCGTAGATCTCCGCCTGGGCGCTGTTGACGATCTCGTCGACATCGCCGTCGGCGGCGTATCCCATCTGGGTAATACGGGTGCCGGCCTCGACCAGCCGGCGGAGCACGGCGCGCTCGTGGACGATCTCGGCGTAGTACTCGGCGTTCGCGGCCGTGGGCACGGACTGCACGAGGGTGTGCAGATACGAGGCTCCGCCGACCCGGGCGAGCTCGCCGCGCTTGGTCAGCTCGGCGGCGATGGTGATCGGGTCGGCCGGCTCACCCTTGGCGTACAGATCGAGGATCGCCTGGAAGACCATCTCGTGGGCGGGGCGGTAGAAGTCCTCGCTCTTGAGGACCTCGACGACATCCGCGATGGCGTCCTTGGACAGCAGCATGCCGCCGAGCACGGACTGCTCGGCGTCCAGGTCCTGCGGGGGGACCCGCTCGAAGCCGCCGGCCCAGGAGCCGCCGTCGTCGCCGCCGCGCTCTTGTCGGTCGCCGCGGCCGCGGCCCTTGCCCTCACCCCGTCGGGAGCGGGCGGCCGGCAGCAGGTCGCTGGGACCGGAGTCCGCCCAGGGGTCTTCCATGGGCTCGGGAATGCTCACCCCGGCACCTCCTCCCGTCCGCGGCGCGGACCTTGCTGTGCTGTTCTTTCTTACGGCACAGCTCTGACAATCGAGACGCCCGACTCCGGTTACGGCGCGTCGAGTTCGGACGATTTCTCAGGCCGGAACAGTCGGCGGGTGCCGGACCACGGTAGGCCCGTGGGCACCGTCCGCCAATCTGGTTATCCACAGGCCATGTGGATGACCGCCCTACAGCTGTGGAGAAGTCCCCGGATCCTGTGCACGGGGCGGGGGAAACTTCTGTGGACAAGCACACAATCACCCCGAGCTCAAGTCTCTGACCTGCGACTTTCTGATCCATAGCCTGTGGGGGAGAAAAACTTCTGCCAGTGGTTCAAGATCGCGACAAACGGCGCGCAGGTGACGGCTCCACCCAGCGGAAAGTAAGGACTGCAAGGGGTTTGCATCTCTTACCTGTGGAAGATTAGATTGAGTGCATGACACAGGCTCCCGCGACCCCGCGGCGCACTGCCCGCCGCCATGACCGCGAGATCATCGCCCTCGCCCTCCCCGCCTTCGGCTCACTGGTCGCGGAACCGCTCTTCGTCATGGCCGACAGCGCCGTCATCGGCCACCTCGGCACCGCCCAGCTCGCCGGCCTCGGCGTCGCCGCCGGTCTGCTGACCACTGCCGTCTCCGTCTTCGTCTTCCTCGCCTACGCGACCACCGCGGCGGTCGCCCGCAGGGTCGGCGCCGGCGACCTCCCGGCCGCGATCCGCCAGGGCATGGACGGCATCTGGCTCGCCCTGCTGCTCGGCGCCGCGGTCATCGCCGCCGTGCTGCCGACCGCCCCCTGGCTGGTCGAGGCCTTCGGCGCCTCCCCGACCGCCGCCCCGCACGCCACGGACTACCTGCGCATCAGCGCCCTGGGCATCCCCGCGATGCTCGTCGTGCTGGCCGCGACCGGCGTGCTCCGCGGCCTCCAGGACACCCGCACCCCGCTCTACGTCGCCATCGGCGGCTTCTCCGCCAACGCCGCGCTCAACGTCGGCCTGGTCTACGGCGCCGGGCTCGGCATCGCCGGCTCCGCCTGGGGCACGGTCATTGCCCAGTGCGGTATGGCCGCGGTCTACCTCGCCGTGGTGATCCGCGGGGCACGGCGACACGGCGCCTCGCTGCGCCCCGACGCCGCTGGGATCCGCGCCTGCGCCCAGGCCGGCGTCCCGCTGCTGGTCCGTACGCTCTCGCTGCGCGCTGTTCTGCTGATCGCCACCGCCGTCGCCGCCCGGCTCGGTGACGCCGAGGTCGCCGCCCACCAGATCGTGCTCACGCTGTGGTCCCTGCTGGCCTTCGCACTGGACGCGATAGCCATCGCCGGGCAGGCCATCATAGGCCGCTACCTCGGCGCGGGGGACGGCGAGGGCGCCAGGGCCGCCTGCCGCCGCATGGTCCAGTGGGGCCTCGCCTCGGGCCTGGTCCTCGGCGTGCTGGTCGCGCTCGCCCGCCCGTTGTTCATCCCGCTGTTCACCTCCGACCCCGCCGTACAGGGCCCGCTGCTGACCGCGCTCCTGGTGGTGGCACTGACCCAGCCGGTCGCCGGAATCGTCTTCATCCTCGACGGCGTCCTGATGGGCGCGGGGGACGGCCCGTACCTGGCCGGGGCGATGGTGGTGACACTGGCGCTGTTCGTACCGGCCGCACTGGCCGTACCCGCCTTCGGCGGCGGACTGGTCGCCCTGTGGTGGGCAATGGCCCTGATGATGACCGTCCGCATGCTGACACTGTGGCTGCGCACCCGCTCCGGACGGTGGATTGTGACCGGAGCCTCGCGCTGAACCATCTCCCGCAACACACAGCGCATGTCAATAATGACCGTGTGCGCCCGCTTGCCAGGAAGTCCGTGCTGCCCCTGACGTTCGTCGTCCTCATGGCCGCTGCCGTGGTGGGCTACGCCGCGGAGGAGTCCGATACGAGCGTCAGCGCCGAGGGCCGCAGCAGTTTCGGCAAGTCCGGCGAGGCGGGCCAGGACCCCCAGGACCAGGATCCCGCCGCGACCGCCCCGGCCGATGACGGCAGTGCGTACACCCCCCGCAGAACCGAGCAGAACTCCCGGGTCGGCGTGGTCTTCGAGAAGGACGACACCGGCGATCACTTCTGCACGGCGAGCGTGGTGCAGAGCCCGGGCCGGAACATGCTGATCACGGCGGCGCACTGCGCATTCGACGCCGAGGCCGGCTCCACGGTGGACGATCTGGTCTTCGCCCCCGACTACCGCAACGGGGAGGAGCCCACCGGCCTGTGGAAGGTCAAGAAGGTGATCGTCGACGACCGCTGGGCCAAATCGCAGGACGAGGACCTCGACGTCGCCTTCCTCATCCTCGACAAAAAGGGCGGCAAGCAGATCCAGGACGTCCTGGGCGGCAACACCCTCGGCATCGACCGTGGCTTCGACAACGAGGTCAAGATCACCGGCTACCCCACCAGCCGCGACACCCCGATCTCCTGCCAGAACCGCACCACGAAGTACAGCAACACCCAGATGCGCATCCGGTGCACCGACTTCGAAGGCGGTACCAGCGGCAGTCCCTGGCTGGCCGACTACGACCCCAAGAGCCACACCGGCACGGTCATCGGTGTCCTGGGCGGTCATGAGGGCGGCGGGGACGAGGACGACATCTCCTACGCGGCGTACTTCGACGACGACATCGCCGAGCTCTACAAGCACGCCCAGGACGAGGACTGAGACCGGGCCGTCCCCGGACACGGCGAAGGGCCGCACCCCGATGACGGGAGTGCGGCCCTTCCGCGTTGTCCTGCGATCAGGCGGCGACGACCTCGACGCCCAGCTTCGCAACGACCTCGGCGTGCAGACGCACGGAGACCTGGTGCGCGCCCAGGGTCTTGATCGGCGAGCCCAGCTCGACGCGACGCTTGTCGACGTCCGGACCACCGGCGGCCTTGATCGCCGAAGCGACGTCGGCCGGAGTGACGGAGCCGAACAGGCGACCCGCGTCGCCGGCACGCACGGCCAGCTTCACGTTGACGCCCTCGAGCTGGCCCTTGACCTCGTTGGCCTGCTCGATCGTGGCGATCTCGCGGATCTTGCGACCGCGGCGGATCTGCTCGACGTCCTTCTCGCCACCCTTGGTCCAGCGGATCGCGAAACCGCGCGGGACCAGGTAGTTGCGGGCGTACCCGTCCTTGACGTCAACGACGTCGCCGGCGGTGCCGAGGCCGGAGACCTCGTGGGTGAGGATGATCTTCATGATTCGGTCACCCTTCCCTTATCGCGCGGTGGACGTGTAGGGCAGCAGCGCCATCTCACGGCTGTTCTTCACGGCCGTGGCGACGTCACGCTGGTGCTGAGTGCAGTTGCCGGTGACTCGGCGGGCACGGATCTTGCCGCGGTCGGAAATGAACTTCCGCAGCAGGTTCGTGTCCTTGTAGTCAACGTAGGAGATCTTCTCCTTGCAGAACACGCAAACCTTCTTCTTAGGCTTGCGAGCAGGCGGCTTCGCCATTGTCTCTCTCCAATGAGTTCAAGAAGTTTGTGCTGACGCCCTCAAGGCCTCCGGCCGTTTCACGGGCGGTGTTTCACGTGAAACACCGCGGAACCGAGCCGGCTACAGGACCTAGAAGGGCGGCTCGTCCGAGTAGCCACCGCCGGAGCTACCGCCCCAGCCACCGCCGCCACCCTGCTGGCCACCGCCGGCCGGACCGCCGGTCGCCCACGGGTCGTCGGCAGGAGCTCCGCCGCCCTGCTGACCGCCGCCGGGGCCGCCGCCCCAGCCGCCGCCACCCTGGCCACCGCCCTGCTGACCGCCGCCGAAGCCGCCGCCCTGGCCACCACGACCGGTGGTCTTGGTGATCTTGGCAGTGGCGTTCTTGAGGCTCGCGCCGACTTCCTCGACGTCGAGCTCGTAGACCGTGCGCTTCACGCCCTCGCGGTCCTCGTACGACCGCTGCTTGAGGCGGCCCTGGACGACCACGCGGGTACCCCGCGTAAGGGACTCGGCGACGTTCTCAGCCGCCTGACGCCACACCGAGCAGGTCAGGAACAGGCTCTCGCCGTCCTTCCACTCATTGGTCTGACGGTCGAAGGTGCGGGGAGTGGACGCGACGCGGAACTTCGCGACCGCCGCACCGGACGGGGTGAAGCGCAGCTCGGGGTCGTCGACAAGATTGCCGACAACCGTGATGACGGTCTCGCCTGCCATTAGGGGAACCTCTCGGCGGGTGTGCTGCTGGCTGCTGGTGTTGCTGCTACTCGGACCCGGTTACCGCTGGACGCTGACGCGTTCAGTGGGTCTCGGGACGGAGGACCTTGGTCCGGAGGACCGACTCGTTCAGGTTCATCTGACGGTCGAGCTCCTTGACGACCGCAGGCTCGGCCTGCAGGTCGATGACCGAGTAGATGCCCTCGGGCTTCTTCTTGATCTCGTACGAGAGACGACGACGGCCCCAGGTGTCGACCTTCTCGACCTTTCCGTTGCCCTCACGGACGACGGAGAGGAAGTTCTCGATCAGCGGGGAGACAGCGCGCTCCTCGAGATCGGGGTCGAGGATGACCATCACCTCGTAGTGACGCATGTGGAACCCACCTCCTTTGGACTCAGCGGCCACGGTCGTTCCGTGGCAGGAGGGTCATATGCGTTTCCGCGCCCGCCCGGCCGGTGATCCGGACAGACATGGGCGCAGACCGTACAGAGTACCTGCCTGAAGCCTTCCGGTTGAAATCCGGCCGGTGCACCCCGCAATCTGGAACACAACGGGTGTGAGCGGCGTTACAGTGCGCCGCCCCTGTCATGGGAGGTGCCGTATGGCACAGGCAGCTAGGACCCAGCGCTATCTGCTCTCGCTTCTCAACAGCGACGGCAAGGACCATCCCGTCGAGAACACCTTCGCCATCGTGACAGTGGTGCTCGGCGCGATCGCCGTCTTCACCACGCTCTCTCCCAGCCTGCACCTGGTCAGCTCCTGGGTCGGCCTGATCGGTATCGGCACCGGCCTGTGGGGCCAGTTCATCTCGTCCACGACAGGCGAACGCTTCCTGTTGATCATCGGCCTCGGGGCCGCATCCCTCGGTTTCTACCTCGGCCTGGCGCACGGCGGCCTCTTCGGCGGCGTCATCGGCTGAGACGGCGGCCGGGCCGACCGGCCGTCGCAGATGAGGCATACGGGGCCCAGCCCGTATGGCCCAGACGGGGCGCTCCCCGGTCACAGTAGGCTTCGGCGCGAGAGCCGGAGCCCCGACCAAGGGGACACACCTGCCGAGGAGCGCCCCGCATGAGCCTGACCCTGAGGACCATCAGTCGAGAGCAGCATCTGGCATACATCCAGAGCCTGCCCGCGGCGAGCCACATGCAGGTTCCGGCCTGGGCGGACGTCAAGGCCGAATGGCGTTCGGAGAGCCTGGGCTGGTTCGACCCGAGCGGCGAGCTGGTCGGCGCCGGCCTGGTCCTCTACCGCCAGCTGCCCAAGATCAAGCGCTACCTCGCGTACCTCCCCGAGGGCCCGGTCATCAACTGGTACGCGCCGAATCTGGAGGACTGGCTCCAGCCGATGCTCGGCCACCTCAAGCAGCAGGGCGCCTTCTCCGTGAAGATGGGCCCGCCGGTCATCATCCGGCGCTGGGACGCCGCCGCGATCAAGTCCGGCATCCAGAACCCGGACGTCAAGCGGCTGCGGGACGTCGAGGCGACGCACATCGAGCCGCGCGCCTTCGAGGTGGCCGACCGGCTGCGGCGGATGGGCTGGCAGCAGGGCGAGGACGGCGGCGCCGGCTTCGGCGATGTGCAGCCCCGCTACGTCTTCCAGGTACCGCTGGCCGACCGCCCGCTGGAAGAGATCCACAAGGGCTTCAACCAGCTGTGGCGCCGCAACATCAAGAAGGCCGAGAAGGCCGGCGTCGAGGTCGTCCAGGGAGGCTACGACGACCTGGCCGAATGGCAGCGGCTCTACGAGATCACCGCTGAGCGTGACCACTTCCGCCCGCGGCCGCTCGGCTACTTCCAGCGCATGTGGCAGGCCCTCAACTCCGAGGACCCCAACCGCATGCGGCTCTACTTCGCCCGCCACAACGGCGTAAACCTTTCGGCAGCCACGATGCTGGTCGTCGGCGGGCACGTCTGGTACTCCTACGGTGCCTCCGACAACATCGGCCGTGAGGTCCGCCCCTCGAACGCGATGCAGTGGCGGATGCTTCAGGACGCCTACGCGCTCGGCGCCTCGGTCTACGACCTCCGCGGCATCAGCGACTCGCTGGACGAGAACGACCACCTCTTCGGCCTGATCCAGTTCAAGGTCGGCACGGGCGGGCAGGCAGCCGAGTACCTCGGTGAGTGGGACTTCCCGCTCAACAAGCTGCTGCACAAGGCGCTCGACATCTACATGTCGCGCCGCTGACCGCTCCACCGCACCGTCCGTACTCCTGACACACCCCAGCCACGAGAAAGGTTTTGGGCCCGGCCATGGCGCTCACCCTCTACGTCGACACCGCGCGCTGGCGGGCGCATCAGCAGAGCGTTCTCCAGCAGTTCCCCGGGCTGGTCCCGGTCTGCAAAGGCAACGGTTACGGCTTCGGCCACGAGCGCCTCGCCGAAGAAGCGACCCTCCTCGGTGCCGACATCCTCGCGGTCGGGACGACTTACGAAGCGGCCCGCATCAAGGACTTCTTCAGCGGCGATCTGCTCGTACTGACCCCGTTCCGCCACGGTGAGGAGCCGGTGCCGCTGCCGGACCGGGCGATCCGCTCGGTCTCCTCGGTCGAGGGTGTGGGCGGCCTGGTCGGCGCCCGGGTCGTCATCGAGGTCATGAGCAGCATGAAACGCCACGGCGTCCAGCCGGAGGACCTGCCGAAGCTGGCCGCGGCCATCGAGGACGTACGGCTGGAGGGCTTCGCGATCCACCTGCCGCTGGACCGCACCGACGGCTCCGACGCGGTCGAGGAGGTCATCGGCTGGATGGACCGCCTGCGTACCGCCCGGCTCCCGCTGCACACCATGTTCGTCAGCCACCTCAAGGCCGATGAACTCGCCCGTCTCCAGCAGCAGTTCCCACAGACCCGGTTCCGAGCCCGGATCGGTACGCGGCTGTGGCTCGGCGACCATGAGGCCACCGAGTACCGCGGTTCGGTGCTCGATGTCACCCGGGTCGCCAAGGGCGAGCGCTTCGGCTACCGCCAGCAGAAGGCGGCCTCCGACGGTTACCTGGTGGTGGTGGCCGGTGGCACCTCGCACGGCGTCGGCCTGGAGTCGCCCAAGGCGCTGCACGGAGTGATGCCGCGAGCCAAGGGCGTGGCCCGGGCCGGCCTGGCGACCGTGAACCGCAATCTCGCGCCGTATGTCTGGGCCGGGAAGCAGCGCTGGTTCGCGGAGCCCCCGCACATGCAGGTGTCGATCCTGTTCGTACCGGCGGACGCCCCGCAGCCACAGGTCGGCGAGGAGCTGGTGGCCCATCTGCGGCACACCACCACGCAGTACGACCGTCTCGTGGACCGCTGAGCGGCCGGAAAGCCGCCCACAGCTGCCAAGGGCCCGGTACCGCAGACGTTCTCTGCGGTACCGGGCCCTTGTGTACGCCGTGCCGGCTCAGTCCCGTGCGACGCCCCAGCGCACCCGCGGTGCCCCCTCGAACTGCACCGCGTGCCGCGGCGGGTGGTAGGCCCGGCCGAGGACGAACACATCGGGGCTGCGGTCGAGGACACCGCCCGACGGATCGTCGTCACCGTCCCGGCGCACCACATCGCGCTCGGGCATCAGGATGTCCCGGACGACCACGGCGCACAGGTACAGGGTGCCCAAGAGGTGTAGTGCGATGGCGAGTTGGTAGCCCTCCGGCGGCAGCCCTTGGTGCTTGTCGCCGTTGCCGGTGTAGGCCAGGTACATCCAGATCCCCAGGAAGTACATGACCTCGCAGCCCTGCCAGCTCAGGAAGTCCCGCCAGCGCGGCCGGGCCAGCGCGGCGAGCGGGGTCAGCCACAGGACGTACTGCGGTGAGTAGACCTTGTTGGTGAGGATGAACAGCGCGACGACGAGGAAGGCGAGCTGTGCGAATCGCGGCCGGCGCGGCGCGTAGAGGGTCAGCAGTCCGATGGCGCCGCAGCCCACGATCATCAGCAGGGTGGCGTAGGTGTTGGCGTTCTCCAGGGGGTTCCCGGTGCGCTGCGAGATCAGCAGCCAGATCGAACCGAAGTCGATGGGCCGCTCCTGGCTGAAGGTGTAGAACTTCGCCCAGCCCTCCCGGATGTGGAATCCCGTCGCGTCATGCGTGATCATCACCGGCAGGTTCACCACCAGCCACGACAGCACCGCGCCGGCCACCGCCTTCCCGTACGCGCGCCAGGTCCCCGCGCGCCAGCACAGCACCAGCAGCGGCCCCAGCAACAGCACCGGGTACAGCTTCGCCGCGGTCGCCAGCCCGATCAGGATGCCTGCCTTCAGCGGGCGGCTGCGTGACCACATCAGCATTCCGGCGGCGGTCAGGGCGATCGCCAGCAGGTCCCAGTTGATGGTGGCGGTCAGGGCGGCGGCGGGTGCCAGGGCGACCAGGAGGCCGTCCCAGGGACGTCGCCGGTGAGTGCGGGTGACACACACCGCGATCACGGCGGCGCAGATCATCAGCATCCCGGCGTTGACCAGCCAGTAGATCTGTTCGCGGGACTGGATGCTCCCGCTGTGCGGCGTCATCCAGGAGGCGACCTCCATGAAGACACCGGTCAGCACGGGGTACTCCAGGTACTCCATATCACCGGGCAGCCGGTCGAAGTACGGGACCAGCCCATTGGCGAAACCGCGCCCCGCATAGAGGTGGGGGATGTCGGAGTAGCAGGCATGGGTGTACTGGCTCGTGGCGCCGAAGAACCAGCCGCCGTTGTAGCAGGGCAGCTTCTGCACCATGCCGAGCGCGAACATGCCGAGGGCGACGAGTGCGATGACCCGCACCGGGGTCAGCCAGTGCGTCCCGAGCAGTGCGCGCCGGCCGATCGGCCCGCCGACGAGCTCACTGCCGGCCGCGGCCACCTCATCCCGCTGTGTCGGCCGTACCGGCTCGTCCTGTCGCACGCTCGTCATGGCCCCATCCTGCCGTACGACCCTGTGCAGAACGTGGCGAAGCCCCCGCCCGGTCAGGCCGGACAGGGGCTTCGTGGCTCCATGTTTCACGTGAAACACGTCAGCGTTTCACGTGAAACGGTCCTCGGTCATGAGCCGGTGGGACCGCCGAAGATGCCTCCGTCACCGCTGGTGTCCGTCGGCTCAGGTGTCGGAGAGGTGCCGCCGGGGCCACCGCCCGGTCCGCCGTTTCCGCCTCCGGTGCCGTTCCCTCCGCCGGTGGTCGTCCCACCGCTGTCCTTGCACTTGATGTCCCAAGGAGAGCAGGTACTGGTCGGGCCCGTGCTCGGCGAGTCCGACGGGGAGGGTGAATCGCTGGGCGTGTCGGACGGGGTCTCCGACGGCGTGTCCGACGGCGTGGGCGTCGGTGTCGGCGACGGCATCCCTTCCTGGTCCGCCTTCTGCCCGATGGGGGTGGCGGGCGTGAAGTCCACCGGAGTGACGCCCTTCATCGCCTGCAGCATGTACTCGGTCCACACCTCGGTGGGCAGCGCGCCACCGTGGATCGAGTCGAAGCCACCGACACCGTTCATGGACAGCTGACGCGGGTTCTGTGGGTCCTCACGGAACATCGTGATGGCCGTCGAGAGCTGCTTGGTGTAGCCGACGAACCAGGCCGACTTGTTCTCGTCGGTGGTACCGGTCTTGCCCGCCGCCGGCATGTTCAGCCGGCTGGCGTCCTTCGCGGTGCCCTTGTCGATGACGTTCTCCAGCACCTTGGTCACGTTGTTGGCGACGTTGGAGTCCATCCCCGTCTCCTGCTTGGGCCGCTCGAAGCCCGGCAGGTCGACGCCCTCGGACGTCACCTTGGTCACCGAGTAGGGCTCGACCTTCGTCCCCTCCGCGGCGAACGTCGCATAGGCGTCCGCCATACGGATCGCGCTCGGCGTGGAGGTGCCCAGTGCGAAGGACGGGTTGAGGTTCTTGTCGAAGCTGGCCGGCGAGATGCCCGCCGCCTCCGCCGTGTCCCGGACCTTGGACATCCCGACATCCATGCCGAGCTGGACGTACGGCGTGTTGACGGACTGCTCCATCGCCTTGGTCAGCGAGATGTAGCCCCAGGGATGGTTGCTCTCGTTCTCCTGGTAGAAGGGCGTGTTGTCCCGCTTCATGACATAGCTGCCATCGGCGTTCTTCACCTTGAGGTGGTCATTGCCGTTGTACCGGCTGTCCGGCGAGAGGCCCTCGGGCTGGGTCTTGGGCGTGCCGTACTTCATCGCCGCCGCGAGCACGAACGGCTTCCAGGTCGAGCCGACCGGCACACCGAAGGTGTCGGCGTTGTTGCTGAAGTGTCCCTTGTCGTAGCCCTCACCGCCGTACAGGGCGACGATCTTGCCGTCTCCCGGCACCACGGAGGCACCACCGAACTGGACGTACTTGTCCTTGGCCCGTTCCTTCGGGTCGATGTACCGCTTGTCGACCTTCTTGACCGACGCGGCGAGCTGGTTGGTCTTCTTCTCGTCGAAGGTCGTCCGGATCGTGTAGCCGCCCTTGTCGAACCGGGCCTCGCTGATGTTCCCGTGCTTCAGCACGTACTTCTTGGCAACGTCCATCAGGTAGCCGGTCTGGCCGCTCTTGCTGGCCACCGGCTTCGGCTGCTTCGGCGTCGGGAACTTCGTGTACTTGGCCCGCTCGGCCTTCTTCATCAGGCCGTTCGCGACCTCCCGGTCCAGGATCCAGGACCACCGCGCCTTGGCACGCTTGGTGTTCTCCGCCTTGGAGGCCCCCGGTCCGGTGCCGCCGGCGGGGTCGTACAGGTTGGCGCCCTTGAGCACGGTCGCGAGGAAGGCGCCCTCGTCCGGTGTCAGCTTCCTGGCGTCCTTGCCGTAGTACGCCTGGGCCGCCGCCTGGATCCCGTAGGCACCCCGACCGTAGTAGCTGGTGTTCAGGTAGCCCTGAAGGATCTTGTCCTTGTCCATCTGCCAGCCGACCTTGATCGCGATGAACAGCTCTTTGAACTTGCGATCGAGGGTCTGCTCCTGACTCAGCATCGCGTTCTTCACATACTGCTGAGTGATGGTCGAGCCACCCTGGGTCTGGCCGCCCTTCGCCATGTTCAGCACGGCGCGCGCAATACCCATCGGGTCCACGCCCGAGTCCGTCCGGAAGGACGCATTCTCCGCGGAGATCGCTGCATTCTGCATCGACAGCGGAATTTCATTTATGTTGACGTTCTGGCGATTTGTCTCGCCGTCGCGCGCCATGACCTTGCCATTGGCCCAGAGGTAGACATTGTTCTGCGACTTGGCGGCATCGCTCTCGTTGGGCACGCTCACCAAGGCCAGCGCGACCCCGGAGACGCCCACGATCAGACCGAAGAAGCCGATGCACAGACTGGTGACCTGCTTCCAGGACGGCACGAAGCGCCGCCAGCCGACCCGGTTGGCCCGCGGGTAGTCGATCAGACGCCGCTTGCCGGGATCGCCGCCCCGGCCGCGTCCGCGACCTCCCTCAGCACCGCCGCCACCACCGCGACGGCCTCCGCCGCCCCGGCCGCCGGCACCGCCGTGGCCCATCGCCGAGGAGTCGGACACCCGCCGGCGGCCGCCACGCTGGGCGGCCCTGCGGGCTTCGGCACGCCCACCGGGCCGCGGCTCGTGGCCGGGCGGCTCGGAATACGGGGCAGGACCGGCAGAGCCATGCGAAGGCGCACCACGACGCCCCGATGGCTGCTGTGCGGCGCGTCGGGCCGCGGCACGTCCGCCACTCTGCGGCTGTGGCGGTTTGCGACGGTGCTCGCTCATGGAACGAATACTCCTCGGGCAGGCGCGCTATCTCGTCGCCTGAAGGCGGCAGTTGTCTTCAGGTCCCCCCGATGCACGGCCCGCTCCTGAGGAGTGGGCCGCAATACACCGAGGACGAGGACGTCAAATATCGGCCCACGGTTCCCGGCGGTCTGCATGCCGCACAGACTACGCACGGCCAAAACCTGCCCAGTGTTGAAATTCACTCCAAATCAGTCAGGTTGCGTAGGACGAATCAGTGATGTGACGCCGTTCACCGTCCCCCCTCTTGTTCCACCCAGGGGGTCGTTCTATCGTCTGGATGTATCGAGTCGATACATCAGCACGACATAAAGAACGCACCGGGTCAGGGAGGCGGAGGATGAGCAGACGCTCCGGCATCCTCGAGTTCGCCGTCCTGGGCCTGCTGCGCGAGTCCCCGATGCACGGCTACGAGCTGCGAAAACGGCTCAATACCTCGCTCGGGGTGTTCCGTGCGTTCAGCTACGGCACCCTCTACCCCTGCCTCAAGGCGCTGGTCGCGAACGGCTGGCTCATCGAGGAGACGGACGGCGCCCCGGAGGGCGTTCCCGCCGCGGCTCTGACAGGGCGCCGAGCCAAGATCGTCTACCGATTGACCGCAGCGGGCAAAGAGCACTTCGAGGAGCTGCTGGCCCACTCCGGACCGGATGCGTGGGAGGACGAGCACTTCGGCGTCCGCTTCGCATTCTTCGGCCAGACGTCGCGGGACGTACGGATGCGCGTGCTGGAGGGCCGCCGTAGCCGGCTGGAGGAGCGCCTCGAAAAGATGCGTACCTCCTTGGCCCGGTCCCGCGAGCGGCTGGACGACTACACCCTCGAACTGCAACGCCACGGCATGGAGTCCGTGGAGCGTGAAGTCCGTTGGCTCAACGACCTCATCGAGAGTGAGCGCACCGGGCGCGATCAGCGCGCACCGGGTCCCGCAGCGCAGGACAAGAAGAACCAGTCAGGAGATACGGGCGGCCTGCCCCGGCACCGGGGTGGTTCCCGGCCGGATCCGTCCGATGACACCACCACATGAGGCTCTGCTGTGCAGGTCCTCATCGAGAACACAGGGAGCAACCGGAATGGGTTCGGTTCGCGTAGCCATCGTCGGCGTGGGAAACTGCGCCGCCTCGCTGGTACAAGGCGTCGAGTACTACAAGGACGCCGACCCGAAGAGCCGCGTGCCCGGCCTCATGCACGTGCAGTTCGGCGACTACCACGTGCGTGACATCGAGTTCGTGGCTGCCTTCGACGTCGACGCCAAGAAGGTCGGCCTCGACCTGGCGGACGCCATCGGCGCCAGCGAGAACAACACCATCAAGATCTGCGATGTGCCGAACTCCGGCGTGCAGGTCCAGCGCGGCCACACCCTCGACGGTCTGGGCAAGTACTACCGCCAGACCATCGAGGAGTCCGCCGAGGCTCCGGTCGACATCGTCCAGACCCTCAAGGACAAGCAGGTCGACGTCCTCGTCTGCTACCTCCCTGTCGGATCCGAGGACGCCGCGAAGTACTACGCGCAGTGCGCCATCGACGCCAAGGTCGCGTTCGTCAACGCCCTGCCGGTCTTCATCGCCGGCACCAAGGAGTGGGCGGACAAGTTCACCGAGGCCGGTGTCCCGATCGTCGGTGACGACATCAAGTCCCAGGTCGGCGCCACCATTACGCACCGTGTGATGGCCAAGCTCTTCGAGGACCGGGGCGTCATCCTGGACCGCACGATGCAGCTGAACGTCGGCGGCAACATGGACTTCAAGAACATGCTCGAGCGCGAGCGCCTGGAGTCCAAGAAGATCTCCAAGACGCAGGCCGTCACCTCCCAGATCCGCGACCGTGAGCTGGGCGAGGACAACGTCCACATCGGCCCCTCGGACTTCGTGGCCTGGCTGGACGACCGCAAGTGGGCCTACGTCCGCCTCGAGGGCCGCGCCTTCGGTGACGTCCCGCTGAGCCTCGAGTACAAGCTCGAGGTCTGGGACTCGCCGAACTCCGCGGGCGTCATCATCGACGCGCTGCGCGCCGCGAAGATCGCCAAGGACCGGGGCATCGGTGGCCCGATCCTCTCCGCGTCCTCGTACTTCATGAAGTCGCCGCCGGTGCAGTACTTCGACGACGAGGCACGGGAGAACGTCGAGAAGTTCATCAACGGTGAGGTCGAGCGCTGAGGCGCCCGCCACCACCTCCCTTCGCAGGCCCCCGGGTATTCCGCCCGGGGGCCTGCGGGCTGTGTGAGGCTGTGCCTCATGCATGCTGTGCGCGATCTCCGCGTATTACTCCGGCTACGCGACTTCCGGTCGCTCCTTGCCGCACGGCTTCTGTCCCAGGCGGCCGACGGTGTCTTCCAGGTCGCGCTCGCCACCTACGTCGTCTTCTCTCCCGAGAAGCAGACCTCGCCCGCGGCCATCGCCTCCGCCATGGCGGTCCTGCTGCTGCCGTACTCGCTCCTCGGGCCGTTCGCCGGCGTACTGCTCGACCGCTGGCGGCGCCGTCAGGTCCTGCTCTACGGCAATCTGCTGCGGACGCTGCTCGCCATGGTGACGGCGACGCTGATCGTCTCGGACGTCCCCGACTGGCTCTTCTACGCCTCGGCCCTCTCGGTGACCGCCGTGAACCGCTTCGTGTTGGCCGGGCTCTCGGCCGCGCTGCCACGGGTCGTCGACGGCGGACTGCGGCTGGTCACCGCCAACTCCCTCGTCCCTACGGCCGGAACGCTCGCCATGACGGCCGGCGGCGGACTCGCCTTCGCCGTCCGACTGGCCGGCACGGATGTGGATGCGTTCGTGGTGCTGCTCGCCGCGGCCCTCTACTTCTGCTCGGCCCTCACCGCACTGCGCATGGCACCGCAGTTGCTCGGGCCCGACCCGACTCGGCTCCAACCGGACCTGCGTGAAGCCCTGTTGAGCACCGTCCGGGGTCTTGTGGAGGGGCTGCGCCACCTCGCCGAGCGGCGCACCGCGGCCCGGGCGCTGACCGCGATGACCCTGATCCGCTTCGGCTACGGGGCCCTGACGGTCGCGGTGCTGATGCTGTGCCGGTACTCCTGGGCGGACACCGAATCCGAGGGCCTGGCGCTGCTCGGGATCACCGTCATGGTGTCAGGAGCGGGCTTCTTCATGGCCGCGGTCGTCACGCCCTGGGCGGTCGCACGGCTCGGCGCGTTCGGCTGGATCGCCTGCTGTGCCGCCATGGGCGCGGTCCTGGTCCCGGCGCTCGGCCTGTTCTTCACGCCGGGGCCGATGCTGGCCGCCGCGTTCATGCTCGGCCTCGGCACCCAAGGAACCAAGATCACCACGGACACGGTGGTCCAGTCGTCGGTCGATGACGCCTTCCGCGGCCGGATCTTCGCCCTCTACGACGTGCTGTTCAATGTCGCCTTCGTCGGCGCCGCCGCGGTCGCCGCCGTGATGCTGCCGCCCGACGGACGGTCAGCCGCCCTGCTCCTCATGGTGACCGTGCTCTATGCGGTGGTCGCCCTCGCAACGGTCCGGCTCAGACGGGGTCAGACACCGCCCTCCCCGCCTTCCTGATGATCCGGTCCTGCGACCCGGCGCGGGACCCGATACCTTACGGGCGTCCAACACGAGCCTGTACACATCAAAATCGGGGGAGTTCCATGAGCATGCCGCCGGGCCCGAATCCCTACGGCCAGCAGCCCTACGGGCAGAATCCATATCCGCAGGCACCGCCGGCGCCCCAGGCCCCGTACGGCCAACCGCAGGGCGGGTACGCCTACCCTCAGCAGCCGCAGGCTCCGTACGGACAGCCGCAGCAGGGGTACGCCGCGCCGCCGCAGCAGCCCTACATGCAGGGCGGACCGCCGGTCCCGCCGCCACAGCCCGCCAAGCGCCGCTCTCCCAAGACGATTTTGCGGGCCATCGGCGTCGTGATCGGACTGATCGTCATCGGGGTCGCCTGGATCAGCAGCCTGGACGATGCGGACAGCGCCAAGGCCGGCGACTGTGTGAAGAAGTCCAGCAGTGCGCTGGACGACGGCCTCGCCGTGGTTGACTGCGGCAGCTCGGAGGCCCAGTACAAGGTGTCCACGGTGCACGACACCACCTCGGACCCGTCCGTGTGCGCCGCGGGAGAGGACGCCTACGTCAAGACGGTGCACCGTCGCAGGCGGGCCGACACGGCCATGGTGCTCTGCCTGACCCCCGCGAAGTAGCGCAGCCGCGAACGCAGCGAGCACGACTGGGGGCGGTGTTTCACGTGAAACACCGCCCCCAGTTTCATGCCTCGCGTGCCATGTTTCACGTGAAACATGGCGGCCCATCGACCGCCCGTTTCACGTGAAACATCAGCCCTGCGCGGCCCACCACTCCTTCAGCGCCGCGATCGCCGCCTCCCGGTCCATGGGACCGTGCTCCAGCCGGAGCTCCAGCATCTGCTTGTACGCCTTGCCGACCTCGGGTCCGGGGCCGATGCCCAGGATCTGCATGATGTCGTTGCCGTCCAGGTCCGGCCGGATGGCCTCCAGCTCTTCCTGCTCCTGGAGCCGCGCGATGCGCTCCTCAAGCCCGTCGTAGGCGCGCGACAGCGCGGCGGCCTTGCGCTTGTTACGGGTGGTGCAGTCCGAGCGGGTCAGCTTGTGCAGCCGATCCAGCAGCGGGCCGGCGTCACGCACATAGCGACGGACCGCGGAGTCCGTCCACTCTCCGGTGCCATAGCCGTGGAAGCGCAGATGCAGCTCAACCAGCCGCGAGACGTCCTTGACCATGTCGTTGGAGTACTTCAGCGCGGTCATCCGCTTCTTGGTCATCTTCGCGCCCACCACCTCGTGGTGGTGGAAGGAGACCCGGCCGTCCTTCTCGAAACGCCGCGTCCTGGGCTTGCCGATGTCGTGCAGCAGCGCCGCGAGCCGCAGCACCAGATCAGGCCCGTTCTCCTCCAGGTCGATCGCCTGGTCCAGAACCGTCAGCGAGTGCTCGTAGACGTCCTTGTGCCGGTGATGCTCGTCACTCTCCAGCCGCAGCGCCGGAAGCTCGGGCAGGACCCGGTCGGCCAGGCCGGAATCGACGAACAGCCGCAGCCCCTTGCGCGCGTAGGGCGCCAGAATCAGCTTGTTCAGCTCGTCCCGTACGCGCTCCGCCGAGACGATCTCGATGCGCTCCGCCATCGCCTTCATCGCGGCGACGACCTCGAGGGCGACCTCGAAGTCCAGCTGGGCGGCGAAGCGGGCGGCCCGCATCATCCGCAGCGGATCGTCCGAGAACGATTCCTCGGGCGTCCCCGGCGTCCGCAGAACCCGGCCGGCCAGGTCTTCCAGGCCGTTGTGCGGATCGACGAACTCCTTCTGCGGCAGCAGCACCGCCATGGCGTTCACCGTGAAGTCCCGGCGGACCAGGTCCTCCTCGATGGAGTCGCCGTAGGACACCTCGGGCTTGCGGGAGGTGCGGTCGTACGCCTCGGAGCGGTAGGTCGTGATCTCGATGTCGAACGAGTCCTTCTTGCAGCCGACCGTGCCGAAGGCGATACCGACCTCCCAGAGCGCGTCCGCCCAGGGCCGGACGATCTTCAGAACGTCCTCGGGACGAGCATCCGTGGTGAAGTCCAGGTCGTTCCCGAGCCGGCCGAGCAGCGCATCCCGGACCGAGCCGCCGACCAGGGCAAGTGTGAACCCGGCCTCCTGGAATCGGCGGGCCAGGTCATCCGCGACGGGGGACACCCGCAGCAGTTCGCTCACGGCGCGCCGCTGCACATGGTTCAGCGCGTTCGTCGACTGCGGCGTCCGCTCGGCGGGCGGGGTGGGGAGGTCATTGTTGGCGTTCGGCACAACAGAACAGGGTACGTGGCCGCGCCGCGCGAGGCGTCACGTAATAAAGGGGACAGGACGGTCGCACGGCCGCCGGTTCCGCGATCATGTGGAGCAGTCCGCGGCACTCGGGCGCGCCGGGCCTCGTTACCATTCGTGGACGCACATTCCGACGACCACTGACGACGACGAGGGACGGGCGAGCGCGTGGCCGAGGCGGCAGGGTTCCAGGGGACTGAACGGCCGCGTGGTCGATGGCTGCGAAGGACTGTGACACTGCTCACCGGAGTGCCCCTGCTCATGGGACTGCTCCAGGTCCCGCACGCCCCCTCCGCCCAAGCGGCTCCCAGCGGCTCCCGCACGGTCGACGTCACCATCGACTCGATGTCCCCGTCCGCCCCGGCCAAGACCGACACGGTCACCGTCTCCGGCACGCTCACCAACGACAGCCGGAGCACCATCACCGACGCAGAGGTCGGCATGCGCCGCGGCGATGCCCTCGGCAGCCGTAGCGCCATCGAGGCGGTGTCGCGCCGCTCCGACTCGGTGTCAGGGGTGGACGGCCCGGAGGTCAAGGGGCACAAGGAGAAGATCGACAAGCTGGAGCCTGGGGTCAGCCGCCCCTTCACGCTCAGCGTCCCGGTCAAGGACCTCGATCTCGGTGATGACGGGGTGTACCAGATCGGTATCTCTGTGTCAGGCCGGTCGCAGGCCGCGCCCTACGAGCAGGTGCTCGGCAGCGACCGGACGTTCCTGCCCTGGCAGGCCGCCGATTCCGAGAAGAAGACGCAGCTCACGTACCTGTGGCCGCTGATCTCCTCCACCCACCTCACCGCCGAGACCGACGCCGACGCCCAGCAGACACCGGTCTTCCGCAACGACGACCTCGCCGCCGAACTCGCGCCCGGCGGCCGGTTGCAGCAGATGGTCGCGCTCGCCAAGAACCTCCCGGTGACCTTCGTCATCGACCCCGACCTGCTCGCGACCGTCGACGCGATGACCAAGTCGTACCGGGTGAGCGGCCCGGACGGCCCGATGGGCAAGAACCAGGCGGTCGCCAAGCAGTGGCTGCACGACCTCGAAGAGGCGGCCAAAACGCACGAGGTCGTCGCGCTGCCGTTCGCCGATCCCGACCTGGCCTCGCTCGCCCACCACGGCAAGGGCGTGCCCCGCGCGCTCAGCCACCTCGGACCGGCCACCGACCTCGCCGAGAAGACCGTGGACACCATCCTCGGCGTCAAGCCCCGTACGGACTTCGCCTGGCCCGCGGACGGTGCGATCGACTCCTCCATCGTCGATGTCGCCACCTCGGCCGGCGCACACAACGTGATCACCCGCAGCGACAGCCTCCGGGAGAACGGCCGGCTCTCCTACACCCCGACGGCGGCCCGCCCGATCGGCGGCGGCAACACCGCCATCGTGTCGGACGCCACCCTCTCGCGGGCCTTCGAGGGCGATATGTCGAAGGCCGGGGAAGCCGCCCACGCGGTCCAGGAATTCCTCGCCCAGACCCAGATGGTCAGCCTCCAGGACCCCGACCGGCAGCGCAGCATCGTCGTCGCCCCCCAGCGCATGCCGTCGGTCAGCCAGGCGCATGCGATGGCCACCGCGCTGCGGGATCTCGAGGAGTCCGGTCGCTGGACCCAGTCGGCAAGCCTCGGCGCCGCAGCCAAGGCAAAGCCCGACCCCGCGGCCAGCCGCCAGGTGCCGAGCAGCTCGGCCTATCCGTCCGCACTGCGCAGGCACGAGCTCCCCACCTCCGCCTTCCGGCAGATCCAGGGCACCCAGTCCGAACTGGACGATTTCCAGGTGATCCTGGCCCAGCCGGAGCGTGTGGTCACGCCGTTCGGCAACGCCCTCATGCGCGAGATGTCGACGGAGTGGCGGGGCGAGACCACCGAGGCCTCATCGTTCCGGCACTCGGTGCGCAGCTACCTCGACGGGCTGACCAAGAAGGTCCATCTGATCCAGAAGTCGGATGCCACGCTCTCCGGGCGCAGCGCCACGATTCCGGTGACGGTCCAGAACAACCTGGTCCAGGGCGTCAAGGACATGACGCTGAAGCTGACCTCGTCCCAGCCGAACCGTCTGGACGCCGGGAAGTCGCAGCAGATCACGGTGGACGGCGGACACAGCCAGTCGTTCAAATTCGCCACCACGGCCAACGCCAACGGCCGGGCATGGGTGACCGCACAGCTCTACACGGCGGACGGCAAGCCCTACGGTGAGCCGATGAAGTTCCAGGTGAACGTCACGGAGATCACCGCCACGGTGATGCTCGTCATCGCGGGCGGTGTTCTGCTGCTCGTCCTCGCCGGCGTGCGGATCTACCTCCAGCGCAAGCGGCGGGCCGGCCGGCCGGCCGAGGACGGGTCCGGCGACGGCTCCGACGGCGAAACAGGCACGGAAGGCGACAACGGCGGCACGGACGGCGATACCCCCGAGCAGCCGAGTGACCCCTCGCCGGACACCGGTTCGGAAAGCTCCGACCCGTCCGGCTCAGGTGAGAAAGTGGACCGTTGATATATGGCGGGGCCGGATGGCCGGCGACGGATGAGGTGGGGCAGCGATGAATGCGCCGTACGACGGTGACCGGGGCCGGGGCGCCGATGGCGACCCCATGGGGCCGGTCCCTGCGACGCCCCCGTTCCCAGCGGACCAGGACCCCTTCGTCCAGGACGCCTACCGCCGCCCCCCACAGCACCCGCAGGCCCCGCAGGACCCCACGGCCCGGAATCCGGTGCCCGAGCCGCACTACGACCCCGCCGCGCACCCGCCGCCTCCGGGACAGCCCGCGCACGGGTTCTACCAGCAGCCCGCCGCGGGCCGGCACGCCGCCGAACAGCAGCAATGGCCCACGCCCCCTCCGTACGGCGACGACGCCGCGACGGTGCAGTTCATGGGCGTCGACGGCCTGATGACCCAGGCTGCCGACGAGCGCCAGGAACCCGATGCCTTCGCGCATCTCTACCGCGACCAGCAGCCCTACGACTCCCAGCGCCCGGCACCGGCCGGCCCGCCCGTGCCCGGTACGGCTCCCGGCCCGGAGGCCGTACCGCAGCAGCCCGCGGCGGAGCCGGAGCCCGCCCCCGCCGCCACGTCCGGCAAGACCTCCGGCGGCCGCGCCTCCGGTCTGCTCAAGTCCAGTGCGGTGATGGCGGCCGGCACGATGGTGTCCCGGCTGACCGGCTTCGTCCGCTCGGCGCTGATCGTCGCGGCGCTCGGCGGTGCGGTACTCGGTGACTCCTGGCAGGTCGCCTACCAGCTCCCGACGATGATCTTCATCCTGACCATCGGCGGCGGTCTGAACTCCGTCTTCGTCCCGCAGCTGGTGCGTGCGATGAAGGAGGACGACGACGGTGGCGAGGCGTATGCCAACCGGCTGCTGACGCTGGTCATCGTGGTCCTCGGCGTGCTCACGGTGCTGTCGGTGGTCGCCGCACCGCTCCTGGTGAAGCTGGTCTCGTTCGACATCTCACGCGACCCGGCGGCCAACGAGGTCGCCGTCGCGTTCACCCGCTACTGCGTCCCCACGATCTTCTTCATGGGTCTGCATGTGGTGATGGGGCAGATCCTCAACGCCCGCGGCCGCTTCGGCGCGATGATGTGGACCCCGGTCCTCAACAACATCGTCATGATCGCCACCTTCGCCCTGTTCATCGGGGTCTACGGCACGGCGAAGACCTCGCACATCGGCGTCACCACCATCCCCGACGAGGGCATCCGGCTCCTGGGCATCGGCACCCTCCTCGGCCTCGTCGTCCAGGCGCTGGCGATGATCCCGTACCTGCGCGACGCCGACTTCAAGCTCCGGCTGCGCTTCGACTGGCGCGGCCACGGTCTGGGCAAGGCCGCCAAGCTCGCCAAGTGGACGGTGCTGTTCGTGCTCGCCAACCAGGCGGGCGTCCTGGTCGTCACCCAGCTCTCCACCTGGGCCGGCAACACCGCCGACCAGCAGGGCCACCCGGGCACCGGCTTCATCTCGTACGCCAGCGCCCAGCTGATCTGGAACATGCCGCAGGCGATCATCACCGTCTCCGTGATGGCGGCGCTGCTGCCGCGACTGGCGCGCTCCGCGCACGACGGTGATACCGGTGCTGTCCGCGACGACATGTCGCAGGGCCTGCGCACTTCGGCGGTCGCGATCGTCCCGATCTCGTTCGGCTTCCTCTCCCTCGGCATCCCCCTGTGCACGCTGGTCTACGGCTCGTCCGGCGCCGGGATCCCGATGGGCTACATGCTGATGGCCTTCGGCGTGGGGCTGATCCCGTTCTCGGTGCAGTACGTCGTCCTGCGCGCGTTCTACGCGTACGAGGACACCCGCACGCCCTTCTACAACACGGTGATCGTCGCCGCCGTCAACGCCGTCGCCTCCGGGCTCTGCTTCCTGATCCTGCCGGCCCGCTGGGCCGTGGTCGGCATGGCGGCCTCCTACGGCCTGGCGTACATCATCGGCGTGGGCGTGGCCTGGCGGCGGCTGGGCAAGCGCATGGACGGGGATCTCGACACCGCTCATGTCGTGCGCACCTATGCACGGCTGGCCGGCGCCAGCGTGCCGGCCACGATCATCTCCGGAGCCGTGGTGTACGCCATCATGCAGACGCTCGGAAGCGGACTCGTCGGCTCGCTGGCCGCTCTGGTCGCCGGCGCCGCCGCACTTCTGGCCGTGTTCTACATCGCCGCACGCAAAATGCGCATTGAGGAAATGAACGCCCTGGTCGGCATGGTCCGATCGAAGCTTGGGCGTTGATTGAGCACAACCATCGACTGCCACCGTGTGTCGTGCATAGTGGCGGACTGTGGGCACAATTGTCTTGGCTCATTGAGCCTGCAACGGATGGGGAGGCAGGAACGACGGTGGCGGAACGGAGCACGGCTGCCGTCGACGTGGCTGACACGAGCGGTGAGGAACCGCTGACCGCGAAGGCGGGCAAGGCCACGGACGACGGTGCTAAGGCCGAGAAGGTATCCGGCGGGGAAACGGACGCCGCACGCACCGATGAACACGGTGCCGAGGCGGCCGAGGCCCAGCCACCGGAACTGCACAGCGGCCACAAGCTCGCGAGACGCTACCGGCTCGAAGAGTGCGTCACCCGTCTGGACGGATTCAGCAGCTGGCGTGCGGTCGACGAGAAGCTGCGCCGGGCGGTGGGCGTACACATCCTCCCCGCCGAACATCCGCGGGCCCGGCCGGTGCTCTCCGCCGCCCGTTCCTCCGCACTGCTCGGCGACCCCCGGTTCGTCCAGGTCCTGGACGCCGTGGAGGAGAACGACCTCGTCTACGTCGTCCACGAATGGCTGCCGGACGCGACCGAGCTCACCACCGTGCTGGCCAATGGCCCACTCGAGCCGCACGACGCCTACCAGCTCGTCAGCCAGGTCTCCCAGGCCATGGCCGCCGCGCACCGCGAGGGCCTGGCCCATCTGCGGATCACCCCCGGCTCGGTGCTGCGTACGGAATCCGGCCAGTACCGCATCCGCGGGCTGGCGGTCATGGCGGCGCTGCGCGGCATCACCTGCGAGCACCCGCAGCGCACGGACACCGAGGCGATCGGCGCGCTGCTGTACGCCGCGCTGACCCAGCGCTGGCCGTACGAGAACGATGCCCATGGCCTCACCGGCCTGCCCAAGGGCGTCGGCCTGATCGCACCCGACCAGGTGCGCGCCGGCGTCCACCGCGGGCTGTCCGAGCTCGCCATGCGCGCCCTGATCAACGACGGGGCCACGGCGTCCCGTCAGGAGCCGCCCTGCACCACCCCTGAGGAACTGGCCAAGGCCGTCGCGGCCATGCCGCGCATCCGGCCGCCGGAGACGGCGTTCACCACCCCGCCGCCGTACCAGCGCACGGGCTACCAGCAGGGCAGCTACCGCCAGCCCTCGGCACACAGCGGCCAGGCCGTGCGGCGGACACAGCCGGTTCCCACGCCTCCGCCCCCGCTGCACAGCCGCACCGGCCGGGCGCTGAAGTGGTCCGTCTCCGCGCTGCTCATCGCGGCGCTGGGGCTGGGCAGTTGGCAGCTGGCCGACACGCTGCTGAAGCGGGAGAACGACCGGGACGATCCGAGGAACTCGCAGCCGAGCGGTGGTGCGGCCAAGAAGCCGAACGGCGAGCCGGTCAAGATCGTGAATGCCGCGGAGTACTACCCCGACGGCCAGCCGCAGCACCCGGCCCAGGCACAGGACACCCACGACGGGGACCCCAGCACCTACTGGCGCAGCAAGAGCTACCACGAGGGCCCAGAACTCAATCCGGCCTTCAAGAGGGGCGTCGGCCTGGTCTTCGACCTTGGTGCGAAGCAGCAGATAAGCACCGCCTCGATCGGGCTGCACTACACCGGGCCCCACACCACCGTGACGCTGTACGCGGCCACTTCGCTCTCGTCGACCGCGCCGCTGAGTTCGATGCACAAGCTGGGCTCGGGCCAGACCTCGGGAACGACCGCGAAGGTCAAGCTGGAGCAGCCGGCGAAGGCGCGGTATGTCGTCGCCTGGATCACCGCGATGCCCTATGCGCCGCGTGACGAGTTCAGCGACCCCGGCTACAAGCAGGGCGTGGCGGAGGTGTCGTTCACCAGCTGAGCAGGCGGTGAGCCGAGCCACTCGTCCAGGACAGTGTGCGGGGCTCCGGTCCGATTTCCGGCCGGAGTCCCGCATTTACATTCATGACCTGGCGGGCTTCAATGGGACCGAGATCAGGCAGCTACGGCCGGGGGGCCCGTGTCCACCGACAGCGACGAGGCTTCGACACCAACCGACGCCGATCTCCTTGCGTTGCATGTGAAAGGCGACCCCGAGGCCTTCGGGGAGATCGTCCGGCGGCACCGCGACCGGCTCTGGGCGGTGGCACTGCGCACCCTCGGTGACCGCGAGGAAGCCGCCGACGCCGTCCAGGACGCCTTGGTCTCCGCCTATCGCGCCGCCCACACCTTCCGCGGACAGTCCGCCGTGACCACCTGGCTGCACCGCATCACGGTCAATGCCTGTCTGGACCGGGCCCGTAAGACCGCCTCCCGACGTACCTCACCGGTCGCCGAGACCGAGCGGCTGGAGCAGTTGCTGGAGCCCGAGGAATCGGCCGCGGCCCCCGCCGAGCGGAAAGATCTGCACCGTGAGCTGCTCCGGGCCCTGCACACCCTGCCCGAGGAGCAGCGTGCCGCTCTTGTGCTCGTCGATATGCAGGCCTACCCGGTGGCCGAGGCAGCGGCGATCCTCGATGTCCCGACCGGAACGGTGAAGAGCCGCTGCGCACGGGGCCGCGCCCGGCTCCTTCCGTTGGTCACCCATCTGCGCGCCGACCGCGGGGGTAGCGAACCCGCGAGCGGGGGAAGGAACCGGGCGCAGGGGACATCCGTCCCACCGACGGCAGGGCCGAAGGACACAGGTGCCGTGAAGGGCGGAGGTGGGCGAGCGTGACGTCGACGACCGGCACGGGTGAGCACCCGGAGGTCTCCGAGATCTCCGATCTCACGGATGGGCTGCTCTCCCCCTCCCGCACCGCGGATCTGCGCCACCATCTGGCCCGCTGCCCGCTGTGCGAGGACGTCTACGCGTCCCTGAAAGAGATCCGGGGACTGCTCGGTACGCTCCCGGGTCCGACACGGATGCCGGCCGATGTCGCCGGGCGCATCGATGCCGCCCTCGCGGCCGAGGTCTTGCTGGACCGCACCACGCCTGGCGCCAGGGTCCATGTTTCACGTGAAACGGCCGCTGCCCCGGTCTGCGTTTCACGTGAAACCGAGACCGGGTCTTCCGGCCGCGTAACGCAGCCCTCCCGGCCCGCCGGGCGGCCCAGGAGCGCCTCCGGACCGGGCCGCCATGCTCCCGGTGGCCGTGCGTCCCGTTCGAGGCGCTCGCCTCGGATTCTGCTCGGCACCGCAGCAGCCGCGGCGGTCGTCGGCCTTGGCAGCGTTCTTCTCCAGAACGTCGCCGTGAACAGCCCCCAGGCAACCCACCCGAGCCAGACCACCTCGACCACCGAGAAGAGCATGGGCAGTACGGACGCCCTGACCGCCGCCAGCCTTGAATCACATGTTCACGCTCTGCTCGCGTCCAAGAGTGCGCACAAGGCTCCGGACCTCGGCGCCCGAAGCTCCCCCGATACCCCGCTGCGGGGCAGCGCCAGCACCGTCCCGTCGTGTGTCCAGCGGGGCATCGGGCGTTCGGAAGCTCCGCTCGCGTCCAGCCACACCCGCTACCAGGGCAAGGACGCCTTCCTCGTCGTGCTGCCGGCTCCGGCCGACCCGAAGCGGGTCTCGGCGTATGTCGTCGCGTCCTCCTGTGTCTCCGCCACACCGCCGGTCCCCGGAAAGGTCCTGCTGTCGGACTCGTACCAGCGAGACTGAGCGACGAGACGTGCGCTGTGACACTCCGGGAATGCTCGCCCCGTAGGATCCGTTGGGTGGGGTGAGAGTTCCGAGAGCCCCAGCAAGCCGTCGGCAGAGACAAGGAAGACACCCGTGAGCGACGTCCGCAACGTGATCATCATCGGCTCCGGGCCCGCGGGCTACACCGCAGCGCTCTACACCGCCCGCGCGTCCCTGAAGCCGCTGGTCTTCGAAGGTGCCGTCACCGCCGGAGGCGCGCTGATGAACACCACCGACGTGGAGAACTTCCCCGGTTTCCGCGACGGCATCATGGGGCCGGACCTCATGGACAACATGCGCGCCCAGGCCGAGCGCTTCGGCGCTGAGCTGGTGCCGGACGACATCGTGGCGGTCGACCTCTCCGAGGAGATCAAGACGGTCACCGACACCGCGGGCAATGTGCACCGTGCGAAGACGGTCATCGTCAGCACCGGCTCCCAGCACCGCAAGCTCGGTCTGCCCCGTGAGGACGAACTGTCCGGCCGTGGCGTCTCCTGGTGTGCCACCTGTGACGGGTTCTTCTTCAAGGACCAGGACATCGCCGTCATCGGCGGCGGCGACACCTCCATGGAGGAGGCCACCTTCCTCTCCCGCTTCGCCAAGTCGGTCACGGTCGTCCACCGTCGTGACACCCTGCGGGCCAGCAAGGCGATGCAGGACCGCGCCTTCGCCGACCCGAAGATCAAGTTCGTCTGGGACAGCGAGGTCGCCGAGATCCACGGTGAGAGCAAGCTCTCGGGTCTGACGCTGCGCAACGTCAAGACCGGTGAGACCTCCGAACTGCCCGTCACGGGCCTGTTCATCGCGATCGGCCATGACCCGCGGACCGAGCTGTTCAAGGGCCAGCTGAACCTCGATGACGAGGGCTACCTCAAGGTCGATGCGCCCAGCACCCGTACGAACCTGTCCGGTGTCTTCGCGGCCGGCGATGTCGTCGACCACACCTACCGCCAGGCGATCACCGCGGCCGGCACGGGCTGCGCCGCTGCCCTCGACGCCGAGCGGTTCCTCGCGGCGCTGTCGGACGGTGAGGCGACCCCCGAGCCGGAGAAGACCCCCTCGGCCTGATCCGCGCACCCCAGCTTTCCCAACACCCACCCAGTAAGGAGATTGCCATGGCCGGCGCCACGGTGACCGTTACGGACGACAACTTCGAAGAGGTCGTCCTCAAGAGCGACAAGCCCGTCCTCGTGGACTTCTGGGCCACCTGGTGCGGCCCGTGCCGCCAGATCGCCCCGTCCCTGGAGGCCATTGCCGCCGAGCACGACGAGATCGTCATCGCCAAGCTCAACACCGATGAGAACCCGGCGACCACCGCCAAGTACGGCGTCATGTCGATCCCGACGATGAACGTCTACAAGGACGGCGAGGTCGTGAAGACCATCGTCGGCGCCAAGCCGAAGGCCGCGATCGAGCGCGACCTGGCGGACTACCTCGCCTGAGTCCTGCCGTCTGGTTTCACGTGAAACGGGCCCACCCTCATCGAGAGGCGGGCCCGTTCTCCGTTTCACGTGAAACGGTCTGCTTCACAGCGGCCGCAGCGCCGGTTCCTTCTGGACGGCTCCCAGGAGACGGTCCAGTGCCAGCTCCACATCTTCCTTCCACGAGATCGTGGTCCGCAGCTCAAGGCGCAGCCGCGGGAAGCGAGGGTGGGGCCGTACGGTCTTGAAGCCCACCGCGAGGAGATGTTCGGCAGGCAGCACACACGCCGGCTCGGTCCAGCGGGCGTCGCCGAACGCCTCGATGGCCTTGAAGCCACGCTGGATGAGGTCCTTGGCGACCGTCTGGACCATCACTCGCCCCAGTCCCTGCCCCTGGTACCCGGGGATCAGCCAGGCCGTCAGCAGCTGGACCGCATCCGCCGACACAGGGCTGGTGGGAAAGGCCGTAGAGCGCGGCACATAGGCCGGCGGTGCGTACATCACAAACCCCACAGGCACTTCGTCGACATAGACAACCCGCCCACAGGATCCCCACTCCAGCAGCACCGCCGAGATCCAGGCTTCCTTCTCCAGCTCGGGGCGCCCCGCCTTTACCGCAGCCTCGCCGCTGACGGGGTCGAGCTCCCAGAAGACGCAGGAGCGGCAGCGCTTGGGGAGATCCGGAAGGTTGTCCAAGGTGAGCGGTACGAGCCGACGGCCCATGAAACCAGGTCCTCACTTCTCTCGCCTGCCGCACCACGGAGCACCGTCAGCGTTGCCTGCTCTCTGAGCAGACCGCCAACGAACCCTCCGACGGCTGCAAGTCCGAACCCCACTGCCAGCAGTCCGGTGCGGCTCACCGTTCGCATGGCCCTCTCCTCGCTCTGAGGCGTCTCCACGTGGATGCGTGCCATACCCGAACGCATCGTATCCACCCTTTACGGGCACGGGTACCGTGCGAGAGCAAAGGGCGGGCCGTGTTCCGGTACGGATTCCGGAACACGGCCCGCCAGGAGCCAAGGCTTCAGCTCACTCTTCTTCGCTCTTCTCCTCTGCCAGCGACTGGCCGAGGACGGGCCCCTCACCGGGGGCGAGCGTGCCGAGGATCCGCTCCAGATCCTCTATCGAGGCGAACTCGACCACGATCTTGCCCTTCTTCTGCCCCAGGTCGACCTTCACCCGGGTCTCGAAGCGGTCCGACAGACGGGTGGCGAGGCCGGTGAGCGCGGGGGACACCCGGGTACCCGCACGGGGCCCCTTCGCCTTGCTCGCGCTCTTGGGCTCCGAGCCCATCAGCTTCACGATCTCCTCGACCGTGCGCACCGACAGCCCCTCCGCCACGATGCGGCGTGCCAGCTGGTCCTGCTCCTCCGAGTCCTCCACGGAGAGCAGGGCACGGGCGTGTCCCGCGGAGAGCACCCCCGCGGCGAGCCGGTTCTGCACCGACGGCGAGAGATTCAGCAGCCGCAGAGTGTTGGAGACCTGCGGACGCGAGCGTCCGATCCGGTCGGCCAGCTCGTCATGCGTGCACTTGAAGTCCTTCAGCAGCTGGTCGTAGGCGGCGGCCTCTTCCAGCGGGTTGAGCTGTGCCCGGTGGAGATTCTCCAGGAGCGCGTCGAGGAGAAGCTTCTCGTCCTCGGTTTCCCGGACGATCGCGGGGATCTTCTCCAGCCCGGCCTCACGGGAAGCCCGCCAGCGGCGCTCGCCCATGATGAGCTCGTACTTGTCCGGGCCCGTCTGACGGACCACCACCGGCTGGAGCAGCCCCACCTCCTTGATGGAGGTGACCAGCTCGGCAAGGGCGTCCTCGTCGAAGACCGTACGCGGCTGACGCGGGTTCGGTGTGATGGCATCCAGCGGCACCTCGGCGAAGTGCGCACCGGCCACGTGCGACAGGCCCGCTGCCAAGGTCTCGTCCCCGGCCGGCGCCTCCGTTTCACGTGAAACACCGCGGCCGGCAAGCGAGGCCACCTTGGCCGCAGCCACGCCTCGCTCCGGGGTCAGGACCGGTACCGACGAGGGTGACGTCGCCCCCTGTCCCCCTGTGGGCCCTACATGGTCCGTGCTCTGCGGTGCCGCGGGGATCAGCGCACCGAGCCCACGGCCCAGGCCTCTACGTCGTTCGCTCACTGAGTCCCCTCCGAGATGCTGTGCTGTGCTTCATAGTTGACGCTGAGGCCCTGGCCCCCGGTCTGCGGGACCCCACGCAACGCGATCTCTCGGGCCGCCTCCAGGTAGGAGAGCGAGCCGCTGGATCCCGGGTCATAGGTGAGCACTGTCTGCCCATAGCTGGGTGCCTCGGAGATACGCACCGAGCGCGGAATGCTCGTACGGAGCACCTCGTGGCCGAAGTGGTTGCGCACCTCGTCGGCGACCTGCGAGGCCAGCCGGGTACGCCCGTCGTACATGGTGAGCAGGATCGTCGAGACATGGAGCTTGGGGTTGAGATGCCCCCGCACCAGATCGACGTTCCGCAGCAGCTGGCCGAGCCCTTCAAGTGCGTAGTACTCGCACTGAATCGGGATCAGCACCTCGGCCCCGGCGACCAGTGCATTGACGGTCAGCAGGCCGAGCGAGGGCGGGCAGTCGATGAAGATGTAGTCCAGCGGCTGTTCGTAGGCCTTGATGGCCCGGTCCAGCCGGCTCTCGCGTGCCACCAGCGAGACCAGCTCGATCTCGGCGCCGGCCAGATCGATCGTGGCGGGCGCGCAGAACAGCCCCTCCACATCCACGACCGGCTGCACCACATCGGAGAGTGGCTTGCTCTCCACCAGCACGTCATAGATCGACGGCACTTCGGAGTGGTGGTCGATCCCCAGTGCGGTCGATGCGTTGCCCTGGGGGTCGAGGTCGATCACCAGAACCCGTGCCCCGTGCAGGGCAAGCGAGGCCGCCAGGTTCACCGTGGTCGTGGTCTTACCGACCCCGCCCTTCTGGTTGGCAACCACCATGACCCGGGTCTGTTCAGGCCGGGGAAGCCCCTCACCCGCGCGGCCAAGTGCCTCCACCGCCAGCTGAGCTGCACGACCGATCGGGGTGTCGTCCATCGGGGGCGGCGTTTCACGTGAAACGTCGTCCCCGAACGACTCGCTACGGGGACCGGGGACCGGATCGGTCATCGGTCCCGCGATGTTGGCGTCGGACCGCAAGGATTCACTCTCCTCGACATCAGGCTCGCAATGTTCAGAGCCTGCCATGCTTTCGGTGTCGTGAACCAGTGAGGTCCGTTCTCCTGTGGACGAATCCACATCTGTGGATACTTCCGTGACCCTTGTGGGCTTACGGTCGCGCGGCGCGGCGGCCGCACGACCGCGACCGATGATCCCTTGCAGCAGAGAACGACGTTTCACGTGAAACACGATGCCAGCGTCGCGCCCGAATGAGCCGCGACACTCCGTCTTGTACCGTTTTGATGGCTTTTACGGAATTCCCTCATTCCGCTATGCCGCGGAAAGGGACATCCTCGCCTCAATGCCGGCCGTACAGTTCCGGCGGAAGGCCTCAGCGCCGGCGCCCCCTCGACGCACGGCTGACGCGTGCCGCCTTCGCCCGCTTGGCAGCGAAGCGCACACCACCAGGGCTCTCGCCCACCTCGACCCGCACCACCGTCGACGGCGGATCCACGATCCCCTCGCCCACATGCACCACCGAGGTCTCCACCACGCCGAGCTTGCTCAGCGCCGCCCGGGCTCCCTTGAGCTCCTCCTCCGCGGCATCGCCCTTGAGCGCGAGCATCTGGCCGTAAGGACGCAACAGCGGAACGCCCCAGCCGGCCAGCCGGTCGAGCGGGGCCACGGCGCGCGCGGTCACCACATGCACCGGCGGAAGCTTGCCCATGACCTCTTCGGCCCGTCCCCGTACCACCGTGACATGGTCAAGGCCGAGCAGCTCGACGACCTCCTGGAGGAAGGTCGTCCGCCGCAGCAGGGGCTCAAGGAGCGTGATCTTCAGATCCGGCCGCACCAGCGCCAGCGGGATACCGGGGAGCCCGGCCCCCGAACCCACATCGCAGACCGAGACGCCCTCGGGCACCACCTCGGAGAGCACCGCGCAGTTCAGCAGGTGCCGCTCCCACAGCCGCGGGACCTCACGCGGGCCGATCAGCCCTCGCTTCACCCCCGCGTCGGCGAGCAGTTCGCCGTACCGCACGGCCTCCGGAAAGCGCTCGCCGAATACCTCCTGCGCCGCTTTCGGCGCGGGAGGGAGCTCCGCTGCTGCCTCCGTCACGGGAACCGCCCTTCCTCTGGACTGCTTTTCCTGCCGGGAACCCGGGCCTACGCACCCGGAATAACACAGAACGCTGACAACTTTTGGCCCCGCCTGCGAGCAGACGGGGCCAAAGAAAAACGGAAGCGATGAGCGGTCAGGCCGGGAGGACGACCACGCGACGCTGCGGCTCCTCGCCCTCGGACTCGCTCCGCAGGCCGGCCGCCGCCACCGCGTCATGGACGACCTTGCGCTCGAACGGCGTCATCGGGTCGAGCTTGACCGGCTTGCCGGTGCCCTTGGCCTCCTCCACCGCCTTGGCGCCGATCTCGGTGAGCTGCTCACGCTTACGCGCCCGGAAGCCGGCGATGTCCAGCATCAGACGGCTGCGGTCACCGGTCTCCCGGTGCACGGCCAGCCGGGTCAGCTCCTGCAACGCCTCCAGCACCTCACCGTCGCGGCCCACCAGCTTCTGGAGGTCACGGCTGGTCGAGTCGCTGATGATCGACACGGCGGCACGGTCGGCCTCGACGTCCATGTCGATGTCACCGTCGAGGTCGGCGATGTCCAGCAGACCCTCGAGGTAGTCGGCCGCGATCTCGCCTTCCTGCTCCAGGCGGGTCAGGGTGTCGGTGCCCTCGGCGGCAGGGGTCGTGTCCGTCACGAAAGGACTCCTTCTTACTTCTTCGACGGGTGCTTGGGACGCTGCTGGCCCTTGCGCTGTCCGGACTTGGTGGTGCGGGACCCGGAGGCGCCGCCCTTCTCCTCGCCCTCCTGCGCGTCCTTCTTCTCCAGCGACTGCTTCTTCGCGCCGCCCTGACCGGCGCCCGCCGATCCGGCCCGCGTGCGGTTCTGCGCACCGCCGGCCGGGGCACCGCCGCCGGTCTGCCGCTTGGCCTTCGTCTGGCGCTTGGGCTGCTGGCGGTGCTGGCGCGCCTCCTCGACGGCCTTCTTCGCCGCGACCTGGGCCGGGTCCTCGACGATCTTGCCCTTGGCCCGCAGCCGCTCCTGGCGCTCCTCGAAGGCCTTGCTGCCCGGAGTCGGGTTACGACGGATGACGAACATCTGCTGGCCCATGGTCCACACGTTGGTGGTCAGCCAGTACACGAGAACACCGACGGGGAAGTTGATACCGAAGACGGCGAACATGATCGGGAAGACGTACATCAGCATCTTCTGCTGCTGCATGAACGGCGTCTTCACCGTGAGGTCGACGTTCTTGGTCATCAGCTGGCGCTGCGTGTAGAACTGCGACGCCGACATCAGGATGATCATGATGACCGTGACCACGCGAACGTCGGTCAGGGAAGCGCCGAGGCTCTCGATCTTCTCCGCGTCGTCCATGAACTTCGCGGCCAGCGGGGCACCGAAGATGTGCGCCTTGTTGGCGCTGTCCAGCAGCGACTGGTTGATGACGCCGACGGTCTGGTTGTTCGCGATGTGGTTCAAGACCTGATACAGCGCGATGAAGAACGGCGACTGGGCCAGAATCGGGAGACAGCTCGAGAGCGGGTTGGTGCCCGTCTCCTTGTAGAGCTTCATCATCTCTTCGGACTGGCGCTGCTTGTCGCTCTTGTAGCGCTCCTGGATCGCCTTCATCTTCGGCTGGAGCGCCTGCATGTTCCGCGTCGACTTGATCTGCTTCACGAAGAGCGGGATCAGGCAGATACGGATCAGCACCACCAGCGAGACGATGGACAGACCCCACGCCGCGCCACTGTTCCTGTCGAACATCAGGCTGTAGAACGAGTGGAACTGGACGATGATCCAGGAAACAGCGGTATAGAGGGGACCGAGGATCGTGTCCACGAATCAGGCTCCTTGGGCGTTGGGCTGAGTCTCGGGCTGGGCGGCGGGCTCATGGACAGCAGTCCCACCCAGACGGCTCCTCAGCCGCTGATGCCAGACCGGACGCTTCCGGGGAGGGACGTGGTCGACGCCACCGAGCGACCACGGGTTGCAGCGCAGGATGCGCCAGGCTGTCAGCGCAGTCCCTTTCACCGCGCCGTGCCGGTCGATGGCCGTGTAGCCATAGTGCGAGCACGACGGGTAGTACTTGCAGACCGGGCCCAGCAGGGGGCTGATGGTCCACTGATAGATCTTGATCAAAAGCAGCAGCGGGTACTTCACTGTGCGCTCCCTCCCGGGTCCCGGCCGGGGTGCCGGGGGCCCGCGGCGCTGCCGCCGTCGGTCACAGCCCCCGTGGGATTGCAGCCTTTCGGCACCCCTCCCAGCAGCCGCTCGAGAGCGGCATCCAGGTCGCGGGCCAGCTGATCGTGGTCCGCGTCACCCGCGCCGGGCAGGGCCCGTACGACAACCAGGCTACCGGCGGGGAGCCGGTCCAGCCGGTCGCGCATGAGATGGCGAAGTCTCCGCTTGACTCTGTTGCGCACGACCGCGTTGCCAACGGCCTTGCTCACGACGAAACCCGCACGCGTCAGGGGAACGCATTCCCCCGACCCGTGCGGGTCCGTTGCACCGCTACGACAATGAACGACAAGGAGCGGGCGCCCGGCCCTGCGTCCCCGGCGTACCGCGGTCGCAAAGTCCTCGCGCCGCCTCAGCCGATTTTCGGTAGGCAGCACGTCATGGACCTAGGTCTGGCTGCTCAGGCCGACAGGCGGGCGCGACCCTTGCCACGGCGGGACGCGAGAATCGCGCGGCCGGCACGGGTCCGCATGCGCAGACGGAAGCCGTGGGTCTTCGCGCGACGGCGGTTGTTCGGCTGGAAGGTGCGCTTGCTCACTCGGGGGCTCCAGGAATGCTTGTTGTCTCAAGCGAGACAGGATGTGGGGCGTCGTTGGCTGTCACCGTGCGCCCACGAGTAGCTCGCAACGCCTAAGTGCACCGCTACACGATCACCAGAGCGCGATCTTTGCCCATCGGAGGCAGGCGGCAGCAGCCATCGACAACTCGACCTGGTCACGGTACGCGCGGCTACGCCATCCGGTCAAACCGGCTCCTTGGCAGCGCGAGCGGCCTCTTGTCAGGACACACTATGCACAGCCTGTGGACAACAACTTGAATCCCCAGGCCCGCCCTGACTACCGTGGCTGAACTCCGATTCCTTCCCGCCCGTCCTGAGAATCACACATTCGTGGGACTGTGAGAGAGCGTGCCCTGTGGCTGACGTACCTGCCGATCTTGCCGCAGTGTGGCCCCGCGTGCTCGACCATCTCCTCCGCTCAGAGGCCGACGGCCTCAAGCCCAAGGACCAGGACTGGCTCAAGCGCACCCAGCCGCTGGCGCTGGTCGCCGACACCGCCCTGCTCGCCGTCCCCAATGAATTCGCCAAGGGCGTGCTCGAGGGCCGGCTGGCGCCGCTGATCGGGGAGGCCCTCAGCCATGAGTGCGGCCGCCCGATCCGGATCGCGATCACCGTCGACGACTCCTCCGACGAGCCCGCAGCGCCGGCCCCGCACGCTCAGCAGCACCAGCAGCACCAGCCGTCTCAGCAGCCCGCGCGCCATCAGCAGCCGCATCAGCAGCCGCATCAGCCACCACAGCAGCACGATGCGTACGACTACGAGCCTCGGCACGAGGCCCGCCACGACGCCCGGCAGGGCTACGGACACCAGGGCGACGACCTGCCCGGCGTCCGGCCCGCCTACGCCGACTACCAGCAGCCCCGGCACGAGCCCGGCTCCTGGCCGCAGCACTCCGGCACGATGGCCGGCGGCCCCGGCCCGCGCGAGGACTACGGCTGGCAGCAGCAGCACCTCGGCGGCTTCCCCGAGCGCGAGACCTCCACGGAGCAGTGGCGGGAGCCGTACGGTTCCCCGTCGTCCTCCCCGCAGCATCAGCAGCCGCAGAACGACTACCGCGCGCAGGGCCCCGACCGCAGCGGCCCCCCGCAGCACTCCGACGGCGGCCGCTCCCCGTACGAACAGCAGCGCCGCGACCTCGGCGAGCACCAGCCCGGTGGTCACAACGGCCGCTCCGGCCCGGGTGCCGTACTGCCTGCGCCCAGCGGTGCGCCCAGTCCGCTCGCCGCGCAGCCCGCGCCGGCCACCGGCCCCGGTGAGCCGACGGCGCGGCTGAACCCGAAGTACCTCTTCGACACCTTCGTCATCGGTGCCTCGAACCGCTTTGCGCACGCGGCCGCGGTCGCCGTCGCCGAGGCACCGGCCAAGGCGTACAACCCCCTGTTCATCTACGGGGAGTCGGGCCTCGGCAAGACCCACCTGCTGCATGCGATCGGGCACTACGCGCGGAGCCTCTATCCGGGTACCCGGGTGCGGTACGTGAGCTCGGAGGAGTTCACCAACGAGTTCATCAACTCCATCCGGGACGGCAAGGCGGACGCGTTCCGCAAGCGCTACCGCGACATGGACATCCTGCTCGTCGACGACATCCAGTTCCTGGCGAGCAAGGAGTCGACGCAGGAGGAGTTCTTCCACACCTTCAATACGCTGCACAACGCCAACAAGCAGATCGTGCTCTCCAGTGACCGGCCGCCGAAGCAGCTGGTCACTCTGGAGGACCGGCTGCGCAACCGCTTCGAGTGGGGCCTGATCACCGACGTCCAGCCGCCCGAGCTGGAGACCCGGATCGCGATCCTCCGCAAGAAGGCCGTGCAGGAGCAGCTGAACGCGCCTCCGGAGGTGCTGGAGTTCATCGCGTCGCGGATCTCGCGCAACATCCGCGAGCTGGAGGGCGCGCTGATCCGGGTCACCGCGTTCGCCTCGCTCAACCGGCAGCCGGTGGACCTGGGGCTGACCGAGATCGTGCTGAAGGATCTGATCCCCGGGGGCGAGGACGCCGCACCGGAGATCACCGCGACCGCGATCATGGCGTCCACCGCCGACTACTTCGGGCTGACCATCGACGATCTGTGCGGCTCGTCCCGCAGCCGGGTGCTGGTGACCGCCCGCCAGATCGCCATGTATCTGTGCCGTGAGCTGACCGATCTCTCGCTGCCGAAGATCGGCGCGCAGTTCGGCGGCCGGGACCATACGACCGTGATGCACGCGGACCGCAAGATCCGCGCGCTGATGGCGGAGCGGCGGTCGATCTACAACCAGGTCACCGAGCTGACCAACCGCATCAAGAACGGCTGACGGCGGCCCAGGCCGGCCGCTCGCCGCAGGCGCATCCAGGGGCGCTCCGGGACCCGTACCCGGGGCGCCCTTCGTCGTACGCGGCGTGCGGAGCGGTGCACGGAACGGGCTCGGAGCGGCGCGCAGAAGGGGCTCGTAACGGTGCGCGGGGACGCCCGGACGGGCATTCCGTACGGGCCGGGGGCCGCCCGCTACCCCTCCCCGGGCCTGTCCCAAACCTGTGGAGCGCGCCGGCGGTGTTCGATTCCGTGCCTGGTCACGGCCTCTCTCCACAGATTGGGCAAGATTCTTCCGTCCACACCCTGGGGAGGGGAAAGTTATCCCTGTGGGATCCACAGGCCGGTGTGTTGAGGGAGCATCGGGGGAGGTCAACCGGGTGTGGATTTGTGGCCAACCGCCTTCCACAGGTTGTGGACAGAGATTTCGTCCACAGGGAGGTGGATGTCTTGTCCACCGGCCGCCCACAGCTGAGCCGCTGTTGTCCCCAGCAATCCCCAGCTTCTCCACACCCCTGTCCACTGTTCGGCAACGCAACACCCGCCCTCACCGGGCCGAGTGAAAGCGGTCACACCAAGGTGCCGGGTTGGGCTGTGGGGAACCTGGGTAAAGCTGGGGACGGCACTGGGGAGAAGTGCCCCTTGCCTGTGCATCGGGTGTGCAGAACTTTCGTCGGTCCACAGAACCCCCGGTTTTTCCACGGCCGCCACCCACAGGGTCGGTGGACAAAAAATCTGCTCTGACCTGCGCGAAAGCAGTTGTCCACGGTTTCCACAGGCCCTACTACTACGACCACGGATATCTACCGGGGAACTCGCTCGGAAACGGGGCCTGTGCACAAGTTGGCCGCCGAGCGTCCGGGACCGGTCGAGTCGACTTGACCCCGAGCCGCACCGACTGTCGGTGGTGTGCGTCAGACTGGTCTCCGGCAACTGAGCCGACGACGAAGGCCAGCAGGGCGAGAGCCAGCAACAGCAGGAGGCGGTTTCCGGTGAAGATCCGGGTGGAGCGCGATGTACTCGCGGAGGCAGTGGCCTGGGCGGCCAAGAGCCTCCCGGCCCGTCCGCCGGTGCCCGTCCTCGCGGGCCTGCTGCTGAAGGCGGAGGACGGCGCACTGAGCCTCTCCGGCTTCGACTATGAGGTCTCCGCGCGGGTCTCGGTGGACGCCGAGGTCGAAGAGGAGGGCACGGTCCTCGTCTCCGGCCGGCTGCTCGCCGACATCTGCCGTGCGCTCCCCAACCGCCCGGTGGAGATTTCCACCGACGGTGTACGGGTCACCGTCGTCTGCGGCTCCTCGCGGTTCACCCTCCACACCCTTCCTGTGGAGGAGTACCCGGCCCTGCCGACGATGCCCACCGCCACCGGCACCGTGCCCGGTGAGGTCTTCGCCGCGGCCGCCGCCCAGGTGGCCATCGCCGCCGGCCGGGACGACACCCTCCCGGTGCTCACCGGCGTACGGATCGAGATCGAGGGCGACACGGTCACCCTGGCCTCCACCGACCGTTACCGCTTCGCGGTGCGTGAGTTCCTGTGGAAGCCGGAGAGCCCGGACGCCTCCGCGGTCGCGCTGGTCCCCGCCAAGACGCTGCTGGACACCGCCAAGTCCCTGAGCAGCGGCGACACCGTCACGCTCGCGCTCTCCGGCTCCGGCCAGGGCGAGGGCCTGATCGGCTTCGAGGGCGCCGGGCGGCGGACGACGACGCGGCTGCTGGAGGGCGACCTCCCGAAGTACCGCACGCTCTTCCCGACCGAGTTCAATTCGGTCGCCGTGATCGAGACCGCCCCGTTCGTCGAGGCCGTCAAGCGTGTGGCCCTGGTCGCCGAGCGGAACACCCCGGTCCGGCTGAGCTTCGAGCAGGGTGTGCTGATCCTGGAGGCCGGCTCCAGCGACGATGCACAGGCTGTTGAGCGGGTCGACGCGGACCTGGACGGCGACGACATCTCGATCGCCTTCAACCCCGGCTTCCTGCTGGAGGGCCTGTCGGCCATCGACTCCCCGGTGGCGCAGCTGTCCTTCACGACCTCCACGAAGCCGGCGCTGCTGAGCGGCCGCCCCGCCAAGGACGCCGAGGCCGACGACGCGTACAAGTACCTGATCATGCCGGTGCGGCTGTCGGGCTGACGGTGCCGGAACCGAGCGCCCGGCCGCTCATCGGAGCCCTTGCGGCGACCGGCTGACAGGGCCCTGATGAGCGGCTGAGCCCACAGCTGTGCACGGACCTGCGGGCGTAGGCTCGGACTCGGGTACCAACGCAACGACTACGTGCAAAGAGGGTCTCTGATGGAGCTCGGCCTCGTCGGTCTCGGCAAGATGGGCGGCAATATGCGCGAGCGCATTCGCCGCGCCGGCCACACCGTCGTCGGATACGACCGCAACCCGGACCTGGCGGATGTCAACAGCCTCCGGGAGCTTGTGGACAAGCTCAAGGGGCCGCGGGTGGTCTGGGTCATGGTGCCGGCCGGCGCCGCCACCCAGTCCACGATCGACGAGCTGGCCGAGCTGCTCTCGCCGGGCGACATCGTCGTCGACGGCGGCAACTCCCGCTGGACCGACGACGAGAAGCACGCCGAGGAGCTGAAGGCCAAGGGCATCGGCTTCGTCGACTGCGGCGTCTCCGGCGGTGTCTGGGGCCTGGAGAACGGCTATGCGCTGATGTACGGCGGCGAGGCGGACCATGTCGCCAAGGTGCAGCCGGTCTTCGACGCCCTCAAGCCGGAGGGCGAGTTCGGCTCGGTGCACGCCGGCAAGGTCGGCGCGGGCCACTTCGCCAAGATGGTCCACAACGGCATCGAGTACGCGATGATGCAGGCCTTCGCCGAGGGCTGGGAGCTGCTGGAGAAGGTCGACTCGGTCACCGACGTCCGCGAGGTCTTCCGCTCGTGGCAGGAGGGCACGGTCATCCGCTCCTGGCTGCTCGACCTGGCGGTCAACGCGCTGGACGACGACGAGCACCTGGACAAGCTGCGCGGTTATGCACAGGACTCCGGCGAGGGCCGGTGGACCGTGGAAGCCGCGATCGACAACGCGGTGCCGCTGCCCGCGATCACGGCCTCGCTCTTCGCGCGCTTCGCGTCCCGTCAGGACGACTCCCCGCAGATGAAGATGATCGCCGCGCTGCGCAACCAGTTCGGTGGCCACGCGGTCGAGAGCAAGAAGTAACCAGCAGTACGAAGTAGCAGCAGTACCAGGCAGCAGCCGGGGGAGGTCGGCGCACCGCCATGCATGTATCGCATCTGTCGCTCGCCGACTTCCGCTCGTACACCCGGGCCGAGGTCCCGCTCGACCCGGGTGTCACGGCTTTCGTGGGCCCCAACGGGCAGGGCAAGACCAACCTCGTCGAGGCGGTCGGCTATCTGGCCACGCTCGGCAGCCACCGGGTCTCCTCGGATGCTCCCCTGGTGCGGATGGGCGCCGAGCGGGCCGTCATCCGGGCCGCGGTCGTCCAGGGCGAACGGCAGCAGCTGGTCGAGCTGGAGCTGAACCCCGGCAAGGCCAACCGCGCCCGTATCAACAGGTCCTCGCAGGTCAGGCCCCGTGATGTGCTCGGCATCGTCCGTACGGTGCTGTTCGCTCCGGAGGATCTGGCGCTGGTCAAGGGCGACCCCGGCGAGCGCCGGCGGTTCCTGGACGAGCTGATCACCGCGCGCTCACCGCGGATGGCCGGGGTGCGCTCGGACTACGACCGCGTCCTCAAGCAGCGCAACACCCTGCTGAAGACCGCGGCGCTGGCGCGGCGGCACGGCGGGCGGCAGATGGACCTGTCCACACTGGACGTGTGGGACCAGCATCTGGCCCGGGCGGGCGCCGAGCTGCTGGCCCAGCGGCTCGATCTGATCGCCACGCTGCAACCGCTCGCGGACAAGGCGTACGAGCAGCTGGCGCCGGGCGGCGGACCGCTGGCGCTGGAGTATCGCGGATCGGCGGGCGAGGCTCTGGCCGCCGCGTCGAACCGCGAGGAGCTGTACGGCGTGCTGCTGGCGGCGCTGGGCGAGGCCCGTAAGGGAGAGATCGAGCGCGGGGTCACGCTGGTCGGCCCGCACCGCGACGATCTGCTGCTCAAGCTGGGGCAGCTGCCGGCCAAGGGGTACGCGAGCCACGGCGAGTCCTGGTCGTTCGCGCTGGCGCTGCGGCTGGCCTCGTACGACCTGCTGCGTGCCGAGGGCAATGAGCCGGTGCTCGTCCTCGACGATGTCTTCGCCGAGCTGGACGCCCGGCGCCGGGAGCGGCTGGCGGAGCTGGTGGCGCCGGGCGAGCAGGTGCTGGTGACCGCGGCGGTGGACGACGATGTGCCCGGTGTGCTGAGCGGGGCGCGCTATGCGGTCTCCGGCGGCGCTGTGGAGAAGGTGACCTCGTGAGCGAGCAGCAGCCCGACCGGCCCAGGCCTCCGGAGCTGTCCGGTGTGGACCTGGCCCGGCAGGCGCTGGTGGCCGCCAAGGAGCAGGCGCGTGCGCGGGGCGCGGCCGCCCAGCAGAAGAAGCAGGCCCGGCGCGGGGGCTTGCGCTCCGGCGCGCGGGCGGACGGCCGCGATCCGCTGCCGCTCGGTGCGGCGATCAACCGGCTGATCACCGAGCGCGGCTGGGAGACCCCGGCCGCGGTCGGCGGGGTGATGGGGCGCTGGCCGCAGCTGGTCGGCCCCGAGGTGGCGCAGCACTGTGAGCCGCAGCGGTACGACGAGGACGCCCGGGTGCTGACGGTGCAGTGCGATTCGACGGCCTGGGCGACGCAGCTGCGGCTGCTGGCTCCGACGCTGGTGGCGCGGCTCAACGAGGACCTGGGCCACGGCACCGTAAAGCTGATCAAGGTGCTGGGTCCCGGCGGTCCCGCGCGCCGGTACGGAGCGCTGCGCGCGCCCGGCAGCAAGGGCCCCGGCGACACCTACGGGTGAGCCCCCGGAGACGAGTAAACCCCTGAGGCGGGTGAGACTCCGCTCACGGTAGCCGCCGGTTGACAGCTGGAAGCGCTGAGTGCCCGTGTGAGCGTCCTGGGGCCCCTTCTCGGATATGGGGAGTCGGCGGACGGCGATTCAGGGCGGCACATGACGACTCAGGTACCTGCAAACCCCCATGAGTGTCAGCGCTACCGGTAGACTGGTGGCAATCCCGCCCACTCGCGGAACATGTCGAACGACGCAGCCGCTCCCGCCTGTCTTCCCCGGGGTGACCCGACAGGCTCGGAAGGGGCTCGTGCTGTGCCAGAAAGGGCGCTTCGTGGCCGACTCCGGCGACCTCAACGAGAACAACACGGCTTCTACAGAAGAGGGGGTTCCTGCCGGCGCCATGGGCGACGCCTCGGTGGAGAAGTCGTATGACGCCAGCGCGATCACCGTCCTCGAAGGCCTGGACGCGGTCCGTAAGCGCCCTGGCATGTACATCGGATCGACCGGCGAGCGCGGTCTGCACCACCTCGTGCAGGAGGTCGTCGACAACTCCGTCGACGAGGCGATGGCCGGGCATGCCGACACCATCGACGTGACGATCCTGCCCGACGGCGGGGTGCGGGTGGTCGACAACGGCCGCGGTATCCCCGTCGGCATCGTGCCGTCCGAGAACAAGCCGGCCGTGGAGGTCGTGCTGACCGTCCTGCACGCAGGCGGCAAGTTCGGCGGCGGTGGCTACGCGGTCTCCGGTGGTCTGCACGGCGTGGGCGTCTCCGTCGTGAACGCGCTGTCGACGCGCGTTGCGGTGGAGGTCCGCACGGACGGCTACCGCTGGACGCAGGAGTACAAGCAGGGTGTGCCGACCGCCCCGCTGGCCAAGCACGAGGCCACCGAGGACTCCGGCACCTCGGTGACGTTCTGGGCCGACCCGGACATCTTCGAGACCACCACGTACAGCTTCGAGACGCTCTCCCGGCGCTTCCAGGAGATGGCATTCCTCAACAAGGGCCTCTCGATCGCGCTGCGCGACGAGCGCCCGGACCACGTGGACGAGGACGGCAACCCGCTCGCGGTCCGGTACCACTACGAGGGCGGCATCGTCGACTTCGTGAAGTACCTCAACTCGCGCAAGGGCGAGCTGGTACACCCCTCGGTGGTCGCGGTGGAGGTCGAGGACAAGGAGCGGATGCTCTCGGTCGAGCTGGCGATGCAGTGGAACACCCAGTACAGCGAGGGTGTCTACAGCTTCGCGAACACCATCCACACCCACGAGGGCGGCACCCACGAAGAGGGCTTCCGCGCCGCGCTGACCGGTCTGATCAACCGTTACGCCCGAGACAAGAAGCTGCTGCGCGAGAAGGACGACAACCTCACGGGTGAGGACATCCGCGAGGGTCTGACGGCGATCATCTCGATCAAGCTCGGTGAGCCGCAGTTCGAGGGCCAGACCAAGACGAAGCTGGGCAACACCGAGGCCAAGACCTTTGTGCAGAAGGTCGTCCACGAGCACCTGACGGACTGGCTGGACCGCAACCCCAACGAGGCCGCGGACATCGTCCGCAAGGGCATCCAGGCGGCGACCGCCCGCGTGGCCGCCCGTAAGGCGCGCGATCTGACCCGCCGCAAGGGGCTGCTGGAGACCGCGTCGCTGCCGGGCAAGCTGAGCGACTGCCAGTCCAACGACCCGACCAAGTGCGAGATCTTCATCGTCGAGGGTGACTCCGCCGGCGGCTCGGCCAAGTCCGGCCGTAACCCGGAGTACCAGGCGATCCTGCCGATCCGAGGCAAGATCCTCAACGTCGAGAAGGCCCGGGTCGACAAGATCCTCCAGAACAACGAGGTCCAGGCGCTGATCTCGGCCTTCGGCACCGGTGTGCACGAGGACTTCGACATCGAGAAGCTCCGCTATCACAAGATCATCCTGATGGCGGACGCCGACGTCGACGGTCAGCACATCAACACCCTGCTGCTGACGTTCCTCTTCCGCTTCATGCGCCCGCTGGTCGAGGCCGGCCACGTCTACCTCTCCCGCCCGCCGCTGTACAAGATCAAGTGGGGCCGGGACGACTTCGAGTACGCCTACTCCGACCCGGAGCGGGACCAGCTGATCGAGCTCGGCAAGCGGAACGGCAAGCGGATCAAGGACGACTCGGTCCAGCGGTTCAAGGGTCTCGGTGAGATGAACGCCGAGGAGCTGCGGGTGACGACCATGGACGCCGACCACCGTGTGCTCGGCCAGGTCTCGCTGGACGACGCGGCCCGCGCCGACGACCTGTTCTCGGTGCTCATGGGCGAGGACGTCGAGGCACGCCGCTCGTTCATCCAGCGCAACGCCAAGGACGTCCGCTTCCTCGACATCTGAGCCCTGTCGGCCCGAACAACAGCCGCAGCTCGAAAGGACTTTGAACCACCATGGCCGACGAGAACCCCCCTGTGACCCCGGACGGCGTGACCGCCGAGGGCGCGCCCGCCACCATCGAAGGCGTCGGGATGCGCGTCGAGCCCGTCGGGCTCGAGACGGAGATGCAGCGCTCCTACCTCGACTACGCGATGTCCGTCATCGTCTCGCGTGCGCTGCCGGACGTCCGGGACGGCCTCAAGCCCGTCCACCGCCGCGTCCTGTATGCGATGTACGACGGCGGGTACCGCCCCGAGAAGGGCTTCTACAAGTGCGCCCGCGTCGTCGGCGACGTCATGGGTACGTACCACCCGCACGGTGACTCCTCGATCTACGACGCGCTGGTGCGTCTGGCGCAGCCGTGGTCGATGCGGATGCCGCTGGTCGACTCCAACGGCAACTTCGGCTCTCCGGGCAACGACCCGGCCGCGGCCATGCGGTACACCGAGTGCAAGATGGCGCCGCTGTCGATGGAGATGCTCCGGGACATCGACGAGGAGACCGTCGATTTCCAGGACAACTACGACGGCCGTAACCAGGAGCCGACGGTCCTGCCGTCCCGCTTCCCGAACCTGCTGATCAACGGCTCGGCCGGGATCGCGGTCGGTATGGCCACCAACATCCCGCCGCACAACCTGCGCGAGGTCGCCGCCGGTGCCCAGTGGGCGCTGGAGCACCCGGAGGCCTCCCACGAGGAGCTGCTGGACGCGCTGATCGAGCGGATCAAGGGCCCGGACTTCCCCACCGGCGCGCTGGTGGTGGGCCGCAAGGGCATCGAGGAGGCCTACCGCACGGGCCGCGGTTCGATCACCATGCGGGCCGTCGTCGAGGTCGAGGAGATCCAGAACCGCCAGTGCCTGGTGGTCACCGAGCTGCCCTACCAGGTCAACCCGGACAACCTCGCACAGAAGATCGCCGACCTGGTCAAGGACGGCAAGATCGGCGGCATCGCGGACGTCCGCGACGAGACCTCCTCGCGGACCGGCCAGCGCCTGGTGATCGTCCTCAAGCGGGACGCGGTCGCCAAGGTCGTGCTCAACAACCTGTACAAGCACACCGATCTCCAGACGAACTTCGGCGCGAACATGCTCGCCCTGGTGGACGGCGTGCCGCGCACGCTCTCCCTGGACGCGTTCATCCGTAACTGGGTCACGCACCAGGTCGAGGTCATCGTCCGCCGGACGAAGTTCCGGCTGCGCAAGGCCGAGGAGCGGGCGCACATCCTGCGCGGTCTGCTCAAGGCGCTGGACGCCATCGACGAGGTCATCGCGCTGATCCGGCGCAGTGAGACGGTCGAGGTCGCGCGCGAGGGCCTGATGGGCCTGCTGGAGATCGACGAGATCCAGGCGAACGCGATCCTGGAGATGCAGCTGCGCCGGCTGGCCGCCCTGGAGCGCCAGAAGATCACCGCCGAGCACGACGAGCTCCAGCGCAAGATCAGCGAGTACAACGCGATCCTGGCCTCCCCGGAGCGCCAGCGCCAGATCATCAGCGAGGAACTGGCCGCGATCGTCGAGAAGTTCGGCGACGACCGGCGCTCCAAGTTGGTGCCCTTCGAGGGCGACATGTCCATCGAGGACCTGATCGCCGAGGAGGACATCGTCGTCACGATCACCCGTGGCGGCTATGTGAAGCGCACGAAGACCGACGACTACCGCTCGCAGAAGCGCGGCGGCAAGGGCGTACGGGGCACGAAGCTCAAGGAAGACGACATCGTCGACCACTTCTTCGTCTCCACCACCCACCACTGGCTGCTGTTCTTCACGAACAAGGGCCGGGTCTACCGCGCCAAGGCCTACGAGCTGCCGGACGCGGGACGCGATGCGCGGGGCCAGCATGTGGCCAACCTCCTCGCCTTCCAGCCGGACGAGCAGATCGCGCAGATCCTGGCGATCCGCGACTACGAGGCCATGCCGTACCTGGTGCTCGCCACCAAGGCCGGTCTGGTGAAGAAGACGCCGCTCAAGGACTACGACTCGCCCCGCTCCGGCGGTGTGATCGCGATCAACCTGCGCGAGCAGGAGGACGGCACGGACGACGAGCTGATCGGCGCCGAGCTGGTCTCGGAGACCGACGATCTGCTGCTGATCAGCAAGAAGGCCCAGTCGATCCGGTTCACCGCGACCGACGAGGCGCTGCGCCCGATGGGCCGGGCCACCTCCGGAGTGAAGGGCATGAGCTTCCGCGAGGGCGACGAGCTGCTCTCGATGAATGTGGTCCGTGCCGGTACGTTCGTCTTCACCGCCACCGACGGCGGCTACGCCAAGCGCACCGCGGTCGACGAGTACCGCGTCCAGGGCCGCGGCGGTCTGGGCATCAAGGCGGCCAAGATCGTCGAGGACCGGGGTTCGCTGGTCGGCGCGCTGGTCGTCGAGGAGACCGATGAGATCCTGGCGATCACGCTCGGCGGTGGCGTGATCCGCACGCGGGTCAACGAAGTCCGTGAGACCGGCCGTGACACCATGGGCGTCCAACTGATCAACCTGGGCAAGCGTGATGCCGTCGTCGGCATCGCACGGAACGCCGAGGCGGGCCGTGAGGCCGAAGAGGTCGACGGGGACGATGTGCCCGAGGAGACCGAGGCGGCCGAGGGCACCGAGACCGCGGCGGAGTAGCACAAGGAGCAGGTCATGAGTGGAGCCACGGGCGCTACGGCGGGTGGACCGGGAACAGGGAAAGATTCCTCGTCCGGACCCGCAACCGTGACGGACAGCGCCCGTGGCTCCGCCATTTCCGACAACGGCCCCCAAGACGAGGGCTCGCACCAGGGGGGACCCGTGACCGATACCCGTCAACCTCAGCCGCAGCCTCAGCCGCGGGGGGCTCAGGACGCCCGCCAGCAGCCGTATCAGCCGCCTCAGGCGTATCCCACCGACGCCGGGCCGGACGACGGGCAGGCGGTCCGCAGACCGCGTACGGACGCCCGTACGACCCCGCGGACGCGCAAGGCCCGGCTGCGGGTGGCGCGCGCCGATCCGTGGTCGGTGATGAAGGTCAGCTTCCTGCTCTCCGTCGCGCTGGGCATCTGCACGGTCGTGGCCGCCGCGGTGCTGTGGATGGTCATGAACGCGATGGGCGTCTTCTCCACGGTCGGCGGGACGATCAGCGAGGCCACCGCCAACGGTGACGGCGGCGGCTTCGACCTCCAGGGGTTCCTGTCGCTGCCGCGGGTGCTGCTGTTCACGTCGATCATCGCGGTGATCGACGTGGTGCTGGCGACCGCGCTGGCCACCCTCGGCGCCTTCATCTACAACCTGTCGGCCGGCTTCGTCGGGGGCGTGGAGCTCACGCTCGCCGAGGACGAGTGAGCCCCCGGTGGGAGGGCGTTTCCGGGCCCCCGGGAACCGATTTTGGGAACGCCTCTGAAGTGCGCTAATCTTTCGGTGCAGCGAACGCGCGGCTATAGCTCAGACGGTTAGAGCGCTTCCCTGATAAGGAAGAGGCCCCAGGTTCAAGTCCTGGTAGCCGCACCGCACAATCGGCCCGGCCGGGGAACTCCCCGGCCGGGCCGATTCGTTGTACGGAGGCGGGAGTTGGCTCGGGGCGGGGCGCGTCGACGAGGCGTTGCCGACCGCGGGCTAGGTAACCGATCGGTATCGGCCGGTGTGTATCATCGGCCGACATAGGTCCCCTACGTCAACGAAAGACGAGGTCGCGCGGTGAAGAAGCTTCTCCTGGTCGCACTGGCCGCCATCGGCGGGCTCCTCGTGTACCGCCAGATCCAGGCGGATCGCGCCGAGCAGGATCTGTGGACGGAGGCGACCGACTCCGTGCCCGCAGGTTCGGGTGTCTGAGACCCATAAACGCACAGCAGGTTCGTACGGACCCCGATTGCCCTTGGGCGGTCGGGGTTTCGTATGTCCGGGGGCGGGCGCGGCGGCACGCGGTGGGGTGACGGCGGGCGGACCGGGGGTGGCTGATTGTCGTTGCGGGACCGTGACGGTGATCCCCTTGAGTTTGCTATAGCACACCATTAGCTTGCATAAGCAAAGTTTCTGTCTGTGATGTGACCAGCAGGACACAAGGGGGATCAAGGCATGGGACACCGACCGCGCAGGGGGGCGGTGGCGTTGCTCGGTGGGCTGTTGCTGGCCCTGACCAGCACGCCATTTCAGGCCATCGCGGCCACTTCCACCACAGCACCGAGGGTCGCGGGATCCGGCATGGTGATGGTGCTCGACTCCTCCGGCTCGATGGCCGGGGACGACGGCACCGGAAGCACCCGGATCGCCGCCGCCCGCAAGGCCATCGGCACGGTCGTCGACGCACTGCCCGACGGCTATCCGACCGGTCTGCGGGTCTACGGCGCCGACAAGCCCAAGGGCTGCGACGACACCCGGCTTGCCCGGCCGGTCGCCGCGCTCGACCGCGCGGGCATCAAACAGGCCGTCGCGGGCGTCCGTCCCAAGGGCGACACCCCCATCGGGCTCTCCCTGCGCAAAGCGGCCGCCGACCTTCCCCGGCCCGCCGGCGGATCGCCCGGCACCCGCACGATCCTGCTGATCTCCGACGGCGAGGACAACTGCCGGACGCCGCCGTGCAAGGTCGCCGCCCAACTCGCCGCGTCCGGCGTGGATCTGCACATCGACGCCATCGGCTTCCAGGTGGCCGGCCGGGCCCGCGCCCAACTGGAGTGCATAGCCAAGGCCGGCAACGGCCGGTACTACGACGCGCCGGACGCCAGGTCCCTGGCTCGCCAGCTCCAGCGGGCCGGTCAACTCTCCGCGGACGGCTACCGGTTCAAGGGCCGGCAGGTCCGCGGTACGGCGGCCAGGAGCAGTGCACCGGATCTGGCCCCCGGCCAGTACCTGGACTCCATCGGGCCCAACGAAGAGCGCTCCTATGCGGTCGACTTGGACGCGGCCTCGACGGCCGACTTCTCCGCGACCGTGGTGCCGCAGTCCGGAGCGACCGTCGGCCTGCTCGACAGCCTGCGTACCCGGATCGCGTACGGCACCCACGGCGTCTGCCGGTCGGAGACCGCGATGTTCGGGCAGACAGAGGGCGCGACACCCCTGACCTCGGCCGTCAGCCGGGTCCCCTCGCAGAGCGGCAACGGCACCTGTGACAAGGCGGGCCGTTACTGGCTGGTCGTCGAGCGGAAGTCCGCCAAGGGCTCGGATGCCGCGCGCTGGCCGATGGAGCTGACGTTTCACGTGGAACATCCGCTGAAGAAGGGCATCACGCCCGCCCAGTCGGAGCCGGAGTACGGCGCGGGCGGCAAGAACGCCACGGTGCCCACCACCGCCCCCCGGGACGTCACCGGCGGCACCGGCTTCAACGACGCCCGTACCCTGCGCCCGGGCGTCTGGCGGGACAAGCTCCTGCCGGCACAGACCCTTTGGTACAAGGTGCCGGTCGGCTGGGGACAGCAGCTGCGCTACGACGTGGAGTTCGCCAACGAGCCGACGGTCAACGGCTACAGCGCCATCACGTCCTACGGCGGCACCCAGGTGTACACCCCGTCCCGTGCGCCGGTCGGCAACGGCACCGGCGAGTTCAGCCCCCATGTGTCCTACAACGGGCGGCTGGCCTCGCTCAGCATGGGAACGGTCCCGGTCGCCTGGACCAACCGTTATGAGGCGCACCCCAATGTCATCCCCGTGCACCGCAACGGCGACTTCTACATCGCGGTGACGCTGGGCGCCAAGTCCTCCGAGATCGCGCGGAATCCGCAGATCGGTGTGGTGCTGCGGATCGCGGTGCTGGGCAAGAAGAGGTCCGGCCCCGAGGCAGGGGCGGTCACGGTCCAAGCCGATGCCCCGCTCGGTGAATCCGGCCCCTCGGCGGACGGCGCACAGTCCGGCAGTGGAGGATGGTCCACCGGACGAGTGGTGGCCCTCGCCGTCGGCGGTGTGGGCGTACTGCTGCTGGCCGGTCTCGCGCTGGCCTACGTACGGGCCCGCAGGAAGCCTATGGCCGCGGGCGGGGATTCGGATCCGATGAGGGGTGGCTCGTGGTGACGGGGCGCAGGACGACTCGGGCGGTGTTTCACGTGAAACACGGAAGCAGAGCGGTTGCCGTACTGGCCGTGCTGGCCGCGGTGACGGCGCTGCCGGGAACGGTGGCCTCGGCCGACGGAGTCCCCAGCTACCGGATGGGGGACGGTGCCAAGGCGGTCAAGGGCACCCCCAGCGCCGCGGACGCCCCGCAGCTCACCCACGGACTGCACACCGACGCCATCAAGCGCGGTGAGCAGAAGTACTACGCGGTCACCCTGGACGCCAAGCACGACGCGTACTTCTCGGTCGTTGCCGCGCCCCGGCCCGGAACCAAGATCGAGGCCTACAAGGACACGCTCTCCATCAGCGTGCAGGACAGCAGCGGTACCACCTGCCAGGAGACCCGGCCGTCCTTCGGCGGTGGCGGCATGGCGTATCCGATCGCCGACTATGTGGTCCGGCGCATCGGAGCGGACCGTACGGAGTGCCAGAAGGCCGGTCCGTACTACGTGGTGGTCACCCGGGAGGGATCGGTCACGTCGGGGCCCGACCCCTGGCCGATCGAGCTGAACCATCTCACCGAGCCCCCGCTCAAGGGCAGCGCCCCCGCCCGGCCGGGCCTGGGCGCGTGGAGCACCACCCCGCCGGCCCCGCGTACGGACACCACCAAGCACAACGCCAAGGGTGGCACGGGATTCAACGATGCCGGCTCGGTCGCCACGGGCGTCTGGAAGGACCGCATCAGGCCGGGCGAGACCCGCTTCTACCGGGTACCGGTGGACTGGGGACAGCGGCTCAACCTGAGCGCCGAGGTGCCCAACGCCCCGGCCAAGACCACCGGCTTCCTCGCCGACGCCCTCGGCCTCGGGGTCTACAACCCCGCCCGTGGCGCGGTCGGCAGGCCCACCTTCGTCCCGTACGACGGAAAGCCGGCCGCCGCCAAGGCGTTCACCGCGCCGGTCGACTACGCAAACCGCCTCAGCCCGACCGACGCGGTCAACGCGATGCGGTTCGCCGGCTGGTACTACCTCGAGGTCAGCCTGCACCCCGCTGCCGAGCGGTACTTCCCCAAGGGCACCGAACTCACCTTGCGGGTGGACGTCCGTGGCGCCGCCAAGGAAGGGCCCGGCTATGCCGAGCCGGCCGGCATCTTCTCGGTCACGCCCGAGGACCGTGAGATGGCCCGCAACGGCCGCTCCGCGCAGGAGGCGGCGCCGAACGGCACGCTGATGGCGGTGGGTTACGCAGGGATCGGCACCGGTGTGGTGCTGCTGGTGGGGCTGGGGGCGTGGACCCTGCTGGCCCGGCGGTCGGCGGCGGGGGCGTACGGCGGGCCGGGCACCGGTCCCGCACTGCCGCAGCAGCCCCCGCAGCCGAACCAGACGACCCAGTCTGCCCAACAGCAGCCTTCCCAGCAGCAGTTCGGCCCGCCACAGGGCTGGTAGTCCACGCGGCCGCGCGGTCGCGGTCAGGCGCTGACCAGCGCCCAGACCCCGACCGCGATGCACAGCAGCGCCACGATCAGCACCGGGACCGCCACCTTCGCGGGCGGTCCCGGCTTCCGGTACGCCGCGGGCGGCGCCGTGGCCGCCGCGGAGACCGGCACGCCGGCCGGCGGCTGGCCGGGAACCGGGTGCGGCCCTGCCGTATAGGGGCGGGTCGCGGGGTTCTCCGGGCGGACGGCGGCGGTCGGCTCGTACGCGGGCGCGGGCAGCGGGGGAGGCGTCTGCGGCACCGGCGGCGGAGCGGGGGTGGGCGTGGATGCCGGTGCGGGCGTGGGCGTCGGCGGGGTGCTCGGCTCCGGCGGCGCGAGCTGGAAGCTGCCGGTGTCCGACATGGAGACGTGCCCGGTGGTGCCGGTGCCCAGCGCGGCACCCGACGTCGGCTCCCCGCCCGTATCGCCCCGGGTGTCCTCGGCCGTCGGCGGCCCGTCCGGCCCGTACCCGGCCGGCAGCGGGCCTATGTGGTCGAAGACCTCGACGACCTCCTCCTCGATCGTCGAGTCCGGCAGCATCTCCACCGCCGCCAGAATCGCCTTGCGGGCCCCTGTGGCCGTCTTGAAGCGGGAGTCCGGATCGGGGTGCACCAAGGACGCCAGCACCTGCCACAGCGGCTCCGGTACGCCCTCCGGCGCGTTGGGGATCCCGTGGTCGGCGAAGTGCCCGATCAGCTCCTCGGCGTCCGGCTTGGTGCCCGTCAGCAGATAGAGCGCGACCAGGCCGACCGCGAACAGGTCCGCGGGGAAGTCCGGTTCGGCGCCGAGCATCTGTTCCGGGGCGAAGTAACCGGGCGTACCGACCACGTAGTTGGCCTCGGTCAGCCGCGGCTCGCCCTTGCGCATCGCGATGCCGAAGTCCGACAGCCGCAGATGCGGGCGACCGGTGCCGGTGGCCTCCATCAGGATGTTCGCCGGTTTGATGTCGCGGTGCACCACCCCCTCCGCGTGTACCGCGGTCAGTCCGGCGAGCAGCTGGTCCAGCAGGGTGCACACGAACCGTGGCGGCAGCGGGCCGTAATCGCCGGTCAGATGCGCCAGCGAGCCGCCGTGCACCAGGTCCATGGTGAACAGGACCTTGTCGTCGTCGGCGGCCCAGCTCGCCGGGGCCAGCACATGCGGATGGTCGATCCGCAGCGCCTGTTCGCGGACGAAGCGCAGCAGGGTGTGCGCATCGCTCTGTTGCAGCACCTTGGCCGCCACATAGCGGCGACGGCGGTGGTCCCAGGCCCGCCAGACCTCGCCCACCCCACCCCGGCCGATCGGATCGATCAGCTCGTACCGACCGGCGAAGATCTCACCCATTGCGCCCCGTCCGCTTTCTGAACTCGCGACGTCCCCTGTGGCTGTGGGTCTAGCTCTGGTGCGCCTCGTAGTGGGCGACCGCGTCCGCGGTGCGGCCGGCGCCGTAGACCCGGAGGAACTCTGCCAGTTCAGGGTGAGTGGGGGCGAGGGTGTTCGCCGCATCGATGATGTCGCCGGCGTCGGAGACCGACCGCAGCAGCGACTGGATCTCGCGCACCACGCGCCGCACCGTGGTGGCTCCGGTCGACGAGGTCTGCTGTGCGGTGTTGTTGAGCACCGAGCCGCCCGCCGTCTTCTTGATCTCGTCCATGCGGTCGGTGGCCTCGGCGGCGCTGACGCTGCCGTCCGCGACCTGACCGGCCAGTTCCTGCAACGCCTGGACCCGCTGGACCACGGCCGGGTTGCCTATCTTGGCCCGCTGCCCGCTCATCAGCTGGGAGAGCATCGGGGCGGACAGTCCGAGCACGGCAGCGAGCCGGGCCTGGTTGAGACCGAGGTCGTCGATGAGACGGCGGAACAGCGCACCCAGAGGCTCCCCGTACCAATTGCGCTGGAGCTCCCGGGCCCGTGCGGTGGCTTCCTGCTGTGCTGCGTCCATACCGTCTCCCCTGTCTCCCCGGTCGCTTCGCTGCCGCGAATCTCGCGAAGCATCCTACGGAGAGCGACGGTGTGCGGCGATACCCGGTCGGGAAAGCGGCCGGACACCGGGTACCCTGGTGCGCGAAGGGGCCTTAGCTCAGTTGGTAGAGCGCTGTCTTTGCATGGCAGATGTCAGGGGTTCGACTCCCCTAGGCTCCACTCCCAAAGCCCTTCCGGTCAGCGAAACAGCTGGTCAGAGGGGCTTTTTTCATGTCGGGCCGGACCGGTTGTGCTGACGTGGTGTCACCCCCGGCCTCGGTATGTCCGCCTGCCGCCGCAGGCGAGCGGGCCGTGCCCACCGCCTCTCGTACGGGGCGGGGACACGGCCCGGTGCATCTCCGGCGGCCGGTGGTCAGGTCAGGCCGGGGGGCCACCGCGGTGCTCGTCGGCCTCCGCCTCGGCCTGCTTGGCCTGGATCTCGGGGTCGAGTGCGGCGCCCTCACTGCCGTCCACCGCGCTGAGCCGGCCGCGTTCGCCGACCTCCGTGGGGGCCGGTGGCTCGACCAGCCAGTCCGGGTTGGCCTGCTTGTCCCACCACTTCCAGGCGGCGACCGCACCGCCGACCGCGATACCCATCACGGTGACCCGCTTGGCCGCCTTGCCGCACTTCGCGCGGCGACTGTGCTTCTTCTGGAGCTTGGCGATCTCGGCGGCCGTCACCTGGCCGCGGAGCGCGGCGATCGCGGCGCTGCCGCGGGCGACGGCCTCTTCACGCACCGGCTCGGCGGCGGCCCGGGCGCTGGTCACGGCGTGCTCCAGCCGCGGTGCGGTGTACTCGGCCGCATGGCGGGCCGCCTTGCGGGTGCGGCGGGCCGCCCGGGTCGCCGCGGCGTCCACCTTGGGCGGCAGTGCGCCCCGGGCGTGCTCGAAGCGCGGGTGCAGATGCGCCTCGTACTGCGAACGGGCCTGGTGGGCGGCCTCGGCCACCTTGGGGGCCAGCCGCGTACGGGCCTCGTGCGTGTAGTGCACGGCGGCGTCCTTGGCCGTACCGGCATACGGAGCCACCACCTCCGCGGCGTGCCGCACGCTGTCCTTCGCCGTGTCGGTCGCGGCGCGCACGCTGTCCTTGCGGGTCACGGGATCCTCCTCCTCGGTGGCGTGGTCCGGGGGCTGGGGGGCTTTGCTCCCCATGTCTGCTGTGTCGCCTGTCCACCCGTTTGAAGATCATGCCCGCTCACGGCCCGTACGGCATGTGCGAGCGGGCATCCGGGTCATTACGGACACTTCCGGAGCCCTGTTGACGACGATGCCACGGTTTGCCGTATCCGGCGCCCGAAAGGAGGGCGAAGGCCGCCAGGAGGTGGGCGGCGCAGAAAATACGCGCGAGACCGGCGCAGGGCGGTGCTCGGGAGACGAAGGGGCCGTTCGTGCGAGGATCGGGGACCGTCAGCGAAGACTTATGGAAGGTTGATCGTGGCTGAGCAGCTCTACGCCACCCTGAAGACGAACCAGGGCGACATCGAGATTCGGCTTCTGCCGAACCACGCCCCCAAGACCGTCAAGAACTTCGTCGAGCTCGCCAAGGGCGAGCGGGAGTGGACCCACCCCGCGACCGGCAAGAAGTCCACCGACCCGCTCTACGACGGCACCGTCTTCCACCGGGTGATCAGCGGTTTCATGATCCAGGGCGGCGACCCGCTGGGCAACGGCACCGGCGGCCCGGGCTACGAGTTCGGGGACGAGTTCCACCCCGACCTGGCCTTCAACAAGCCGTACCTGCTGGCCATGGCCAACGCCGGCCCGGGCACCAACGGCTCGCAGTTCTTCATCACCGTCTCGCCGACCGCATGGCTGACCGGCAAGCACACCATCTTCGGTGAGGTCTCCAACGAGGCGGGCAAGAAGGTCGTCGACGCCATCGCCGGGACCCAGACCAACCCGCGCACCGACCGTCCGGTCCAGGACGTCGTCATCAACTCGGTGGTCGTCGAGACCCGCTGAACCGCGTCTTGTGCCCCGGAGCGCTCCGGGGAACCATTGCGCCCCGCCCGGTCGTAGTTCTGGCGGGGCGTGACGCTCGTCAGGGGTGGTGGCAGGGCGACGGGCGGGAGGGGCGCCGCGCTCGGCGCGCCCCGGACACCGACACGAACAAGGGGACCGATGGACCAGGTGCCAGGCAGCCCACAGGAGCCGCAGGACGCACGGAGCGACGGCGGCGTGCCGGGCTGCCACCGCCACCCGGACCGCCCGACCGGCGTCCGCTGCACCCGCTGCGACCGGCCGATCTGCCCGGAGTGCATGGTCAGTGCCTCGGTCGGCTTCCAGTGCCCGGAGTGTGTACGCGGCGGCAGCGGCACCGGCCATGCGCCGCAGGCGGCGGTGCCGCGCACGATCGCAGGCGGCACCCTCACGGCCGACCCGCGGCTGGTCACCAAGATCCTGCTGGGCCTCAACGCCGCGCTCTTCATCGCCGTGCTGGCGACCGGCGGTGACGAGCTGGTCAACCGCCTCGATCTGCTGGGGCTCGCCTTCGACCCGAGCCGCGCTGAGCTGGTCGGCGTCGCCGACGGCGAGTGGTACCGGCTGCTGAGCGCGATGTTCCTGCACCAGTCGCCCCCGCACATCGCGTTCAACATGCTCTCGCTGTGGTGGCTGGGGCCGCCCCTGGAGGCGGCGCTCGGCCGGCTGCGGTTCACCGCGCTCTATCTGCTCTCCGGCCTGGGCGGCAGCGCCCTGTCGTACCTCCTCGCCGCGCAGAACCAGCCCTCGCTGGGCGCATCCGGCGCGATCTTCGGGCTGCTGGGCGCGACCGCGGTGCTGCTGCGGCGGATGAACTACGACATGAAGCCGGTGCTGATCCTGCTCGGCCTCAACCTGGCCTTCACGTTCCTGTGGCCGCACATCGCCTGGCAGGCGCACGTCGGCGGCCTGGTGATCGGTGCCGCGGTGGCCTTCGGCATGGTGCATGCGCCGCGCGAGCGCCGGACCCAGGTCCAGATTGCGACGTGCGTGCTGGCGCTGTGCGCGATCGGTGCGCTGGTGTGGGTGCGGACCCTTCAGCTGATGGGCTGAGGAGTCCGTACCGTCACGTTGTCCACAGTGCGTGGCCGATCTTGTGCATGCTGTGCAAACTCTTGTCCAGAGCCTTCCTGACCTGCGTTTCCCCAGCATGGGCAGGGGGAGGCGGAGGTCGTGAAGGGGTGCCGCCGATCACACCGGCGTCAACCTCCGGAAGGTTATCCACAGATCTTCTGAAGTTTTCCCCGGCTGTGGATAACCGTGTGGATGGCCTTGGGCAGGGCTTGCGCTACTTCCACTGCGTGGATACGCCGAAGCCCACCGCGATGAAGCCGAAACCGCAGACGATGTTCCAGTTGCCCATGGCAGCGATCGGCAGATCGCCCTCGGACACGTAGAACAGCACGATCCACACGAGCCCGATCAGGAACATCGCCAGCATCAGCGGTGCCACCCAGCCACGGCCCGAGTTCATCTTCAGGTTGGTGGTCTTCGCCGGCGGCGGCGTGAATTCGTCCTTCTTGCGGATCCGTGACTTCGGCACGAGGAACTCTCCTGTCGATGCGCTGCTCCCCCAGTCTCGACGTCGCCCGAGCGGGATGGGGGGTACCGCCCGCTCGACGAAGCCGAGAGTAGGGGAACTCCATCCGCGCGGGGGAGGTACGAGGTGCGCCGGGGTGCGGAGGCGGTGGGGAGCGGATTCCTTTCCCGGGCTTCCGTTAGCGTAGTGCTTCCGCGGCGTCGTAAGGAGCAAGGGTACGTTGAGTGATTCAGCTGACTCCGCCGGCCGCCCCGGCCGTCCCCGCCTGCGGCCCGTCCGGCTGCTCACTCTGGTGGTCTTCGCGCTCGCCGGGCTGCTGTTCTGGCTGAGCTTCGACACGGCCCGGGGCACCAATCTGCGCTCGGACGACTCCATGCTGCGACTGTCCGACCTCATTCAGGAGCGCAGCCACAAGAACGGCCTCCAGGACGACCGCAACGCCACCCTGCGCGAGGAGGTCGACGGCCTCGCCCAGCGCGACAACGGCAGCTCCAAGGCCGAGGACGCCAAGCTCAAGGCGCTGGAGAAGAGCGCCGGCACCAAGCCGCTCTCCGGCCAGGGCGTGACCGTCACGCTCATGGACGCCCCGCCGAACGCCACCGCCAAGATCCCCGGTGTGCCCGAGCCGCAGCCCAACGACCTGGTCATCCACCAGCAGGACCTCCAGGCCGTGGTGAACGCCCTGTGGCACGGCGGCGCCAAGGGCATCAAGGTCATGGACCAGCGGCTGATCTCCACCAGCGCGGTGCGCTGCGTCGGCAACACCCTGATCCTCCAGGGCCGGGTCTACTCCCCGCCGTACAAGGTCACCGCCGTCGGCAACCGTGAGGCGCTGAACAACGCGCTGACCGCCTCCCCCGCCATCCAGAACTATCTCCAGTACGTCAACGCCTACGGTCTGGGCTGGAAAGTCGACCAGCACGAGGCGGTGACTCTTCCCGGCTACTCCGGCACAGTGGAGCTGCACTACGCACAGCCTGTGAAGCCGTAGCCTGCGCGCCGCGGGGCGCGGGGAGGGGCGGGGCCGGATGACGCTGCGGGGCCGGACCACGGTGCGGTGGGCCGTGCGGACGCTCAGCGAGTTCTGCGTCACCGTCGGCGCGCTGATCGTCCTCTTCGTGGTCTACGTGCTCCTCTGGACCGGCGTACGGGCCGACAGCGCCATGGACGGCGAGATCGGCAGGCTCCAGCAGCGCTGGTCGGCCGGGCAGGCCGCCGACGACCGACCGGCCGCCCCCGGTGAGCGCCCGGCACGGACCGCGCAGCCCCGCCGCTACGAACCGGGCGCCTCCTTCGCCGTGATGTACGTCCCGCGCTTCGGCGCGGACTGGGCCAAGCCCGTACTGGAGGGCACCGGCACCGACGTCCTCAAGCGCGGCCTCGGCCACTACGGCCGCACCGCGCACCTCGGCGAGGTCGGCAACTTCGCCGTCGCCGGCCACCGCCGCACCTACGGCGACCCGTTCAAGGACTTCCCGCAGCTGCGCCCGGGCGACGCGGTGGTCCTGACCGACGGCACGACGTGGTTCACCTACCGGATCGACAACCGCCCCTATACGACGCTGCCCGGCGACATCGGCGTGATCGCCCCCGTGCCGCGGAAGTCCGGCTTCAACGGCCCCGGGCGCTACCTCACCCTGACGACCTGCGAGCCGGAATGGGGCCACAGCCACCGGCTGATCACCTGGGCACACCTGGATTCCTCCCAACCCGTGGCACAGGGAAGGCCATCGGCTTTGAGCGGCTGACCCACCTGCCCCCGCCCTCGCCCCTTACTCTGGTGTCGCAATCGACATCGTCATCAGCATCGGCAAGGGGACAGCGACAGCATGTACGGCTGGATCTGGCGGCATCTGCCGGGCAACACATGGGTGAAGGCGCTGATTTCGCTGGTGCTCGTGCTGGCGGTCGTCTTCGTGCTCTTCCAGTACGTCTTTCCGTGGGCGGAGCCGCTGCTCCCCTTCAATGACGTCACCGTCGACGAAGGGATGGCAGCCGTCCGATGACCGCCCGGATTCTCGTGGTCGACAACTACGACAGCTTCGTGTTCAACCTCGTCCAGTACCTCTACCAGCTGGGTGCCGAGTGCGAGGTGCTGCGCAACGACGAGGTCGCGCCCCGGCACGCCCAGGACGGCTTCGACGGGGTGCTGCTCTCGCCCGGACCCGGTACGCCCGAGCAGGCCGGCGTCTGTGTCGACATGGTCCGGCACTGCGCGGACACCGGTGTGCCGGTCTTCGGCGTGTGCCTGGGCATGCAGTCGATGGCGGTCGCCTACGGAGGCGTGGTGGACCGTGCGCCCGAGCTGCTGCACGGCAAGACCTCACCGGTCCTCCACGAGGGCGTCGGAGTCTTCTCCGGGCTGCCCTCCCCCTTCACCGCCACCCGCTACCACTCCCTGGCCGTCGAGCCGGACACCGTCCCCGACGAACTGGTCGTCACCTCCTGGACGGAGGCCGAGGACGTCCCCGGCGGGCGGATCGTGATGGGTCTGCGGCACCGTGAACTGCCGGTCGAAGGCGTGCAGTTCCACCCGGAGTCGGTACTGACCGAGTGGGGGCACCGGATGCTGGCCAACTGGCTCGTCGAATGCGGCGACAAGGGAGCTGTGGAGCGCTCGACGGGGCTTGCCCCGGTGGTCGGCAAGGCCGGCGCGTGACCGCCTTGCGCCCCGAGCGTGAAGGGAGACCCTACGACCCGTACGAGCCGGAACGGCCGTACGTGCCGCAGGATCCGGACGGCCGACAGGAGCCGTACGAGCAGCCCGACGCGTTCGAGGCGGCGGTGGGGCGGCTCGACGACCCGCTGAACGACCCGCTGCCGGGGCAGCAGGCACAGCCGTCCCCGGCGCCCGGTACGGGCCGCAGGCGCCGCCACGCGGCTCCGGACCCGGCCCCGGCCCCGGCTCCAGCTCCGGCGGACGGGCCACAGGGCTCGCCGTGGTTCCGTCCACACCAGCAGCCGGAACAGCCTGCCCCGGCCCGCCCCGCCCCGGCCCGGCAACCCCAGCGGGGGCCGCGGCCGTTCGGGTCCGAGCAGGCCGCCCACGGCCCGCGCTTCGGCCCCGGCTACGCCTCGCCTCCCGCCGCCTCGCGCCCGGCCCCGCCGCCCGTGACGCCCACTGCGCCGGCCGAGCCGATACCAGGGCCCTATACCGCTGACGCGCCGGTGAGGCCGGGCCCGCCCGCCCCCGCGCAGAGAACCCCGTCCGCCGGCGCGAGCGCCACACCGTGGCGGAACGACGACGAGACCATGGCGCTGCGTCAGGCCGAGAAGCGCGATGCGGGCGATGTTTCACGTGAAACCGGCACCGCAGTTTCACGTGAAACCGATGCGGACGTTTCACGTGAAACAGCGGCCTCGGCAGCGACCCCGGCGGCCGGAGGCCGAGCGGCCCGGCGTAAGGCCGCTCAAGAGGCCGCCAAACGAGGCGGCAGGCGCGGCCGGCACGGCGGTGCTGCGGCCGCCGCCACGGCCTCTGAGCCGGCCGCGGCGCCCGCCTCCCGGCTGGAGGCCCGACGGGCCGCACGCGCGGCCAAGGACAGCCCCAGCCTGATCGCCAGCCGTGCGCTCGGCGAGGTCTTCATCACCCTCGGCGTGCTGATGCTGCTGTTCGTCACCTACCAGCTGTGGTGGACGAATGTGATGGCCGAGGAGGAGGCCGGCGGCGCCGCCAACAATCTCCAGCACGAGTGGGACAAGGGCGGCGGGGAGAAGAAGAATCTCGCGGCCGGTGAGCGCTTCGGGATCATGTATATCCCCAAGCTGGATGTGAAGGCGCCGATAGCCGAGGGCATCGACAAGCACGCCGTGCTGGACCACGGCATGATCGGGCACTACGACAAGGCCAGCGGGGTCAAGACGGCGATGCCCTGGGACAAGAAGGGCAACTTCTCGGTCGCGGCCCACCGCAACACCCACGGCGAGCCGTTCCGCTACATCAACAGGCTCACCAAGGGCGACCAGATCATCGTTGAGACGCAGAGCTCGTACTACACGTACGAGATGGAGAGCATCCTCCCGCAGACGTCCCCGAGCAACATCGGCGTGATCGGACCCGTGCCGCCCGGCTCGGGGTTCACCGGCCCCGGCCGCTACATCACCCTGACGACCTGCACGCCGGAGTTCACCAGTACCTTTCGGATGATCGTCTGGGGCAAGATGGTCGACGAGCGGCCGCGGAGCAAGGGCAAACCGGACGCGCTCGGCGGCTGAGCCAATACAAGAGGGGTGCTACGCGGTGACTGCAACCGGAACCGACGAGGAAAGCCACCGGTCCGCGCCGCCACCCACGCCGCGCCGTGTGCGCAGGACCCTCGCCTCCATCGTCAGCGTCATTGGTGAGCTGCTGATCACGGCCGGTCTGATCCTGGGCCTGTTCGTCGCCTACTCGCTGTGGTGGACCAATGTCCTGGCCGACCGTGAGGCGAACAAGCAGGGTGACCAGGTGCGCAAGCACTGGGCGAGCAGCGGCCCCAAGGGGCCGGGGGAGCTCGACACCAAGGACGGCATCGGCTTTCTGCACGTACCGGCGATGAACAACGGCGAGGTACTGGTCACGAAGGGCACCGCCGCCGACGTCCTCAACGAGGGGGTGGCCGGCTACTACACCAAGCCGGTCAAGTCCGCGCTGCCGCAGGACAAGAAGGGCAACTTCACCCTCGCCGCACACCGCGACGGCCACGGTGCGAAGTTCCACAACATCGACAAGCTCAAGGACGGCGACCCGGTCGTCTTCGAGACCAAGGACACCTGGTACGTCTACAAGGTCTTCGCGATCCTGCCCGAGACCTCGAAGTACAACGTGGACGTCCTCAACAAGGTCCCCAAGGAGTCCGGCAAGCACAAGGCCGGCCGCTACATCACCCTGACGACCTGCACCCCGGTCTACACCTCGACCTACCGCTACGTCGTCTGGGGCGAACTGGAACGCACCGAAAAGGTCGACGCGGACCGTACCCCTCCCAAGGAGCTGCGCTAGCCGCAGAAGCCCCGCAGGACCCCGTACACGACGGAGCCCCGGCCGCCTCTTCCAAGGCTGCCGGGGCTCCGTCGTGAGCCGCGCTACGGGCCGCTAGTTGGTGCCTCCGAACGGTCCGCCGAAGATGCCGCCGCCGTCGTCCCCGCCGCCGCCACCGACCGTGGTCAGCGTCACGGTGGTGGCCTTGGGGTCGACCGGCGTGTTCGGCGCCGGGTCCTGATTGACCACGCGGGCGTTGTCGTCCTGCGCGCCGTTGATCTGGATGTTGGTGAAGCCGGCCTGCTGCAGCGCCTTCTTCGCATCCTTGACCTTCTGGCCGATCACGCCCGGCACCGGGACCTGCGCCGGAGCCTTGGCGACCGTGAGCGTGACCGTGGAGCCCTTCTTGGCCGGGGTGTTGCCGTCCGGACTCTGGGCGGTCACCTTGCCGGCCTGCGCGGGGTCGGGGTTCTCCTGCTCGTTCTTGACGACGTCGAAGCCCAGGTCCTTCAGCTGCTTCTCGGCCGCCTGCGCGTCCTGGCCGACGACGCTCGGGACGTTCACCTTCGGGCTCTCCTGCGCCACGGTCAGCGTGATCTTGGTGTCCTTGGACGCCTTACTCTGCGCGCGAGGGTCCTGATCGAGGACGGTGCCCGGCGTACGGTCGGACACCTCCTGCTCCTGCGTGACGTTCTTGAAGCCCTTGTTGTTCAGCTCCTTGACGGCGTTGGCGTACGAGAGGCTGACGACATCGGGCACGGTCACCTCTACGGCCCCGGAGCACACCGTCACCGTGACCGTCGAGTTCTTCTCGATCTCTCCGCCGACCGCCGGGCGCTGCTCGGTGATCTGGCCCTTCTTGACGTTGTCGCACGCCTTGCGGCCGCCCACGGTGACCTTGAAGCCGCCGTTCACCCCGAAGTCCTTGGCCTCCCGGAGGGTCTTCCCGATGAGGTTGGGGACGGGCGTCTTGCCGCCCTTGTTGCCGTTGCCGCTGAACATCGCCTTGCCGATGAAGATCGCACCGACCAGGACGAGTACCGCCGCGAGCACCAGCAGGATCGTGGAGGTGCGGCTCTTCCGCTGGCCGCCGCCGCGCCGCCGTTCGGCGCGCTCGTCATAGCCGTAGCCGCCGTCGTCCGGATTCATCGGTGGGAGCATCGAGGTCTGGCCGGCCGGATCCTGCGGACGCAGCATCGTGGTCGGCTGGTCCTGGTCGTAGCCTGCCGCGCCCATCGCGGAGGTCGCCGCGACCGGCTGGCCCTCCAGCGCCGCCTCGATGTCGGCGCGCATCTCGTCGGCCGACTGATAGCGGTAGTCCGGGTCCTTGACCAGCGCCTTCAGGACGATCGCGTCCATCTCCGGCGTGATCTCGGGGTCGAAGTTGCTTGGCTTCTGCGGCTCCTCGCGGACGTGCTGGTAGGCCACCGCGACCGGCGAGTCACCGACGAACGGCGGCCGGACGGTGAGCAGCTCGTAGAGCAGACAGCCGGTGGAGTACAGGTCGGAGCGGGCGTCGACCTGCTCGCCCTTGGCCTGCTCGGGCGAGAGGTACTGCGCGGTGCCGATGACCGCCGCGGTCTGCGTCATCGTCATACCGGCGTCACCCATGGCACGGGCGATGCCGAAGTCCATGACCTTGACCTGGCCGGTGCGGGTCAGCATGACGTTGGCCGGCTTGATGTCGCGGTGGACGATGCCGGCCCGGTGGGAGTACTCCAGCGCCTGGAGCACACCGATGGTCATCTCCAGCGAGCGCTCGGGCAGCAGCTTCCGGCCGGAGTGCAGCAGCTCACGCAGCGTGGAACCGTCGACGTACTCCATGACGATGTACGGGATCGAGACACCGTCGACGTAGTCCTCGCCGGTGTCGTAGACCGCGACGATGGACGGATGGTTCAGCGAGGCGGCCGACTGGGCCTCACGGCGGAACCGGGCCTGGAAGGACGGGTCGCGGGCGAGGTCCACCCGCAGCGTCTTCACAGCCACGGTGCGGCCCAGGCGGGTGTCGTGCGCGAGGTACACCTCGGCCATACCGCCTCGGCCGAGCACCGAGCCCAGCTCGTACCGGCCGCCGAGGCGACGCGGCTCTTCCATAAGCTTCTCCAGCCCTCTCCGTCAGTCCCGACCGCACCCGTGTGTGGTCCGGCGGTGTGCTGTCCGGGCTACCGTACCGGGGACACCGCACCGGACCGGGCCGGAGCCGCAACCTGATACATGACCGGTATTGGCACGACCCGAGTCACTTCTCGCCTTCGAGTACCGCCTCCATGACCTGCTTCGCGACCGGAGCTGCGAGCCTGCCGCCGGCGATGTCGTCGCGGAGGGTGTCGGATCCCTCAATGACCACGGCGACCGCGACCGGGATGCCCTTGTCCGTCTTCGCGTAGGAGATGAACCAGGCGTAGGGGTTGTCCTTGTTGTTCTCGCCGTGCTGCGCGGTACCCGTCTTTCCGCCGACGGTAACGCCGGGGATCTGGGCATTGGTTCCCGTGCCCTTCTTGACCACGGTCTCCATGATGCTCTGGATCTTCTGCGCGTTCTCCGGGCTGAGCGGCTGGCTCATCTCCTGCGGAGTGTGCCGCTGCACCACATTGAGGTTCGGCGCGACCAGCTGGTCGACCATGTACGGCTTCATCAGCTTGCCGCCGTTGGCGACCGCCGAGGCGACCATGGCCATCTGTAGCGGAGTGGCGCGGTTGGAGGCCTGGCCGATGCCCGCCATCGCGTTCTGCGGTCGGTTGTCCTTGGGGAAGATGCTCTCCGCGGCCCGGACCGGGGTGTCGATCTTCGAGTCGTTGAAGCCGAACTTCTCGGCCTCGGCCTTCATCTTCTTGTTGCCGAGATCCGCGCTGATCTTGCCGAACACCGTGTTGCAGGACCAGCGCAGCGCCTCGCGCAGGCTGGCGTTCTCGCAGGGGATGTTGCCCTCGTTCTTCAGCTCGACGCCCGAGGTGTCGGGGAGCGTGTAGGGCAGCGGCGAGTTGGTCCTGGAGTCGACGTCGGTGTACAGCCCGTTCTCCAGCGCCGCCGAGGCCGTGACGACCTTGAAGGTGGAGCCGGGCGGGTAGGTCTGGCGCAGCGCCCGGTTGAGCATCGGCTCGTCCGCGTTGTTCTTCTTCTGGAGCCCGTTGTACGCCTCGGCGTCCTTGTCGCTCATCCCGGCGAAGGTGGACGGGTCGTACGACGGGGTGCTGGCCAGCGCCAGGATCGCGCCGGTCTCCGGGTTGATCGCGGCGACCGCGCCCTTCTGGTCGCCCAGGCCCTCGAAGGCGGCCTTCTGCGCCTTGGCGTCCAGCGTGGTGACGACGTTGCCGCCCTTCTGCTTGCTGCCGGTGAACATGTCGACCGTGCGGCTGAAGAAGAGCCGGTCATCGGTGCCGGTGAGGATGCCGTCGTTGAGCTTCTCGAGCTGGTTGGCGTCGAAGGCCTGCGAGGCGTAGCCGGTGACCGGCGCCCACATCTTGCCGTTCTTGTACGTGCGCTTGTACTTGAAGTCGCCGCTGTCGGTGGTCGTGGAGCCGGTGATGGCCTTGCCGTCGACGATGATGTTGCCGCGCGGCGTGCTGTAGCGCTCGATGGCGACCCGGCGGTTGTGCGGGTCGTTCTTGAGCTTGTCGCCGTCGACGAACTGCACCCAGTTGACCCGGACGAGCAGGGCGAGGACGAGCAGGCCGCAGAAGATCGCGACCCGGCGCAGAGGCTTGTTCACGGGCGGACCACCTGGGTCATCTCGGCGTCGGTGGAGGGGGCGGGGGCCGGCGCCGGGCGGCGCGCGGTGTCGCTGATCCGCAGCAGGATCGCGACCAGCGCCCAGTTGGCGATCACGGAGGAGCCACCCTGGGCGAGGAACGGCATGGTCATACCGGTCAGCGGGATCAGGCCGGTCACACCGCCGGCGACGACGAAGACCTGGAGCGCGAAGGCGCCGGAGAGGCCGATGGCCAGCAGCTTGCCGAACGGATCGCGGGCGGCCAGTGCCGTACGGATCCCGCGCTCGATCAGCAGGCCGTAGAGCATCAGGATGGCCATCAGGCCGGCCAGGCCGATCTCCTCGCCGACAGTGGCGAGGATGTAGTCGCTCTTCGGCGCGATACCGCCGATGAGGCGGGAGTAGCCCTGGCCCAGGCCCGATCCGAGGATGCCGCCGGAGCCGAAGGAGTACATCGCCTGCGCGGTCTCGGTGACCCCGCCGTTCAGCAGCTCCAGCGGGTTGAGCCAGTTGTGGACGCGGACCTGCACATGCGACTCGAAGGTGGCCACGGCGACCGCACCGCCGGCGCTCAGCAGCAGACCGAAGACGATCCAGCTGGTGCGCTCGGTGGCCACATACAGCATGATCACGAAGAGGCCGAAGAAGAGCAGCGAGGTACCCAGGTCGGTCTCGAAGACCAGGATCATCAGGCTGAGCGCCCAGATCACCAGGATCGGGCCGAGGTCACGGCCGCGCGGCAGGTACAGGCCCATGAAGCGGCGGCTGGCCAGCGCCAGCGCGTCCCGCTTCACCATCAGGTAGCCCGCGAAGAAGATCGCGATGATGATCTTCGCGAACTCGCCGGGCTGGAGCGAGCCGACACCGGGAATGGTGATCCAGATGCGCGCGCCGAAGCGGGCCGGGAAGAAGACCGGCGAGATCAGCAGGACCAGCGCGACCACCATCGAGATGTAGGTGTAGCGCTGGAGGACACGGTGGTCCTTGAGGAAGATCAGGACGCCGAGGAAGAGCGCGACACCGAGCGTCGACCACATCAGCTGCCCTGGCGCCATCGCGCCGCCCAGCTGCGGGGTGCTGATCTGCGGCTCCTGGTCGAGCCGCCAGATGAACACCAGGCCGAGGCCGTTGAGCAGGGTGGCGATCGGCAGCATCAGCGGGTCCGCGTACGGCGCCCACTTGCGGACGACGAGGTGGGCGACGCCCGCCAGCAGACCGAGTCCCAGGGTGTAGCCGAGCACACCGGCGGGGACGGTCTCCTCCTTGGCGAGCCCGACGTTGATGTACGCGAACACCGGAATGATCACCGCGAAGACGAGCAGCGCCAGCTCGGTGTTGCGGCGGCTCGGGGCTCCGATGGTGCCGATGGTGGTGGTGTTGGTGGTACTGCTCATGAGATGTCCGGCCCCCTACGCCCTCACTGCTGGGTGCTGCAATTTTTTTCCAGCTTCAGCTGCTCCTCGGAGGGGGCCTGGCTGGGAGTGGGTGTGGGAGTCGGGGTCACGGTCGCGTCGAGGGCGCCGGCCGTGCCGGTGCCTCCCGTGGTGTCCGCCTTGTCGGTCGATCCGGGCTTGGTGGTCGGCGTACCGGGCTTGGCGGTCGAACCGGGCTTGGCCGGCGTGCCCGTCCGGTTCTTGTCCTTGTTGCGCGCCGCCTCGCGCTCGGCAGCCTCGCGCTGTTCCTTGCTGCGGCACGCGTTGGCCTGCTTGCTCAGCTCGCTGACCTTCTCGCCGGCCTGCGTACGGCTGTCGACCGCGATGGTCTCCTTGACCTGGTTCCGCTGGTACAGCGGCAGGTACTTGAGTTCGATCTCGGGGTGGTCCTGGTCCACGTCGTTGAGCTTGATCCACGCGAGGTCCTGGCTGATGCCCCGGTAGAGCGCGATGTGGTCGTCCTTGGCACCGACGAAGTACTGGGTCTGCGTCCAGCGGTAGCCGCCGTAGAGGCCGCCGCCGATCACGCCGAGCGCCAGGGCGATGAACAGTGACCGCTTGAGCCACCTCCCGCGCCGCCGCGGCTTGACGAAGTCCTCGTCCATGAACGCGCCGAAGGAGCCCTGCGGCGGCCCGCCGACCTCCGGGTCCCCGCTTCCGGGCGGCCCGAAGGCGCCCCCGGGCGCGGCCGGCGCTCCGCCGGGGCGGCCGAGCTCGGCGGCCCGGGCGGCCGGCGTCTGCATCGTGCTGGGGTCGCTGAGCTGGTGCTGGTTCTCCGCGACGGCACCGACGATCACCGGGGTGTCGTTGAGCTGCCCGGCCAGCGTCTCGTTGCCGTCGACGTCCAGGACGTCGGCGACGATGCAGGTGATGTTGTCGGGACCGCCGCCGCGCAGCGCGAGCTGGATCAGCTCCTGCACCGTCTCGTGCGGCCCGTGGTAGCTGGCGAGGGTCTCTTCCAGCGTCTGGTGGCTGACGACGCCGGAGAGCCCGTCCGAGCAGATCAGATACCGGTCGCCGGCCCGCACCTCGCGGATCGACAGATCCGGCTCGACATGATCACCGCTGCCCAGCGCCCGCATCAGCAGCGACCGCTGCGGATGGGTGGTGGCTTCTTCCTCGGTGATCCGGCCCTCGTCGACCAGACGCTGCACCCAGGTGTGGTCCTGGGTGATCTGGGTCAGCACACCGTCGCGCAGCAGGTAGGCGCGCGAGTCGCCGACGTGCACGAGGCCGAGCCGCTGTCCGGTCCACAGCAGGGCGGTCAGGGTCGTGCCCATGCCCTCCAGCTGGGGGTCCTCCTCGACCATCACCCGCAGCTGGTCGTTGGCCCGCTGCACGGCGGTGCCGAGCGAGGTGAGGATGTCCGAGCCGGGGACGTCGTCGTCGAGCTGGACGAGGGTGGAGATCACCTCGGAGGAGGCGACCTCACCGGCGGCCTGGCCGCCCATGCCGTCGGCGATGGCGAGCAGCCGAGGGCCGGCGTAGCCGGAGTCTTCGTTGCCCTCGCGGATCATGCCTTTGTGCGATCCGGCGGCGAAGCGCAGTGACAGACTCATGCGCACTTCTCCCGTCGGCTCGGGGTACAGCCGGTCTCGTCGAGCCACACTGCCCACCCTCCGGTCGGGAGCACGCCCGGGTCCGCCGAGTGGACCGCCGCGGCTCGCTCGCTCCGCTCGCTCATTGTCGTACTACTTCCGCAGCTCGATGACGGTCTTGCCGATGCGGATCGGGGCTCCCAGGGGAATCGGTGTCGGGGTCGTCAGTCGGGTCCGGTCCAGGTACGTGCCGTTGGTGGAACCGAGGTCCTCGACGATCCACTGGCCGTCACGGTCCGGGTAGATCCTGGCATGCCTGCTGGACGCGTAGTCGTCGTCCAGCACGATCGTGGAGTCGTGCGCACGGCCCAGGGAGATGGTCTGGCCTTGGAGGGCGACGGTGGTGCCGGTCAGCGAGCCTTCGGAGACCACCAGCTTCGTGGGGGCACCACGGCGCTGACGGTTGTTGCCGCGGCCGCCTTCCTGGCGGCGCTGCTGCTGTTGCGGGGGCGCGGCAGCCTGGCGCTGCGCACGCGCTTCCTGCCCGCCGCGCCGGGCGGTACCGCGCTGTGTGACGCGGGTGCCGAACAGATCGCTGCGGATGACCTGAACGGCCACGATGACGAACAGCCACAGTACGGCGAGGAAACCCAACCGCATGACCGTGAGGGTCAGCTCTGACATTGCCCCCGCTTCACCCTTCGGCTTGCCGGTAAACGATGGTGGTACTGCCCACGACAATCCGCGAGCCGTCGCGGAGATTAGCGCGAGTGGTGTGCTGCCCGTCTACCACGATGCCGTTCGTGGAACCCAGATCCTGGATCGTGGGGGGCGTTCCGACCCGGATCTCACAGTGACGCCGGGAGACACCCGGGTCGTCGATCCGTACGTCAGCGTCGGTGCTGCGGCCCAGCACGAGAGTGGGGCGCGAGATCTGGTGGCGGGTGCCGTTGATCTCGATCCAGCGCCGGGTCTGTGCGTAGGGCTGCGGTCCTGCACCGGGCGGTGCCGTACGGGGTACGGGCTGTGCGCCGCCGGGAGGCGGTGAGGAAGGCATGGGGGGCGGGCTCACATGGCCGCCGCCGGCCCGGCCGCCCTGAGGCGTCGCGGAGGCGCGCTGGGCCGCCTGGCCCGGACGGTCCTGCGAGGAGCTGGAGGCGAGGGTGCGGCTGCGGACGCGGTACAGGCCGGTGTCGAGATCGTCGGCCTTCTCCAGATGGACCTTGATCGGCCCCATGAAGGTGTAGCGCTGCTGCTTGGCGTAGTCGCGGACCATGCTCGAGAGCTCGTCGCCGAGCTGCCCGCTGTACGGGCTCAGCCGCTCGTAGTCGGGGGCGCTCAGTTCGACGATGAAGTCGTTGGGGACGACCGTGCGGTCGCGGTTCCAGATGGTGGCGTTGTTGTCGCACTCGCGCTGTAGCGCGCCGGCGATCTCAACGGGCTGCACCTCTGACTTGAACACCTTGGCGAAGGTGCCGTTGACGAGACCTTCGAGACGCTGCTCGAAACGCTTCAGTACTCCCACGGGGCACCTCCTTCCTCAGTCTTCGTCGGGGTCGTCCTGATCGAGTCGTCCTGATACTGCTTACTGATCGTATCCACGCGTCGGGAAATCGGCTGGTTCCCCTTTCCCGCCTTGAGGACGAGTGTCGCCCCTCACAGGGTTGCCCGGTGCTTACTTGCTCCTTGCCCACTGCTCGTGCACTGCGATCGTAGATGTGCCCCGAGGACAGTGTCCCGCAACCGCCGACCACTCCGGCCGGGCGGGGGCCGGAGTCGGACACCGCACGCTACGGGTCTTCCGGCCGCCCCGGAGTACGACCCGCACGGTCCCGCTCCGGTTTGCGGCTACCGCGAGTGTGACCCCTTCGGGCAGTGCTCGGCCAATGCCCGAGGCACGACGGGGTGCAGCCGCCCCCTGGTGCCGTGGCCTCTGGGGCCGGGGAAAGGCGTGTGAACCCACCCCTGCCAGCGTGCTAATGTTCTGGATGTCGGCAGGCGCTCGCACAAGACCCGGACGGAACAGCCCGGATCGCGTGAGAGAATCAACCGACAGCACCCATGCGCGGGTGGCGGAATAGGCAGACGCGCTGGATTCAGGTTCCAGTGCCCGAAAGGGCGTGGGGGTTCAACTCCCCCCTCGCGCACAGAGGGACACCGACGAATGGTGTCCTATCGCACCGACGAAAAGGTCGGCATCATCATGATGCCGACCTTTTTGCTGTATCGGTATAGGTCAGTGCTGGTCACGGGCCTGGATGCGTGTGAGCGCCGACGGCTGGGGCCGACGGCGCTCACGTTTTTGATCTTCTGGTGCTGATCTCTGGGTCGGTCTGGTGTGGTGTTTGTTACTTGCCAGGGCTGATGGAACGGACGTAGCCCTCGGGGGTCCAGGTGCCGATTGGTTTCGTTTCGCGTCGGCGGGTGGGGCGGCGGCGGGGGCGGCCGCCGTTCAGTGCGACTGCGTCGGCCCAGGTGGCGAGCTTGCGGCGGTTGGCATGGGCGAGCTGGAAGGCCAGGAGGACGGTCTGGGCTGCGATGCCGCGGATGCGGCGGGTGCCGGCGGACTCGAGGTCCTCGTGGAGGGGGTCTTTGGCGAAGCCGTTGATGCCTTCGATGGAGTTGCGGAGCCGGAAGTAGATGCGTTGCCACATCTCGCGCCCGTACTGGAGGGGCTGCCACAGTTTGGCGCCTGCTTGGGGTGGGACGGTGATGCTGCGCTGCGCGCATACCGGCGGCGGGGCGGTGGGGCTGGGAGTGACGTCGACGAGGGGGATCTCGACGCCCCGGCCCAGAGTGTGGGGCTTGAGGACGCACTGGGTGCGGCGGGCCTGAGCGGGGCACATCATGCGGCGGTGTCCTTCGCCGTCGGCACTTTCCTTGGGCATGAGGAGGTAGGGCGTGCGGGCTCGGATGCGCTCGATCCAAGTCTCCTTGTCGATGCGCTTGGCGGCCAGGTCGCTCGTGGCCTCGACGAGGAGAGTCGGCATGGACGGGCAGTACCAGTTGCCTTCAACGAGCTGGGCACCGCCGAAGTCACCCTTGGAGCCGAGCTGGTCCTTGGCGTAGTCGTACACGGGCTGGTAGCCCATGGCGCGGATGGGCAGCTGGAAGTTCTCGGGTTTCTGGTCGTTGTAGAGGCGGTCTCCGGCGAGGTAGCCGCGTGGGTAGCGGGGGTCGACGTGCTGGAGAGCTTCGACGGCGACCTCGCCGGGGCGGTGGCCGGGTTTGTCGACGGAGAACGCGAAGATCAAGGAAGGTACGACGTCTGGATCGGCGGAGCCGTCGGGAAGGGGAACGCCGTCGTGAGCCGGGTCGCGGGCGACGATGAGGCTGGCGTCGAAGCCGTACAGCTTCTTCTTGAGTGCCGGCCTTTTCTTGGTCTTGCCTGCGAGCTTGCTGCCCTTGTGGGGCTTCGGTGGGGGCGGGGTGAGTGCGTCGAGGGCAAGCGGGTCTTCGTGCCGGGCGGTACGGGCGTACCAGCCGGCGTCCGGGTCGGTGGAGGTCTCCTGGCTGGTGGCGGCGAGGCCTTTCGCATACGTGCCGATGACGGTGGCGTCGACCGCGTAGTGGCCCTCCCAGGTGTCTTCGAGCAGCGGGTGTGCGTGCAGGAGCGACATGCCGAGGATGTGGTTGGCGACGCGCAGGAGCAGGGTGCGCTTGTGGGCGAGGAGATCGCGGTCGGCCCGGGCTTCCAGCTCGGCGGCGTAGTCGACTTCCAGGCGGTGGTTCTTGGGGAGGGGGGAGGGATCGATAGCTTCGATGATCTTGTGGAAGAGGCGGCGGACGACCGCGTAGAAGGCTTCGAAACCATGGTCGTCGTCGCGGTACCGGGGGATGCCGAACTGGGCGCGGAAGGCGTTGCTGAGGCCGAAGGCCAGCAGGTCGGCGACTGTGCAGAGGGTGACTGTCCCGGAGCGGCGGGCAGAGCACAGGGACATGCCCAGCAGCAGACCGCGCACGTCGAGGTGGCGTTTGGGGCCTTTGTCGTTGTGGACCAGCGGCTCGATTTCGGCGACCAGTGTGGTGGCGTCCAGGTCGGCCAGGAGTGCTTCCACGTCTTCGTCTTGAACGGTGGTACGTCGAGCGCGGAGTTTGGCGATGCTTGCGTGCCGTTCGAGTTGGCTGGTCATCACAGTTCCTTGAGCGCGGCCGCTGCCTGCTCGGCAGTCAGGTTGCGGACGTAGGGCATGACCCGGTCGATGGAGCGCAATGTGGTCAGTCCGGCGGCGGCCATCAGCGTCGGCAGGTGCATGCGGCCTTCGACCGCGTCAACCAGCCAGGTGGCGCGGGTCCGGCCTTGCACCAGGGGCGGCGTGCCGGGAGAGGTCTTGGTGCGGGCGAGGAAGTTGGTGACGGTGTTGGTGCTGCGGGCGTAGCAGCCGGGACGGAAGAGGTAGCGGGCCTCCGCCGGGAGCTGAGGCCCAGTCGGCAGCAGTGGTGAGCACGCTCGCCCAGGAGGCGCGGCACAGGACGAGCCGGGCGCGCCTGCCGCGCACGGCGACGGCGACTGCTCCGTTGGGCGCGCGGCGTACATCGTGGGTGCGCAGCGGGATGATCTCCGGTGAGTCCAGGGCGCAGCCGAATCCGAGGGCGAGCAAGGCCAGGCAGCCGAAGCGCAGTTCGGCAGTGGGCTGGAAACGGGCGCAGGAGTACAGGCGGGACTGCTCGGCCTTGCTGTAGGGCCGGGAGGAGTCCGAGCCGGTGTACGCGGCGGGCTGGCCGGTGAGCAGGTCGGGGCCGAGCAGGGCGCGGCGCAAGTGGTGGAGGCGGCCGCGGCGGTTGCCCCGTGAGGCTTCGCTCAGGTGCCCGCATCCGGTGGCCAGGAACCACTCGATCGCCTCGGGGGTGAGCACTTTCTCGGCTGTGGTCGGGCGTCCGCACGCGTCGGCGTATGCGGCGGCGTGGGCCAGCGCCCCCAGCCAGTCACGGGCCTGCTTGGGTCCGCAGGGCTTGGCCCGGGTCACCGCACGGCGGCAGTCGGTCCCAATCCGCTCCCATACGGGGCGCGGCAACTGGGGCCGGTATCGCTCGATTGCGTCCATCACGATTCTCCACCACGAAAGAACTCCAGGAGGGGTGTCATTCCAATTGCAGTGGTGGGAGATGGCGACCGTTGTCATGTCAGGAGGCCCGGATGGGCGACACTCTTCGCTGTGTCACAAGGAGACAAGCGAAGCCGCAGCCCCGCCGAGTACCGGCTCCACGGAACGTGGCCGCACGCCGTGCTCGATGACCACCACGGGGCGCAGGTCGCCCAGGAAGTGGCGGCGCGGCTGCGCGCGGCAATTGATGCTCGCGACTGGTCGATCGCGGAAGTCTCGCGGCGCAGTGACGTCGCCCGGCTGACCGTCAAGAAGGTGTTGGACGGCGAGGTTCTGGCCGATGTCCGCGACACCCTGCTGGCGGTGTTCGGGCGGGACGGGGAGGACCACGACGGGCGGATGGACGGCGAGTCCGCGCTGTTCGCACTGACCGTCACCGACGACGCCCGCCTGCTGCTTGATTCCCCGGTGCTGTCCACCTGCGGGTGGGCGACCGGTCGTGCCATGGGTCGGTGCCGGGGCGGCGGGCGGTGGCTGGACGGCTTCGAGGAGGACGGGGCGCCGTGGCTGGCCCGGGCCGCCGAACTCGGTGAGACACCCGTACCGGCGCTGACCGATACCGCAGACGATGAGTCGCACGGCCCGTCTGCCTGCCTTGTCCAGGAGCCGGACCACGAGAGCCCGGAGGGCGAGCGTGAGGAACCAGAGCCGGCACGTGTCGGCACCCGGCGGATCACCTCCAAGGACCTCATCGGGTTCGCCCGCGACCTGGCGGTCGGCTGGGGTGTCGAGGACGCCCTGAGGCCGTCCGGGATCCGGGTGCGTACGGTCGCGGTCCACGCTGACCGGGCGGAGGAGATGGATCAGCAGGACTTCCTGAACAGCTTCATCGCCGCAGACCTCGACCGGGTGGCCAAGGCGCTGCCCACGTCCGGCGCGGGAGCTCCGCTGGATGCGTATCTCACCCCGGGCGCAGAGCTGAACAGTGCCCGCCGTATCGACGTGCGGCAGCATCCGGAGGCAGTGCTGGCCGCAGTGGAGCCGCACGCCACGCCGCTGGGTCGGTGGCCGGCCGAGCCTGCGCATCCGCTGGCACTCAGCCAGCAGTTTGCCGTGAACAGCTGCAAGGCCGAACTCGCCGGTGCCGACGGTCTGTTCGCTGTGAATGGGCCGCCCGGGACCGGCAAGACGATCATGTTGCGTGACAGCGTCGCCGACATCGTGGTGGAACGGGCGGTTGCCTTGGCCGGGCTGCAGCTGCCCTCAGCGGCATTCTCGGCCACCGTGCACCGCTGGAAGACCGGCGAGTGGACCCGTACGGTCACCGAGCTGCGGCCGGAGTTCACCGGGTTCGAGATCGTCGTGGCATCGGCGAACAACGGAGCCGTGGAGAACATCTCCACCGAGATTCCTGCCCGTGACGCACTCGGCGAGCCCTGGCGGCAGGACGCCGACTACTTCGCCGAGCAGGCCACCCGGCTACTGAAGGGAGTCCCGGCCTGGGGCGCCGTCGCGGCCCGGCTGGGCAACAAGAAGAACCGTGTCGAGTTCGTCAACCGCTTCTGGCACGGCAAGGAGAAGGGCACCGATCTCAACGCCCCGGCCGCCGCCCGCCGGACCCGTCCAGGAGCCTGGAGCGACAGTGGCCGGGCGATGGCGGGCCGAACTGTCCGCCGAGCAGTGGCAGGAACTGCTCGATGTCATCGCCACAGTGTCGCTCAAGGAGAAGGCCAGCAAGGCGTCGCCGTGCGACAACGAGACGGTGGTGGAGTGCGCCTACGGCGAACCTTTTCGCTGTATGGGTACAGGTCAGTGCTGGTCACGGGCCTGGATGCGTGTGAGCGCCGACGGCTGGGCTGTCGGCGCTCACGTTTTTGATCTTCTGGTGCTGGTCTCTGGGTTGGTCTGGTGTGGTGTTTGTTACTTGTCGGGGCTGATGGAACGGATGTAGCCCTCTGGGGTCCAGCTGCGATGGCCTCGCAATCGCCCTTGCCGATGGGGCACGAAGCACAGAGCCGATACCTCACCCCGCGATGCGACGGCCTTAGGGAGCGCCCGCTGGACAGGCGCACCCGAAGGCTGTTCAAGCGCTCCGGAGCCGGACCCATGCCGTATCCACAACGCCGTTGCCTCGATGTGGGAGTCGCCTCGCGCCTGGCCCCAGCGCCGCCCGGCTGTCGGGCCGGCCACGGCGCCAAATCGCCTCACACAAGCGCGCCTTGGCCGATCCAAGGCCTCGTCATTTCACATGGAGAGATGCGATTCGCAACGACTCGTGTCACCGTATGGCGCGGCCCGTCGCTCAATGAACCTGCCAAGCGGCTTCGGGAAGCGAGCACGCCCCGCCCAGGTACGAGGATCGCCTGTCGCACCCCCTCCGGGGATCACTAGTGCCCGCACCCCTTCAGAGGTTCCAGGGCGGGAGCTGACGACGAACGTGGCGCTCGAAATCGCTGAGTGGGATGTCGGGGCGTAACCGCTCGGGGTGGCCGGGCGAGGGGGCGCCCGGCCGCGGGAGTTCGGGGGGCGGAGGCAGGTACACCCACATGCTGCCCGTTTGGAACAGTCGGCACAGGAACCTTGCGAGCCTCATGGGCGCACTGCCTCGGCCAGGGCTGGCTCCGGGGCGTCGGTGCGCCAGGACCACAGCCGGGAGACGGCGTCCAGGTTCAGGTCGTGGCCCTCGGTCCACAGCCGTGCGGCGGCCGTGAGCACCGAGTGCCGGTCGGCCTCGGGGGTGCTGGGGCGGGCAGGCAACAGAGGGGCGGCGGCGCTCGCGCCGAGGCGGACGGCCCGGTGGCGGCGGGCGAAGGCGGTGAGCGTCTGGCGCGGTCCGGCCTCGATGAGCAGCATGTCTTCGGCGGCGACGAGATTCTCGAAGGCAGGCGCGTAGTAGACGGTGTCGGTGATCTGGCGGGCCCAGTAGCGAGGGCTCAGGGCCTCGTCCGCGGTCATGAGGTCGCCGGTGTAGCCGGAGTAGAGGGGAAGATCGGGGGTACGGAAGCGAATGCCGCGGTAGGCCCGTTCGACGGCGTCGGAGGCCGGGGCCATCGCGGGGCTGTGGAAGGGGCTGGTGGCGGGGACCGTGACGACGGTGTGGCCGTCGGCGCGCAGCGCTGCCTCGATCTCGGCCAGCGGCTCGGTCGAACCGGCCAGCATGGTCTGTTGCTTGGCGTTGACGGCGGCGATAGCTACGTCGCCGGTCAGATAGGGGCGCAGGGTCTGCTCCGTAGCGGCAACGGCCAGCATCCCGCCGGCAGGCATGCCGACAGCGTGGTCAACCCGCTCGCGCATCATCGCAACGGCGTCGGGCAGCGAGACCACACCCGCGAGAGTGGCGGCGACGAGTTCCCCCGCGCTGTGGCCCAGCAGCGCCGCGGGCCGTACCCCCCAGCTCAGGACCATGCGGCCGAGCGCGTAGTCGACGGCGAAGAGCAGGGGCTGGGCACGGCGCACATCGTCGATGTCGATGACGGGGTTCCCGCCGCCCAGCCAGTCCGCCTTGATCCGGGGACCTTCCTCGCCGACGAGGTCAAGGACCGCGTCGGCAGCGGCGGTGAAGACCGGCTCGTGCCCGTAGAGGCCCGCGGCCATCGCGGTGTGCTGGGAACCCTGGCCCGGGAAGAGGAGCGCGACGGGACGCGGACGACGGGTGATGACCGCAGCCGCCTTGTCGATGGCGGTGGTCGCGTCGGCGGCGGTGGCGACGGCTGCGGCGCGCACCGGGCCGGGGGCATGGCCGCACGGCATCGCGACGGGCACCTTGGGGAACACGGCGGGCGGCAGGGCGTCGACCAGTGGCCGCAGCTCGCCGCGCACCCGCGCCTCGTCGTGGGTGTCGCGCCCCGACCACAGCAGCAGCCGGGGGCTGTGCGGATCGGTGGCCTCGCGGCCGTGCCGTAGCGGCCGTACGACCGGCTCGTCGTCCGCGTCAGCGCCCGTTCCGAGGTCGAGGACGCCGACGACGGCATCGCCCGCGGCGACCGCCTCGGCCGCGCGGACCAGGGCGTGAACGGTGACGGCTCCCTGACCGGGATCGCCGAAACCGGCGACGAGCGCGAAGTCGGCGGTCCTGTCCTGGAGTTGTCGGTGCGCAAGACGCAGGGCCCGCGCCGGTGAGGCTGCGGTGCGCACCGGGATGCCCTCGTGCTCGGCGCCGAGGCCGGTGCAGGGCACGGTGGCGCCGACGCAGACGACGGTACGGGCGGGCAGCTGCTCGGGGGCGCGGCCGAAGGCACGCAGCACCGCGGAGACCGCAGCGGGGGTGACCGGTACGGTCCCGGGCGCGGATCCGGGGCTGACCACCAGGCGGCGGACGACCGCGGTCTGTGCTGTGAGCGACATGGGAATCCTCCTCGCGCGCCCGTCCTCGCGGGCCGCGGTGGTCGGGACGCGGTGGCAGAGGGCGGCCGTCCCTGTGGGGACGGCCGCCGGGAAGAGGCCGCGCCGATCGGACTGCGGCCCCTGGGAGGGGTCAGGCGGCCTCGGCGGACCGGTCCGCGTTGATGAGGGCGAGCAGGGCGCGCGGGGTCTCCGCGTCGACGACCGCATCGTCCGGGATGACTACGCCGTACTCGATCTGGATCTCGCCGATGACCTGGAGCAGGGCGAGCGAGTCGTAGCCAAGCTCGATGAAGGGGGTGTCGATGACGTCGCCGTCCAGGTCGACGCCTTCCTCCTGACCGGCGCTCTCGCGCAGCATGCGGGTCAGGTCCGCGAGGGTGAATTCGGTCGTGGTGATGGCGGCCATGAGGTTCCTCTTCTCAATGGTGATGCAGTGATGGTGGAGTGGTGTTGCGGTCCGGTCAGGCGGCGCGGCGTACGACGAGCGCCGCGTTGAAACCGCCGTGGCCGCGGGCCAGGACAAGCGCAGTGCGCAGGTCCCCCTCACGGGCCTCTGTGACCAGGTCGATGGGATAGCCGGAGGCTGCCGCGGGGACGCCCGCGGTGGGCGGGATGACGCCATCGCGCAGCGACAGCAGCGCGGTGGCGACATCGAGGGCCGCCCCGCCGGCCAGCAGTCGTCCGGTCATCGACTTGGGGGCGGTGACGGCCACGGCACGCGGCCCGAAGAGCGCACCGATGGCCTCGGCCTCGGCCTGGTCGAGTTCGGGGACGCCGGAGGCGTCGGCGAAGACGACGTCGATGCCGTCCGGGGTGAGGCCGGCGTCGGCGAGGGCGTTCTCGGCGGCGCGGCGCAGCGCCGGCGGACGGCCGCTGCCCGGACGAGGGTCGAGCGTGGCGGCGTATCCGGCGATCTCCCCGTAGACCTGGGCAGCACCGCGCTCGCTGGCCGAGTCGGCATCCTCGACGACCAGGATCGCGCCGCCCTCGCCCGGCACGTATCCGCTCGCCTGCTCGCCGAAGGGCTGGAAGGCGCGGGCCGGGTCGTCGACCGTGCTCATCAGGCCCGAAGCGATCTGCGGCACCCAGCCCCAGGGGCAGACGGCCGCGTCCACGCCGCCGGTGACCACGAGCGGTACGCCGCCGCGGATGTGCCGGCGGGAGTGGCCTATCGCGTCGATACCGCCCGCCTGCTCGGTCAAGAGCACGCCGCTGGGGCCTCGCATCTTGTGGCGGATGGAGATCTGACCGGTGTTCACGGCATAGAACCAGGCGAAGGACTGGTACGCACTGACGTACTCCTTGCCCTTGGACCACAGGTTCTGCAGCTCGCGCTGGCCAAACTCGACGGCGCCGCCGGAGGCCGCGGTGACCACGCCCATGCCGTAGTCGGGCAGCTGCGCGGCGTCGACGCCGGCGTCCTTGATGGCCCAGTCGGCGGCGGTGAGTGCGAGGCGGGTCATGTGGTCGGTCTGTGGCATGAGCCGACTGGGGATGTGGTCCTCGGCGACATAGCCGGGGACCTCGCCGGCGACCTTCGACGGGTACTGCGCGGGGTCGAAGCGGGTGACGCGGCCCAGGCCGGACTCACCGGCCAGGGTGGCCTTCCAGTATTCCTCGGTGCCCAGGCCGTTGGGCGCGGTGACGCCGAGTCCGGTCACCACCGTTGTGGCGCTCATCGCGCACTCCTTTCGGGACGGGCCAGCACCATGGCGCTTTGGAAGCCGCCGAAGCCGCTGCCCACGCTGAGCACGGCGTCGGTCCGCTTCTCCCTGGCCACCAGCGGGATGTAGTCGAGGTCGAGCTCCGGGTCGGGCTCGTGGAGGTTGGCGGTGGGCGGCAGCACACCGTGCTCCATCGCCAGGGCGCAGGCGGCGATCTCCAGCGAGCCGATCGCGCCGAGCGAGTGCCCGATCATCGACTTGATGGAGCTGACCGGGGTGTTGTACGCGTGCTCGCCCAGACTCCGCTTGAACGCACCGGTCTCGTGACGGTCGTTCATCTTGGTGCCTGAGCCGTGCGCGTTGATGTAGTCGATGGCCGACGGATCGAGCCTGGCCTGGTCGAGGGCGGCGTCGATGGCCACGGCCATCTCCCGCCCTTCCGGCTTGAGGCCGGTCATGTGGTGCGCGTTGGCGCGGGAGGCGAAACCCGCGATCTCGGCGTAGATGTGGGCGCCGCGCTTCCTGGCGCTCTCCAGCTCCTCCAGCAACAGGACAGCCGCGCCCTCGCCGAGGACCAGACCACTGCGGGTGCGGTCGAACGGGCGGCAGGCGCTCTCGGGGGTGTCGTTGCGCGGGGTGGTGGCGTGGATGGCGTCGAAGCAGGCCGAGGTGATCGGCGAGATCGGGGCCTCCGTGGCGCCGGCGATCATGACGTCCGCGGTGCCCTCTCGGATGAGCTCGACGGCGTGACCGAGCGAGTCGAGTCCAGAGGTGCAGCCGGTGGAGACGACAGCCGCGGGGCCCTCGGCGCCGGCCTCCCAGCCGACCTCGGCGGCCATGGAGCTGGGCACGAAGTGCCGGTAGAGCTCCGGGACCGCATACTCGTGGTCGACGTTCCACTTGCGGCCGCCGTCGCTGACGACGACGTACTCGCGCTCCAGGCTGGTGGTACACCCCACAGCACTGCCGAGCGAGGTGCCTACCCTGCCCGGGTCGAGCGCGGAGATGTCCAGGCCGCTGTCGGAGATCGCCTCGCGGGTGGAGACGACGGCGAACTGCGCGGCCCGGTCCAGCCGGCGGATCTCCTGCGGCGACAGCCCCGAGGCCACTGGGTCGAAGTCGCATTCGGCGGCGACCCGGGAGCGGAACGGCGAGGCATCGAAGGCGGTGATCGTGCGGGTGGCGGTGCGGCCCGCGGTGAGCAGCTCCCAGTACTGCTTGACGCCGACCCCGCCGGGGGCCACGACGCCCAGACCTGTGATGGCGACTCTGCGCATGCCGGCTACCTCGCCTTCGACGGGGTCTGCCGGGGGAGTGCCCCCGTGCTGTGCCGGGAGCACCCCCAGCCGGACGGAACTGTGCGGGCCACTGTGGATCCCTTCGGTCGGGCCGCTCACGAAACTGTTGGGCGCGGCCGGTGCGGTCATGGTTCGTGCCGGGACTTGACAGCCGCTCGTGCGCTCGTCGACTCCTGCGTCGGGGCAGCGGCCGCCGGGTGTTCGTACGCGGGCGGGCACTAGGCGGCCGGAGGTCAGCCGGAGAAGGCCGTCAGCCGTTCCTGGTCCGACTCGCCGGAGAGCACTGCCTGTTGGAGGCGCTGGAGATTCGCGGAAGGCTCAAGGCCCAGCTCGTCGACGAGGGTCTGGCGCAGCCGCTGATAGGCCTCAAGTGCCCGCCAGGCGCTTCCCGAGCGCATCAGCGCCACCATCAGCTGAGCACAGAAGTTCTCGTGCATGGGGTGGCTGGCCGCCAGGAACTGGAGTTCGGAGATGAGTTCGGCGTCCCGGCCGAGCCGGAGGTCGGCATCGATGCGCCGCTCCAGCGCGGTCATGCGTTCCTCTTCAAGGCGCAGCACCTCCAGTTCGAGGACACCACCGACGGGTACGTCCACGAGGGCCGGCCCCTGCCACATGGCCAGCCCTTGGGCCAGGAGCTCGGAGGCGGCCCGATAGTCACCGGAGTCGTAGGCGGCCCGGCCGGAGCAGGCGATCTGCTGGAACTCGTGAGCATCGAGCTGGCCGGGCTGGACCTGGAGGAGATAGCCACCGTGCTGGGTGACGAGCACGTCCTTCGCGGTGCGCACCGGGTCACCGTCGAGGGCGACCGTGATTTTGCGGCGCAGCTGGAGGATGTACGTCTGAAGCGTCGTCGCGGCACTGCGCGGAACGTCCTCGCCCCAGATCTCCTCCATGAGCGTCGGCACAGTGACGACGCGGTCGGCGTGCAGTGCGAGCAGCGCGAGGATCTGCCTCGGCTTGGCTGCGCTCGGTACCAACGACACCCCGCGCTCATGCGCCCTGAGCGTGCCCAGAACCTTGATATCCATGAAGTGCTCTCCCCTTTCGAGCCGTACCTGCCGGACAGGGGTCCGGCGGTTCTCTCGGAGCAGACACGAAGCCTGGCAGCGGGGCGGTCGAGCTCCAAGTGAGGGGCTCATGAGCGCAATCGTGAAAATGTCATGCCCTGGTGGTGATGCCTGCACTGGGCGCGGTGTCGCGGCGGATCACAGAATGCGAGGGCAACGGACGCCACCCGGCGACGTGGCCTACAGGGGAGGGAACATCCATATGTCCTCGGTCCAGCTGACCTCGCACGTCCAGCACACTCTCGACGACCACCGCTTCGCCGAACTCATCGCCCGCGCTGGCCTGGAGCCGGACCTGGAACAGCGGTACACGGCCGATCCCGCGTCCGTCATCGCCGAGCTGGGCCTGTCGGCGGCCGAACCCCTCTACGCGGGACCGGTGCTGCACATGGAGGACCTCGACCGGCCCGACCCCGCCGCCTTCGCGCTGTTGACCGGCATCCCCCGCGCGCTCTGAGGCCGCGATGACGACCGACGCCCTCCGCGTCGGCTTCCGGAGGCACCTGCGTACGGAAGTCGTACCCGAGGAAGCCACGTATGTGCTGTCCCCCCGCGGTGTCACCGCACTCTTCGGGGACCAGATCCAGGCCCTCGCGCCGCTGCTCGACGGCACCCGCACCCTGCGGGAGGTGCTGGCCGAGGCAGCGCCGGCGCTGCCCGCGATCGACGCCGGCCGGCTCATCGCGACGCTGGCCAAAGCGGGCCTCATCGGCTACCGCGGCGCGGTGCAGGCCCCCGGGGACGGCGCCGCCCAGGCGTACTGGGACCTCGCCTCGTCCGACGGACTGCGTACGGCCCAGGAGCGCACCGGCACCGCGGTGGAGATCCTCTCCGTCGGCCGGTACGACACCGCGGAGGTCCGTGCGGCCTGCCGGGCCTCCGGGCTCACGGTCGCTCCGGAGAGCGACCGTCCCACCGTCGAAGCAGCGGGGTTCTCACTCGTCGTGTGCGACGACTACCTGAATCCCGAGCTACAGGCGATCGACTCCTGGCACCGGGCGGCAGGCCGCCCCTGGTTACTGGCCAAGCCGGGCGGCACCGAGGCGTGGACCGGGCCGGTCTTCCGGCCGGGCGAGGGCCCGTGCTGGTCCTGTCTGGCCACCAGGCTGAGGGGGCACCGACGCGCCGAACTCGCCGTGCAACGCGCTCTGGGCAGCGACGGCCCGCTGCCCAGGCCCGAGGCGTCGCTGGCGGCCGGGCGGACGGTGGGGCTCCACATGGCGGTCCTGGAGGCGGTGAAATGGCTGGGCGGGATCGAGCACCCGCACCAGGGGGCGGTCTCCACACTGGACACGCTCACGCTGCGGACGTCCAGCCACCCGGTCCAGCGCAGACCGCAATGTCCCGCGTGCGGCGACCCGTCGGTGGTGGCCCGCCGGGTGATCCGCCCCGTGACCCCCGTGTCCCGTCCCAAGGCGGCGCACGGCCACCACCGGGCGCTCGGCCCCGAGCAGATGCTCGCCCGCTACGGCCACTTGGTCGACGCCGTGACCGGGATCGTCACCGGGATACGGCGGGACGAGCGGACGCCCGAGGGCCTCAACCGCTATGTTTCGGGCCACAACCTGGCGCTCGCCGGCCACGGTCTCGACTGGGTGCGGGGAAGCCTCCGCAGCCTCAGCGGGGGCAAGGGGGTCACGGCTGTCGAGGCGCAGGTCAGCGCGTTATGCGAGGCGGTCGAACGGCACAGCGGCACCCGGCAGGGCGACGAGCCGACGATCCACGATTCGCTGACGGGGCTGGGCGACGACGCCCTGCACCCCAACGCCTGCCAGCTGTTTGCCAAGTGGCAGTTCCGCGACCGCGAACGCTGGAACACCCTCTGTTCCCCGCTCCAGCACGTGCCCGCACCCTTCGACCCCGCGGCGCCCACGTCGTGGACGCCCATCTGGTCGCTGACCGCGGGCCGCCACCGGCTGTTGCCGACCTCCCTGCTGTACTTCGGCCCCGGCCCGGAGGGTCAGGCCCAGGAATTATGGGCCGATTCCAACGGCAACGCCGCGGGGAGCAGCCTGGAGGACGCGATCGTCCAGGGATTCCTGGAACTCGTGGAGCGCGACGCCGTGGCGCAGTGGTGGTACAACCGAACCCGCCATCCGGCGGTGGACCTGGACGCCTTCGACGAACCGTGGCTCGCACGCCTGCGGGAGGCGTACGCCCGGGCGGGCCGGTCCGTGTGGGTGCTGGACCTGACATCCGACTTCGAAATCCCCGTCATGGCCGCGCTCTCCCGGCGTACGGACCAGCTCGCCGAGGACATCGCCTTCGGCTTCGGGGCGCACTTCGACCCCCGGTTCGCCCTGCGCAGGGCGATGACGGAGATGGCCCAACTCCTGCCGTCGTCGGCGGACTCGGGAGCCGCCGGTAACGGCTATGGCACGAAAGATCCCGATCTGCTGTCCTGGTGGTCCGGAGCGACCGTAAGGAATCAGCCTTATCTTCTGCCGGATATGGCGGAAACTGCCCGCACGCCAGGCGATTTCCCCGCTGTGCCCTTCACGGATATCCATCAGGAGATCGCGATGTGCGAGCGCCTCGTGCGGGAGCGCGGCATGGAGATGCTGGTGCTCGACCAGACCCGGCCGGATGCCGAACTCCCCGTTGTGAAAGTGGTTGTTCCCGGCATGCGCCACTTCTGGGCCAGGTTCGCCACCGGCCGGCTCTTCGACGTACCGGTGCGACTGGGCCGCCTCGACCAGCACACCCCCCGTGCGGAACTCAATCCCATACCGCTCTTTGTCTGAGACCACCAAGTCAGAAAGGGCAGTGGTGACGATGCATCACCCGACTTAATATGCGGTCTATCAGTAGCCTTGACGAGGGGATGTCTGGTGGAGCCAGGCGCAGCGCTGGATGAGAACCGCATGAATCCGGGCGCTCGAAGCCCCGCAGGCACCGCGCCCGAAGCGGCACGCGGCACGGCGCCACGACTGGCCGACCGGGACCTGCCCGCACCCCGGCTGGCCAGAACGATCACCATCGTGGTGCTGTCCTGCCTGTCGATCGTCGTCTCCCTCAATTCGCTGGAATACAGCCACGACGCATCGGCCGTGGCCTGTTCTCTGGCGATCGTCGCGATCGTCTTCACACTCCAGTTCCTGCACTCCTCCCCCAAGGCGCAGGGCTGGTCGATGCAGCGCCGCGTCTGCATGCTCACCGCGCAGGCGCTGTTCACCTATGCCCCGGTCCTCTTGTTCGACCGCGTCTGGGTAAGCATGACCGGCCCACTCGCAGGATCGATTCTGCTACTCATCCCCTTCCCCCTCGCATGGGTGCTCTTCGCTGCCTGTGTAGCCGTCCCTGCCTCGTTCCAGCTGGTCGTTCCCCTCAGCTGGTTGGAGAGCTCCTACCTCGTCCTGTCCACGCTCTTCACCGGCCTCGTCATCTACGGGCTCACGCGCCTCAACGACCTCGTGCACGAAGTGCACGCCTCCCGCGCTCGGCTTGCCTCCATGGCCGTCGCCGAGGAACGCCTGCGGTTCGCACGCGATCTGCACGACCTGCTCGGCTACAGCCTCTCGACGATCACGCTGAAGAGCGAGCTGATCCACCGTCTCGTCCCGTCACGCCCCGACCAGGCGCGGCAGGAGATCGCCTCGCTGCTGGATGTGTCGCGTCATGCGCTCGCCGATGTACGGCTGGTGGCCCGCGGGTACCGGGAGATGTCGCTGCAGGCGGAGGCCGAGTCGGCGGCCTCGATGCTGGCGTCGGCGGACATCCGTACGACGCTGGACGTCGAGGTCGGCCGGCTGCACCCGGCGATCGATTCCGCTCTGGCCACGTCGCTGCGCGAGGGGATCACCAACATCCTTCGACACAGTAAGGTGCAGAACTGCGTGATACGGGCACGCACAGAGGGGGAAACGGTGCGTCTGAGCCTGGCCAACGACGGGGTGACGGATCTCCCTCGCTTCTGCGCTCCCGACAGTGGAAGCGGCATCGGCAATTTGCGCACCCGGCTGTCCGCGGTCGGCGGTCGGCTCGAGGCGGGTGTGCAGGACGGCGGCTGGTTCAGGCTTGCCGCAGAAGCGCCGCTGAGGCCGATCAGTCCGTGCCTGGTGCCCGACGAGTCCACCGTTTACGCGGCCTGAATCACCACAGCTCTCACTGCCATCGTGTCCACGGGGGAAAACGATATCGATGCTCGACGTCAGAATTCTGCTCGCCGAAGACGTCCACATGATCCGCGGGGCGTTGGTCGCGCTGCTGGAACTGGAGCCGGACCTGCGCGTCGTCGCCTCCGTCGACCGCGGTGACCGCATCGTGGAGTCCGCCCTGGCAAAACGGCCGGACGTCGCGATCATCGACATCGACCTGCCCGGCATCGACGGCCTGACCGCAGCCGCAGACCTGCACCGGCAACTGCCCACCTGCCGCACGCTGATCCTGACCAGCCTCGGACGGCCCGGCACCCTGCGCCGCGCGCTCGCCGCGCACGTGAACGGATTCCTGCTGAAGGAATCGCCGCCCGACCAGCTGGCACAAGCGGTGCGCAGCGTGGCCGTGGGACAGCGGGTCATCGACCCGCAGCTCGCCCTGTCCGCCTGGGACTCCCCCGAGAATCCGCTGTCCCCGCGCGAGGTGGAGGTCCTACGGCTCGCTGCCCGCGGCGCCGACGTGGCGGAGATCGCCGGCTGTCTCTTCCTGTCCAAGGGCACCGTACGCAACTACCTCACCACCATCGTCACCAAGCTCAACGCGCGCAACCGGATCGACGCCATCCGTATTGCGGAGGAAGCCGGCTGGATCCCCTGACGGGCGACGCCCGGAGGCACCGAACAGTGCGTCGAGCAGCCCCTCGTCCAGCGTGGTCCCCACGGACAGATCGGCCGAGTACCCAAAGCCGTCGTCGTAAACGGCCGCGCTCACCACATACCGCCCGTCGCCGACGCCGTAGGTGCAAAAGCGCCAGCCCCGGGCTCCGGCGTCCTGACCGTGCGGCCACACGAGCCTGGCGCCCGACTCCTCCAGGGAGAAGCCGAACTCGGTGAAGCTGAAGCGCAGCCCCTGGCCGAGTGCCTTGCTATAGGCCTCCTTCAGGGTCCACAGCCGTACGAGCAGATCGTTGCGCAGCGCCTGGTCCGCCTCGTCCAGCCGCGCGAGCTCGAACGGCGTGTACGCCTGCGACTCCGATCCCGTGCCGGCCATCTGCCGGTCCGCCAGCTCCACGTCCACGCCGATCCTGCTGCGGCGGGTGACCCCGACGACCATGATCTCCTCGGTGTGGCTGAGGCTGACATCGATCTGGTCGCAGCCGCGCACATACGGCCGTCCGCCGGGCTGGTAGGCCAGGTCCACCAGCTCGGGAGCGGTCTCGATGGCGACCGCCACCGCGTGCCTGAGCAGCAGTCGCGACGCCGCGAAGCGCTGCCGTGTGCGCGGGTGCGTCATGCTCCGGTACCGGTGCCAGTCACGGCCCAGCAGCGGCTGGAGCCGCTCGGTGTCCGGCACGTGCGGCAGCCAGTCGGCCAGCCGCCCGTGGACCATGGCGGTGCCGGGGCTGCGCAACTGTGCACGGAACGCGTCCCAGGGCCCCGCGGGACCGCGCACCTCATGCGGCCTGCCGATCGATGCCGTCGGGTCGGCACCGGCCATGTCATGCCCCCACGAGGCTGGTCGACAGCGGTCCCGCGTCCAGCGCCGAGAGGACGCCGGCCAGGTCGACGGCGTTCGTCTGCGGGCCGCGGCACACGGCAAGGCACTTCGGTCCCGCGGTGCCGCCCATGCGGCAGACGTAGGGGGTCAGCACGACGCGCGGGCCGATCTCCACGATATGTGTCGGGGTCTGCTGGGCCAGCAACTGCCGGGCGGCATCGGCGAAGCGGATCGGGGAGGTGATGTGCGCCGCCCAGTACGGTCCGTACAGCGGCTCTGTGGTGAGTCCGCCACGCACGCCGGAGTAGTACGGCAGCCGGGCGGCGCGGCCGGACAGCCGCCGTGCGGCCATCGCGAACCGGGGCAGCACCGGCTCCATGAAGGGCGACTGAAAGGCGTGCGAGACCTGGAGCATCCGGCACCGGATGCCGCGGGCCTCCAGTCTGGCCCGGATGCGTTCGAGCCCCGCGATCTCCCCGGACAGCACGGTGGACCTGGCCGCATTGACCGCGCCGATGGTCACGCCCGGTTCGCCCGCGGCGAGTTCGGCGGCGTCGTGTGCGGTGGCGCCCGTCGCCATCATGCCGCCCGGCGGCAGGTGCTGCATGAACGCTCCCCGCAGTGCGACCAGCTTGGCCGCGTCGGCCAGCGTCAGCGCGCCGCCGATGACGGCGGCCGCGAACTCCCCGACGCCGTGGCCGAGCACCGCGACCGGCTGCACACCCGCCGCTTCCAGCGCACGGGCCAGCGCGTACTCGACGGCGAACAGCGCGGGCTGTGCGAACGCCGTCTGCTGGATCCTGGCGTCGCCGCTCAGGATCAGGTCCACCACGGACGACCCGGTGTACGGCAGCAGGGCGTCGGCGGCCTCGTCGAGGTGTGTCCGGTAACCGGCGCTGTGGGTGTAGAGCCCGGAGGTCATCCGCGGGTGCTGGCAGCCCAGACCGGTGAAGACGAAGGCGGGACGGACCACCCGGCCGTTGTCCGGACCGACGTCGCACAAGGCCAGTTGCCGGGCCAGCTCCCGTACCGTCGGGTGGTCCCAGATGTCGGTGGGGTCGATGAGCGGCCCGAACTCTTCCTCGATGTCGCCGTACAGACTGAGGGCGGCGACCGAGTCGAGGCCGTACTCGGCGAACGGGACATCCGCCTCGACGGAACGGCCGAGGTAGCGGGCGAGACGTTCCGTCAACCAGTCGACGTAGGCAGATTCGGTGCCCGGTCGGGTCATCATGTGCTCCTTGGTCGGGGGCCGGAGATGGCAGGGGGCCGGCTGCGCTGCGGTCAGGCCAGCGCGGAGCCGTAGAGGTCGTAGCTGCGCCCCCCGTGCAGCCGTCCCAGAACCTCGGCGAGCACCCGCTCCCCGGCGGCGGACGGGCGGTCGGGCAGCGGCAGGCCGAGCCGCCGCGCAAGACGGTAGAGCGCGGCGGTGACCCAGGCCGGGTCGGCCAGGAACGCGTCACCGCCGCTCCGCGCCTCGCGCCATACGCCCAGGGCGGCGGCGGCCGTCAGCAGCAGGGTGTACCGGTCGGCCAGCCCGAAGGTGTGCGGACTGACCAGGGCCTTGCGGTCAGCGGGGTCGATCGCGGTGAACGCCCGGCGCAGCTCGCCGAGTTCGGCGGTGAGTACGCGGGCCAGGAAACGCAGCGCGGCCCCGCTGTCCGCGCCCGGGGAGCGCGGCGCGGACGCCTCCAGCCGGTCGGTGCAGGCGACCAGGGTGGCGGCGAGCGGATCGCCGTCGCCGAGCAGCGCCGGTGCGCCCATGTCGAGCCGTGGCAGGTCCTCGTGGAGGCGGAAGAGCGCGGCCGGGGCCTCCTGGTCGGCGAACCAGGCGTGCCGCGCGAAGAAGGGGAGCTGCGGCACGATGCTCACCTGGCGGCCCGCGCTGCCCGCGTGCCCCAGGGAGGTGACCGGCAGATCGCGCTGGTGCTTTCGGAACATGCCGTACGTGCCGTCCTCCGCGAACGTCACCTTGCCGAGGACGGTCGACATCTCGTCCATCGAATCGGCGAGCAGCTTGGGCGCCAGATATGCGGCCGCGGCCGCGTAGGCGCTCATCTGCCCGGGCAGCAGATGCAGCGCACGGGTGGCCACCAGGGCCAGGCAGTCGCTGAGCAGCAGGTCGAGGAAGGCCCCGGTGAGCACGTCCCGCACATGGCGTACGTCCAGCGCGCGGCGGCCGTCGTCGCGCCGGCAGGAGGCGAAGCGGGCGACCGTGCGCAGCGCGGTGTCCGCGCCGGCCAGCACGACGGACGGGATCAGCCCGCGGATGACCAGTGAGGAGCGCAGCGAGATCTCGTGGCCGTCGCCCGGCCGGCCGATCAGGGCGCTGTGCGGCGCAGGGCATTCGGTGACGGCCAGTCCGCCGAACTCGGCGCTGCGCATGCCATCGGTGGCGTGCCGGGCCAGGTCGGTGACGCTGCTCGGAGGCAGCCCGGCGCGGTCGAGGAGCAGCACCGAGTGGGTACGGCCGCCGGCGGCGGCTCCCTCGACGTTGCGGGCGAAGACGACGAGGCCGCCGGCCCGGGAGGCGTTGGCGATGACGGCCTTGCTCCCGTTCAGGAGGTAACCGCCGTCCCGCTCGGCGGCGGTGAACTCCTCGCGTACGAAGGCGTTTCCGTGGGCGACCTCATGCCGTACGACCGCGATCCGGCGGCCGTCCAGGAGCATCCGGGCGGCCTGGGCGCGCTGCCCCGCGTCGCCGGCGGTCCACACGGGGACCGCGGCGAAGAAGCAGTTCAGGCCGTAGCCGAAGCCGAGTGAGGCATCGCGGCGGAAGACCGGACGCAGCACCCGGCCCAGCACGTCCATCCGCTCCAGCCGCCCGCCGAGCGGGGCGGGCACGAACTCGGCGTTCAGCGCGAAGTCGTCGAGGACCCGCTCGGCGCCGGGCAGTACTTCGCCCCGGGCGTCGGCGGCCAGCAGGGCGTCGCGGCCGAGCGGGCTGCCGGGATCATCCAACGGGCCGAAGGCTCGCTCCAGTTGGTCGATCCGGTCCTCATGGGTCATGAACGGCTCCCTGCGGGCTGCAACGGTGCTGATTCGGGATTGCTCTCCTGGTGCAGCGGGGTCAGTTCCCCGCGCAGGAACAGTTCGCGCATGGCGGAGCGCTGCACCTTGCCGCTGGTGGTGCGGCGTACGGTGCCGGGCCGTACCAGCAGGACGGTCCCGGCCCGGATGTCGTGCTCCTCGGCGAGTGCGCTGTTCACCGCGGCGACCAGGCCGGGGAAGTCGATGGCGTAGCGGCTCCGGGAGCGCAGTTCCTGGACGACGACGACCCGCTCGCGCTCGCCGGGGGCGGAGAACACGGTCCCGGCCGCGAACAGCGGGCTGACCTGCTGAACGGTGCGTTCCAGGTCCTGCGGATAGAGGTTGCGCCCGGCGACCACGATCATGTCCTTGAGCCGGCCGGTGACGTACAGCTCGCCGTCGAGGAGAGCACCGAGGTCGCCGGTGCGCAGGAAGCCGCTCCGCCCGTCACAGGTCCGGGCGGCGAAGGTGCCGGCCGTCTCGCCCGGCTGGTTCCAGTAGCCCGCGGCCACGCTGTCGCCACGGACCCAGATCTCGCCGATCTCACCGTCCGGCAGCACCGCGGCCGTGTCCGGAGCGACGGTCAGCAGCTCGGCATCGCCGGCCGTGCCGCAGGAGACGAGGGTTCTGGCCGGGCGTCCGGGGTGCGGTGCCTGCAACCTGCCCTGCTCCAGGGCCCCGGCATCCACGGTGCGCTCGGCCCGCGGTGTCCCGGCCGCCGTCCCGGACACCAGGAGGGTGGCCTCTGCCAGGCCGTAGCACGCGGACAGTGCCTCGGCGCGGAAGCCTGTGGGGGCGAAGCGCTCGGCGAAGGCGCGTAGCGCCTCGGCCCGGACGGGTTCGCCGCCGCTGACCGCGGTCTGCCAGCCGGAGAGGTCGAGTCCGGCGAGCTGCTCGTCGGTGATCCTTCGGACGCACAGCTCGTACGCGAAGTCGGGGGCCCCGCTCAGGGCGACCCCGTACCGGGAGATCGCCTCCAGCCAGCGGACCGGTTGCCGGACGAAGCTCTCCGGCGACAGCAGCACACACGAGCCGCCGAGCCACAGCGGGTGCAGCAACTGGCCGACGAGCCCCATGTCGTGGTGGAAGGGCAGCCACCCGCCGAGCCGGGCACCGGGCGTCGTGCGCAGCGTCCGGCATATGGCGCGCTGGTTGGCCAAGATGTTGGCGTGCGTCACCACCACGCCGCGCGGGTCGCGGGTGGAGCCCGAGGTGTACTGGAGGAAGGCGGGGGTGTCACCGTCGAGGTCCGGCATCTGCCACGGGGACGACGGCGGGACCACGTCCGCGGCCAGGCACGGGATGCCGTCCTGACCGATGTGGGCGAGCAGGCGGGACACCTCGGGTGCGTCGGCGGCGTCGGCGAGCGCGATGCGGGGGCGGGCGTCCTTGACGATGCCGGCGATCCGCGCCTCGTTGTGGCGCCGGCCGTTGGGATGTGGCGCCGGCACGGCGATGGCTCCCGCGTAGAGGCAGGCCAGAAAACTGATGGCGAACAGCCGGCGGTCCGCGTGCAGGATGAGCACGCGCTCTCCCACCGCCCCACGGTCCTGCAGCCAGCCCGCCAGCCGCTCGGCCCCGGCGTCGAGCGCCCGGTAGGACACCGTCTCGGGTGCCAGCCCGCCGGCCGGGTCCGGCAGGAGGAGGAACGCCTCCTTGTCAGGCGTCTGCCCGGCCCTGGCCCGTACGAGCTCGGTGAAACTGCGGTAGCCGTCCAACGCGTCCCCCTCGTGTGTCATGGCCGGAGGCGCCGTGCGGCCACCGCCGTCGGCGCCGGCACCGGCACCGTATGCACGCCCTCTCGAAGGCCGCTCAACTCACCCAAGAGCGGCGTACGATGCGTCAGCGCCGGATGTCCGGGAACGCGCGAGAGCCGAGGGACCCGCAGGTCCTCGGCTCGTCTCCGGGGGGAGCCGCTCAGCGGCAGAGCGTCGGCTCGTACGCCAGGTGCCGGGTGCGCTCGAAGGAGACCTCGGCCTCGCCGGCCAGGGCGGCACAGCGCACGGCGTGCCCGGCTCCCGCCAGGGCGCGGTCACAGGACTCGGCGTCCCGCCACCAGGACAGGCCCAGATAGGTATGCGGGCGGACGGCGGAGCGCAGCAGGTCACTGCCGCCAAAACCCTCCAACTCCGCCCAGGATCCAACCAGTTCACCGAACCGCTGCTCGACCCGCTCCGACTCGCCGAGGGCCCGGAGCCGGGTGAGCAGCACACTCGCCGTCCCTATCCGGGCGCTCTGCCGCAGCACCTGCGCCACGCTGTACGCCTGGTCGGCCTCGGCCTCCACCATGACCCCGACGCGCTCCACGTGCTCGGCGAACTCGTCGTCGCGCACGACCTGCAGAAACCCTCGCAGGCTGCGCCAGTGCGCCAGGTGCACGTACACGTGCGGACGGTCGACGAGCCGCAGGGTCACCAGATAGCCGAAGTCCGGTTGCCGGCGCAGGAATTGCGTGTGTTCGTGGAAGGCACGCTCGAACTTCCCGGTGTCGCCCTTGATATGGAATCGGTTGATGACCGCGACGGGCCCGTTGAGGTCACGTTCGGGCACGGATCTCCTCGGCATAGTGCTTGGCGTGGCGCAGGGTGGTGGAGCTGTTGGTGCCCAGCGCCTTGCGGACCAAGGCGCGGGCCTCGGTCAGCGTGGTCTGCGGGCCGAGGGCCTGACGCACGCCGTCAAGGTCGAGGGTGACAGTGTGCCAGGAGGTGGCAATGACCGCATCGCCGCCGTCCGCAGCGTCCGGTTCGATCGTCCAGCGGCCCGTGTGGCCGGACATCGCGGCCGGCATCCGCAGCTGCTTGTAGACGATTTCGTGGCGGTCGGCGAAGCACACGCGCACGGAGGTGGTGTTGTGGATGGAACCATCGGGGCTGCGGGTGTCCATGTCCATGTGCTGGAGACCGGGCTCGTCCTCGGTCAGGTCGAGCCGGGCCACATGCGGCAGCCGTTCGGGCCACCGGTCGGCACGGTCCAGGAAGGCGAAGACGTCCGCCGCCTCGCCCTCGATGCGCACCGAGTCACTGAAGGTGAAGTGGAGTTCGTCGCGGGCCGCGCCCTGCTCGGCGACGCGTTTGAGGGCGGCCAGCTCGGCGGTGCTGTTGCGGTCCACGGCCTGCTCGATGAGGGCAACGGCCTCGGGGTCGTCGTCGATGGCGCGGTAGTCGTGCAGCAGGACGACACGGCAGCCGCCGTCCTCGTCCGGCTCGATGCGCCATTCGCCGCCCATCGACTCCACCGGGGCCGCCGAGACGACCTGGCGGAAGGTGATGGTGCGGGCGGCGGGGTCCAGTTCGCGACGCGACTGCCAGCTGCGCACCCGTCCGTTGGCCAGCGCCCAGATGCGCAGCAGCTGCCGGCCGCCGTCGTCCTCGGGCACTTCGGCGTGCACGGTGGGGCCGAAGACCTGCGGCCAGGACGTGACATCGGCGATCAGCCCGTACACGGTGGCGGCCGGTGCCGCGACGGAGACGGTGTGCTCGGTGACATGGGTGGTGCTCGTAGCGGTCGGCGCCACGGCGGACCTTCCTTTCGATGCGCGCCGCGCACGGCGGCTGCGTAATAGTGCCGGACTCTGCTTGAGGGGGACTTGAGTAAGGGTGCGATCAGGGCAGGTCGGGCCGGTCGGTGAGCTCCACGACGGCACAGCCCCAGCTGTAGCCCGCGCCGACGCCGATGAGCACGACGCGGTCGCCGGGCACGGCACGGCCGGAGGTGACGAGGTGGTCGAGGCTCGCGAACTGGTCGCCCGCGCCCAGGTGTCCGACCGTGCGGCTCCACTCCCAGGGCGTACGGGCCGGATCGATGCCGAACGGCTTGTAGTAGATGGACTCCAGGCGGCGCCGTCCGAAGTGCGGCAGGACCACCCAGTCGGCATCGGCCAGCTCCAGTCCGGCGTCGGCCAGCGCCTCCTTGACCACTGTCTGCTGGCCGGCGCTCGCCCGGCTGACCGCGAACGACATGCCGACCCGGCCGACGAAGGCCTTCTTCGCCTCCTCGAAGTCGACGGGGATCCGGTGGGTGAAGGGTGCCGGACTGAAGGGCTCGTCGCCGCGGTGCAGTGGCTCCAGCTCGGAGTCGGCGAGGACGGACAGCGAGCGCAGCCGGGCCCAGCCGCCGCGGCGGGAGAGCACGAGGGCGGTCGCGCCGTCGGCGTACGGCGTGCCGGGGTCGGTACGCCAGCGGTCGATGCCCGGCGCGCAGAACCGGTCGGCGGTCGTCAGCAGCGCGTCGCAGCGACCGGTGCCCGCCGTCAGATAGGCGGCGGCCAGGTCGAGGGCGGCCATTCCGCCGTTGGACATCTGCCGGATCTCGATCGCGGGGCCATTGCCCGCGGCCGCCTCACGCTGGACGTACGAGGCCACCGGCCACAGGTCCTGGCCCTGATGGTAGGTGTCGGCGTGCAGCACCAGGTCGATGTCGGCGGGGCTCGACCCGGCACGCTCCAGGGCGGTGCGTGCGGCGGCCGCGGCCATCTCGGCCGCCGACTCGTCGGGCGAGTACGCCACCGAGACGGTGCCGGTCGTCGCAGCGGTCCGCTGCGAGCAGTCACCGGCGGCGACGGCGTCCGCCACCGGGAGGATGGCGGGGAGCCGTACGCCGGTTCCCCGTATGAAGATGTCGTCCACTCGCACGGCCACTCCTGATCTCATGGGCGGTTCAGCTCACCGCCGCGGCGGGGCGGCCGGTGACGCGCTCGGCGCGCAGGGTGTAGAGGTAGGCATCGAGCAGCGCCCGCCAGGAGGCGGCCACCGTGTTGCCGTCGACGCCGACGGTGCCCCAGCGGCGCTCGCCGTCGCTGAAGGTGCCCAGGACGCGGGCGGCAGCGTCGGTGCCGGCGGCGCCGCCGAGGACGCGGACCTGGTAGTCGACCAGTTCCAGCGCGGCGAGTCGGGGGAAGTACGGGTCGAGCGCCGCGTGCAGTGCCCGGTCCAGGGCGTTGACGGGGCCGTTGCCCTCGCCGGTCGCGGTGAGCGGGACCCCGCCCACCCGTAGGGCGATGGCGGCCACGGTGCGGATGTTCCCGTCGGCCTTGCCGTCCACGCCGACCTGCCACGACACGGCCTCGAAGGGCGCCTCGGCCGGGCCGTCCGCCAGTTCTCCGCGCAGCAGCAGCTCGAAGGAGGCGTCCGCAGACTCGAAGCTGTAGCCCTGGTTCTCCAGCTCTTTGACGCGGGCCGCGGCACGCGCCACCGCAGGGGATCCGGCGTCCAGGTCATAGCCCATTTCGGCGGCCTTCAACACGACGGAGGAGCGGCCGCCCATGTCCGAGACCAGGGTGCGCATCGCGTTGCCCACCAAGGCCGGGTCGATGTGCTGGTAGAGGTCCGGGTCCACGCGCAGCGCCGAGGCGTGCAGCCCGGCCTTGTGGGTGAAGGCCCCGGATCCGACGTAGGGCGCGGCAGGGCGGGCGGGGACGCCGGTGAGCTCGGCGATCGCACGGCCGATGGGCGCCATCTCGCGCAGCCGCTCCACCGGCACCGCCTCGATGCCTCGCTTGAGCACGAGGTCGGCGGCGAGGGTGAAGAGGTTGGCGTTGCCGCACCGTTCGCCGTACCCGTGCGCGGTGCCCTGGACATGGTCGGCCCCGGCGTCGACGGCGGCCAGGGTGTTGGCGACCGCACAGCCCGAGTCGTCGTGGCAGTGGACGCCGAGCCGCACACCGGTCGCGTCGAGGGTGTCGGCCACCACGGCCCGTATCCCGTCAGGCAGTGAACCGCCGTTGGTGTCGCACAGCACAACGGTCTCGGCGCCCGCCTCGGCGGCGGTGCGGACCACTTCGAGGGCGTAGGCGCGGTTCTCGGCGTGACCGTCGAAGTAGTGCTCGGCGTCGACGAACACCCGTCGCCCCGCCAGCACCAGATGGCGCACCGTGCCGGCGATCATCGCGAGGTTCTCGGCGAGCGTGGTGCGCAGGGCGAGCCGCACATGGCGGGCGTGGCTCTTTGCGACCAGGGTTATCACCGGCGCCCCGGACTCCAGCAGGGCGCGCACCTGCGGATCGGTGGACGCCAGGGCGCCGGGCCTGCGGGTCGCGCCGAAGGCGGCCAACTGTGCGTGTTTCAGGCCGAGTTCGGTATGTGCGCGACGGAAGAACTCGGTGTCCTTGGGCACCGCGCCCGGCCAGCCGCCCTCGATGAACCCCACCCCGAGCGCGTCCAGGTGACGTGCGACGGCGAGCTTGTCGTCGACCGTCAGCACCATGCCCTCCTGCTGCGTGCCGTCGCGCAGGGTGGTGTCGTAGAGCTGGAAGCCGGATCCGGCCGGCCGGTGGCCGTTCACGCGGCGACCTGCACACTGGAGTGGTCGCCGACCACGAGGCGGGTGCAGCTCGCGACGCGGGTGGAACTGACGGTGGCGTCGCGGCCGATGACCGAACCGTGGACGCCGCCGACCCGCCGTACGGCCGCCCCGTCCAGCATGATCGAGTAGCCCACCCCGGCCGCGTCGAGGGTGCAGCCCCGGCCTATCGAGGTGTGCGGGCCGATCCGGCTGTCCGTCACCACCGTACCGGCGCCGATGATCACCGGTCCTGTGATGTGCGAGCGGACGACACGGGCTCCCGCCTCGATCACGACAGCGCCGTCGATGACGCTGGCGGCGTCCACCTCGCCCCGTACGAACGGCTCCATGCCGTCGAGGAGTTCGCGGTTGCAGTCCAGTACGTCCTCGACCCTGCCGGTGTCCTTCCAGAAGCCCGAGTAGAGCTGCGCGCGTACGTCGCCGCCCTGGGCGACCAGCCACTGCAGGGCGTCGGTGATCTCCAGCTCCCCGCGCGCGCTGGGCTCGATGGCGGCGACCGCGGCGTGCACGGCCGGGGTGAAGAAGTACACGCCGATCACGGCCAGATCGCTGCGCGGCTGCTGCGGCTTCTCCACCAGGCGGCGCACCCGGCCGTCCTCGTCCACCTCCGCGACACCGAACGCCCGCGGGTCGGAAACCTTGTGCACCATGACCTGGGCGGCGGGCCGGCGGGTGCGGAACTCCTCGGCGGCTTCTCGGATGCCTCCGGTGAGCATGTTGTCGCCCAGGTACATGACGAAGTCGTCCTCGCCCAGGAAGTCACGGGCGATGCCGATGCAGTGCGCGAGCCCCCGGGGCGCGTCCTGCGGAATGTAGGTGATCTCCACCCCCAGCGCCGAGCCGTCGCCGAGCACCGCCGCGATCTCCTGGGCCCGGTCGCCGACGACCACTCCCACCTGGGTGATGCCGATCGCACGGAGCTCCTCCACCACATGGACCAGGACCGGTCTGTTGGCGATCGGGATCAGCTGCTTGGGCATGGAGTGGCTGAACGGACGCAGCCGACTGCCCAGTCCTCCGGCCAGTACAAGTGCCTTCATCGGGTTCCTCCTCGGAGTGCGCGCCGGCACCTCACGCAGGTCGCCATCTCTCTCCTGTGCCGACGCAGCATGCGGCGGCGAAGTCGCGGTCCGCTCAACCGCGGCTGGGGTCCGGCCGGAACCGGTCAGGCCGTGCGCGCCGCGCCGGATGCCACCCAGGCGTCGATCTCCGCATCGGCGAGGCCGCACTCGGCCAGGACCTGCCGGGTGTGGCTGCCGGGGCGCGGCGCGGGCGGCGGCGTCTGGCCGGGGGTGCGGCCGAACCGGGGCGCGGAGGCGGGCTGCCGGTCCTCCCCGAAGGTGCCTCGCGCCCGCAGGTGCGGGTGGTCGGCGGCCTCGTCGACGGTGAGGACGGGGGACACGCAGGCGTCGGTGCCGTCGAAGACGTCCAGCCACTCCGCGCGCGTACGGGCGGCGAAGCGGCCCTCGAACGCGGCACGCAGGGCGGGCCAGTTGGCCGGGTCGGACCGGTCGGGAAGTGCGGACGGGGCCAGGCCGAGACCATGCAGCAGCGCCGCGTAGAACCGCTCCTCCAACGCCCCCACCACGAGGTGGGAACCGTCGGCACAGGCATAGACGCTGTAGAACGGCGCCCCGCCGTCCAGGAGGTTGCGGCCCCGCTCCAGCCCCCACTGCCCGGCGTCGGCCATGCCGAGCAGCATGGCGAGCAGTGTGGCGGTCCCGTCGACGATAGCCGCGTCGACCACCTGGCCCAGCCCTGAGTGCTGCCGCTCGTAGAGGGCGGCGAGCACGCCGTTGACGAGCAGCTGGCCGCCGCCCGCGAAGTCGCCGAGCAGGTTGAGCGGCGGCACGGGCGGTCCTTCGGGCCCACCGATGGCGTGCAGCGCGCCGGTCAGGGCGATGTAGTTGATGTCGTGGCCGGGGGCCTGGGCCAGCGGGCCGTCCTGGCCCCAGCCGGTCATCCGGGCGTACACCAGCGCGGCGTTGCGTGCGCGGCACGCGTCCGGCCCGATGCCCAGCCGCTCGGCCACGCCCGGGCGGAACCCCTCCACCAGGACGTCGGAGCGCTCCGCGAGCCGTAGCAGCGCCTCGACGCCCCGCGGGTCCTTGAGGTCCAGGGCCACCGAGCGGCGGCCCCGGTCGAGGACGCGGTGCCAGCTCGCGAAGGGGCGGGCGCCGTCGGCCCGGTCGACGCGGATCACGTCCGCGCCCAGGTCGGCCAGCGTCATACAGGCGAAGGGAACGGGGCCGATGGCCGCCAGTTCCAGGACCCGCAGCCCGGCCAGCGGACCGCTCGTCCGCGTACCACCGGTGCGGGCAGGCGCAGGGGGGTTGTTCAGCAGTGTCTTCGGCATGGCGGCGGAGGGTAGGCAGGGCGGCTGTATCCGGCCTCGACCCGGCCTCGTGCCGCCCGCCCCACCCGGTACGGCCGCGCGGTCGAGCCGTGCACGAGGTCCGGCGGGCAGCATGGGCGGCGCGAGAACCGTCTGCACCACGACCGGGGGATGCTGCTATGGCCACCCGTATGACCACGAGCAACCCGGCCGCGCCGGTGCTCGGTGAACGGGCCCTCAACCGCGCACTGCTGGCTCGCCAGCTCCTCCTGGAACGCCACCGGATGACCGCCGCCGAGGCGCTCACCCACCTCGTCGGCCTCCAGGCCCAGGCCCCCAACCCTCCGTACGTCGGCCTGTGGACGAGGCTGGCGGGTTTCCGCCTGTCCGATCTCGCGGACCTGCTCACCGGCCGGCAGGCGGTGCGCATCGCCCTGATGCGCAGCACGGTGCACCTGGTCACCGCCCAGGACTGCCTGGCACTGCGCCCGCTGACCCAGCCGGCGCTCGACCGGGACCTGCGCGCCAGCCGCTTCGGCAAGCTGGTCGCCGGGCTGCCGGAGGAGGAACTCAGGGCGGTCGGCCGGGCGGCACTGGAGGGGGCCGGGGACGGGCTCACCACCAAGGAGCTGGGTGTCCGGATGCGGGAAACCTGGCCCGACCGCGATCCCGCGGGCCTCGCCTACGCGGCGCGCAACCTGCTCGCCCTGGTGCAGACGCCGCCGCGCGGGGTGTGGGGCGTCGGCGGGCAGACCCGCTACGCCACCGCCGAGTCCTGGCTGGACCGGCCGCTTGCGGCGGGCCCCTCGCTCACCGCCATGGTGCTGCGTTATCTCGCGGCGTACGGGCCCGCCACCGTCAAGGACGTGCAGACCTGGGCCGGGCTGACGCGGCTGCGCGAGGTGGTCGACGTACTGCGGCCGCGGCTGCGCGTCTTCCGCGATGCCTCGGGCAACGAACTCTTCGACGTACCGGACGCACCGCGGCCGGATCCGGAAACCCCCGTACCGGTGCGCTATCTGCCGGAGTTCGACAACATCCTGCTCTCGCACGCCGACCGCGGCCGGATCATCGCGGACGGGCACCGGGCCCGGATCTTCACCCGCAACGGCATCATCAAGGCGACCTTCCTGGTCGACGGCCGCGTGCACGGCATGTGGTCGCTCGCGCGGGAGCGCGGCACCGCGACCCTGACCATCGAACCCTTCGCAGCGCTGTCGCGGGCCGACCGCGACGCGCTCACTGAGGAGGGCGGCCGGCTGCTGGCCTTCGCCGCGGCCGACGCCGCCTCGTACGACATCCACTTCGCACCCGTCAGCGGCTGACCCGCCGCCCCCAGAAAGAGGCAGACCCCATGTCCGACAGCACCTTTGCCGACCGGACCATCGTCGTCACCGGCGGCGGCACCGGCATCGGCCGCGCCACCGCACTGGCCTTCGCCGGGCTCGGCGCCGCATCGGTGATCATCACCGGCCGACGCAAGGAGCGGCTCACGGAGGTGGCGGAACTCAGCGAGACCATCGTGCCGGTGACCGCCGACGTGACGACCGAGTCGGGCGCCGAAGCCGTCGCCGAAGCCGTGCGGGAGCGCGGCGGGGAGCTCGACGTCCTGGTGCACAACGCCGGCATCTTCCGCTTCAGCCCGCTGGCGGCGCTGGACGTGACCGCCGCCCGTGACGTGCTGGAGACCAATGTGCTGGGCCCGGTGCTACTGACCAAGCACCTGCTGCCGCTCCTGCGTTCGCCGGGCGGCAGCATCGTGCTCGTCTCCAGCCGCGGCGGCCACAACCCGGGCCCGGGCAGCTCGCTGTACTCGGCGAGCAAGGCGGCCGTGCACTCGTTCACCACCAGCTGGGCCGCGGAGCTCGCCCCGCAGGGGATCCGGGTCAACGCGGTGGCCCCCGGTTTCGTGCGCACCGAGGCATACGTGGCCAACGGGCTCAGCGAGCAGGAGGCCGAGGGCCTGTTCGCGGGCGTCGCCCATGCCATCCCGCTGGGCCGGGTCGCGGACCCCGAGGACGTCACGCCGTGGATCACCCGCCTCGCGGACCCGTCCGCGGCCCTGGTCACCGGCCAGATCATCACGATCGACGGCGGCATGGACGTGGGCGGCAACCAGGGGTGACAGCTCCGCCGCGGGACAGATGCGGAGCTCTCCGTTCCATGACGCCTCCAGCGGACGTCGAGGGCGCACCAGAACACTTCTGCCCCGGCTCTCACCCCCCAAGTCCGTTGCTGAGGAGAAGAATCCATGAGTTCCACTTCCGACCCGGCGGCCCCGCCGGCCGCAGACCGCCGCCGGTGGCTGGCACTGGCCGTGGTGATGACCGCGACCTTCCTGGACCTCGTCGACGTCACCATCGTGAACATCGCCATTCCGAGCATCCAGCAGAACATCGGCGCCTCGTTCAACGCGATTCAGTGGATCACCGCCGGTTACGCCCTCGCCTTCGCCGTCGGCCTGATCACCGGCGGCCGGCTCGGTGACATCTACGGCCGCAAACGGCTGTTCCTCATCGGGATCGGCGGTTTCACCCTCGCTTCCGCACTGTGCGGTGCGGCGACGGGCCCCGGGATGCTCATCACCGCCCGGGTCCTACAGGGCGGCATGGCCGCGCTGATGGTGCCGCAGGTGCTGTCGATCATCCATGTCACCTTCCCGGCCAAGGAGCGCGGCAAGGTCTTCGGGATGTTCGGCGCGATGATCGGCCTGGGGTCGGTGACCGGTCCGCTCATCGGCGCGCTGCTGACCGAATGGAACCTCTTCGGGCTGGAGTGGCGTCCGATCTTCCTGGTCAACCTGCCGGTGGGCGTCGCGGGTGTGGTCCTGGGCCTGCGCTTCATCTCGGAGTCGAAGGCACCCACCGCGCTGCGGCTCGACCTTGCCGGGGTGCTCCTCGCCAGCGCCGGGCTGCTGATGCTGCTCTACCCCCTCACGCAGGGCCGCGAAATGGGCTGGCCGGCCTGGGGCTTCGGCTCCATGGCGGCCAGCCTCGCGGTCTTCGCCGTGTTCCTGCGCCATGAGCGCGCCAAGGCCCGCAAGGACGGCTCGCCGCTGGTCGAACTGTCGCTGTTCCGGATCAAGAGCTTCACCGCGGGCATCGGGGTCCAGCTGACCTACGGCCTGGTCTCGGGCATCTTCTTCCTCATCTGGACGGTCTACATGCAGACCGGGCTCGGCTGGTCGCCGCTGCACGCGGGGCTGACCGGGCTGCCGTTCTCGCTGGCCGCGGCGGTCTCCTCCGGCGTCTCCGTACAGCAGCTGGTGCCCCGGTTCGGGCGCGGCACGCTGCACGCCGGTGCACTGGTCAAGCTCGCGGGTGTGCTGCTCTACCTGTGGGAGGCCGGCCGGTACGGGACGGACATCACCTCACTCCAGATGGCACTGCCGCTGGCGGTGATGGGTATCGGCATGGGGCTGATCATCGCGCCCATCACGGACACCGTCCTGTCCGAGGTGCCGCGCGAGCACGCCGGTTCCGCCTCCGGGCTGATCAACACGACCAACCAGCTCGGCCTGGCCTTCGGCCTCGGCCTGGTCTCCATCGTCTTCTTCGGCGTGGTGGACGACACCGCCGCGGCCGAGGGAGTGCGCCAGGCGTTCACCGGTGCCTTCGTCCACGCCATGTGGTGGGTGGCGGGCGGACTGGCCCTGATCTTCGTCCTGATGTTCGCACTGCCGAAAAAGGCGCCCCAGGCCGTCCCGGAGCAGCCCTCGCCGGGCGCCGCAGGACAGCCCGAGCCCGCTGTGTGAGCCGGCACCGCTGAACCGAGGGCGCGGTCCGTCCGCCCACCGGGGCCGGCGGACTCGACTTCCCATGGACCCGGTGCCGTGCCGGGTCCATGGGGAGTCGAGCCGTCTTCCACGCGCTCCCGGCACGTTGGGGCGCCACAACGTCTCCCAGTGGAGGAGTGCCCCATGCCAGCACCAGACATCCGGCCCGTGCGGCCGTCGAGACTCCCCTCACTGACCGGACTGCGGTTCGTCGCCGCTCTCCTGGTCCTGCTCTCCCACGCAGGCGGCTTCCTTCTCTTCCGCAGCGCGGGTGCCGGCAAGGAATACGCGCCCTACCTGTTCGACGCGGGCAACAAGGGGGTGTCGTTCTTCTTCATCCTCAGCGGCTTCGTACTGACCTGGGTCCACCGGCAGGACGACACCAAGCGGCTCTTCTGGCGCCGCCGCCTGGTCAAGGTCTATCCGAACCATCTCGTCACCCTCGCCGCCACAGTGGGGCTGATGACCTGGACGGGCATCGCGGTGACCGTCTCGAACACCGTGCCCTCGCTGTTCCTGGTACAGAGCTGGGTTCCCCGGTTCGACGTCATCCAGGGGCCCGGAGTCAACACCCCCAGTTGGTCGCTGGCCTGCGAGATGCTCTTCTACGCCGTCTTCCCCTGGATGATCGCGCTGCTCGGCCGCATCCGCGCGGCACGCCTGTGGGCGTGGGTGGGCGGGGTGGCCCTCGCGATCGCGGCGGTGCCGCTCGTCGCCCAGCTGCTTCCGGACCAGCCGCGGATGCAGTTCGACCCCATCCCGTGGTGGGACTACTGGTTCGTCTACTACTTCCCCGCGGCCCGGCTGCTGGAGTTCGTGCTCGGCATCCTGATGGCGCGTGTCGTGCTCAGCGGGCGCTGGCCCGGCCTGCGGACCGGCCCGGCCTTCCTGCTGACCGCCGTGTCCTTCGTGGTGGCAGCCCAACTGCCGGGCGAGTTCGGCCGGGTGGCCCCGACGGCGCTCCCGCTCGCGCTGCTCATCGCCGCTGTGGTCACCGCGGACACGGAGGGCCGGCGCACCCCCTTCGGGAGCCGGGTGATGGTGTGGCTGGGCGAAGTCTCCTACGCCTTCTACATCGTGCACTTCCTCGTCGTCAGCTACGGGCCGATCGGTACCGCCTACCCGGAGTTCTGGGGCAAGGTGTGGACCCTGCCCGAGGTGCTGCGCGACACCGCCGTCACCTTCGCCCTCACGCTGCTCCTCGCCTGGCTGCTGCACACCCTGGTGGAGCGCCCCGCCATGCGCCGCTGGAGCCGCCCCGCGGCGCAGGAGGGCAGCGTGCGCCAGGAGACCGGGGGCACGGCGGCACCGGCCGCCACGGCGTAGCCGTCCAGCCGGAGACCGCGTTGTCCAGCCGGGCTCCACCCGGGATTCAGGGGCTGTTCCTAACGTCGGGCCGACGAGACAAGTCGCCTTGCTGGAGGGGAACTTCAGATGGACCCGGCACCCACCCCATTCCTTATCGACATACCCGAGGCGGACCTCACCGACCTCCGGCAGCGGCTCGCCAGGACCCGCTGGCCGGAGGCGGAGACGGTCTCCGACTGGTCCCAGGGCGTGCCCCTGGACTACGTCCGGGAGCTGTGCGCGTACTGGGCGGACGGCTACAACTGGCGCGTCACCGAGGCCCGGCTGAACATGCTCCAGCAGTTCCGCACCGAGATCGACGGGCTGGGCATCCACTACCTGCACGTCCGCTCGCCGAACCCCGGGGCCATGCCGCTGCTGCTCACCCACGGCTGGCCGGGCTCGGTGGCCGAATTCCTCGACATCATCGGCCCGTTGACCGATCCCGAGGATCCGGCCAACGCCTTCCACGTCGTCTGCCCCTCGCTGCCCGGATACGGGTTCAGCGACAAGCCCACCGAAACCGGCTGGGGCGTCGAGCGCATCGCCGCCGCCTGGGCCGAGCTGATGCGGCGGCTCGGCTACGAGCGGTACGCGGCCCACGGCGTGGACTGGGGATCGTTCATCACCGCCGCCATGGGAGAGGCCGACACGGGCGCGCTCGCGGGCATCCATGTGGCCATGCCGTTCGCCCGGCCCCCGCAGGAGCAGGTCGAACTCGACGAACGGGACCTGGCGGGGCTCGCCGCGATGAAGGAGTTCCAGCAGCAGGAGGGCGGATACTCGGTCATCCAGACCACCCGCCCGCAGACCCTCGGCTACGGGCTCACCGACTCCCCGGCGGGCCAACTGGCCTGGATGGCCGAGAAGTACTGGGCCTGGAGTGACCACGACGGTGACCTGGAAAAGGTCATCCCGCGCGACCGGCTGCTGGACGCCGTGACGGTGTCCTGGTTCGCCGGCACGGCCGCCTCCTCGGCCCGCATCTACTGGGAGAGCCAGAACAAGCTCGCGCTCGCCCCCGTCGGCGTACCCGCCGCGATCGCCAATTACCCCAAGGACGGGCGGATGCCGCGCCCCTGGATCGAGCGCCGCTTCACCGATCTGCGGGACTGGAAGGACCACGAGCGCGGCGGCCACTTCCCGGCCCTTGAGCAGCCCGACTCCCTGGTCCGCGACCTCCGTGCGTTCTTCCGCACGGTGCGCTGACCCACTCGCTTCTAGGAAGGACGCACCGTGACCACTTCTGCCGTCGAGCCCGAGGCCCTGGACGGAGTCAAGACGTTTCCGTACGCCCGCAAGTGCCCGTTCTCCACGCCGCCCGAGTACGACGAGATGATCCGGCAGGACGTCTCGCAGGTCACCCTGGACGGCTCCGGGCTGCGCATCTGGACGATCACCGGCTACGACACCATCAAGCAGCTGCTGACCGATCCGCGCGTGAGCGCATCGCGCAAGCACGCCAACTTCCCCTTCTACTTCGTGGCCCCGCCGGAGTACCGCACCGAGACGTCGTTCATCGGCTACGACGGCAAGGAGCACGCCACGACGCGCCGCAAGGCCGCCCTCACCTTCACGGCCCGGCAGGTGAAGCGGCTGCGCCCGCGCATTGAGGAGATCGTCGACGAACACATCGACAAGCTCCTGGCGAGCGAGGAGAAGCCGGTCGACTTCCACCGGGTGTTCGCCCTCGCCGTGCCGATGACCGTCATCTGCGAACTGCTGGGCATCCCGCAGGACCGGCACGACTTCTTCATCAAGCACGGCACGGCCCTGCTCGGCGGCCACAGCACCCCCGAGGAGCGGCAGGCGGCCATCGTCGAGGTCAACGCCTATGTCGACGACCTCATCCAGCTCAAGAAGCGCGAGCCGGGCGAGGATCTGCTCAGCCGCGCGATGGCCGACTACGAGGCGTCGGGCGAGCCCTACACCGACCGCGATCTGTTCAACATGGTGCGGCTGCTGATGAACGGCGGTCACGAGACCACCGCCAGCCAGATCTCGCTCGGCACCGCGGCCCTGCTGGAGAACCCGGACCAGCTGGAGCTGCTGCGCCACGACCCGGAGCTGGTCAAGCCGGCCGTCGAGGAACTCGTCCGGCTCGCCACCATCGGCGACACCGCCGTGCCGCGCGTGGCGCTTGAGGACATCGAGCTCGGCGGCCAGCTCATCCGCAAGGGCGACGGCATCCTCTGCCTGGGCCTGGCCGCCAACCGCGACCCGGAGGTCTTCCCCGAGCCCGAGAAGCTCGACATCACCCGTGGCAGCCGTAAGCACCTGGGCTTCGGCCACGGCGTGCACCACTGCATCGGGGCGGATCTCGCCCGCCTGGAGCTGGAGATCGTCTGGAGCAAGCTCTTCCAGCGCATCCCCACCCTCCGCCTCGCCAAGCCCTTCCTGCAGATCCCGCGCAAGGAAGGCGCGGTCATCTACGGGCTGTGGGAGCTGCCGGTCACCTGGTGACGGCGGTGGCACCAAGGCGCCGGCCGCGCTCCCGAAAGGGGAGCGCGGCCGGCGCCTTCGTCCTGCGCTGCGTCCGTGTCAGCGCGGATCCGCCGGGATGTCGGGCCGCAGCACGGTGCCCGGGCAGCTCACCCGGGGCGGGGGCAGCTCACCGTCCACGAGGTAGCCGTTGACATAGCCGTCCACCTGCGCGTTGCCGGCGAGGGCGTAGACCTCGTGGTCGCCGGAGTCGGCGACGGTGACGAGGTGGTGACCGAGCCGCTCGGCCATGGCGACGCCGCCCGTGTAGTGGTCCATCGGGTCGCCGTCCGCCTGGACAACCAGGCCCACCGGGTAGCCGTCGCGCTCGATGAGCACCGGCGGCTCGGGAGCGGTGAAGGTGCGGAAGGCGCCCACCCAGGGCTGGGCCCGCAGCACGCCATAGCCGTACGGGAAGCGCTTCCTGAACTCCCGCATGTCCTGGTAGTAGGTCTCCAGGTCAGCAGGCCACTCGTGCTCCAGGGTGATGGCCTCCAGGACGCCGATGCGCAGATCGCCCTCGCTGTCGGCGGGCCGCCAGGTGCCCTGCTCGGCCAGCAGCTCGCGGGACCGTGCCAGGTCCGCGGTGCGCAGTTCGGCCACGAGCTCACCAAGTTCGGCCCACTGGGAGCGGTGGGTGGCGCGGTTGCCCACCGCCCCGTCGAACAGGGTGCGCAGCTCGCGGCTGCCGTGGACGGTCTCCAGACGGGCGACGGCTTCCTCGACGGCGGAGAGCACCTGAGCGGGGGTGGCGCCGAGACCGAAGTGGCCATGGCGCTCGCCGGTCCACCGGGCCCACTGGTCGACATTGCGCTGCACCGCGTCGCCCTGCCACAGGAACTGCTCGCGCCAGGTCCAGTCCGGGTTGACGCACGAGTCGAGGACGCTGCGGTCCAGGTGCGCGGGGAACAGGGAGCCGTAGACCGCCCCGACGTACGCGCCGTAGGCGTAGCCCACGAAGGACAGCCGTTCCTCACCGAGCGCACCGCGGATGACATCCATGTCGCGCGCGGTGTTGCGGGTGCTGATGTGCGCACGCAGTTCACCGCCCGCACGCATGCAGGCGAGTTCGCGCAGCCGCATGTCCTCCGCGAGCGCCGCGAAGTCCGCGTCGTCCGGGCGGGAGTCGAACGGCACCTTGGGGACGGTGACTTCGGCGTGCAGCGGGGTGGAGGCACCGGTGCCGCGAGGATCAAAACCGATCAGGTCGTACACCTCGTGCACCGGAGTGCCGGTGAAGGCATCGGTCAGGTGCCGCCCCTTGCCCCAGTCGCCGCCGGGGCCGCCGTTGACGGCGAGGAGAACGCCGCGCCGGCGCCGGGGGTCGGTGGCCCGGCGCCGGCTGAGGGCGATGGTCAGCCGCGGCCCTTCGGGGTCCGCGTAGTCGCGTGGGACCTCGATGGTCGCGTGTTCCCGTGGGTGCTGGGCGGCTTCGCCCCGGTGGGCTTCGGTCGTGGCCGCCGTCCACCGCACCTGCTGCGTGTAGAACGCGCGCAGGGCGTCGGGGGGCGCTGTCACGGTCCGCTTTGATGCCACTGCAAACCTCCGTTCAGATGGGAGGTCAGCGTCTCCCCGTCGCCTTGAGAGGCCCTGGAACCTGTCCGGACCGCCTTCGAGAGCATCTCCAGCCGCCCCCCAGCACCGCTTGCCACTGTGCTGGCGAACCGCCCTGTAGGGCCGGCCGTCAGTCCCCGAGGAGAACGCCATGGCCAAGATAACTTTCCAGCATCCCGACGGCACCGAGACCGTCGTCGACGTCCAGGCGCCCAACACGGTCATGCGCGGTGCCAAGATGCACAACATCGCGGGCATCGAGGCGCAGTGCGGCGGCTCCGCCCAGTGCGGCACCTGCCATGTCTACGTCGACGAGAACTGCACTGTGCCGCTGCCCGAGATGGACGACGTCGAGGACGATGTGCTGTACGGCACGGCGAGCCCGCGCCGCGACACCAGCCGCCTCAGCTGCCAGCTTCCGGTCACCGACGCGCTCGACGGCCTGATGGTGCACCTTCCGGAGACCCAGTCCTGATGGCCGTCAGCCCGATCACTCCTGCCACCCCCGTCTCCCCGGTCCTGATCATCGGCGCGGGCCAGGCCGGCTCGGACACCGCGGCCGCGCTGCGCGCCCGCGGCTTCACCGGCCGTATCACCCTCGTCGACGCCGAGACCGCACTCCCCTACCAGCGCCCGCCGCTGTCCAAGGACTACCTCGCCGGTGCCCGCAGCGCCGAGGACATCGAACTGCGCCCCGCCTACTTCTACGGCGGCCAGGACATCAGCCTGATCAGCGGCGACCCGGCAGTGGCCGTCGACCGCGGCCGCCGCGAGGTCACCCTGGAGTCCGGACGGCGCCTGTCCTACGGACACCTGGTGCTGGCCCTCGGCGCCCGCCCGCGTGAACTGCCGGTGCCGGGCGGCACCCTGGACGGAGTGCTCACCCTGCGCTCCCTCGCCGACGCCGACCGGCTGCGGCACGCCCTCGCCACCGTAGGCCGTCTGGTGGTGGTGGGCGGGGGTTTCATCGGTCTCGAACTGGCCGCCACCGCACGCAAGTTGGGCATCGAAGCCATCGTCGTCGAGGCGGGTCCCCGTGCCATGGGCCGCGCGGTCAGCGCCGAGGTCTCCCGCCACCTCACCGCCGAGCACCGCGCCCAGGGAGCGCAGGTCCTGCTGTCCCGCGAAGTGACCGCACTGCACGGTGACACCACGGGCCAGGTGCGGACCGTCGAGCTCGACGGCGGCGAGCGCATCCCCGCCGACCTCGTCGTCGTCGGCATCGGCGTGCTGCCCGAGGTCGGGCTCGCGGCCCGCGCGGGCCTCGTCGTCGACGACGGCATCCTCGTCGACGCACTGCTCCGCACCGGCGACCCGGCCGTCTCCGCGATCGGCGACTGTGCCCGGTTCCCCAGCCCGCACACCGGTCGCCCGCTGCGCCTGGAGTCCGTGCAGAACGCCTCCGACCAGGCGCGTTGGGTGGCCGCCGGGATCTGCGGAGAGAGCTCTCCGTACACGGCCGTGCCCTGGTTCTGGTCGGAGCAGTACGCCCTGCGGCTCCAGATCGCCGGCCTCACCGACGGGCACGACCACACGGTCACCGTCGGCGACCCGGCCTCCGGACGCTTCTCCGTCTTCTGCTTCCGCGGCGAACGCCTGCTGGGCACGGAGTCGGTGAACCGCCCCGCCGACCACATGATCACCCGCAGGCTGCTGGCCTCGGGCGGGCCGCTGCCGACGCCGGCGGAGGTGGCGGAGGAGGGATTCGACCTGAAGACCTATCAGCAGCGGTAGAAGGCGGGAAGTCTCCGTACGAAAGCTCGCCCGCGGCTCGGAAGCCGCGGGCGAGCTTGTGCCGGGACCGTCCCGACGTCACTCGCGGGTGCCGGTGTCCTCGACCTGGACCGTGCGGACGAGCTGGCCGTTCGCGTCGTACTGGCGCGAGATACCGGTGCTGGTGAAGGTGTTGCCGTCTTGAACGGCGCTCTGGTTGATGTCCACCCAGCCGAGGTACTTGCCGCTGCTGTCCCGCATCGGCTCCTTCACCTGGAAGGTGAAGCGGTTCTCACCGGTCGGGGTCCAGGTACCGGTTCCGCCGTAGATGAGGTACGCCTTGCCGCTCTGGGTGAACTGGATGCCGCTGTTGTAAGTCTGGCCCTCGAAACGCACTTCAAGCTTCCACTTGCCTACCGGGCTGCTCTGCTTGGCGGCCTCCGCGGCGGCAACCGTGTGCGGCGCAGCGCTCTCCTGAGCCTGGGCGGCCGTCATTCCCACGATGGGCGTCAGGGCCACAGTGGCAACCGCCGCCGCCAGCAGCGCCCGAATCCTCGCCCGCTTGATGCCCCATCGGTTCATGGTGATCCTCCCCCGCGCCTGGCGCGTTTTCTCCGTTGTTTGACGGGAATACAGTGCAGTCATGTACTCGACAGCAGCTTGAGGGCGGATACAGTCCCCGGCCCAGGGCCTCAGACGAACGCGATGTCTCCCCCTGCCGCGCCGCCTCGACCCGTCACGAAGGCGTACAGGACCTCGGCCTCGGCGAGCACCGCCGTCCGATCGCGCTCCGAAAGCGGCAGGAACGGCGTGATGAGCAGCCTGTCGCCGGTCATCTCCCATGTGCCGCGCACAAAGCCGTCGACCAGGAACGTGGGCTTGACGACGGCCATTCCGGGCGCCACCAGCTTGCGGTAGGCGTCGTCGATCACCCGCCGCCGGTCGGCATGGCCCAGGAGGATGTTGTCGAAGGCGGGCAGGAAACGGACGGGTAGCGGAACGTCCGCGTCGGCGAGCGGCGCATCGGGCAGGTCGTACAGGTCTTTGCCCGCGTCGTCCCGGTAGACCCGCAGCCGCGGCCGCATTCCCTCGACCACCTCGCGGAGCCGGGTCAGCCCGGACCATGCCTGGATGTCCATGACCCCGGCCGGACCGAACGCCGCCAGATAGCGCAGCACCATGGTCTCGACGCTCGGTGACTCCACGAGCGGTCGGCCGATCCACTCGTCGGCGAGCACGCACGGGATCGAGCCGCCACGGCTGCCCCAGGCACCGCTGGGCGGCGGGTGCAGCAGGGAGATCAGGAAGTGCGCGGAACCTGCCAGGGCGCTGCCCTTGCGCCCGGGGAAGCGCTCCGCGAGCAGCCGGCCGAGCTGCGGCCGGGTGAGCGTCCTGCCCGCCATCTCCTCACGCGCGGCCCGGGCCAGGTCGGCGAGGTCGAGACCGGCGATCTCCTTGCCGAAGCCCTGCCGCGGTGAGCGGTCCAGCACGTGCTGGACCAGGGGGCGCAGCCAGAGGAAGTCGTCCGCGGCCAGCAGGTGCTGGGTGGTCCGCACCACGGCGCCGCGCACCACGCTGCGGTCCTCCAGCAGCGCGGTCAGCTGGTCATGCCGGAAGTCCGCCAGCCGGGCCCACAGGCCGATGTAGGGGGCGTCGGCTTCCTGACCTTGCACGGCGACCAGGTGCTGGACGAGTTCGAGGGCAGGCCGGGCGGAGCGGCTCATCAGCCACTGCCGTTGCAGCAGCGTCCGGTTGAGGGTGAGCGTGGAGAGTACGGGCATGCCGTCCATCCTTCCCGAAGCCCCCTCAAGGGCCGCTTGAGGCCGGACGACCGCCGCTCCGGTGCGCCACGAGCACGATCCGGGACGATGGGCGGCCGTTCCCCGCCCCCGCAGCAAGGAGACCGCCATGCAGGACGAGACTCCCGTCGGCACATGGACCGCGCAGGTGGAGCGCCCGTCCGGGACGGCGACGAGCGGTTTCCGTTTCACGGCGGACGGCCGGGCGCTGCTCTTCGACGGGGGCGTGGGCGGCGGCACATGGACCCCCACCGGTCCGGAGTCGTTCGTCTACCGCATCGCGGAGCCGGCCTTCGACGCGTGCGGCGAGTATGCGGGCTGGGTGGACATCGAGCAGTCGGCGGTCCTCGACGGGGTCTTCTTCACCAGCGCCGGCACGACGGTGGTGTACGACGCCGACGACCGTCGCAGGTACACGGCCCAGGTGACCGTACGGGCACGGCGGTGTCCCTGAGGACTCCACCGTGCCCGCGGTTTCGCAATACCCCTGCGCGATCTAGAACTTGACGGCCACGTTGCCCTTGTACGCGCCCTTCAGCAGCGAGATGAGCGTGTCGGGGGCCGCCTGGAGGCCGCCCTCGACGGTGGTGTGCGGAAAGACGAACTTGTCCTCCGCCACCCACTGCGCGAAGTGCTCCGTCCACGCCCAGATCTGCTCGGGGAGGTGGTAGCAGGCGAAGGGCCGCAGCTCAAGGTGCTTGGTGATGGCGGTCATCAGGTCGAACTTCGGGTGGTCACCGTTGCCGTTCTGCGCGGAGAGCGCACCGCACAGGGCGAACCGGGCGTGCGGCGCGGCCACTTCGACGGCGGCCTCGAACTGCTCGCCACCGACGTTGTCGAAGAAGACGTTGATACCTTCGGGCGCGAGCTCGCGCAGCCGGTCGGCGACCGGTCCGTCGTGGTAGTCGAACGCGGCATCGAACCCGAGCTCGTTGACGAGGTAGTCCACCTTCGCCTTGCTGCCGGCGCTGCCGATCACCTTCGCCGCACCACGGCACTTGGCGATCTGTCCGGCCAGCGAACCCACGCCGCCCGCCGCACCCGAGACGAACACGACATCGCCCTCGCCTGCCTTGGCGATGTCGGCCATGCCGTAATACGCCGTGGGGCCCTGGCTCAGGTAGTACACCGGGCTCGGGAACAGGGTGGGGTCGAGCTTGAAGTAGGTGTTCGCCGGTCCCCAGGAGTACTCGCTCCAGCCGGCCATCGACTGCACCACGTCACCGACGGCCAGTTCGGGGCTGCTGGACTTCACGACGGTGCCCAGCGCACCGCCGCCGAGCCGCTGACCGACCTGGAAGGGCGGCACCGGCAGCTGACAGTCCGTCCGCATGAGGTCCTGGTACGCGGCGGCCAACGGCAGGTAGTCCGTACGGACGAGCACCTCGCCCTCGCCCGGCTCCGGCAGCTCGACCTCGACGACGTCGAAGTGGTCAAGCGTCAGATCGCCCTCAAGATGCTTTGCCAGCCGTACTTCCCGGGCCGTCTTCGGGGTCTGCGGAACCACACCAGCGCTCATAACTCTCCTTCATATGCGTTCGCCTCGGCGAGAACAATCAACTAGACGAGTAAGTCCGAAGTCCCGTCGTCCGGCCGTAGGCCGGGCGGGGAGGCGCCAGGTGCGCGCACCTGGCGCCTCCCCGCAGGCGGGACTTCGGACTTACTCGTCTAGTGACTACCGGCCCGTGCTCGGGACAGACTCGCGTCGCGGTGGAGCTGCCTGTCACGGGTTTCCGGCCGGGCTCCAGGGACGCTGGAGCCGGATGCCACAGCGTGGCCAAGAACCGCGCGCACGCGCGGAGCCGTGCGTCCCCAGAGGAGATCACCATGCGGATCCTGTTCACCGTGTGGCCCATGCCCGCCCATCTGTATCCGGTCGTTCCGCTCGCCTGGGCCCTGCAGGGGGCCGGGCACGAGGTGCGCGTCGCCTCCCACCCGGCCCTGACGAAGACCATCACCGCCGCAGGACTCACCGCGGTGGAGATCGGCACCGAGCAGACCATGCCCCCGCTGTCATCGGTGGGCGACTTCATGCTCGGCGACGAGCAGCGCGACCGGCTCGCCCGGGCGCTGGGCATTCTGCCTGCCGAGCGTGAGACATGGACCATGTTCAGCCATTACACGCTGGCTTCGATCGGCATCTTTCACACGGTCCAGGACGCCCCCATGGACACGGTTCCCAGTGTGGACGCCCTGGTCGGCCTCGCCCGTGACTGGCGGCCCGACCTGGTGCTGTGGGACCAATGGCCGGCCGCCGCGGTGGCGGCGCGCGTCGCCGGCGCGGCACACGCCCGCTTGCTGTGGGGCCCCGACTACTGCGGCTGGGCCCGGAACCGCCACCAGGAACGCGGCGGAGCGGCGGGTACCGGTGTGCCCGATCCGCTGGAGGAGCTGGTGCGCCCGGTCGCCGAGCGGTACGGCCTGGAGACGGACGACGAACTGCTGCTCGGCCAGTGGACCGTCGACCCGACGCCTGAGGCCCTGCGTCTGCCCACCCGCACCCGGGTGGTCCCGGTGCGGCGGGTGCCCTACACCGGCGCGGAGGTCGTCCCCGCATGGCTGCACCGGCGTCCCCGGAAGCCACGGGTGGCGCTCTCGCTCGGCGTCTCGGGGCGGATGTTCCACAACGACGCAGCCCTGGTGCGCGACATGCTGGAGATGGTGGCCGGCCTGGACATCGAGGTGGTGGCCACCCTCGACGGCCGGCAGCTCGCCGGGCAGACGGTGCCGGACAACGTCCGTACGGTCGACTTTCTGCCGCTCAACCACCTGTTGCCGACCTGTTCCGCGATCGTCCACCACGGCGGCGGCGGGACGCTCACGGCGGCGGCGGCCCAGCAGGTACCCCAGCTGGTCCTGGAGAAGGAAGGGGTGGAGGCCGGTGCGTACGCCTCGTATCTCGCCCGCCATGGCGCGGGCCTGAGCCTGGACCACAAGGAACAGACGGTGGAGGAGATGCGCGAGCGGCTCGCGCGGGTCCTGCGGGATCCCTCCTTCCGCTCCGGCGCCGAGTCCATGTACCAGGACTGGCTGGCCATGCCGAGTCCGAACGACATCGTGCCCACCCTGGAGAAGCTCACCGCGCTGCACCGCCGTTGACCCGGCTCGCAGGCCGGGCACGCGCGACAGCCCCTGTACCGGAAAGTGGTCTTCCGGCACAGGGGCCGTCGTGTGCACGGCCCGCACGGCTCAGCCGCGGGCCCGGACGAACTCCCTGACCGAGGCGATGACGTAGTCGAGCATCTCGTCGGTCAGCCCCGGGTAGACGCCGACCCAGAAGGTGCCCTCGGTGACGATGTCGCTGTTGGTGAGGTCTCCGACCACCCGGATCGGCTGGTCGGCGTACGCCGGGTGCCGCGTCAGGTTCCCCGCGAACAGCCGCCGGGTGCCGATCCTGCGGTCCTCCAGGAAGGACACCAGCTCGCCGGCTCTGAAGGGAGCGCCCGGGTCCACCGTGAGCACGAAACCGAACCAGCTCGGATCGCTCCGCGGCGTCGCCTCGGGGAGCAGCAGGTGCGGTGTCCCCTCCAGGCCCTCGCGCAGCCGCCTCCAGTTGCGCCGTCGTGCCTCGACGAAGCGGTCCATCTTCTCCAGCTGGGTCAGGCCGAGCGCGGCCTGTAGGTCGGTCGTCTTGAGGTTGTAGCCGACGTGCGAGTAGATGTACTTGTGGTCGTAGCCGTCGGGCAGCGTGCCCATGCGGTAGCTGAAGCGCTTGAGGCAGGTGTCGCTCACCCCCGGCTCGCACCAGCAGTCACGGCCCCAGTCGCGCAGCGACTCCACGATCCGGGCCAGCGCCAGGTTCGAGGTCAGGACGCAGCCTCCCTCGCCCATGGTGAGATGGTGCGCGGGGTAGAAGCTGACGGTGGTCAGGTCTCCGAAGGTGCCGGTGAGCCTGCCGTCGTAGACGGCCCCCACGGCGTCGCAGTTGTCCTCGATGAGGAACAGGCCGTGTTCCTCGGCGAGTTCGGCGATCTCGGCGACCTCGAAGGGGTTGCCCAGGGTGTGCGCGATGATGATGGCCCGGGTGCGCGGCCCGATCGCCTGCGCCACCCGCTCGGCAGTGGTGTTGTACGTGCCCAGCTCGATGTCGACGAAGACCGGGACCAGGCCGTTCTGCAGGATGGGGTTGACCGTGGTGGGGAAGCCCGCCGCCACGGTGATCACCTCGTCCCCGGGGCGCAGTCTGCGGTCCTCCAGCAGCGGTGAGGTCAGCGCGGAGACGGCCAGCAGATTCGCGGACGAGCCGGAGTTCACCAGGTGCGCCTTGCGCCGCTTGAGCTTACGGGCGAAGGCCGACTCGAACTGCCGGGAGCTGCGCCCCGCGGCGATGCGCATGTCGAGCGCGGCCTCCACCAGCGCCACCCGGTCGTCCTCCTCCAGCACGGCCCCCGACGGCCAGATCTCCGTGACCCCGGGGACAAAGCCGCCATCCGGCTGGACGTCCTGGTGGTACTTGCGCACCTCGTCGAGGACCAGCATCCTGTGCACGCTCATGTCCGTATCCCTTCCTGAAGTTCGTATGCGTGAGGTCGTGACGCTTCGAGCAGGTCCCGCAGTGAGATGTGCAGCTCCCTGCGCGGCCGCCAATTCAGCAGCCGGTGTGCCTTGGAGATGTCCAACTGCTGCCACGCGATGCCCGACGGGGCCGCGCTCTCGTCCTCTTCGACGGGCACGGGAAGGCCGCTCAGCCCGACCATGCGGTGAATGAGCCGGCGTGCGGTGACTCCCTCACCGCGGCCGATGTTGACGATCTGGCCGGCAAGCCCGTTGTTCGGAGCGAGGCCGGCGGCGACCACCGCGTCCGCCACGTCACGCGCGTCGACGAAATCCCGGTGCGCACCGAGCGATCCGAAGCGCAGTGGCCGCGAAACGCCGCCCCCGGCAACCGTCACGGCGGCCTCGGCAAGGTGGTCGGCGACGGTCCGCAGCAAGCTGCCCGGTGGGGTTCCGGGACCTGTCGCGTTGGCGACGCGCAGCACCACCGCGTCGATTCCGGTGGTCCGCGCCGCGTCCACGACGGCCCGTGTCCCCTGGAGCTTGGTGCGCCCGTAGGGCGTGCGGGGGGCGGTCGGGTGATCCTCGGCGGTCGGGATGCCGACCACGCCGGACCCGTACTCGTGGACGCTGCCGAGGTGGATCAGGCGCACCGGGTGTGCCGTGGCGGCAAGGGCTGCCAGCAGCCGGTCGACGAGCCGGGCGTTGCCCTGGGCCATGTCGGCCTCGGTCGCCTGCCACGCCCGGCCCGCCGCGTTGACCACAAGGTGCGGGCGGTGCTCCGCAAGCAGCGCGGCCAGGGCGGTGCCGCCGCCGTCGGTGGTGAGGTCGACGGCCGGGACGCTGTTCCGGGAGACCGGCAGAACGGAGACGCCGGCGGCCTCCAGGGCCGCGCCGATGTGGCGGCCGAGGAAGCCGGCGCCGCCCAGAACGACGGCTCTCATACCGCCACCTGCCCGTCGGTGCCCGGCTTCCACCACTCGGTGTGGTTCCGGTACCAGTCGACGGTGTCGGCCAGCCCCTGCTCGAAGGGGATCTGCGGGACGTAGCCCAACTCCTCACGGATCTTGCTCCCGTCGAGGGAGTACCGCAGGTCGTGACCCTGGCGGTCGGCGGCCCACTGGATACGGGACGCATCGGCCCCGAGCAGCTCCAGCAGACGCTCGGTGATCTGGAGGTTCGTCCGCTCGTTGCCTCCGCCGACGTTGTAGACCTCCCCGGCCCGGCCACGGGTGAGGACCGCGTGGACGGCCCGGCAGTGGTCGTCCACGTGCAGCCACTCGCGGACATTGCGCCCGTCGCCGTACAGCGGCACCCGCTCGCCCGCCAGCAGCAGGCTGACGAAGCGCGGAATGAGCTTCTCAGGGTGCTGGTAGGGCCCGTAGTTGTTGCAGCAGCGGGTGATCGACAGATCGAGGCCGTATGTGCGGTGGTAGGCGCGCGCGATCAGATCGGAGGCCGCCTTGGACGCGGCGTACGGGCTGTTGGGAGCGAGCGGCCAGTCCTCGGTCCACGCGCCCTCGGCGATCGAGCCGTACACCTCGTCGGTGGAGACATGCACGAACCGCGCGATGCCGGTGCGCCGACAGGCTTCCAGCAGGGTCTGGGTGCCCGCGACGTTGGTGCGGACGAAGTCGCCGGCCGCGTGGATGGACCGGTCGACGTGCGACTCCGCCGCGAAGTGCACGACCGCGTCATGTCCGGGCAGCAGCTGGAGGAGGAGCGGCAGGTCGCCGATGTCGCCGCGGACGAAGTCCAGGCGCGGATGCGCCGTGGGGAGTTTGTCCCGGTTGCCCGCGTAGGTGAGCGTGTCGAGGACGGTGACGCGGGCGTGACCGTACGGTGCGTAGGCACCCGAGAGCAGCGACCGGACGTAGTGCGAGCCGATGAATCCGGCCCCGCCGGTGACCAGGATCCTCATACCGTCGCCCGGGCTCGGACGGGTGCCTGCTCACCGGGGGCGCCGGTCCACCGGGCGAGCAGACCGGCGGCCGCGGCCTGGGCCACGGTGGGCGCCGCGGCGTCCCGCGCCGAGATCAGCGGCTCGCGGCAGCCCCAGGGCAGGGCCAGCTCCGGGTCCAGGGGGTTCACCTCGATCTGGGTGCCCGGAACGTACAGGCTGGACACGGCGTAGGAGATACAGGTGTCGTCGGCGAGAGCGAGGAAGCCGTGGCCGACACCTGCCGGTACATACACCGACTGCCCCGACGCGGCGTCCAGTTCGACGACCTGATGACGGCCGAAGGCCGGCGATCCCACGCGCAGGTCCACGATGATGTCGCGCAGTGCTCCGCGCACACAGGTCACGTACTTGGCCTGCCCCGGCGGGACGGCCACGCTGTGGATTCCGCGCAGGGTGTCGCGCCGGGACACGGAGTAGTTGATCTGCTGGGGCACGAAGGAATACCCCAGTACGCGCTGGAGTACGTCGGCGCGCATGGCTTCGTAGAAGTTTCCGCGTTCGTCCGGAATACGGTCCGGGGTGACGACATACGCCCCGGGAATCGCCGTCTCGGAAATGCGCACGGACTCGTCCTCATTCCTCTTCATGGGTTCGCAGGGGCCGCCGTCGCCGTCCGGTCAGGCGCCCCAGACCACCGGGAGACTGGAGAGCGTGTGGTTGATCTCGCCGTGGTGCCAGGGCAGTTCCTCCTTGGGCACGGCGAGCCGAAGGTCCGGGAAGCGGCGGATCAGGCCGTCGAGTGCGATCTCCATCTCCATCCGGCCCAGGTGCTTGCCCAGGCAGTAGTGGATTCCGTGACCGAAGGAGATGTGGGGGTTGCGCTCACGGGACAGGTCGAGCCGGTCGGCGTCCGGGAAGACGCTCTCGTCCCGGTTGGCGGAGGCGAGGGAGAGCAGCACGGCGTCGCCCTTGGGGATCGTCACTCCGCCGACCTCGATGTCCTCGGCGGCGATGCGCGGGAAACCGGAGGTGTCGGTGGCGAACAGATTGACGTGCCGGAGGAGTTCCTCGACCGCGCGGGGGATCCTGCTGCGGTCCTCCACCAGCCACTGCCACTGGTCACGGTGGTCGGCGATCAGCGCCAGCACGGAGTTGGCCAGCTGGTTGGCCGTGGTGTCGAAGCCGGCACCGATCAGGGTGAAGCCGAAGGTCACCAGCTCCTGTTCGCTGAGCCGGTCGTCGTTGTCCCGTGCCGCGATCAGCTCGGAGAGCATGTCGTCGCCGGGGTTGGCGCGCTTGTCCGCGATGAGGCCGACGATGTACTCGCTGAGCTTCGCCAGGCCGTTCAGCGACTCCTCGCCCCCGGCCCGGTCGTCGACCGTCGCGAACGCCCGGGCCCACTTCTCGAACGCCCGCAGGTCCTGCGACGGCACCCCGAGCAGTTCGCCGATGACCGTCAGCGGCAGCGGTACCGCCAGCTGCTCCACCAGGTCGACCGGCCCGTCCTGGGCCTGTATGGCGTCGAGCAGCTCATCGGCGACCGTCTGCACCTCGGCGCGCATGCGCTCGACACGGCGCAGGGTGAACGCGCCGGCCACCAGCTTGCGAAGCCTGGAGTGCTCGGGCGAGTCCAGCGAAATGATCATTTCCGGAGTGGTGTGCATCGTCCCGCCGATGCGCGGTGCGTCCGGCCCGCAGGCCAGCGCCCGGCTCAGCCGTGGATCGGCCGACAGCCCGCGCACGTCCTCGTACCGGGTGACCAGCCAGGCGTCCACACCGCCGGCCGTGGGCACGTGCTTCACCGGGCATCCGGAACGCAGCTGCGCGTACTGGGGTGCGGGCCCCTGGTAGCTCGACCCGCTGAGGGGAAAGACGTCGGTCTCGGTCTCGGGGGCGACAGTCACGATGGCTCCTCCGCGTGCATTCCTGGGTGGGGCCGGGCCGCCCATTGCCGCCCGCCCGACCGCGCTGGGGCTGCCACACGCGGTCACGCCGCACCGTAGGCAGGCACGCTGGAGGCCCGGTCGCCTGCTCCTCGTGGCACGTCGGGGCGGGAGCCCGGCACGCGGAAAGGGCACCCCATACGGGGTGCCCCTTCTCATACGGCCCGCCTTCAGGACGGGTTGTGAATCTTGTCGGCCCAAGCGGGCGAGTCATGGGTGACGACCCGGGAGCGCAGATACAGCTCCCCGTCGCGGCGCACCAGGACGTCCTCGACCGTGGTCGTGGGCTCGAAGCTCACCTTGCCCTTGGCGTCCGTCATGGTGACGACCGCCTGGTAGCGGACGTTGAGGTCGCCGCCGTCGAGCTCGGTGATGCGCAGCCGGTCGAACCAGTACCGGTAGACCAGCCCGTCGTAGTAGGCGACGTTGTTCTCCCGCGCCTCGCGGGCGGAGACCTCCCCGACGAGCGGCTTGTCCGGGTCGCCGCGGCGCTCCGACATCTCCTTCAGGAGCGTCTCGCGGCCCTCCAGCTTCCAGCCGCCGGGACGGTGCTCGATCGAGCCGTCCTCGGTCATCGTCTCCAGGAACTCCGCCAGCCTGCGCTCCTCCAGGAGTGGCATCTGCAAGGCGTAGAACTGCTGGACCTCCACGTACAGTTCCGCACCGACCCGCTGTCCGGGTCCCCGCAGCACCTGAGTCATTTCTGCTCCTTTTCGATCTGTCTGCGTACGTGTCCGGGGGCTGTGTCCGGATCCGGCCCTCAGTCCTCGGCCGGCCCCAGCAGCACCGCCGCGTAGTTCCTGCGGGCCGCCGTGTCGTACTGGAGGGCGACATGGCTGGTGGCGGAGGTGATGTCGCGCCAGAACCGCTGGAGCGGCCGGGTCTCGCCCAGACCGCCGGTGCCGGCGGCGCGGACGAGGAGGTCGACGGCCTCGCGTGCGAGTTCGGCGGCGAACGTGGCGTTGCGCTCGTTGCGCGCCATGAGTTCGGGGGTGAAGTGCCTGCCGTCGAGAACCTCGGCGTTCTGCTCGACGAGGTACCGAGCGGCGTCGATCCGGCCGGAGGCGCGTACCAGCAGCAGCTCGTTCGTCTGACTGCGCCGGCGGCCGGTCAGCGAGGCCGTGCACGCCTCCAGCGCGCCGGCCGCGGCACCGACGACGGGGGCGATGAAGGTGAGTCCGCCGACCGCCTGGAACGGCACGTTGTGCGCGGCGACAGCGGAGACGGCATTGTCGCCGGTGAGCATGTCCGTACGGTCGAAGGAGAGGTGAGCGGGCACGAACTGCCCGTCGACCAGCACCGTATGGCTGCTGGTGGCGCGCATGCCGATGCTGTCCCAGCTCTCACGGACGGTGTACGCGCCGCGCGGCAGGGCGAAGAAGCGCAGCCGGGGAGGTCCTTCACCGCTCGCGCCGGGGACGGCCACGGCGGCGCAGACCAGCGCCCAGTCGGCGAAGTCGATGCCGCTCACATAGGCCCACTCGCCGCTGAGCCGCCATCCGCCCGCCACCTCGACGGCCCGCCCCGCGGGCATCAGGGCGGTGGCGACCACGGCGTCCGGGCCGTCACCCCAGATCGCTTCGTGTCCCGCCGCGGGCAGGTGGGAGGCGAACCGGGCCGAGTAGGCGCTCAGCGAAGCGCACCAGGCGGCGGCCGCACACCCCGCGCCGACCTGGACGACGGCCCGGGTCAGCTCGGCGAACGAGCCCTCTGTACCGCCCCATCGGGTGGCCACGAAATGCCGGGCGAAGCCGGCTTCGCGGACGGCGTCGACCACTTCCGGGGCCAGGGCACGGGTGCGGTCGGAGTTCTCCGCGTGCTCGGCGGCGAGGAGGCGGACCTTCTCGGCGTCGAACAGACCTGTTCCTGCGCCCATCACAGGTCCTTCGCCGTTTCGATGGCGCGGGCGAAGCGCTCCAGCGTCTCCCCCGGGCTCGGCCCGTCCAGCGCCTTGAAGATCCGGGAGGCGCCCTCGCCGTGCTTGTGCAGCTTCACATGCGCGAGCTCGACCTTGGTGCGGTGCTCGTCGACCGGAGTGATCTCGACCTCGATCTCGCTGGCGCGCTCGTCGTCGGTGATGGACTGCCAGTAACCGTCGATGCGCCAGGTCATCACGAGGCGGTGGCCCGGCTGCCACTCCAGGATCTTGCCCCAGGTCATCTCGGTGCCCTCGACGTCCCACTCGTAGTAGCGGCCGCCGACGCCGGGTTCGAAAGCAAGCCCGGCACGCTCCTTCTTGACCAGCACATGGGACGGCGGCCACCAGTCGGCCGGCCGCTCGGTGAAGACCCTGAAGCAGTGCTCGGGCGTGGCCGCCACGGTCACCGACTTCCGTACGTCCGGAATCGTCTGCTCGGGCACGTGCCCTCCTCGCTCGTTCTGCCGGGTGTGACGACGGCACGCTGGCCCGCCGCGCTCAACCCGCCGTGGAGGGTGGCTGGAACGGGCCCTCCAGTACGAGTCCAGATGTCCGCTAGGCCCCGTTGTCACGGTCGTCCGGTCCACGGCCCACGACCGGCCCAGAGATCGGGAGTTCACATGACACAAGCGCCGCGTCGCATCGCCTTCGTCACCGGAGCCACCAGCGGGATCGGCCTGGCCGTGACCGAGCTGCTGGCCCGGCAGGGCCACGCCGTCTTCGGCGTCGCCCGCAGCGAAGAGAACGTGCGCAGCCTGGTCGAGCGGCTGCGCAAGGAGGGGTACGAGGCCGACGGCACGGCGTGTGACGTGTCCTCCACCGAACAGGTGCAGGCAGCCGTCGAGGCGGCGGTCGCGACGTACGGTCGCATCGACATCCTCGTCAACAACGCAGGCCGCAACGGCGGCGGCGAGACCGCGAAGATCGACGATGCGCTGTGGCTCGACGTCATCGACGTGAACCTCAACAGCGTCTTTCGCGTCACCCGCGAAGTGCTGACCACCGGGCGGATGCTGGAGAACGGCTGGGGACGCATCGTGTCTATCGCCTCCACCGGCGGCAAACAGGGCGTGGCGCTGGCCGCCCCCTACTCGGCCTCCAAGCACGGCGTCGTCGGCTTCACCAAGGCGGTGGGCCTGGAGCTGGCCAAGACCGGCATCACGGTCAACGCCGTGTGCCCAGGCTTCGTGGAGACACCGATGGCGCAGCGGGTGCGGCAGGGCCATGCCGAGTACTACGGCGTAACCGAGAAGGACGTCCAGGACAAGTTCGAGGCGCGCATCCCGCTCGGCCGCTATGTCGTCCCCGAGGAGGTCGCCGGTCTTGTCGGCTACCTGGTCTCGGACACCGCCGCTTCCATCACCGCGCAGGCGCTCAACGTGTGCGGCGGCCTGGGCAATTACTGATCCGCCACAGCCGTGAGAGACGGAGCCGCCACCATGACCCGCACAGGCAGCGCACTGCTGACCGCACCCGCCGCCCCGGACGCCCCCGGCGCGGCCGATTTCCGAAAGGCGATGGGCGCTTTCCCCACCGGAGTGACCCTCCTGACCCAGGGCAGCGGGGACGATGCACTCGTGACGACGCTCAACAGCCTGACCTCGGTGTCGCTCGCCCCCCTGCTGCTCCTGGTCTCCGTCACGGCGGACGGCCGGATGCGGCCGCGGGTGACCGAGCGCGGCAGCTTCGCCGTGAACGTCCTCACCGAGGAACAGCGTGAACTGTCCGCGGAGTTCGCCCGGAGGGACCGCCCCGAGGGCCTCGCGGCGATGCGCCGCACCGGGGCCGTCGCCGGGACCACCGGGAACGCCGTGCTCCCCGCGGCGGCCGCCTCCTTCGAATGCGTGCTGCACGCCCAGTACGAGGCGGGCGACCATGTGTTGCTCCTCGGCCGGGTGGTGGCGCTGCGCACCAGCGCGCCCGCCGTCCGGCCCCTCGTCTTCCACGACGGCCGCTACTCTGCCCTGAACCCCCTCGGAGCCACCGCATGACCACTCCCCGCATCGACACCACCGGCCGGCTGACGGAGGTTGCCGAGGGTGTCCACGCCTTCGTGCAGCCCCCGGGCGGCTGGTGCCTCAACAACGCCGGGCTCATCACAGGCACCGACGGCGGGGCCTCGGCCGTGCTGATCGACACGGCCGCCACCGAGTTCCGCGCCCGGCGGCTGCGCGAAGAGGCCGAGCGGGTCGCCCCCGAGGGGCCGGGCTTCGTGGTCAACACTCACTTCCACGGCGACCACGTCTTCGGCAACGGTCAGTTCGCCGGCCGCGCCACGATCGTTGCGCACGAGTCGACCCGTTCGGACACCGCCGAGGCCGGGCAAGGGCTGCGGCAGCTGTGGCCCAACGTGGCCTGGGGCGAGACCCCGGTCGTACTGCCCACGCTGACCTTCCGAGATGCGATCACTCTCCACCCGGCCGGCGGCCCCCGGGCCGACGTGCTGCACGTGGGTCCGGCGCACACTCCCGGCGACGTGATCGCCTGGGTGCCGGAGCGCGGCGTACTGTTCACCGGCGACGTGGTGTGGTCGCAGGTGACGCCCTACGTGCTGATGGGCTCGATCTCGGGCTCGCTGCGCGCCATCGAGCGCATGCGGGCGCTCGGGGCCACCACGGTCGTACCGGGGCACGGGCCGGTCGGCGGGCCCGAGCTGCTCGACGACACCGAGGCCTATCTGCGATGGATCGGGCGGCTCGCCGACGAGGGCATCACCGCAGGTCTCACCCCGCTGGAAATGGCCCGCCGCAGCGACCCGGGCCGGTTCGCGAGCTGGCTCGACAGCGAGCGGCTAGTGGGCAACCTGCACCGCGCCTACGCCGAACTGCGCGGACTTGCGCCCGGCGCCCGCATCGACGTGTTCGGCTCATTCCAGGAGATGGTCGAGTTTCACGGGGGCCTACCGGCCTGCCATGCCTAGCTGCCGGCCCGTGAAGGACGAACAAGAAACCGGGAGTTGATGGACAGGTGACTACGTACGGACAAACCGCCCCGACCGCCGACGACAACGTCCCCGATGTTCCGACGCCGCTCCTGGCGGGCTGTGAGCAGGAGGACGACCCCATGGTGGAACCCCACATCTGCCGCGGCATCGACTGATCACCACACCAATGGGCAATGCGTCCACGGGCGGTATAAGGACCGGTCCTCATACCGCCCGTGGACGCATTACCGCTTCCCGAACCGCTCAAAGGGCTACAGGTGTATCCCGGTGGATGATCCGCGACGCGGTGCGCAGCCGCCCGTCCCGGCGGACCAGAACGTCCTCAACGGTGAAGGTCGGCTCGAAGGCGACCTTGCCCTCGCGGTCGGTGCGGGTGACGAGCGTGTAGTAAGAGACACGAAGCGTATCCGCATCCTGCTCGTCCACGTCGATGATCAGGTGGCCGAACCAGTGCCGCACCGCGATGTCGCGGTAGCGCGGGAGGTTCCTGCGCATACCGGCCACCATCGCCGCGCGGCCCTCAGCTCGCTGCCCGTTTGCGTGCACGACCACACCGTCCTCGGTGAACGTATCCGCGAAGCCCTCGATGTCCAGAGAGTCAACCCGCCGCATCTGCCGCGCGTAGAACGTCTGTACCTCGGCGTAGAGATCCCCCGTGACCTTCGTCTCCATTGCATGAACCGCCTGCGTCACGACATCCTCCAGTGAAGTCCGGCTGCCGCCCCGGACCGGGCAGCGCTCGCACTGCCTCACGCTGCCGTCCGTCGCTCAGGGCTCGCTGGAGGGTGGGACGAGGTGGAGATTCTTATGGCCGTTGTAGCCGACAGGCACGGTTGGCCATGATCGCAACAAGCGCCGCCGATGAGAACACCAGGATGGCCGGGTCGTAGCAGGTGCCGTCGCGCCAGCAGGCCCCCATCACCCGGAGCCAGGCGCGCGCGAGGATGCGGATGGCATGGGGGTGTCGCTTCTTGCGGGCCCGGGCGTCGTTGTAGCTCTTGGCGGCCCAGTCGCTACCTTGCCGCCAGGTCAGTGCTCATCCAGCAGCGCGACGAGCTGGTTGACGGCAGCGACCCTGGCCTCGACATGATCGGCACGTTGCCGGGTGAGGGCCTGCAAGCCGAGGGTGGCCTGCTCGGTGGGCTCCAGCCGGGGCAGCATGTGTCCATCGGTGCGCAGGTAGTCGGCGAGTTTCATACTGTCGCCCGCGTCGGTCTTGGCCTTGGAGGCGCCCCAGCGTGCTCGCATGGCGTGGAAGGCGTTGGGGTGTACCGGCACGATGGGGTGGCCCGCGACGAGCAGCCGGTCGACGGCTAGGCCGCGGGTGGTCTCGATGGCGACAGGCAGATCGGCCGGGGCGCCATACTTGCGCAGCCCGGCCAGGGTCTTGGCGAACCCCTCTTCGGTGTGGGCCAGTTCCCACCGGTCGATGCGCTTGCCGGTGTCATCCATGACCGTCACGTCATGGGTCTCGGTCGCCCAGTCCCATCCGATGAACACGAGGCACGTACTCCACTGCCGTTCCGGGAGCAGCTGCTCGGTGGTGAGGCCGTCTGCCGGGAGCTCATTAATCGGCCCTCTACGAGGCGTGTCCCTGAAGCCGATCAGACGGCCTCGGCCCAGCGGGGCTGGCGTCGCTGATGGAACGGCTCGCAGTCTTGGCCATGCACCCACCGGGACCGAGAGGTCACAACCCTACCGGTGAGGGCTGCAGGAACGATGGTCGTCTAATGAGCGGTCTGGCCTCCCGGCCGACCAGCAGGGGCACGGTCTCAGAGCAGAACTCGAACGGGTTCCGGCGGCGATAGTGCTCACCTGCTGGCGGCTACGGCACCGAGTCTCTCCGACCCGGCAAGTCTGATTAGGCGCGGAAGGGACGTTGCTGGTCATCCTGGTTCCTCGTCCTGTCGAGGTTGGTCAGCGTTGCCCTTCCTGTGATTGGCCCTCCGTGGGGGAGTCGGGCGGCGGAAAACTCATCTATCGAGACTGTTGATGTTTTGCCCCGGAGGGACGGTCCATTCCTCTCACCAGGCACCACATGGGCCTGGTGGCGTTGGACAGGGCATGAATGCACACAGTCACTCGTACGATGCGTGGTATCCAGGAGCGGGCGGTACGCCGGGTGCCTCGGCTGGTAAGCCCAGCCTGGTGCTGCATCTCCGAGGATGGGCGCGGTTCGCGGACCGCCTGGCGGTCGTGGTGTCCGCGCGGGAGCTGGCCGCGCTGGCCAGCGGGCCCGACGCCGCGATCCGGCTCGCGAGCACGCGAGGCTACCTCGCGGACAGCGCCGAGAACCACCGTTTGGCGGACATGCTGCGCAACCGTCCCTGGGACTTCGGAGCCGCAGGCGCCCCGTTGGTCTTCGGCGTGGAGGCCGTCTTGCCGCGTGCGGACGGCGGCATCGAGCTGTCCGGGGCCGAGTGCATCGAAGGCTTCCAACGGCTGGCCGTCCTGTCGCATGTCGCGCGCGAAATACCGGACGCGCACCTCGACCGCGCCGACGTACGCGTGGAGATCGTCACAGGAGCGGATCGCGAGCGGATCCGGCGGCTGAGCGAAGAAGTCGGCGACTACACCAACGGTGCACATCCACAGGACCGGCTCTCCCGCTGCCCGCACCTCAAGTGCATCGCGCGGGAGTTCCAGGAAGAAGGCGGCTTCTTCGATCACCGTCGCGGAATCGTCTCCGGCCCGCACCCTTGTGGATACACCATGGAGGACGTCACCCGGGCCTTGGCCTGCACGGCCGAGTCACCATGGCCAACGCTGACTCACCAGAGCAGCACCGAGGAAGGCCTGCACACCCTGTGGGCGGACGTGGACGGCCCCGACTACCGGACCCTGATCCACGAGGACGTCCACGCTTGCAGCGTCCAGAGAGTCGTTGAGGCGAGAGAGGTCGCCCTCAGGGTCGTGAAGCGCATGTGCGGCTCCTCGCCTGTGGGCCACGACCATCTCCTGCAATACGCCCCTGAGCTGGGTGGCCTGGGCCACCTGCCGCAAGCTGCCCCTGGACCAGCTGTACCGCTCCGACCGCCATATCGCGGACTGGAGCGGACTGGTTCACGGGCCGTTCTCCGACATCGTCGCGGATGTCGCGCACGACCTCGTGGCGCGGTACAAGCGGGTGCGCAAGGACAGCAAGGTGTTCATCCACGAGGCCAAGCAGCTGGACGTATGGCTGGACATCCTCGACCCCTCGCGGACCCGTCGCCGTCCCTAACCAAGCCTCTGGCCTGGGCTGCGGGAAAATCGGCCGGACAGCGTGGGAAACGATTTCTATAGGTGCCTGTATAGGCCCTGAACAGCGCCTTTCGTCGGTGCCCCACAGATGAGACCCCCGGTCTCCGGAGAAATCCGGCGGCCGGGGGTCTTTCGTTGTCTTCCTCACATTGTTGCCCCTGTCACGCATTCCGGCCCGAGGGCGGCGCGGACTCCTCCGCGGAAGTGAGGGCAGTGAGGGCTAGGTCACACACATCGCGGCCCGACGTGCTCGGCAGCACCGGCCTGCCATCGGGACACCCCGCGCGGCTCATGTCGAAGCATCCGTCCAAGCCTCCGTCGCAGCCTCTCTCGGGGAGGCGAAGCGAGCGCGAGCCCGGACGTCCGGAGCGGCGAAGTGGCCGCGGTCCCGGGGGCGTTGGGGCACGGCGACCGGTGGGCGGGGTGGTCCGGTGTGCCCCCGGGGCTGCCGCAGGGGCCCTCTCAGGCGGCGAGGCGCTCGGCCAGGGCCTTCGCCTTGGCTGCCGCGTCCTCGTGGGCCTTGTCGCGGGAGGTCTCGTACAGCGGGACGAGCTCGGTCATCGCCGGGTTGCTGGGAGCCATGGTCAGCTCGGGGACGATGAAGTCGACCTCGAGGCCCATACCGCCGTTCAGGACCGCCTCCAGGTAGTTCTGCACGTACTCGAAGGACTCACGGGGCGTGCCCGGCGCGTACGAGCCGCCGCGGCTGGCGACGACGGTGACCGGGGTGCCCTTGGCGGACGGCGACTCACCCGCCGTACGGCCCATGATGATCACCTGGTCGAGCCACGCCTTCAGCGTCGAGGGGATCGTGAAGTTGTACATCGGCGCGGCGATGACGACCGCGTCGGCCTGCTCCAGCTCCTCGGCGAGCTGGACCCGCAGCGCAAAGGCGGTCTGCTGCTCGGGGCTGTGGGTGGCGGGGTCGGAGAAGGCGGCGGAGGCCGCGACGCCGTCGAGGTGCGGCAGTGGGTCGGCGGCCAGATCACGGTGGATGACCGTGCCGTTGGGGTGCTGCTCCTCCCAGGCCTTGCGGAAGGCGGCGGTGACGGAGCGGGACGCGGAGCCGCCCTCGGGGAAGACGGAGGAGTCGATGAGCAGAAGCGTGGCCATGGTGATCGGTCCTTCGGTTCGCGGCCGGACGGGGCGCGGCCGCTGATTGAATTCCGTACGTACCTATTGATAGCACAGGAGCTTACTTTTCTGCAGTAGCCAACGGGAGCGCGGTACTCTGGGTGTATGGCGGACCACAGCGAGGCGATGTGCAGACAGGTCGACGACGGGACCACGCGCGTCTTCGAGCTGTTCGGGAAGCGCTGGACGGGCCTGATCGTCGCCACCCTGATGCCGGGCCCGGTGCACTTCGCCGACCTGCGCCGGGCCATCCCCGGGATCAGTGAGCGGATGCTGTCCGACCGCCTCATGGAGCTGGCGGCGACCGGCCTGGTGGTACGCGAGGTGGATGCGGGCCCGCCGCTGCGGGTCTCCTACCGGCTCACCGAGGCCGGCCTGGCGATGGAGCCCGCACTCAAGGAGCTGGGGCGCTGGGCGGAGACGTACCTCGCCGATGGGGGGCAGTGTCCGGAGCGGTTCCGGAAGTAGGGGTGGTTCCGGAGGTGGCCGGGGGTGCGTGGGGTCACTCGTAGGGCGACTTGTGGGGCTACTCGTGGGGACTTGTGGGGCACGCCTAGGGCTGCTCGTGGGGCCTCTGGCGCCTCTGGGGCCTCTGGGGGCTCTGGGGGCTCACCCCAGTCGTGCCTGGGCGGCGTTGTAGCGCCGAAGGTACGTCGCAAAGCGCTCGAGGTCGGCCTCGTCCCAGTCGGCCAGCCGCTCATGGAACGCCTGCCGGCGGCTGGCGGTGACATTGGCGAGCACCTGAGCGCCCTTCTCGGTCGGGTGGAGCACCTGAACGCGCTGGTCCTCCGGGTCCACGCGGCGCTCGACGAAGCCGAGCTTCTCCAGTGCGGCGATCTGCCGGCTGACCGTGGACTTGTCGACCCGACCGGCCAGGGCATCTTCTTCCTGCTGGTGGCGATCAGCATCGGCTCGTACGCCTCGGTCGCGGTGCTCGGCGGCGCCGGAGCCGTGCTGCCGCTCCGGCTGCGGGCGGCGCTGGCGCTCGGTACGTCCCTGGTGGTCAGCCTCATCGGTACGGCGTTCGCCGGCCCGGTCGTTCACCTCGTCGACCACGGCCTGCGCGGCCTGTGGGCCATGGCCTGGCTCTACTCCGCGGGCATCCTGCTGATCGGTACCGGCCTGCACACCTTCCTCAAGCGGTGGACGACGCTCGGTGTGATGGCCCTCTTCGTGATGCTCAACTTCACGTCCTCCGGGGGGATTTTCCGCCCGGAGATGCAGAACGGATTCTTCGCGGCGCTGCACTCCTTCTGGAACGGAGCGGGCTTCATCGAAGGTGTCCGCAGCCATGTGTACTTCGACGGCTACGGCCTGTCCGGCCATATCTGGACGCTGGCGTTGTGGTCGGCCGTGGGCGTGCTGGTGGTCGGCATGGCGGCGCTGGCGGAGAAGCGGCGGCGCATCGCGGAGGCGGAGGCGGTAGCCAACGCCGCGGCGGTGGCAGCGGCCGCGGTGGCGGTGGCAGCGGCCGCGGTGGCGGCGACGGTAACGGAAGAGGGGCCCATCCCGCGCCGATGCCGGGGGCGGAGCCTGGGGCAGCGCCTGGGGCAGCGCCTGGGGCGATGTCGAGGCGCTCTGCGGCTACCGAGGTGGAAGAAGAACTGGAAGAAGAACTGGAAGAAGCCGTAGGGGTATAGCGGTGCGGAGGCGGCAGTCCAAGCCTCGGTGGGGAGAGTTATCCACAGGCTGTGCGGACCTTGACGAGGTGTCGGTAACGTCATTGCTCGACGGCACGCCGAAGCCGCGGGGCGGGCCGCCGAGTACGCAGTAAGCGGTGCAGGCTGCGCAGTACGCATTGCGCAGCAGGCATTGCGCGGTACGCAGTGCTCGGTATGCAGTACGGGTTGCGCGGTGCGAGGTCCGCAGCGCGCAGGGCGGCAGAAGACAACAACAGCCCAAATACAGGTCGTGAAGGGGGAGGTGGCCCGCCATGTCGCGTGTGCCGTATGTACCGGGGTTTGCGAGGGCGGATGCGCACGGGCCGTCGGGGCCGTCGCCCAAGGCCGCGGGCCGGGCGTTGCGGGAGCGACTGCCCCGCGCCGAGCAGGACCTGCTCTCCATCGGGGAGGGGCGGCCGGATGCGGTCGCTGCGGTGGAGGAGTCCAACGCCGGACGACTGCCCGAGCTCACGCCGATACGGGTCGGCCGGATGGCCGCCAGCCCCTTCGCGTTCCTCCGAGGCTCCGCGGGGCTGATGGCGTACGACCTGACGGGCGGACCGGTGACCGGCATCGGCGCACAGATCTGCGGAGACGCGCACGCCGCCAACTTCGGCCTCTACGGCGACGCCCGCGGCGGCCTTGTCATCGACCTCAATGACTTCGACGAGACGCTGTACGGGCCGTGGGAGTGGGACGTGAAGCGGCTCGCGACGTCGTTGGTGCTGGCGGGCCGGGAGGCGGGCGCCGACGAGGACGCCTGCCGCAAGGCGGCGCAGGATGCCGCGGGTGCGTATCGGCGGACGATGCGGCTGCTGGCGAAGCTGCCGGTGACCGAGGCGTGGAACGCCATCGCCGACGAGGAGTTGGTCTCGCACACCGACGCGCGGGATCTGCTGGGGACGCTGGAGCTGGTGTCGGCCAAGGCGCGCAAGAACACCAGCGCGCGGTTCGCCGCGAAGGCGACGGAACAGACGGCGGACGGCGGACGCCGGTTCGTGGACGCGCCGCCGGTGCTGCGGCGGGTGCCGGATGCCGAAGCGGCGGCCGTGGCCGCGTCCCTCACCACGTACCTGGAGACCCTGCCCGAAGACCGGCTCCCGCTGCTGGCCCGTTACGCGGTACACGACGTCGCCTTCCGGGTGGTCGGCACGGGCAGTGTGGGGCTGCGGTCGTATGTGGTGCTGCTGCTGGACCACCGGGGCGAGCCGCTGGTGCTCCAGGTGAAGGAGGCGCGCGGCTCGATGCTGGCGCCGTATGTGGAGAAGGCCGGCTTCCCCGTGCCGTCGGTGGCGCACGAGGGCCGACGGGTGGTGCTCGGCCAGCGCCGGATGCAGGTCGTCAGCGACATCCTGCTGGGCTGGACGACCGTCCAGGACATAGCCCCGACCACCATGGACGGTGCGTCGGGCGGACTCCCCTTCCAGGTCCGCCAGTTCAGGAACCGCAAGGGCAGCGTGGACCCGGCACAGCTGACCGGCGACCAGTTGGACGACTACGCCCGCATGACCGGCGCCCTCCTGGCCCGAGCCCATGCCCACAGCGCCGACCCACGTCTGGTGGCCGGTTACTGCGGCAAGAGCGAGGAACTGGACGAGGCAATAGCCAGATTCGCGGTCTCCTACGCCGACCGCACAGAAGCAGACCACGCGAGCCTGACCACAGCCGTGAAGAGCGGCCGTATCGCCGCGGAGATGGGGGTTTGAGCACTGAATAGGTGGCCGCCCTTGGATGCGCTTGTCCTTGCCTTGCCCCTAGCCCCTAGCCCTGCCCCCTGACCTGCGTCCCGTGCACGGGCAGGCATCAGGAGGCACGGGGCCGGTCCCTGACATCTGACCGATGTGTGGTTCGGGCGCCATTGGTGGTCGGGCTGCGCGGAGGGCGGCTGGGTGCTGCGGCTGAGTGGGCTGGGGGTGTGGCTGGTGTTGCCTAGGGTGGGCTCGATCGGCCGTGGGTCGCCTGGGGGTGGATTCGGGCCGCTGGCGGCTGGGGGCGCCTCGGGTGCTTCGGCCGGCCTTGCTCGGGCGGCTGGCGGGCTCCGGTGATGGCTTGGCTGTCGGGGGCCCTGTCGGCCGATGCCCTGGTGTCGGGGGACCTGCCGGCCGAGCGGTCGTCGGGGTACCTGATCGGATAGCTGATCGTTCTGGTGGCTGGTGGTGTGGGCGCGGAGCGGTGGGCGAGGGGGATGGGGTGGAGGTGGGTGGGGGGAGGGGCCCCGGGGGGAGGGGGAGAGATCAGGAAAGGGCCGGTGGATGGTGGCGGAGGGCCTGGGCCGGCATGGGCCGTACGCTGACCGAGTGACGAACTCGCACGCGGAGAACGCGCAGGACGGCCAGCACGGGGCGGACGAAGCAGACGTGCCGGGCACGCCCGGCGCTGAGGGCAGCCCGCAGGCACCGGACGCCCGCGGCGGCGATCAGGGCGCCAGGACCGAGGACAGCCACGGCCAGGGAGATCAGGTCGAGGGCCCGAACGGGGCATGGACGGGCAGCCCAGAGGTACCGGCCGGCTCGCTCGGCGACGGGATCGAGGCGGGCGGCGAGCCCAGTGACGTTCCGGGTGCGCAGTGTGAGCCGGGCAGTGCTGCGGGAGTGCAGGCGGGGGCTCAGGGCGACGTGCCGCGGAGCGATGCGCCGCAGGACGACGGGCCTGACGGCCGAGCTTCCGAAGGGGCTCAAGATAAGGCGCCGCAAGATCAGGCCGCTCAGGGCGGTGCGTCGCAGGACGAGGGGACCCGGCGGCTGGCGAAGGCGGTGCTGGCCGCGGAGCAGGCCCTGATCGAGTTCGAGATCGCAGTGGAGACCTTCCGGGTGGAGGTGGAGAACTTCTCCCGCCTGCACCACCAGCGGCTGGGCCCCATGTACGCGCGGCTGGACGAGCTGGATGCGCAGATCGCCGAGGCCGTGGCCGCACGTACGGGCGACCCCGAGGACATCCGTAAGGCGCGGGAGGCGCGGGCGTCGGTGCTGCCGATGCCGGGCGTGGAAGAGCTGTTCCACGGCTGGATGGGGTCGGAGGGGCTGTTCCCGGAGGCCCAGGCGATGCTGACCGAGCAGTCGGTGCAGCCGCCCCAGAAGGTGCGGCCCAGCGAGGCGGCTCGTAAGGCCTACCGCGACCTGGTCCGCAAGGCTCACCCGGACTTGGCGCGGGACGATGCGGAGCGGGCACGGCGGGACGCCTTCATTGCGCGGGTCAACATGGCGTACGCCCAGGGCGACGAGGCGGCGCTGCGGGAACTGGCGCGGGAGTGGGAGGCCGGTCCCGCGCCGGCCGAGGAGCGTCTGAGTGAGAGCGAGGAGCTCTACGCCCGGCTGGAGTGGCTGGCCGAGCGCAAGGAGCTGCTGGCGGCCGCAGCCGCGGAGCTGGAGGAGAGCGCGATCGGCGCCATGATCAAGATGGCGCCGGAGGACCCGGACGCGCTGCTGGACGAGATCGCCGAGAAGCTGCTCGCGGACGTCGCAGAGCGCGAGGCTTACCTCGCCCAGCTGGTCGGGTAGCGTCGTGAGTATGCAATTTGGTTCTGTGCCCACGGTCGCTGTCGATGCACTCTCGTCCGAGGACTTCCTCCTGGACGTGCGTGAGGACGACGAGTGGGAGGCGGGGCACGCCGAGGGCGCGCTGCACATCCCGATGAGCGAATTCGTCGCCCGCTACGGCGAGTTGACCGAGGCGGCGCCCGAGGGCGGCAAGGTGTATGTGCTGTGCCGGGTCGGTGGGCGTTCGGCGCAGGTGGCGCAGTACCTGCTCCAGCAGGGCATCGACGCGGTGAATGTTGCGGGCGGCATGCAGGCCTGGGAGGCCGCCGGCCGTCCCGTTTCGGACGGCAAGGGCGGCTCCGGGACGGTTATCTAGCCCCCTCTGGCCCCCGGCCACTCATCCCTCCTCCAGGCAGGTGGCCAATGGGCTAACCGGTGGTCAAGCGGCTGTCCGGCTAGCCATCTATCCGACCGTCCGGTTCTCCGGCTCCCACCTCCCCGCCCTGCTCCCTCACCCCAGCGGGTGGGCCGCCAGCAGGTCGCCGAGGGTCTCCTCGTGGGCGGCGGCGGGGCCGAGGGAGAGTTCGAGCTGTTTGGCCCAGGCGTGGTAGCGGTGCAGGGGGTAGTCGGTGTCGGCGCCGAAGCCGCCGTGCAGATGCTGGGCGGTCTGGACGACGCGGCGGACGCCCTCGGAGGCCCAGATCTTGGCGACCGCGATGTCTGCTGCGGGCGGTAGCGGCCCGGGGGCGTCGGTGCTGACGCGCCAGGCGGCCTGCCAGAGGGTGGCCTCCATGGCGCGCAGGTCGATAAAACGGTCGGCGGCCTGGACGGCGACGGCCTGGAAGGTGGCCACCGGGAACCCGAACTGTTCGCGCTTGCCGGTGTAGTCGCTGGTCATCGCGAGGACGCGCTCGCCCAGGCCCAGGGCGAGCGCGCAGGTGCCGGTGGTCAGGACGCTGCGCAGCGATTCCCAGGCGGCGGGGCCGGTGATCGTTTCCCGGGCGCTGAGGCGTACGCCGTCCAGCCGGACCTCGGCCTGGCGCTCTCCGCTGGTGGAGATCTGGTCGTCGAGGGTGACGCCGGCGTGTGTGCGGGGGACGAGGGCCAGTGCGGCGTGGCCCTCGGTGGTGTGGGCGGGCAGCAGGATCCGGTCCGCGGTCTGGGCCCAGGGGACGGCGGTCTGGGTGCCGTCGAGGACCCATTCGCCGCCGTCCTGGTGGGCGCCCACGGCGAGCTCGGCCGGTTCGTGTCCGCTGCGGCCGGCGGCGGCGACCGTGACGACGAGGTCCCCGGCGGCGATCTGTGGCAGCACCTCCGTACGCAGAGCGTCGGTGGCGTAGTGCTGGAGGGTGTGCGCGGCGGCGCCGGACTCCAGCAGCGGTACCCGCGCCAGCACCTTGGCCGACTCGCGCAGTACGAGGCAGAGCGCGACCGGGTCCAGGCCGGCACCGCCGTGCTCGGGTGCGATCGGCAGGCCCAGCAGATCGGCGGCGGCGAGCTTGCGCCACAGCGCGCGGTCGAAGTCGTCGGCGACCGCGCCCGCGGTGAGCGCCGGGCTGGGCACGCTGTCCGGAGCGACGCCTGAGAAGACGGCCTTCGCCGCTTCGACGGCGGCCTGCTGCTCCTCGCTGAAGGTGAAGTCCACTGGTCTGTCCTCCCACGCGGCGCCCTGGATCTGACGATCTGACGAAGCGTCAAGGTAGAACAGGTTTCAGGAATTGGGAATGGGGGCGGTGGTCAAAGGTGCGGGAGATCGGGCCAGTTGGGGGCGTCGGTCCAGGTGGGGTGGGTGTAGGTCGGGCAGAGGGCGTGGGCGTGGGGGTGGGCTGGGGCAGGGGCAGGGGCAGGGGACAGCGGCCCAGCGGCCCCAGCGCCTCAGCGGTCGAAGTCCAGCTCGACCTTCTCCGTGACCGGGTGGGACTGGCAGGCCAGCACATAGCCGGCGTCGACCTCGTCGGACTCCAGGGCGAAGTTGCGGTCCATCCGGACCTCGCCGGAGACCAGGAAGGCGCGGCAGGTGCCGCAGACGCCGCCCTTGCAGGCGTACGGGGCGTCCGCCCGGTTGCGGAGCACCGTTTCGAGCAGGGGCTCGCCGTCCTGGACCGGCCAGGTGCCGGAGCGGCCGTCGAGGGTGGCGGTCACGGTGCTGTGGGCGGGGAGGGCAGCAGCCGGGGCGGACGGGGCACCGTTGGCTATGTGGAAGATCTCTTCGTGGATGCGGTTCCGGGGCACCTCGAGGGCGCGCAGGGCGCGCTCGGCGCCCTGGACCATGCTGTACGGGCCGCAGAGGTACCAGCCGTCCACGGAGTCGATCTTCAGGAGGGCGGGCAGGAGCGAGCGGAGCCGGTTCTCGTCCAGGCGTCCTGAGGGCAGGCCGGCTTGCTGTTCCTCGCGGGAGAGGGTGTGGATGAGCTGGAAGCGCTCGGGATAGCGGTCCTTGAGGTCCGCCACCTCCTCCAGGAACATTGTGGAGGCCGCCGTACGGTCGCTGCGGATCAGGCAGAAGCGGGCATCCGGCTGCTGGGCGAGCAGCGTGGTGGCGATGGACAGCACGGGGGTGATGCCGCTGCCGCCGACGATTCCGACGAAGTGCCCGGGGCGCGGTGCGAGGGTGAACCGGCCCGCCGGGGCCATCACCTCCACCGTGTCGCCGACCGCCAGTTCCTTGAGCGCGTACGTCGAGAAGGCGCCCTCCTCGACGAGGCGGATGCCCACGCGGAGTTCCGGCTCGTCGGTGGCGGGGGTGCAGATGGAGTACGTACGGCGGATCTCCTGGCCGTCGACCGTTCTGCGCAGTGCGATGTGCTGCCCGGGCGTGTGCCGGAAAGTCGTGCGCAGCTCGGGCGGGACGTCGAAGGTGACGGCCACCGCGTCGTCCGTGAGCCGCTCGATCTCCCGGACCTGGAGCGGGTGGAACATCACAACTCCTTGAAGTGGTCGAAGGGTTCGCGGCAGGACTCGCAGCGGCGCAGTGCCTTGCATGCCGTGGAGGAGAACCGGCTCAGCAGGGTGGTGTCGGTCGATCCGCAGTGCGGGCAGCGGATCGTGAGGTCGACGGCGACCGGCCCGCCGGCCGGTCCCGTCGGGCGCGGTGGGGCGATGCCGAACTCGGCCAGCTTCCGGCGCCCCTCGGCGGTGATCGCGTCGGTGGTCCATGGCGGGCTGAGGACCGTACGGACCTCAACCTGCGGTATGCCGTGGTCGTGCAGTACGCGTTCTATGTCGGCGGACATTGCCTCGATGGCGGGGCAGCCGGTGTAGGTCGGTGTGAGGTCGACCTCCACGCGGTCCGGGGCGGTCAGCCGTACGTCGCGCAGTACGCCGAGCTCGGTGAGGGTGAGAACGGGCAGCTCGGGGTCGGGAACGGAGCCGGCGAGCGCCAGCAGTTCCGCTTCGAGGGCGGTGGTGGTCACCATGTCGCTCCCGGGTGGCTGCGGTGGAGGTGCTGCATTTCGGCGAGCAGCCTTCCGAACGGTTCGGTGTGCAGGCCCTGGCGTCCTGCGCCGGCGGTCCAGGCGCCGCACTGGGGCCCCTCCGGGACGGTGAGCGTGGCCCGTTCGAGGGTGGTGGTGATGCGGGTCGTCCAGGCGTCGTGGAGCGTCGTCCAGGGCACCTCTTCCAGCCCGTCCACCGGCTCGAAGAGCTCGCCGGTGTAGCGCCAGAGGGCGTCCACGGCGCGCTGCATCCGGGCGTGGCTCTCGTCGGTGCCGTCGCCGAGGCGCACCGTCCACTGCTCGGCGTGGTCGCGGTGGTAGGCGACCTCCTTGACGGCCTTCCCGGCCAGCGGCGCCAACTCGCTGTCACCTGCGGCAAGGTGCTCGAACAGCAGCTCCTGATAGGTGGAGAAGTACAGCTGCCGGGCGATGGTGTGGGCGAAGTCGCCGTTGGGCTGCTCGACCAGCTGGAGGTTGCGGAACTGCCGCTCCTCGCGCAGATACGCCAGCTCGTCCTCGTCGCCGGCCAGGGAGAGCAGCACCCGGGCCTGGCCGAGCAGGTCCAGAGCGATATTGGCCAGTGCGACCTCCTCCTCCAGGACCGGGGCGTGGCCGGCCCACTCGCCCAGGCGGTGGGAGAGGATCAGGGCGTCGTCCCCGAGGGGCAGGGCCGGGGTGGCCGTGACGTTGATCAAAGGTGATGCACCCCGTCCGGGATCTCGTAGAAGGTCGGGTGGCGGTAGGGCTTGTCGCCGGCCGGTTCGAAGAACGCGTCCTTCTCGTCCGGCGAGGAGGCGGTGATCTGGGCGGAGGGCACCACCCAGATGGAGACGCCCTCCGAGCGGCGGGTGTAGAGGTCGCGGGCGTTGCGCAGCGCCATCTCGGCGTCCGGGGCGTGGAGGCTGCCGGCGTGGGTGTGTGACAGGCCGCGGCGGCTGCGGACGAAGACCTCCCACAGCGGCCAGTCCGTGGGCCGGGCGGCCGGTCCCTCGTCGGCTGTGGCGCCTTGGGGCGGGTGTGGAGTGGTCATCGGACGGCCTTCCCGTGCTTGGCCGCGTGTGCGGCGGCTGCCTCGCGCACCCAGGCGCCTTCCTCGTGAGCCCGCCGGCGGCGGCCGATCCGCTCCTCGTTGCAGGGGCCGTTGCCCTTGAGGACCTCGCGGAACTCGTTCCAGTCGATCGGGCCGAAGTCCCAGTGGCCCCGGTCCTCGTTCCAGGTCAGATCGGGGTCGGGGAGGGTGAGCCCCAGGGCCTCGGCCTGGGGTACGCAGATGTCCACGAAGCGCTGGCGCAGCTCGTCGTTGGAGTGCCGCTTGATCTTCCAGGCCATGGACTGCGCGGAGTGCGACGACTCGTCGTCCGGGGGGCCGAACATCATGAGGGACGGCCACCACCAGCGGTTCACCGCGTCCTGCGCCATGGCGTGTTGCGCTTCGGTGCCGCGGCTGAGGTGCAGCAGGAGTTCGTAGCCCTGCCGCTGGTGGAAGGACTCTTCCTTGCAGATACGGACCATGGCGCGCGCATAGGGGCCGTAGGAGCAGCGGCACAGCGGGACTTGGTTCGTGATCGCCGCGCCGTCCACGAGCCAGCCGATGGCTCCGACGTCGGCCCAGGTCAGGGTCGGGTAGTTGAAGATCGAGGAGTACTTCTGGCGGCCGGAGTGCAGCTTGTCCAGCAGCTCGTCACGACCGGTGCCCAGGGTCTCGGCGGCGCTGTAGAGATACAGGCCGTGGCCGGCCTCGTCCTGCACCTTCGCCATCAGGATCGCCTTGCGGCGCAGCGACGGCGCGCGGGTGATCCAGTTGGCCTCCGGCTGCATGCCGATGATCTCGGAGTGTGCGTGCTGCGCTATCTGCCGTACGAGCGTCGAGCGGTAGGCCTCCGGCATCCAGTCCCGCGGTTCGATGCGCTCGTCCGCGGCCACGGTGGCGTCGAATACGGCTTCCTGAGCCGTCTCCTCCGGCGCGATCGTCGTCATGTGATGCCCCCTCGCTCCCGACCGACCGATCGTTCGGTTCAATGGTGAGTGGGTGGACCGCGGGTGTCAAGCCTGTGGATAACGCGGGTAAGGGTGTGCCCCCTGCGGCCGCATAGGTACGGTTCCGGAGCGGAGTTGACCGCATGGATTCTGGGAACGGGGCGGGAATGCAGTCATACGGGGACGAAACGCGGCCACTGGCCGCGCTCTCGCTGCCCTCGCGGATCGTCATAGGGGTATCGGCCTGCGCCGTCGCGGTCGTCGTGGCGATCCATGTCGCGATGATGTTTCTGCACGTCGCGCCGGCGAACACGCTGAGCAAACAGCAGGGCAGCCTGATCAGCGACTACGTCTACCCCGAGTACGAACAGAACTGGAAGCTGTTCGCGCCCAACCCCCTCCAGCAGAACATCGCGGTCCAGGTCCGCGCCTACCTGAGCACCAAGGACGGCGCCGCCACGCGCACCACCGGCTGGACCGATCTGACCGCCCGCGACGGCCAGGCGATCCTCCACAACCCGCTGCCCAGCCACACCCAGCAGAACCAGCTGCGGCGCGGCTGGGAGCTCTTCATCAACACCCACAACGCGCAGAACCGCCCTATCGGCCCGCGCGGGGAGCTGTCCGAGCGGTACATCCGGCGGATCGTGATGCTCCGGATGGGGCCCGAGTGGTCCCGGGCCGGTGAGCGGGTCGACCGGATCCAGGTCCGTTCGCAGACCACGCCGGTCAGCCCACCGCCGTGGAGCACCGAGAGGATCAGCGACAAGCCCGTGTACCGAGTGCTGCCCTGGTGGCAGGTCATCGCAGACGACCTGCCCGAGGGGGAGAAGACCCAGTGACGTCACCGACGCCTCAGCAGCCACAACGTACGCAGAGCGCATCACAGCCCCCGCAGACCACGGAGCCGACCGACGTGCCACAGCAGGCGCAGGCATCCCAGGAGCCCCAGGCGCCTGCCACGCCCCGCACCACCTCCTATCAAGAGACCCGCATCGAGCGCGCCGTCGGACGCGGCTTCACGCTCGCCACCGCCCGGGCGATGGCCCCGTACCAGACCGCGGTGATCCGGATCGGCTTCGCGGCGACCTGGCTGCTGTTCCTGCTGCGCGAGTGGCCGCACCGCCTGACTCTCTACGGGCCCGACAGCCCCTGGAGCCTGGACATGGCGCGCCGGCTCCTGGGCGCCAACCACGCCTTCTCCGCGCTGCTGTGGTCCGGCGGACGCGGCTGGTTCGAATGCGTCTACCTCGTGGCCATCGTGGCCGCCGCGGCGCTGATGCTCGGCTGGCGCACCCGCACCATGTCGGTGCTCTTCATGCTCGGCGTGATCTCGCTACAGAACCGCAGCGTCTTCATAGGGGACGGCGGCGACAACGTCATCCACCTGATGTCGATGTATCTCGTGCTGACCCGGTGCGGGCAGGTCTGGTCGCTCGACGCGAGCCGCGCCCGGCGGGCGGCCGCCGCCGAGGGGGACGCTCCCGCGCGCGATCTGCCCGGCGTGGTCCTGTGGGCCGTCCTGGGGCTCGGCCTGGCCGCCGCCGACCTGAGCGGCGGCCACGGCCTCACCTGGTTCGGGCACGGCCCGTTCCCGCACATCGGCTGGAGCCTGGTGCTGTGGGGCCTGTGGGTGACGCACGGCCTGTGGTGGGCGGTGCAGCGGTACGCCCCCGGAGAGCCGCGCATCGTCCTGGACACCCTCACCAAGCTCGTCCACAACGGCGCGCTGCTGGTGATCATGGTCGAGGTCTGTCTGATCTACGCCACCGCCGGCTGGTACAAGATCCAGGGAAGCCGCTGGCAGGACGGCACCGCGGTCTACTACCCGATGCATCTGGACTACTTCTCCCCCTGGCCGGCGCTGTCCGAGCTGCTCGGCAGCAATGGCGTGATGGTCATGCTGCTCACCTACGGCACGGTGATCGTGCAGGTCGCCTTCCCGTTCACGCTGTTCAACCGGCGGCTGAAGAACGTCCTGCTGGTCGCGATGATCTGCGAGCACCTCTCGATCGCGTTCCTCCTGGGGCTGCCGTTCTTCTCGCTCGCGATGATCGCCGCGGATGCGGTCTTCCTGCCGACGAATTTCCTGACCTGGATCTCCGGGCACCTCTCCGGCCTGCGCCAACGCCTGTTCCCACGGCGCGGGGCGGCCGGGCCAGGGACCGGCTTCCAGGGCGGCGAGCCGGAGGCCCGTACGGAGCACGGCGGCGGTGGCCATACGCTCGTGGGGTGAGCAGCGAGAAAACCGCCCCCGCCGAGCCCGTCCAGTACGACGAGGGCTACGGGACCGCCATCGGTGTCGGTCCGCACCCCGAGCCCTGGCCGCAGGACGACCGTTACGACCCCGAGCTGCTTGCGCACGGTGATCGCCGCAATGTCGTCGACCGGTACCGCTACTGGACCCGCGAGGCGATCGTCGCCGACCTCGACACCCGTCGCCATGACTTCCACGTGGCCGTCGAGAACTGGGGCCATGACTTCAACATCGGCTCGGTCGTACGGACCGCGAACGCGTTCCTGGCCAAGGAGGTCCATATCGTCGGGCAGCGCCGCTGGAACCGCCGCGGCGCGATGGTGACCGACCGCTACCAGCATGTGCGTCACCACCCGGACACCGCGGATCTCACCGCCTGGGCCGCGGCCGAGGGGCTGCCGATCATCGGGATCGACAACCTCCCCGGCTCCGTGCCGCTGGAGACCACCGAGCTGCCGCGCCGGTGTGTGCTGCTCTTCGGCCAGGAGGGGCCGGGGCTGACCGAGGAGGCCAGGCGGCATGCCTCGCTGGTCTGCTCGATCGCGCAGTTCGGCTCGACCCGCTCGATCAACGCGGGGGCCGCGGCCGCCATCGCCATGCACGCCTGGATCGGGCGTCATGCCCGGATCGAGGGGCCAGGGCCCGCCTGAGGGTGCCCGCTGGGGGCCACGGGCCCGGAGCGAGCGCCCCGGGCCCCGCGCCGCGGCCGGTTACGCCGGTCGTCGCACCTCCACCGTCCGGAAGCGGTTTGCCACGAACGCGCCGTCGCACAGCGCGGCATTGGCCGCGGGGTTGCCACCGGAGCCGTGGAAGTCCGAGAACGCCGCGGTCTGGTTCACATAGACCCCGCCGGTCAGATTCAGCGACAGCTGGGCGCACTCCTCCAGACAGGCCTCCTCCACCAGCTGCTCCACCTCGGGGGAGGTGGTGTACGCGCCGACCGTCATGGCGCCCTTCTCACGGACGGTGCGCCGCAGCAGGTCCACCGCGTCGGCGGCGGAATCGACGGCCACCGCGAACGAGACCGGGCCGAAGCACTCCGACAGATAGGCCGCCTCGGAGTCCGGCTTGGCGCCGTCCAGCTTGACGATCACCGGCGTACGGACGGTGGCCCCGGGGAACTCCGGGTTGCTCACCTCACGGGAGGTCAGCGCCACCTCGCCCAGCCCGGCGGCGGCGTCGATCCGCTCCTTGACCTGCGGATTGACGATCGCGCCCAGCAGGGCGTTGGCCCGCGCGTCATCGCCCAGCAGACCGCTGACCGCGCCCGCGAGATCGCTGACCACCTCGTCGTACGACTTCGGGCCGGCGTCCGTCGTGATGCCCTCGCGGGGAATCAGCAGATTCTGCGGGGTGGTGCACATCTGGCCGCTGTAGAGCGACAGGGAGAAGGCGAGATTGCCGAGCATGCCCTTGTAGTCATCGGTGGAGTCGATGACCACGGTGTTGACTCCGGCCTTCTCCGTGAAGACCTGCGCCTGCCGGGCGTGGGTCTCCAGCCAGTCGCCGAAGGCGGTCGAGCCGGTGTAGTCGATGACGCGGATCTCGGGGCGGACGGCCAGCGTCTTGGCCAGGCCTTCGGCGGGCTTGTCCACGGCCAGGCAGACCAGGTCGGCGGGGAAGCCGGCGTCGTCCAGCACCTCGCGCGCCACCTTGACGGTCAGCGCCAGCGGCAGCACGGCCCGCGGATGCGGCTTGACCAGCACCGGGTTGCCGGTGGCCAGGGAGGCGAAGAGGCCCGGATAGCCGTTCCAGGTCGGGAAGGTGTTGCAGCCGATCAACAGGGCGACGCCGCGCGGTACCGCCGTGAAGCTCTTGGACAGCTCCAGCGGCTCGCGCTTGCCCTGCGGCTTGGACCACGGGGCCTGACCGGGGACCCGGACCTGCTCGGCGTACGCATACGCCACCGCCTCCAGGCCGCGGTCCTGGGCATGCGGCCCGCCCGCCTGGAACGCCATCATGAAGGCCTGGCCACTGGTGTGCATCACGGCCTGGGCGAACTCATGGGTGCGCGCGCTGATCCGGGACAGGATCTCCATACACACCGCCGCGCGGACCTCCGGGCCCGCATCCCGCCAGGCGGGGATCGCGGAGCGCATCGCAGGCAGCAGCACCTCCACATCCGGATGCGGATAGCTGATGCCCAGCTCCGGGCCGTACGGCGAAACCTCCTGGCCCGCCCAGTCGTCCGTGCCGGGCTGGTCGAGCTCGAAGCGCTTGCCGCGCAGCGCCTCGAAGGCGGCCAGGCCATCAGCCGCGGCGCTCTCGCCGTACGCCTTCGGATGCTCAGGGTGCGGGGACCAGTACGCGCGGGTGCGGATCGCCTCCAGCGACTGGTCGAGGGTCGGGCGGTGCTTCTCGATCAACTGCGCTGCGGACATTTCGGCGGCCATCGATGACCAACTCCTCGTCGAGCTGGGGCGGACAGTGGATAAGGGCTGGGAGTGGACAGGGCAACGGAGTTAGAGTAACCGAACGATCGGTCGGGGCAAGAGGGCCCGACCGGCCTGTGGAAAAGTCGGTCGGGGAGGATCAGCTGGCATGACGGCAATCGGGACCAGCAGCACCGTGGCAGTGGTGGGCACCGGCACCATGGGACAGGGCATTGCGCAGGTGGCGCTGGTCGCCGGCCATCGCGTACGCCTCTACGACACCGCGCCCGGCCGCGCGGAACAGGCCGCCGAGGCGGTCCGAGGGCGGCTGGACCGGCTCGTCGAAAAAGGCCGGATTCCGGCCGACGAACGCGACGCCGCCCATGAGCGCCTCTCCCCCGCCGCCGACCTCGCGGAGCTCGCCGACGCCGCGCTGGTCATCGAGGCGATCCTGGAACAACTCCCCGCCAAGCAGGAGCTGTTCACGGCCCTGGAGGACATCGTGGCGGCCGACTGTCTGCTGGCCACCAACACCTCCTCGCTGTCTGTGACCGCGGTCGCCGGCCGGCTGCGCCACCCCGGCCGCTGCGTGGGCCTGCACTTCTTCAACCCCGCACCCCTGCTCCCCCTGGTGGAGGTGGTCAGCGGCTTCGCCACCGACGAGGCGGCCGCCACCACCGCGTACGACACCGCCGCGGCCTGGGGAAAGCAGCCGGTGCGCTGCGCCGACACCCCCGGATTCATCGTCAACCGCATCGCCCGCCCCTTCTACGCCGAAGCGCTGCGCGCCTACGAGGAGCGGACCGCCGACCCCGCCACCATCGACGCGGTGCTGCGTGAGGGCGCCGGCTTCAAGATGGGGCCCTTCGAACTCACCGACCTCATCGGGCAGGACGTGAACGAGGCGGTCACGCACTCCGTGTGGCAGGCCTTCTTCCAGGACCCGAAGTTCACCCCCTCGCTCGCGCAGCGTCGGCTGGTGGAGTCCGGGCTGCACGGCCGCAAGGCGGGCCGCGGATGGTTCGACTACTCCGAGGGCGCCCCACGGCCCGAGCCACAGACCGCCGGGCCCCGGCCCGCCCCGGAGGCCGTCGCCCTGCATGCGCGGCTTCCCGGGCCCGCGGCGGTGCTTCGTGAGCTGATCGAGGAGGCGGGGATCAAGGTCTCCCGCGACCGCACACCAGGGGAGTCGGAGGGCTTCATCCGGCTCCCGGGCGGGGCGTGCCTGGCGCTGACCAACGGCTATCCGGCGACGAGCAGGGCCTACGAGAAGTTCATCCGCTTCGATCTCTCGCTCGACTACCGGGCCGCCACCCGGATCGCCCTCGCCTCCTCGGCCGGCTGCTCCGAGGAGGACCTTGCGGAGGCCATCGGGCTCTTCCAGGCGCTGGGCAAGCAGGTCAGCGTGATCGAGGACGTACCGGGCATGATCGTCGCCAGGACCATCGCGATGATCATCGACTTCGCCGTGGATGCGGCGGCCCGTGGGGTGGCCTCCCCCGAAGACATCGACACGGCCATGCGGCTGGGCGTGAACTATCCCGGGGGCCCCATGGAGTGGGTCGAATTGCTCGGTGCCCATTGGGTGTGGGATCTGCTGGACTCGATGCATCACCACCATGCCGGCGGACGCTACGTACCGTCCTGGGCGCTGCGGCGCCGTGCGGACCTCGAGGAATGGGTGCTCTAATCATGACCATGGCCAAGCGCGACACCTACACGCCCGATTCGCTGCTCGCGGTCGCCGTCGAGGTGTTCATCGAGCGCGGCTACGACGGCACGTCCATGGAGCACCTTTCCAAGGCGGCCGGCATCTCGAAGTCCTCGATCTATCACCATGTGCGCAGCAAGGAAGAGCTGCTGCGCCGCGCGATAAGCCGGGCCCTGGACGGCCTGTTCGGAGTGCTGGAGGAACCGGGCGCCCTCCAGGGGCGGGCGATCGAGCGGCTGGAGTACGTCACCCGGCGCGAGGCCGAGGTGCTGATGGACGAACTCCCCTATGTGACGCTGCTGTTGCGGGTCCGCGGAAATACGGACACCGAGCGGTGGGCCATGGAGCGCCGACGGGAGTTCGACCACGAGGTCGCCGATCTGCTCAAGCAGGCCGCCGCCGACGGTGACCTGCGGGACGACGTGGACGTCCGGCTCGCCACCCGGCTGCTCTTCGGCATGATCAACTCGATTGTCGAGTGGTACCGGCCGGGCCGCGGCGGCGCAGCGAGCCGCGAGGAGGTCGCCGAGGCCGTCGTACGGACGGCGTTTGCGGGGCTGCGGAGGGCTTGAGGGGGGATCCCTGGTGTGGGTCGCCGCTTTCCCGGCTCTGATCTGTGCGGCGTCGGGATCGCCCGCGTCCCCACACCCCGTCCTGGACCCCTCCGCCCTACTCCGCCCTGTTCCGCCCTGCTCCGCCGTCCTCCTCCGGGCCCAGGTCGGTTTCCTCGAAGACCAGGAGGGTGCGGGTGCTGAGGACTTCCGGTATCGACTGGATGCGGGTGAGGACCAGTTCCCGTAGTTCGCGGTTGTCCTTGGTGTGGACCAGCAGCAGTACGTCGAAATCGCCGCTGACCAGCGCGATGTGGGTGGCACCGGGCAGTGTCGTGAGCTGCTTGCGTACGGTCCGCCAGGAGTTCTGGACGATCTTCAGCGTGATGTATGCGGAGGCGCCCTGGCCTGCCCGTTCCTGGTCGATGAGGGCGCTGAAGCCGCGGATCACCCCGTCGTCGATCAGACGGTTTATCCGGGCGTAGGCGTTGGCGCGGGAGACGTGCACCCGCTCGGCCACGGAGCGTATCGAGGCCCGGCCGTCGGTTTGCAGCATGCGCAGGATCGAGCGGTCGATGGAGTCCAGCGGACGTGCGGCCGGCGAGGGCGGGGCGGGTGGTGCCGACGACTGTCCGCCGGTATTGGCCATCTGTTCGTCCGGCATATGGTCCCGCCTCCCCTTTGTGGACGCCCTGTCTTCATCTGAAGCTGTGGAGAACCGTTTGTCCACAGGCTGAACCCGCCTGTAGCCAAATTGCATCAGCGACCGAACAATCGGTAGGGAAGGGCGCACCCGCCCCGACCGGTTCCATCCTGCCCATCCGCCCGCCTCCGCCCACCACCCACATGAGGCGCGATCGCGCCACCCCTTCGATCCGAGGAGGTGCTCGACATGACGGTCCTCGAGCAGCCCGGCAGCAGCAGGAGCAAGAGCAGCCTGGCCGGCCCGCCGCCCGCCTGGCGGCCGCGCGTCGATCCTGCGCCTCTCCTGCCCGACGCGGAGCCGTACCGCCTTCTGGGGACGGACGCCGCGGCCCGGCTCGACTCCGGACTGCTGACCCGGCTGTACGCCCAGCTGGTGCGCGGCCGTCGGTACAACGCGCAGGCCACGGCCCTGACCCGGCAGGGCCGGCTGGCGGTCTATCCGTCGTCCACCGGCCAGGAGGCCTGCGAGGTCGCCGCCGCGCTGGCCCTCGAAGACCGTGACTGGCTCTTCCCCAGCTACCGCGACACCCTGGCCGCCGTGGCCCGTGGCCTCGACCCCGTACAGGCCCTGACCCTGCTGCGCGGCGACTGGCACAACGGCTACGACCCGCACGAACACCGCATCGCCCCCCTGTGCACCCCGCTCGCCACCCAGCTCCCGCACGCCGTGGGCCTGGCGCACGCCGCCCGCCTCAAGGGCGACGACGTGGTGGCGCTGGCCATGGTGGGCGACGGCGGCACCAGCGAGGGCGACTTCCATGAGGCGCTGAATTTCGCGGCGCTCTGGCAGGCGCCGGTGGTCTTCCTCGTCCAGAACAACGGCTTCGCGATCTCCGTGCCGCTGGCCAAGCAGACCGCCGCGCCGTCCCTCGCCCACAAGGCGGTCGGATACGGCATGCCGGGCCGACTGGTCGACGGCAATGACGCGCCCGCGATGCATGAGGTGCTCACCGAGGCCGTGCAGCGCGCCCGCAGGGGCGGCGGCCCCACCCTGATCGAGGCCGTCACATACCGCATCGAGGCCCACACCAACGCCGACGACGCCACCCGCTACCGCTCCGACGCCGAGGTCGAGACCTGGCGGGCACACGACCCGATAGCCCTTCTGGAGCATGAGCTGGCGGCGCGTCAGCTGCTGACCGATGAGTTCGTCGCGTCGACCCGGGACGGCGCCGAGCAGTTGGCCGCCGACCTGCGGGAGCGGATGAACGCCGCTCCGGAGCTCGACCCGATGGACCTGTTCAACCACGTATTCGCCGAGCAGACCAGCCAACTGCGCGCGCAGGCAGCACAGTTGCGCGCCGAGCTGGATGCCGAGGCCGCCGGGCACCCCGAGGACGCAGCGGGCACCGGCGGGTCCGCCGAGGAGGCCAGGCCATGACGACCACCGCTGCGGCGACCGCGCGCAAGCCTGCCACGATGGCGCAGGCGCTGACCCGCGCACTGCACGACGCCATGGCCGAGGACCCGTCCGTCCATGTCATGGGCGAGGACGTGGGCACCCTGGGCGGCGTCTTCCGGATCACCGACGGCCTGGCCAAGGAGTTCGGCGAGGACCGCTGCACGGACACCGCGCTGGCCGAGGCCGGCATTCTGGGCACCGCTGTCGGTATGGCGATGTACGGGCTGCGGCCGGTCGTCGAGATGCAGTTCGACGCGTTCGCCTATCCGGCGTTCGAGCAGCTGATCAGCCATGTCGCCCGGATGCGCAACCGCACCCGCGGAGCGCTGCCGATGCCGCTGACCATCCGTATCCCCTACGGTGGCGGGATCGGCGGGGTCGAGCACCACAGCGACTCCTCCGAGGCGTACTACCTCGCCACCCCGGGGCTGCAGGTCGTCACCCCGGCGACCGTCGAGGACGCCTACGGGCTGCTGAGGGCCGCCATCGCCTCCGACGACCCGGTCGTCTTCCTGGAGCCCAAGCGGCTCTACTGGTCCAAGGCGGACTGGTCGCCGGACGCACCCCCGCAGGTCGCCCCCCTGGGGCGGGCCGAGGTCCGGCGCCGCGGCAGCAGCGCCACGCTGATCACCTACGGTCCGTCGCTGCCGGTCTGTATGGAGGCGGCCGAGGCCGCCCGTGCCGAGGGCTGGGACCTCGAAGTGGTCGATCTGCGCTCCCTGATGCCGTTCGACGACGAGACGGTCTGCGCGTCGGTGCGGCGCACCGGACGGGCCGTGATCGTCCATGAGTCCAACGGGTTCGGCGGTCCCGGAGGGGAGATCGCCGCACGGATCACGGAGCGTTGCTTCCACCACCTGGAGGCGCCGGTGCTGCGCGTCGCCGGCTTCGACATCCCCTACCCGCCGCCGATGCTGGAGCGGCACCATCTGCCCGGCGTGGACCGGATCCTGGACACCGTCGCCCGCCTCCAGTGGGAGTCGGACTGGACCGAGGGACGTGGTGAGTGATGGCCGTGGTCCGCGAATTCACCCTGCCCGACCTGGGAGAGGGCCTTACCGAGGCGACGATCGTGCAATGGCTGGTCGACGTCGGCGAGGTGGTCGCCGTCGACCAGCCGGTGGTGGAGGTCGAGACCGCCAAGGCGATGGTGGAGGTGCCGTGCCCGTATGGCGGTGTGGTGACCGCCCGCTTCGGTGAGGAGGGGGCCGAAGTCCCCGTTGGCGCGCCGCTGGTGACGGTCGCGGTGGGCGCGGTGCCGGACGATCTGGCAGGGTCCGGGCCGCAGGCGTCGGGCCCGGGCTCCGGGGCGGATACCGCAGGCGGTGCGCCCGCGGCGGATTCCGGCTCCGGAAATGTGCTCGTCGGGTACGGCACGAGCGCGGCGGCGGCGCGGCGGCGCCGGATCAGGCCGGGGGACGGAACGGGCCCCGCGACAGGGGGTCCGCAGCCGTCGGAGCAGGAGGCAGGCGGGGCAGACCGCTCCGACGCGCAGGTGGTGGGGGCGGCCGCGGCGCGCCCAGGTGTGCCGGACGGGGCGGCCAGGTCCACCGAATCCGGGACGGCGGAAGGGGCGGCCGTTGCTGGTGAGTCCGATGCCGCCGGCCGTGCGGTGCCCGTCATCTCGCCGTTGGTGCGTCGGATGGCGCGGGAACACGGACTGGATCTGCGGGAGCTGACGGGCTCCGGGCGGGACGGGCTGATTCTCCGTACGGACGTCGAGTGCGCGATCAGGGCGCGGCAGGAGCAGGAGAGGGCCGGCGCCGGAACAGCACCCGCGGTGGCCGCGACCGCTACCGGGCCTGCGATCGCCACCGCCACCGGTGGCGCGGTCGTCACCGGGCCTGTGGCGACCACCGGGCGCCCCGCCGCCGGAACCGGTGCCGTCGCCGGTGAGGAGCGGATCCCGCTGCGGGGAATGCTCGGTGCGGCGGCCGAGAAGTTCAGCCGCAGCCGCCGGGAGATCCCGGAGGCGACCTGCTGGGTGGACGCCGACGCCACCGAGCTCCTGGCCGCCCGTAGGGCGATGAATGTGCCCGGTGCCCCCAAGGTGTCGCTGCTCGCGCTGCTGGCCCGGATCAGCACGGCCGCTCTCGCGCGGTTCCCCCAGCTCAACTCCACCGTCGACACCAAGACCCAGGAGATCGTCCGGCTGCCGGCCGTCCATCTGGGTTTTGCGGCCCAGACCGACCGCGGCCTGGTGGTGCCGGTCGTACGGGACGCGCAGGCCCGTACGGTCGAGGAGCTGTCCGCGGAGATCGCCCGGCTCACCGACACCGCGAGGGCGGGCGGGCTGTCCCTGGCCGAGCTGACCCATGGCACATTCACCCTCAACAACTACGGCGTCTTCGGCGTCGACGGCTCCACGCCGATCATCAACCATCCGGAGGCGGCGATGCTCGGCATCGGCCGGATAGCCGCCAAACCGTGGGTGCACGAAGGGGAGTTGGCCGTCCGGCAGGTCGTGCAGCTCTCGCTCACCTTCGATCACCGGGTGTGCGACGGCGGCACTGCCGGCGGCTTCCTGCGGTATGTGGCCGACTGCGTGGAGCGGCCCGCGCTGCTGCTCCGGGGGCTGTGACCTCCGGGAGACCGCCGGGAGCGCATTGACCACACAGCGACCGTACGGAGACCGCGGAGGCCGCGGAGTCAGGCGGGTGGCGGTTGGCGGCTGGTGCCGCTGTGGCAGAGCTGACAGCCGAGACGCGTAGGGCAGCTGTGTGAGCATGCCGCCCCTGGTGATACTCAAGGGGTGAACGACCACACCGACCACGACGCCCTGGTCCTGGCCGGAGGCGCGGCCCGGCGGCTCGGCGGGGTGGACAAACCCGCCCTGTCCGTCGGTGGCCGCTCCCTCCTGGACCGGGTACTCGCCGCCTGCCCCGATGCGGCGATCACCGTCGTCGTCGGTCCCGGCCGCCCGACCGCCCGCGACGTCGTCCGCGCCCTCGAGGACCCGCCCGGCGGCGGCCCCCTCGCCGCGCTGGACGCCGGCCTGCGGCACAGCACCGCCCCGCTGGTGCTGGTGCTCTCCGCCGATCTGCCGTTCCTGAGCGCCGCGACTGTACGGGGCCTCCTGGCGGCGGCCGCGGGAGCGGTGGACGGCGCATTGCTCCAGGACGCCACCGGGCGGGACCAGCCACTGGTGGCCGCCTATCGGGCCGCGTCGCTGCGCCGCGAGCTGGCGCGGGTACGGGCCGAACACGGGGCCCTGACCGGTCTGCCGCTGCGCGCCCTGGTGCAGCAGCTGGCGCTCGTACGGGTCCCGGACGCCGGCTCCACGGCCTCCTTCGACTGCGACACCTGGGAGGACATCAGCACGGCCCGCGCCCGTATCAGGGAGCATGGACACGTGTTGGACGAATGGATCACCGCAGTCAAGGCCGAACTGGGCATCGAGCTCGATGTCGACACGGCGGCGCTTCTCGACCTCGCGCGGGACGCGGCGCACGGCGTGGCCCGTCCGGCCGCGCCGCTGACGACCTTCCTGATCGGCTATGCGGCGGGTCGGCAGGGCCGGGACGTGCAGGAGCTGGCCGACCGGGCGGCCGCGTTGGCCCACCGCTGGGCGGCGGAGGCCGAAGAGTCCGACGGCGCGGCCGGCTCCGGCCCCGCCACGGATGCCGAAGCGAAGCCCTCCGAATGACCGACGGGGCGGCCGGAGGGGCCGGCGAGACCGGGCGGCGCGACGCGTCGTGGCCCGAGACCGGGCGGCGCGGCGGTGCGTCGAGCGAATCCGGGCAGGGCGGCGACCCGTTCGACGATGCGCTGGCGCTGGCCAACGGCGTGCGCGGAGCCGTGACGGACACTGCGCGGGCGGACGGCGGCAGTGGCGGAACCTCCGGCCCGGCCGGCGAAGCCCACGCCTCCGGCCCCGACCACCCCTCCTTCTCGGGGGGTCACCCCTCTTCCGGCCGCGACGCCTCCGGGCACCACCCGCCGTCGCCGCGCGGGTCCGCCTGCGGTGACGAGGGCACCGAGGAGCCCCAGGCCCCCGCACGCCGCCGTTCACCGGCGGCCCTCCCCTGGCACACCGCCCGCCGGATCGCCGAGCGCGCCGCCGGCCCGGCCGAGCCCCTGACGACGGCGCTCGGCAAGGCGCTCGGCCTGACGCTCGCCGCGCCGCTGACCGCACTCACCGATCTGCCGTCGTTCGACACCTCGGCCATGGACGGCTGGGCGGTCTCCGGCCCCGGGCCATGGCGTGTCGACCACCCCGCAGAAGACGCCGGGGCCGGCCCGCACCCCGGCATCCTCGCCGGTCACGCCCCTGCCGAGGCGCTTGCCGACGGCCATGCCATCCCGATCGCGACCGGTGCGCGCATTCCGGCCGGTGCCACCGCCGTGCTGCGCAGCGAGCACGGCGAGGTGCGTGAGCTCGCCGACGGCGGGCTGCGGCTGTACGCCCCGCGGCCCGCGCCGCCCGGGCAGGACATCCGCCCGCGCGGCCAGGAGTGCCGCCGCGGCGACCAACTCCTGCCCGCCGGCGCCCTGGTCACCCCCGCCGTTCTCGGCCTGGCCGCGGCGGCCGGCTACGACGAGCTGACCGCCTACCCCCGGCCGCGGGCCGATGTGCTGGTGCTGGGCGATGAGTTGCTCGACCACGGGCTGCCCCGGGAGGGCCGGATCCGCGATGCGCTCGGGCCGATGCTGGCCCCCTGGCTGCATGCGCTGGGCGTCGAGGCGGCCGCACCGCGGCATCTGGCCGATGACGCCGACACGTTGTACGCGGCCATCGCGGAGTCCACCGCCGACGTGGTGATCACCACCGGCGGCACGGCGTCCGGCCCGGTCGACCATGTCCACCCCACCCTGCGCCGGCTGGGCGCCGAGGTGCTGGTGGACGGTGTGGCGGTACGCCCGGGGCACCCGATGCTGCTGGCCCGGCTCGCCCCGCGCCGGCACCTCGTCGGTCTGCCCGGCAACCCGCTCGCCGCCGTCTCCGGGCTGTGCACGCTCGCCGAGCCGCTGCTCCGTACGCTCGCCGCCCGCCGGCCCGCGGACCCGTACCGTACGCCGCTGTCCGCCGCCGTCCACGGGCACCCGCAGGACACCCGGCTCGTCCCGGTGGCCTACTGCGAGGACGAACGGAACGGCCTGACGGCGGAACCGCTGCACTTCCACGGCCCGGCCATGCTGCGCGGAATCGCCGCCGCCGATGCACTGGCGGTCATCCCGCCGGGTGGCGCGGATCCCGGCATGGAGGTCGAACTGCTGGAGCTTCCTTGGTCGGCGGGCTGGTCGGCAGGCTGGACACCCGGCTCGTCGAGCGAATGGGCCGCTCCCGGGGCACCGTAGGGGCGAAGACGGGCCCGCCCCCACCCTCGCGCCGATGCGCCCGGGTGGATGAATAACTGCACGTCCAGGGCGGGCCGGTGGCCGACCCGGCCGTGGTCGTCGGCCCCCGCACCGTCGCTCTGCGCGCGCACGACGAGTAGCCTCGCGCCCATGCGAGCGATCACTATCCCCGAGCCCGGTGGCCCCGAAGCACTTGTCTGGGCGGACGTTCCCGATCCGCAGCCCGCCGAGGGCGAGGTCCTGATCGAGGTCGCGGCCAGCGCCGTGAACCGCGCCGATCTGCTCCAGCGTCAGGGCTTCTACGACCCGCCGCCCGGCTCCTCCCCGTACCCCGGTCTGGAGTGCTCGGGGCGGATCATCGCGCTCGGCGCCGGGGTGCACGGCTGGGCCGTCGGTGACGAGGTGTGCGCACTGCTGGCGGGCGGCGGTTACGCGGAGAAGGTCGCCGTTCCGGCCGGGCAGGTGCTGCCGCTGCCGCCCGGACTGGACCTGGTTACCGCCGCCGCGCTGCCCGAGGTGACCTGTACGGTCTGGTCGAATGTCTTCATGATCGCGCACCTGCGGCCCGGTGAGACGCTGCTGGTGCACGGCGGCGCCAGCGGCATCGGCACGATGGCGATCCAGCTCGCCAAGGCCGTCGGCGCACGGGTCGCGGTCACCGCGGGTGGCCCGGAAAAGCTGGCCCGCTGTGCCGAGTTGGGCGCGGACATCCTCATCGACTACCGCGAGCAGGACTTCGTCCAGGAGCTCCGCAAGGCCACCGACGGCAAGGGCGCGGATGTCATCCTCGACATCATCGGCGCGAAGTACCTCCAGCGGAACGTCAAGGCGCTGGCGGTCAGCGGACGGCTGGCGATCATCGGGTTGCAGGGCGGGGTGAAGGCGGAGCTGAATCTCGCCGCGCTGATGGCCAAGCGCGCCGCGATCACCGGCGCCGGACTGCGCGCCCGCCCGCTGAGCGAGAAAGCGGCCATCGTCGCCGCCGTACGCGAGCATGTCTGGCCGCTGATCGGCAACGGCCAGGTCCGGGCGATCGTGGACCGGACACTTCCGATGGCGGAGGCCGCCGAGGCGCACCGCGTCGTGGATGCCAGCGCGCATGTCGGCAAGGTCGTGCTGACGGTCTGAACCGGCCCGGCCCGGCCGCCTGCGCCCGCCCCTCCCGCGCTCTCGTCAGGTCACCCGGCCGACGGTCTCAAGATGCCGTGAATCTGATCACATGTGACGCTGGGCAGGTCAGTCACCCCGACGGCTCGGCACGGGAGGGGCACTGTGGTCGCTGCAGGATTCCGTTCGCGCATTGCCACCGGTCTGTTGGTCGCCGCCGTCGTTCTGCCTGTCCCTGTGGGGGCCAGCGCCGCGGCGGCCTCGGGCCGGCAGACCACGCCGGTCGACCGTTCCCCGGACCTCGTCCGCCCGGGCGATCCGCCCGACGACTACCCGTTCGACGATGTGGCGCCCGAGATGCTCAGGCCCGAGGATTTCGGGGTCTACGACCGTCTGGGCGACGTCGCTGCGGCCGGCAGGCGGGCCCCAGGGGGCCGGGGCCACCCGCGGGAGCTGCCGGGCCGCTTCTCCGGCCTGCCGTACGGCCCTGGGGGGTTCCACCGGTCGTCGCGTCACCACCACCCGGGGGAGGGACGGTGGCGCCACCACCACCGGCATCACCCGTTCGGTCGAGACTTCGCCGGGTGGGGTCCGCACGACCACGACTCGTACCACGGCGAATTCAGGGGTGCGGACGGTCACCGGCCGGCCTGGTGGGTGGGCGCGCACAGCGCCGACCGCGCCCACCCCCGGCACGTGTCGTCGCCGAAGCGCCACGCCCCCTCGGGGGCCGAATCCGCTGCCACCGCCCCGACGCGGACCGCACCGTCACACCGGGTGGACAGTGCCGACCGGCGCACCGAGCGCCGGTACGAGGCGCTGCCGCCGCTCCCGACGCCGACCAGCCCGGAGAAGGCGTCCCCCTCGCCGGGAATCACGGATGGTGCAGCGCCCGACACCAGCCCGTACGCCATGGAAACCCCGGGGACGGCCCCGGTCGAGCGGGTACTGCCGATGGGTGCCGGTCTTGCGCTGACCGGCCTGGGGCTCGCCTTCCTGGGCCTGCGGCTGCGGCGGCACTGAACCCGGCTGTTTCACGTGAAACAGGGCCTTGCTCCCGGTTGTTTCACGTGAAACGCGGAGCGGATACAGGCGGTGTTTCACGTGAAACGGTGGGAGGCCGTGGTTTCACGTGAAACGCCACCCTTCCTGTCGATAGGGAAAGGTGGATCACGTTCCCCCGGGGGCACCACCGTTCATAAGCGCTCGTACGAGAGAATGGCGGCATGGATATGCCGATGAACGAACGGTCGCAGGAGAACCCGCACGTCCTGGTTGTCGGCCCGGACGGCATGGCGCTCGGCAACGCCCGCTCCGGTGGCGGGGACGACGGTGAGGAGCCCCGTGAGGTCCCGGTGACGGACATGGTCGAACAGCCTGCGAAGGTCATGCGCATCGGCAGCATGATCAAGCAGCTGCTCGAGGAGGTAAAGGCCGCGCCTCTGGACGAGGCGAGCCGGGTCCGGCTGAAGGAGATCCACGCCAGCTCGGTCAAGGAGCTGGAGGACGGGCTGGCCCCCGAACTCGTGGAGGAGCTGGAGCGGCTCTCGCTGCCGTTCACCAATGAGTCGGTGCCGACAGAAGCGGAGCTGCGGATCGCCCAGGCGCAGCTGGTGGGCTGGCTGGAGGGGCTGTTCCACGGCATCCAGACCGCGCTGTTCGCTCAGCAGATGGCCGCCCGCGCCCAGCTGGAGCAGATGCGCCGTGCGCTCCCGCCCGGTGTCGCCGCGATGGAGGGCGACGAGGACAAGCCCGGCCACGGCGGTGCCCGCTCGGGCCCCTACCTCTAACGCTCCCGGGAGACCAGCGGGGCAGGAACAGACAGACAGGAGGGCCGGCACGCACTGTGCGTGCCGGCCCTCCGCCGTCTTCTCAGGCCCGGAAGCCCGCTGCCGTCAGCCGCTGCGGCCGGTCGAGATCGTCAGCTCGATGGTGTCGTTCTTGCTCGGGTACCACCAGCTGATGGCGTCCGGCTTCTGCTGGGTGACGGTGTTCTTGCCCCAGATCGAGCTGTCCTCTTCGCCGACGATCTTGTACTTCCAGCCGGCGGCCTCGATGCACTTCTTCACCGAGTCCAGGTTCTTGTAGCGGAACGAGGGGACCAGGATCTTGCCCTTGTCGGCGTAGCTCTTGGTCGGGCTGGTGCACTCGGACGTGAGGATCGTCGCCGTCTTGTCCTCGGGCCGGATGCTCTCCGTGGGCGAGGCGGAGTAGGAGTACCCGGAGTAGGAGGACGTCGGGGAGACACCGCCGCCGTTGGCGCTGGAGCCGGCGCTCAGACCGATGCCGATGGCTATCGCGGTGACCACGACCACGCCGACGATCGCCGAGACGACGATCACCGGAGTGTTGTTCTTCCGGCCGCCCGGGCCGCCGGCCGAGGGCATCGAGGCCGTCACAGGCGGCGGGGTGAACGTCGGCGGGGCCTGGAAGCCACCGCTGTTGAACGGAGCGGGGCCGGGAACCGGGCCGGGCGCCGGCGTCGGGTAGGCGTTGTTCGGCGGCGGGGGCGTCTGCGGGCCGAAGCCGGCTGCCTGTGTGGGCTGGTACGGCTGCTGCACGCTCGGCGGGACGGGCGTCTGCGGGGTGCCGGACGCGGTGGGGAAGACCGCGGAGGACACCGAAGCGCCGCTGGTGCGGGCCCGCGGGCCCTCGCCGATGATCAGCGGCGTGGCGCCGGACTGCCCGGACCCGGCGATCCGCAGGCACTCGTCCCGCATCGCCTCGGCGGTCGGGAACCGTTCGTTGGGGTTCTTCTTCAGCGCCCGGGCGACCAGCGCGTCCACGGCCGGCGGCAGCGACTGGTTGATGCTCGACGGGACCGGCGGCTCTTCCTGGACATGGGCGTAGGCGATGGCGAGCGGGGAGTCCGCGTCGAACGGCAGCTGACCGGTCAGCAGCTCGAAGAGCATGATGCCGACGGAGTAGAGGTCGGAGCGGGCGTCCACGCCCCGGCCCAGCGCCTGCTCGGGCGAGAGGTACTGCGGGGTGCCGACGACCATGCCGGTCTGCGTCATGGACGTCACGCCGGACTGCATGGCGCGGGCGATGCCGAAGTCCATGACCTTGACGATGCCGCGCTTGTTCAGCATCACGTTGCCGGGCTTGATGTCGCGGTGGACCAGCCCCATCTCGTGGCTGACCTCGAGCGCGGCCAGCACATCGGCCGTGATTTTCAGGGCTTTCTCCGTCGGCATCGCGCCATGCTGGGCGATGTCGGCGTCCAGGTCGGAGCGCAGCGGCTGGCCCGCGACGTACTCCATGACGATGTACGGCACCATGCCGCCGTCGAGCTCGTCCTCGCCGGAGTCGAAGACCGAGACGATATTGGTGTGCGTGAGTTTCGCCACGGACTGGGCCTCGCGGCGGAAGCGCTCGCGGAAGGCCTGCTCGCGACCGAGTTCGGTGTGCAGGGTCTTGATCGCGACGTCGCGGTCGAGCACAGTGTCGTGCGCGAGGTGTACGGACGCCATGCCGCCGGCCCCGAGAAGATCACGAAGCTGGTAACGTCCTCCGCCGACCGAACGGCCCTCGAATTGGCCCTGAGCGCCGTCCTGGCTCATCGTTCCGCTTCCCCCTAGGCGCACGGCGCACTACCCGTACGTATCGCGATCACATCTGGAATTCCGCAGCCAAGTCTGCCCCAGGCCTCGGACACGTCAAGCTGTGTGCCCGTTCCGTGACCAGATGCGCAAGATCCCATCACGGCGGTGAGACGTTCGACGCCTTCGATCACCGCAGGTGAACTTGCGATTTCAGGCATTCGGCAGGTTTGATGGCCGGTCCACGGCGGACCGGTGGGTGCCGCGGAGCCTGTAGCGTGCTCTAGCGAAGACCGATGACCTTACCGCTCTCATGCGGATCGATTCGACGGCGAGGACCGATGGCACCGACGCAGAGCCCCCAGGGCCCGTCCGACCCTGAGGCCACCGGCTCCAATATCCCCGACGCACCGGAGATGTGGGGCAACGGCGGGCTGGTCGGTGACGGCCGCTACCGGCTCACGCGGCGGCTCGGCCGTGGCGGCATGGCGGAGGTGTTCGCGGCCGAGGACGTGCGCCTGGGCCGTACCGTCGCCGTGAAGCTGCTGCGTGCCGACCTTGCCGAGGACCCGGTGTCCAAGGCCCGCTTCACGCGTGAGGCACAGTCCGTGGCCGGGCTGAACCACCACGCGGTGGTGGCGGTGTACGACTCCGGCGAGGACCTGGTCGGCGGCAACACCGTGCCGTACATCGTGATGGAGCTGGTCGAGGGCCGCACCATCCGCGATCTGCTGCTCAATGCCGACGCCCCGCCGCCGGACCAGGCGCTGATCATCGTCTCCGGGGTGCTGGAGGCGCTGGCCTACAGCCATCAGCACGGCATCGTGCACCGTGACATCAAGCCCGCGAACGTGATCATCACGCACAGCGGCGCCGTGAAGGTCATGGACTTCGGCATCGCCCGCGCCCTGCACGGCGCGCAGTCGACCATGACGCAGACCGGCATGGTCATGGGCACCCCCCAGTACCTCTCCCCGGAGCAGGCCCTCGGCAAGACCGTCGACACCCGCTCCGACCTCTACGCGACCGGCTGTCTGCTCTACGAACTCCTCACGCTGCGCCCGCCGTTCACCGGTGAGACGCCGCTTTCGGTCGTCTACCAGCACGTTCAGGACATGCCGGTACCGCCCTCCGAGACCACCGACGTGGTGCCGCCGGAGCTGGACGGTCTGGTCATGCGCTCGCTGGCCAAGGACCCCGACGACCGGTTCCAGACCGCTGAGGAGATGCGCGGCCTGGTCCAGTACTCGCTCCAGATGTTGCAGGAGCAGGGCGGGCACACCGGCACCTGGAACACCGGTCCGGTCGCCATGCACGAGGGCGGGCACACCCCGTCGATGGGCACCGCCGCCACCACCGCGCTGCCGCACCCCGACGCCGGCCAGACCACCGCGCAGCCCCTCCTGACGCCCGGTATGCGGGAGGACGACGGCGGCTTCGACGGCGGGCCCCGGCCCAGGAACGGCGGCGGACGTGGCAAGTTCTTGCTGATCGCGGCGCTCGCGCTGATCGCCATCGCGGTGGGCGTGGCCTTCGCGCTGAACAACACCGGCGGCCAGAACAAGAAGCAGGAGACCCCGACCACCCAGTCGCCCTCGCCGTCGAAGCACGACAAGACCAGCGAGCCGCCGTCGGAGGAGCCGAGCACCCCGGAGACCGAGCCCGGTGGCATCGGCGGCGACGAGGGTTCGTACACCCCGCCGCCGTCGGAGGAGCCGAGCACGCCGGAGACCTCCGAGCCGCCCACCTCGCAGCCGCCGACCACCGAGGAGCCGTCGACCGAGCCGCCCACCGACGACAGCGGCGGGACGACCGACGCCGGGACCACGGACGGCGGGACGACCGACGGGGGCACCACGGACGGCGGCACCACCACCGACGGTGGGACCACCGCCGGTGCGGACAGCGGCACCACCAGCGGCAGCGGCACGGACAGCGGCAACACGCTCGGTACGACCGGCTGACCGTCCGCTCGTCCGCTGAGGCGGGCGCACCGCCTCAGCGGGTGAACGCGTCGCGTACGGCGCGGTATTCGCGGGTCCACCACACCGCGAGTGCGGCCGCCGCCGGGAATTGCGGATCGGTGCGGCGGTCGCCGAGGCGGTAGCGCCAGGTGAGCATCCAGAAGTCGTTGAGCCGTTCCCACCACACCCGGTGGACGGCCGCCGCCATTTCGTCGGTGCCGGCCCCGCAGGCGCTGCGGTAGGCGCCCGCGTACGCCGCCACCTTGGCCAGGTCCAGCGTGCCGCAGGGGCGTACGAAGAAGATGGCGGCGGCCCGTACCGCCTCCTCGGCGCGCGGCTGGACGCCCAGCCGGTCCCAGTCGACGATCGCGGTCGGTTCCGGGCCGCGGTAGAGCACGTTGAGCGGGTGGAAGTCGCCGTGCACCCAGCCGGCGGCGGGTTCCGCGCCGGGGGCCGGGCGGCGGTGCGCCTGCTGCTCCAGGAGGGCCCGGCGCTCCAGCAGGCGGTGCTCGGCGAGCTCGTCGAAGCTGGTGCGCGGCTGGGCGCCGCGGGCCAGCGCCAGCAGCTCGTCGATCATCTCGAAGGTCCGGGCGGGGTCGGCGCCGGCGTCCGCGCAGGGCGGCCGGGGCGGAGGCGGTTCTTCCGCCATGACCTCCTCCAGCGCGGTGTGGACGAGCCCGAGCAGGGCGCCGAGCCGGCGGGACTGGCCGCGGGTCAGTGCGGCTCCGGTGAGGTGGCGGCCCTCGACCCAGGGGTGCAGGGCGTAGCAGCGGCCGTCGAGGACGGTGACGGTGCGGCCGTCCGCGTCGGCGACGGGCGGCGCGACCGGCAGGCCGAGTGCGGCGAGCCGGCGGGTGGCGCGGTGCTGGCGGGTGAGGGCGGCGTGGTCGCCGTCGAGGTGGTGCTTGAGGAAGTAGCGGCCGCGCGTGGTGGCGAGGAAGTAGCCGTGGTTGAGCAGACCTTCGGCGACCGGCTCGCAGGACAGCGGCGCACCCGCGCCGGTGTAGTGGCGGAGCAGGGAGCCGAGGGTGTCTCTGTCGGGCGTCGCCGCCGTCCGGACTACAGATGAGCGCAGCACGCGCCAGATGTTAGATGAACCGCACCCGTCGGAGTGGGGCTACGGGAAAGCCTTACGCAGAGTGAGCGTGGCGGAAGGCGGGCACGTCCGTGAGGTAGTGCATCGTCACGAACTCCGGCTCGATGCGCAGGAAGACCGGGTCGAAGGGCACACCGTCGGCCAGCCGTGGGGTGGGACCGAAGAGTGCGCGCTCGGCGGGCGACGGCTCGACGGCCCGGGCGGTGCCGGTGAACTGCACGGACCAGGTGTCGGGCGCGCCGCTGTTGACGTTGTCGGCCTCGTAGGCGACCACGCTGCCGTCCAGGGACTGGTGGTAGCCGTAACCGCGGTGCAGCCGCAGCATCAGCCGCCCGTCGTCGAGGACGAGGTGCCGGGTGACCGCGGTGAAGGGGAGCGCCCGCCGACTGGCCGAGACCCGCCCGTAGGGGGTGCGGCCGAGCAGCTCGATGGCACGGTAGTTGTCGGTGGGCATGTCACCACCTTGCCGTTCGGGGCCGGCCGCCCAGTAGGGGCCAGCAGCCCCGGGGAAGCGGGACGATGGTCCTGAATCACCATGAGCCGGGCCGGGCCCGGCCCGCGTCCCTGTGTCGGGTCAGTGTCTCTCGGCCTGCATCCGCGCGACGTACGCGGCGGCCTGGGAGCGGCGCTCCATGCCCAGCTTGGACAGCAGGCTGGAGACATAGTTCTTGATCGTCTTCTCGGCGAGATGGAGCCGTTCGCCGATCGCGCGGTTGGTCAGGCCCTCGCCGATCAGGTCGAGGATCTTGCGTTCCTGTTCGGTGAGGCTGGCCAGGCGGTCGTCCCCCTTGGCGGCGTTGCCGTCGCGCAGCCGCTCCAGGACGCGGGCGGTGGCCACGGGATCGAGCAGTGACTTCCCGGCGGCCACCTCGCGTACCGCCGAGAGCAGTTCATTGCCCCGAATGGCCTTCAGGACATAACCGGACGCACCGGCCATGATCGCATCAAAAAGGGCTTCGTCATCCGCGAACGAGGTGAGCATCAGGCATTTGATGTCCTCGTTCTGTGACCGGATCTCGCGGCAGACCTCGACACCGCTGCCGTCCGGGAGCCGGACGTCGAGGACCGCTACGTCTGGACGCGTCGCCGGGATCCTGACCAGGGCATCTGCGGCGGTACCGGCCTCGCCGACCACCTCGATGTCCCGCTCGACCGTGAGCATTTCGTGGACACCGCGCCGGACCACCTCGTGGTCGTCGAGCAGGAATACCGTGATTTTTCCGTCTTCGCGCACCACCCCAGTCTCACACATCAAGTCTTCCCGTGCTCCAGGTCACCGATATAACGTGCCGTTGTCCCGGCGGCCTGCAACGCTGTGACCAGGAGTTGTTCCAAGCCTCTGCGATTTACTTGGAAATCCAAGCAAAATCGCAGGTCAGCGCCGTTTCCACTTCGGCTTTGACAATGGGTAACGTGCAATGAGCAGGCCACCTTCCGGGAGCTTTGTTCCACCCGGATCCGGCCGCGTTCGCACACACCCCGTGCGCCGTATCGGATACCGGGTGAGCCGCAATACGGCCACCGGCGGACCCCGGGGGCCGGACAGACGGAGGAGCAGCACGTGACCGTGGAAGGCACTGCGCAGCGGAAAAACGCCCGCGGCAGCAGCAAGCGCACCACCGCCAAAAAGGCGACGCCGGCACAGAAGGCGTCCTCGGCCAAGGCCCGCACCACCGGCCGGCCCGAGCAGGCGGAGCAGGATCAGCTCGTACAACTGCTGACCCCCGAAGGGAAGCGGGTCGAGCACCCGGAATACGCAATCGACCTTTCCCCCGAAGAGCTGCGCGGCCTCTACCGCGACATGGTGCTGACGCGGAAGTTCGATGCCGAGGCGACCACTCTCCAGCGCCAGGGCGAACTGGGTCTGTGGGCCTCGTTGCTGGGCCAGGAGGCGGCTCAGATCGGCTCGGGTCGCGCGCTGCGCGACGACGACTACGTCTTCCCGACCTACCGCGAGCACGGCGTGGCGTGGTGCCGCGGCGTCGACCCGACGAATCTGCTGGGCATGTTCCGCGGCGTCAATCACGGTGGCTGGGACCCCAACAGCAACAACTTCCACCTCTACACCATCGTCATCGGTTCGCAGACGCTGCATGCCACCGGCTATGCGATGGGTGTGCAGAAGGACGGCGCGGATTCCGCGGTGATCGCCTATTTCGGTGACGGCGCCTCCAGCCAGGGTGATGTCGCGGAATCCTTCACCTTCTCCGCGGTCTACAACGCCCCGGTCGTGTTCTTCTGCCAGAACAACCAGTGGGCGATTTCCGAGCCCACCGAGAAGCAGACCCGGGTGCCGCTCTACCAGCGCGCCCGCGGGTTCGGATTCCCCGGCGTACGGGTCGACGGCAATGACGTACTGGCCTGTCTCGCGGTGACCAGGGCGGCACTGGAGCGGGCGCGTACCGGCCAGGGGCCGATGCTCATCGAGGCGTTCACCTACCGGATGGGTGCGCACACCACCTCCGACGACCCGACGCGGTACCGCGCGGACGAGGAGCGGGTGGCCTGGGAGGCCAAGGACCCGATCCGCCGGCTGCGGACGTATCTGGAGGCCGAGGGGCTGGTCGACGACGCGTACCTCGCGTCGATCGAGGAGGAGAGCGAGGCCCTGGGCAAGCGGGTCCGCGAGGCCGTACGCGCCATGCCCGATCCGGACCATATGGCGATCTTCGAGAATGTCTATGCGGACGGGCATGCGCTCGTCGATGAGGAGCGCGCGCAGTTCGCCGCGTACCAGGCGTCGTTCGCCGATGCCGATGCCGTCGCGGAGGGGAACTGACAATGGCCGTCTTCGAGAAGATCACCATCGCCAAGGCGATCAACGAATCGCTCCGTGCCTCCATGGAGGCCGACCCCAAGGTCCTCGTCATGGGCGAGGACGTCGGCAAGCTCGGCGGCGTCTTCCGCGTCACCGACGGCCTGCAGAAGGACTTCGGCGAGGACCGGGTGATCGACACCCCGCTGGCCGAGTCCGGCATCGTCGGTACGGCCATCGGCCTGGCGCTGCGCGGCTACCGCCCGGTCGTCGAGATCCAGTTCGACGGCTTCGTCTTCCCCGCCTACGACCAGATCGTCACCCAGCTCGCCAAGATGCACGCCCGCGCGCTGGGCAAGGTCAAGGTGCCGGTCGTCATCCGTATCCCGTACGCGGGCGGAATCGGCGCGGTCGAGCACCACTCCGAGTCCCCCGAGGCGCTCTTCGCGCATGTCGCGGGTCTCAAGATCGTCACTCCCTCGAACTCCTCCGACGCCTACTGGATGCTCCAGCAGGCCATCGCGGGCGACGACCCGGTCATCTACTTCGAGCCCAAGCGGCGCTACCACGACAAGTCGCGGCTGGACACCGAGTCGATCCCCGATCCTCTGCACAAGGCCCGGGTCGTGGAGAACGGCTCCGACCTCACGCTGGCCGCCTACGGCCCGATGGTGAAGGTCTGCCTGGACGCTGCCAAGGTCGCGGCCGAGGAGGGCAAGTCGGTCGAGGTCGTCGACCTGCGCTCGCTCTCCCCGATCGACTTCGACACCGTCCAGTCGTCGGTGCAGAAAACCGGCCGGCTGGTCGTCGTCCACGAGGCGCCGGTCTTCTTCGGTTCCGGTGCGGAGATCGCCGCCCGGATCACCGAGCGGTGCTTCTACCACCTGGAGGCCCCGGTCCTGCGGGTCGGCGGCTTCCACTCCCCGTACCCGCCCTCCCGGCTGGAGGACGAGTACCTTCCGGGGCTGGACCGGGTGCTCGACGCCGTTGACCGTGCGTTGGCGTACTGAGGGTTTGAGGAGAGTTCGTGACCATGACTGCAAGTACCTCCAACGCACAGCGCTTCCGCGAGTTCAAGATGCCCGACGTGGGCGAGGGGCTTACCGAGGCCGAGATCCTCAAGTGGTACGTCCAGCCGGGCGACACCGTCACCGACGGCCAGGTCATCTGTGAGGTCGAGACCGCCAAGGCCGCCGTCGAACTGCCCATTCCTTACGACGGGGTGGTGCACGCGCTGCACTTCGGCGAGGGCGTCACCGTCGACGTCGGCACCTCCATCATCTCCGTGGACACCGACCCCGGAGCCGGCCCCGCCGAGACGCCGGCGGCGTCCGGCGCGGCACAGGAAGCCGCCGAGGCCGAGGAGGAGGCCGAGCCGCAGGGCCGGCAGGCGGTGCTGGTCGGCTACGGCGCCGCGCCGGCCTCGACCAAGCGCCGGGCCCGTAAGCCGCAGCCGGGCGTTCCGGCGCAGCCGGCGAGCGCCGCGCTCCAGGCCGAGCTGAACGGACGGGCCGCTCCGGTGGCTCCGCCCGCTCCGGCTGCCCCCGCCCCGGTGGCTCCGGCCGCTCCTGTCGTCAGGGCTGCGCCCGTCGTCCCGGCCGGCCGGCCGCTGGCCAAGCCGCCGGTGCGCAAGCTCGCCAAGGACCTGGGCATCGACCTGGCGACGGTCACCCCGACCGGGCCGGACGGCGTGATCACCCGCGAGGACGTGCATGCGGCGGCCGCTCCGGCCGCGGCACCTGCCCCGGCCGAGGTTCCCACGCCGGTGACGGTCGCCGCGGCCGAGCCCGGCATCGTCGATGTCGCCGCCCGCGAGCGGCGGGTGCCGGTCAAGGGCGTACGGAAGGCCACCGCCCAGGCGATGGTCGCCAGCGCCTTCACCGCGCCGCATGTCACGGAGTTCATCACCGTCGACGTGACTCGCACGATGAAGCTCGTCCAGGAGCTGAAGCAGGACCCGGACATGGCGGGGCTGCGGGTCAACCCGCTGCTGCTCGTCGCCAAGGCCTTCCTGGTCGCCATCAAGCGCCACCCGGAGGTCAATGCGTCCTGGGACGAGGCGAAGCAGGAGATCGTCTACAAGGACTACGTCAACCTCGGGATCGCGGCGGCCACCCCGCGCGGGCTGATCGTCCCGAACATCAAGGACGCCGGAGTCAAGACGCTTCCCCAGCTCGCCGCGGAGCTGGGCGATCTGGTCGCCACCGCCCGTGAGGGCAAGACCTCCCCGGCGGCGATGACCGGCGGCACGGTCACCATCACCAACGTCGGCGTCTTCGGCGTCGACACCGGTACGCCGATCCTCAACCCGGGGGAGTCGGCGATCCTCGCCTTCGGCGCGGTCAAGCTCCAGCCGTGGGTCCACAAGGGCAAGGTGAAGGCCCGCCAGGTGACCACGCTCGCGCTGTCCTTCGACCACCGCCTGATCGACGGCGAACTGGGCTCCAAGCTGCTCGCGGATGTCGCGGCGATTCTGGAGCGCCCGAAGCGGCTCATCACCTGGAGCTGATCCTGCGGTCGCGGTTCATGGCCTCAGGACGTGATTCAGGGCGTGGTTTCACGTGAAACCACGCCCTGAGGCGTCACGCCGGTCAGCCGCGGATGAGCTGCACCGCGCGGCTGAAGTGTGCCACCGGCCCGGTCGGGCCCGACTCGTCGATGTGCGCGGCGCCACGGGTCAGTGCAACGCCCGCGCACAGGCCGGCGACGATCAAGGCCAGTACGACGGTGTTCCGCGTCCGGTGGCCGGCGTTCGTCCTGGGCTGCATGGTCAACTCCCCTTGAGTGTCGGAGCCTCTCCCCGGCTCCATGACTCCATTCACCCACGGATTTCGGGCCGATCCGTACGCGCCAGGTACGGACTCTCGTCAACCTTTAGGTGGACCCTACGTACCTCTTCGGTCCCCCTCCCGAGGAGGGCCGGCCCCGCCGCCGTAAAAGGGTTTGCCGCCGTGAGCCGCGGTGTTTACGGTCGGCGAAATGACCAGCGACCCCCTCATCCGGCGCTATCAGGCCTCCGACCAGGACGTTGTCACCGATCTCTGGGCTCGGGCCGCGCGCCAGGCGCATCCGTTCCTCGCGGGAGAAGGCGAGGGTGAACGGGCCCGGATCCTCCGCGAGGTGTACCTCGTCCAGGCGGAGAACTGGGTCGCCGAGCGTGACGGCACCGTCATCGGGCTGCTCGGACTCCTGCCGGGTGCGCAGGGGGAGCGCCATGCGGACGGGTCCGGCGAGGGCTCCGGTGCCGAGGTCGGCGGGCTGTTCGTGGCGCCGGAGGCTCAAGGGGGCGGCACCGGACGTCAGTTGATCGAGCATGCGGCCGCGCTGCACGGTGCGCTGACGCTGGAGGTCTTCGAGGCGAACGCCCGCGCCCGGCGCTTCTACGCGCACCTGGGTTTCCGCGAGCGGGCCCGGCGGGCCGACGAGCAGACCGGCCATCCGCTGATCGCCCTGGAGCGTCCCGCGCCGCTGAAGTCGGTGGGCTGGCTGCATCTGCGCGAGGGACGGCTGCTGAGCGTACGGACGCGGGGGAACGACACCTTCTACCTTCCGGGCGGCAAGTACGAGCCCGGGGAGACGGCGCGCGAGGCGCTGTCGCGGGAGCTGGGCGAAGAGCTCGGTCTGCTGGTCCCCGCCGACGAGCTGCGGGAGGCGTTCGTCATCCATGACGTCGCGCACGGCAAGAACGGCCGTCGGCTGCACATGACCTGTTTCACCGGTGGGCCGCGGGACATCGCGCCGGTCCCGGGCCGGGAGATCGCCGAGTACGCCTGGTTCGACCGCCGGGAGGCCCGCGAGCGCTGCGCCCCCGCCCATGCGCAGGTCGTGGACCGGCTGATCGCGCAGGGGCGGATGCCGGGCTGACCGCGGCCGGCCGGATCCGGGCCGAGGGGCCCCGGGCGGGCAGGCCCGTCCAGGCGCCCATATCACTGCCTACCAGGGCAAACGCACCGCAGGTGGTCCACATCGCGAAATGACGTTTCGGACGCATACCTGTTGTATCTATCCTGTGCGCATGCCCTCCGTGTCCCCGCCCAGCGCCCCCGTCCGAGAGTCCTCCGCCAAGCAGCCGCCCGCCGCCGAGCGGGTCTATGCGCACATCAAGGACGCCGTCCTCGACCGTCGCTACGAGGGCGGGATGCTGCTCACCGAGGGGGAGCTGGCCGAGGCCGTCGGGGTGTCCCGCACACCGGTGCGCGAGGCGCTGCTGCGGCTGGAGGTCGAGGGGCTGATCAAGCTCTACCCGAAGAAGGGCGCGCTGGTGCTGCCGGTCTCCGCACAGGAGATCGCCGATGTCGTGGAGACCCGGCTGCTGGTGGAGAAGCATGCGGCGGCCAAGGCGGTGCCCGCGAACCAGGCGCTGATCGGCGAGCTGACCGAGCTGCTGGAGACGATGCGGGCGCAGGCCGCGGCCGGCGATCTGGCCGCGGTCTCGGTCACCGACCGCGCCTTCCACGCCGCCATCGTGCGCAGTGCAGGCAATCAAATCCTGGACCGGCTCTACGAGCAGCTGCGCGACCGCCAGCTGCGGATGGGCGTCGCGGTGATGCACGCCCACCCGGACCGGATCGCCAAGAACATCACCGAACATGCGGAGATCCTGGAGGCGCTGCGGACCGGTGACGCGGACGCCGCGACCGAGGTCGTGCACCGGCACGTCAGCTGGGTGCGCAACCTGGCGCAGGGGGAGGTGCGATGAGCGCCGGCAACGGCGGATCGGAGAGCCCCAGCGGCTCCGGCACCGGCGACTCCCCCGCCCGGCTGCTGCCCGCGGACCCGCCCGGCGGCTATAAGGCCATGGCGGTCTGGGGCATCGGCGTCGCGGTCTACTTCGTCGCGATCACCTACCGTACGAGCCTCGGCGTGGCCGGTCTGGACGCCGCCGAGCGCTTCCACATCAACGCCTCGGCGCTGTCGACGTTCTCCATCCTCCAACTGCTGGTGTACGCGGGGATGCAGATACCCGTCGGACTGCTGGTGGACCGGCTCGGCCCCAAGAAGGTGCTGACCCTTGGCGTGGTGCTCTACACCGTCGGCCAGTTCGGCTTTGCGCTCTCCGCGTCGTACCCCATGGCGCTCGGCTCGCGTGCGCTGCTCGGCTGCGGCGATGCGATGACCTTCATCAGCGTGCTGCGGCTGGGCGCCCGCTGGTTCCCGGCCCGCCGCGGCCCGATGATCGCGCAGATCGCCGCGCTGGTCGGTATGGCGGGCAACCTGATCTCCACGCTCGTCCTGGCCCGCTTTCTGCACACCTTCGGCTGGACCCCGACCTTCGCCGCCAGCGCGGCCGGCGGCATCGTCGTACTGATCGTGCTGCTGCTCTTCCTCAAGGATCACCCCGAGGGCCTCGAACCGCCGCCCGCCCCCGCCGGGCACTCCGGTGCCGGCTTCGTACGGCGGCAGATCGCGGACGCCTGGCGGGAGCCCGGCACCCGGCTGGGCATGTGGGTGCACTTCACCACCCAGTTCCCCGCGATGGTCTTCCTGCTGCTGTGGGGACTGCCGTTCCTCGTCGAGGCGCAGGGGCTGTCCCGGGGCACCGCGGGCGAACTGCTGACGCTTGTGGTGCTCTCCAACATGGCGGTGGGCCTGATCTACGGTCAGCTCATCGCCCGCCACCACACCGCCCGTATGCCACTGGCCCTCGGCACGGTAGGTGCCACCGCCCTGATGTGGGCGCTGGTGCTGTGCTGGCCGGCCGATCATGCGCCCATGGCGCTGCTGATCGTGCTGTGCACGGTGCTGGGTGCCTGCGGTCCGGCCTCGATGATCGGCTTCGATTTCGCCCGGCCCGCCAACCCGCCCGAGCGCCAGGGCACCGCCTCCGGCATCGTCAACATGGGCGGCTTCACCGCGTCGATGACGACCCTGCTGGCGGTCGGCGTCCTGCTGGACGCCACCGGCGACAACTACCGGATCGCCCTCGCCTCGGTCTTCGTGCTGGAGGCGGTCGGCGTCTCACAGATCCTTCGTCTGCGGCGCAGCGCGGCCCAGCGTGAGCGCGAACGGCTGGTGGTCAGCCGGGTCGAGGCGGTCCACGTCCCGGTGTGAGACGGCGGCGGGGGCCGTTTCACGTGAAACATCACCGCCGGGGCGCCCCCGCCCCCTCTCCCGGTCTCTCCGCTACGGCGTGACCGCGAAGTTGTTCAGAATCGCCTCGGCGAGGTCGGCGTCGCCGTCGATCTTGATCTGCTCGGCGACGGCCGCCGGGCGGACCCGCCCGCAGGCCAGCTGGTGGAAGGTGTCCCAGTCCAGCGCGAACGTCACGGTGGGACCGAGCGAGACGCTGCCGTCGATCGTGGCGTTGCCCGCGGAGTCGATCCGGACAGTGCGCAGGAACTCCAGCGGTCCGCTGACATCGAAGACCACGGCCGAATCGGCCGGTGCCTGGGCCCTCTTGGCGACGACGCCGGGCAGCACCTTCACCAGCAGATCCCGGGTCACATGCGCGCCGGGGGAGTCCAGATTGCCGGGCTTGCCGAGCGCCCGGCGCAGGTCCTGTTCATGCACCCAGACGTCGAACGCCCGCTGTTGCAGCACGAATTCCAGCGTGCGGTCTTCGTCGAGCGGGCTACGCACCGTGGCGTCCGGCTGGCGGGACTCGTTGCGCAGCTGCCGGGAGCGGCGGATGACGGTGTATTCGAGCTCGCTGACCATCTCCGGCGCGGTGTGGTGCCGGCGGACGTCGACCTGCACCTCCATGCGGCGCGCCGATTCGGTGCGGACGTGGTAGAGATCGCGCGGCAGCGTGTGGATCGGCCGTGGGTCGCCCAGCATTTCGCATTCCAGGCCGATGACATGGGAGACCACATCACGAACGGACCATCCTGGCAGGCACGTCGCCCTGTTCCACTCGCCCTCGACGAGCGGGGTAACCAGCTCGGTTATCGCTTCTATGGAGTGAGTCCAGGCATCGATGGAGGACTGAAGGCTGGGATGGACGGTCACGGGACCCCTCGGACGGTTCGTACGCGGGCTGCTGTCTGTGCAGTTAAGTTACGCTGCGCACGGGCACCCCGGCAGTGCTTTCGGGTGACCATCGTAGGCCGATGTGCCCCGCCCGCAGAGGGCTTCGGCGCCGCGCTCGGCGCCGTTCCTCAGTCCTCGCCGCGCTCCCGCTCCGCCAGCCGGATCACACAGACCGCGATGGCGATGAGCAACGGCGGATCCGCATCGTCCCGTACGACATTGACCGCGTAGGTGTCGCGTACGGTCAGCCAGCGCCGCGAGATCTCCGCGAGCAGCTCGCCGTCGTACTCGATCGCGAACTCCCGGTCCAGGATCTTGCCGCTGACGTCCAGCTCGGTGCCGTCCACCAGCGCGACGCGGTAGTGGTTGCGCAGCAGGGAGAGCCGCTTGCGCTTGATCGTGGCCAGCGGCTGGTCGTCCCGCTCGATCGTCATCGTGTCGCGCAGGGCCAGCATCTTCTTGCGAATGGTGATCAGCACCCGGCGCTCGGGGTCCTTCAGCTCGAGGGTCTCCCGCAGCCGCAGCGCCTTCCCGTCGACGAGGAAGGCATGGTGGCCGTGTTCGTCGTCGATCCAGTAGTCGTCGCCGATGCCGAAGATCCGGTCGCGGACGAGGTACTTGCGGGAGCGTGCGGGGTGGACCGCGGGGGATGGCTGCATGGGTGACGTGTTCCCGGGTGCCCCGGCGGAATGCGCGGGCACCGGAGTGACGTTGAATGTCCACATGGCTTCACGTGCACGCGTCCGGGCCCCCGAGCTGACCGGCAAGGGCGGCTGGCTGAACACCGGCGACAAGGATCTGACCCTCTCCGACCTGCGCGGACGCATTGTCGTCCTGGATTTCTGGACGTTCTGCTGTGTGAATTGTCTGCATGTCCTGGACGAGCTGCGGGAGCTGGAGGAGCGGCACCGGGACACCGTCGTGATCATCGGCGTGCACTCCCCGAAGTTCGTGCACGAGGCCGAGCACCAGGCGGTGGTGGACGCCGTCGAGCGGTACGGCGTCGAGCACCCGGTCCTCGACGATCCCGAGCTCGCCACGTGGAAGCAGTACGCGGTCCGGGCCTGGCCGACGCTGGTGGTGATCGACCCCGAGGGCTATGTCGTCGCCCAGCACGCCGGCGAGGGGCATGCGCACGCCCTCGCCAAGCTCGTCGAGGAGCTGGAGGCCGAGCACGGCGCGAAGGGCACGCTGCGGCGCGGCGACGGCCCGTACGTACCGCCGGAGCCGGTCGCCACCGACCTGCGCTTCCCCGGCAAGGCCGTGCGGCTGCCGGGCGGCACCTTCCTGGTCTCGGACACCACCCGCCATCAGCTGGTGGAGCTGGCGGCGGACGGCGAGCAGGTGCTGCGCCGGATCGGCAGCGGCGAGCGCGGTCTGACGCCGGACTCCTTCAACGAGCCGCAGGGCCTGGCGCTGCTGCCCGACGGCAAGGTCGCCGTCGCGGACACCGTCAACCACGCCATCCGGGTACTCGATCCCGCAACCGGCGCGCTGGAGACGGTGGCCGGCACCGGCAAGCAGTGGTGGCAGGGCTCACCGACCTCGGGTCCGGCCCGCGAGGTGGCGCTCTCCTCGCCGTGGGACGTCGCCTGGTGGCAGGACCGGCTGTGGATCGCGATGGCCGGGGTGCACCAGCTGTGGACGTACGACCCGGCCACCGGCTCGGTCGAGGCCGCGGCCGGCACGACCCATGAGGGCCTGGTGGACGGCCCGGCCGCCGAGGCCTGGTTCGCCCAGCCGTCCGGGCTGGCGGCGGCCGGCGACCGGCTGTGGGTCGCGGACTCCGAGACCAGCGCGGTCCGTTGGGTGGAGCGGTCCGAAGGGGGCGACGGCTTCGCCGTCCGTACGGCCGTCGGCACCGGGCTCTTCGATTTCGGGCACCGCGACGGCGCCGCCGACCAGGCGCTGCTTCAGCACCCGCTGGGCGTGACCGCGCTCCCCGACGGCTCGGTCGCCATCGCCGACACGTACAACCACGCACTGCGCCGCTACGACCCCGCAGGCGGCGAGGTCACCACCCTGGCCACGGATCTGCGCGAACCGTCCGCCGCGGTGCTCGTCGACGGTGACATCGTGGTCGTGGAGTCGGCGCGGCACCGGCTGACCCGGCTGCGGCTCCCCGAGGAGGCGGTCCGCGTCGAGGCGGTGGCGCACCGCACCCAGCGCGCGGCCACCGAGGTCGCCCCGGGCGCACTGCGGCTCGATGTGGTCTTCCAGGCCCCGGACGGCCAGAAGCTGGACACCCGCTACGGCCCCTCGACGCGGCTGCTGGTCAGCGCGACCCCGCCGGAGCTGCTTGCCGAGGGCGCGGGTGCGGGCACCGATCTCCAGCGCGAGCTGGTGCTCGCGGACGGTGTGACCGAGGGGGTGCTGCATGTCTCGGCGATGGCCGCGTCCTGCGACGACGACCCGGACATCGAGTACCCCGCCTGCCATGTGCACCAGCAGGACTGGGGCGTCCCGGTCCAGGTCGTCGACGGCGGGGTGGCCCGGCTGGGGCTCGTCCTGGCGGGTCTGGACGCGCAGTAGCCGAGAGCGCCCGGGTCCTGAGGAGGGCCCGGGCGCTCGGTCGTTCGCTGTGGTGCCGGGCTACTTCCCGACGCCGGCCGCCAGCTGGGCGCCGTGGATGCTCGACGACCAGTTGGTGACCTTGCTCTTGCCGACGGCGATGTGCAGCCGCTTCTCCGCGAAGTTGACGGTGACCGGACCGTGGGTGACAGAGGTCGACGAGATGCCCATGAAGTCGATGGTCACCGACTTCTGCTCGGTGCCCTTGGTGGCCGCGGTGTTGGTGGGGATGACCGCGTAGGCGTAGCCGTGGGAGGGCACGGTGATGCGGGTGCCGTCGAGGTGACCGGGGGTGCCCTGCAACAGCGGCAGCGGGTCCTTGGCGTTGTTGAAGCGCAGCAGCGGGGCGTTGTACAGCTTGCAGTCGCGGCTCGAGTTGTTCTTGTACTTCACGGTCACATGGCTGTTGGGGCCGGTCTGCTGGGAGAACGTGACCTTGTACGTGCTCGGGAAGCAGTCGGGCACCCGCCGCGAGGCCGCCCCCGCTCCCGCGCCGGCCGCTGTCCCACCACCGATGATCTTGCGCTTCTTGCTCTTGGACGACGAGGACGACGAGGACGACTTCTTCGACTTCTTCGAGTGGCTGTTGCAGCCGGTGAGCGCGAGCGAGCCGGCCAGCCCGAGGGCCAGCGTGGCGTACGCGGCGGAACGGCGGCGGGAGCGGCGTGCGGTCATGGGTGGTTCCCCCAGTGGGTCGCTGCGGTCAGCGAAGTGCGTCTGTCATGGCACGGCCACGATATCGATAGTGGCCGGTTGCGCCACGGCGGGTTCGCCGCGCGCCGTGCCGTGGTGACGTCGTCGCAGGTCAGATAGGTCGGCCAGGGAGTCAGGCCGGTGGGGTCACCGGCTCATTCCGGACAACTGGGCAATGCGGTGTTTTCCAGCTGTTCCGGGCGGATGCGGATGCCCGGCACCCACATCTGCTTCCCTTCGCGGTCGACCCGGAACCACATGCTGCTGTGTCCGCCACCCAACGGGTGCCCCAGGTCGGGAAGTCCGCGGCGGCCGCGGCCTGGCGTACGGAGCCGGCGCCGGCGGAGCGAGCGGCGACGGAGACCATCGTGGAAGGGGGTGCGGGGGCCGGCCGGGGGCTGCGCGTCCCGTGGGATGTCCCGGTCGTACGCACGGCTGTGACCTGCGAAGACATCAACTGCAGGGGACAGGCAGGGCCATGGCACGAGACATGACGGGACGCGGCTGTGCGAAAGGGCGCCCGCGGGGGGTACGGGCGCCCTGGTTCAGGGGGAAGGTGGCTCGGCGGACCGGCTCACCAAGCGATCGCCTCGTTCGCATTCGCCTGCCAGTACGTCACCCAGGCGCTGTCGTCGACATAGACCGAGCCGCCCGGGAGCGGCACGGCGGCCGAGCCGCCGATGCTGCCCTTGCCGTCGCGGCCCGGGAGGCTGACGGAGAGGGAGTGCATGGTGCGCCCGTGGCGGCCGGAGCCATCGGCGGACGAGGTCAGCACGCCCGCGTAGCCGGACTCGCCGGGGGCGAGGGTGACCAGCGCCTGCGGCTTGCTGGCCGGCAGTTCGGCGAGCGAGGACTGGGCGTTGCCGAACCGCAGATTCGGGGCGAAGTAGAGGTCGCAGGTGGTGCTGGAGGTGTTGGTGGCCACCAGCAGCAGATGGTTGACCGGCTCCTTCACCGGCTTGGCGTCGATACGGACCCTGGCCGCGTTGCAGGCGGTGTGCCGGATGACGGGAGCGTTGCCGCTCCGGGCCGCGCCGTTCGCCCCGGTGCCCGCCCCGGTGCCGGCTCCGCTGCCGGTGTCCCTGGCGGACGCCTGCTCCGCGCCGCCCCCGTCGGGCCGCGCACCGCCCTGCTCGACGCGGGTACCCGCGGCCGGCTCATCGGCCGAGGTGCCCTGGGCGACCTGCGGGGCCGGGTGGTACGGCTTGGCGGCGCTGGTGTGCAGCGGGTTGTCCTGGCCGCCGCATGCGGTGAGGGTGAACGCGGCGACGGTGGTCAGTCCGGCCGCGGCGATCCGCAGCGTACGGCGGCGGACGGTGCGGGACGTACGAGGGCTGCTGGCATGGGGCTGGCTGCGCGGCATCTCCGGTCTCCCCCGGGTCGACGGTCGGTCCTGCGGTCTGTCGACCACTTTGCCGACCGCCGTTGCCGTCTCACTAACGTGCGCCTAACGTCCTCGCGTTGCCCCGTGTCAAGGCGTGGTGTCCTGCCGCTCAGCCGCGCCCGTCACCTACCGTCAGCGGCACCGCCCTGCTCGTCCGCACCGGGTTTGCGGAGCGGCCCGCTGCCGCCGCCCTCCCCGCGCTCATCCCGCGCGAAGAGCTGGGTCAGCGTGCTGATCGTGTAGACATCGGTGGCTTCCTCGTCCACCAGATGCATCTCGGCGAGCCGGTCCAGACCGTCCTGGGTGCGCTCCGGGTCGTACCCGGCGAGCGCCGCCGCGACCGAGGCGTTGAGATGGCCGTCCGCGCTGGTCGCCAGTGCGCTGAGGAGTCGTGCGTCATCCGCCGACAGCCGGGCGACGGACATCCGCAGCGCCGCCGCCATCCCGGTGTCCTCCGCCGACAGCAGGGCCAGCCGCCGCCGTTCGTCGCGCAGTGCCGCGGCGAGCCGGGCCAGCCGCCAGCGCGGCCGGGCGGTCAGCTGGGCGGCCGCGGCCCGCAGTGCCAACGGCAGTCCGTCGCACAGGTCCACCAACTCCCGGGCGGCGGCGGGGTCCTCGGCCACCCGCTCCGGACCGAGCATGGCACCGAGCAGCGCGGCGCCCTCCTCGTGGCCGAGCGCCTGGAGGCCGACCGGCCGGGCGCAGTCGGTGGCGACCAGCCCGTCGAGCCGGCTGCGGCTGGTGACGACCGTGGCGCAGTGCGGACCGCCGGGCAGCAACGGCCGTACCTGAGCCGAGCTGCGTGCATTGTCGAGGACGACCAGCAGCCGGCGCTCCGCGACCAGCGACCGGAACAGCGCCGATGCGGCCTGTGCCGAGCTGGGTACCCGCTCCTGGGGCGTGCCGAGCGCGAGCAGGAAGTCGCGCAGGATCTCGGCCGGCGCTGCCTCGTCGCCCTCGCCGAAGCCGCGCAGATCGGCGAAGAGCTGGCCGTCGGGGAAGGCCCCGGCGTACAGATGCGCCCACTGCACGGCGCAAGCGGTCTTGCCGACGCCGGCCGGCCCGGCGACCACCGCCAAGGGGCTCTCGCCGGTCGTACGGTCCGTCAACACCTCGGTCAGCGCGTGGAGTTGTACCTCGCGGCCGAGGAAGCGGGCGGGCGGCCGGGGCAGCAGCCGGGGCGCGGCACCGGCCCGCCCCGCGCCGGTGGCGGGCCCGGAGCCGGGCACCGAACCGCCCTGGGGGGCGCCTGCCGGCCCCGTGGGCACGCTCTGCCCACCGGGAGCGCCCAGCGCACCACTTGCCTCGGCGCCGGCCTGAACGGGCACCTGTCCACCGCGGTCGGGTTTCACGTGAAACGTATGCACCCGCGCATGGCCGTCACCCGCCCCGTGCGCTCCCCCCGAAGGCCCGGCCGCGGGGCGGCTCGCTGCCTCGGCCCGGAGGATCTCCTCGTACGCCCCGCGCAGCCGCTCGCCCGGGTCGACGCCCAGCTCCTCGTTGAGCAGCCGGCGGGTGCGGTGGAACCACTCCAGTGCATCGGACTGCCGCCCCGTACGGAACAGCGCCCGCATCAGCCCGGCGATCAGCCCTTCCCGCAACGGGTGGTTGACGGCGGCGGAGTACAGGATCGCCGCGGCCTGCTCATGCTCGCCGAGCACGCCGTGCGCCCGGCCCAGCGCCTCCACGGCCGTCAGCCGGCGCTCTTCCAGGGCGTGTGCCGCGGCCGCGAACGGCGGGCTGGTGACCGTGCCGGTCAGCGCCGGCCCGCGCCACAGTCCCAGCGCCTCACGCAGCAGCGGCACGGCATCGGCCGGTGCCGCCTCTGGGCGCGCCAGCGCCACCAGCTCACCGAACCGGTGGGCGTCGATCAGCTCCTCCGGCAGCCGCAGCAGATAGGCCGAGCCATGGGTGGTCAGCTCGATGCCATAGGCCTGTGCGCCGCCCTCGGCGAGCGTGGCGCGCAGCCGTGAGACATGCCCCTGGACGACCGTGCGGGCGTGCTCGGGGGGCTCGTCCTCCCACAGGGAGTCGATCAACTGCTCCAAGGGAACAGTGGTGTTGGGCTGCAACAACAGCAGCGCCAGCACACTGCGCCGTTTGGCGGGCCCCAGGGACAGCTCCCCGGAGCCCGTCATCACAGCGATCGGGCCGAGCAGTGAGAATTCCAACTCAGCCCTCCAGGAAGGCCGTCAGGGCGTTCGCCAGCAGGTACGGGTCCTCGGCGCCGCACAGCTCACGCGCCGAGTGCATGGACAGGATGGCCACGCCGATGTCGACCGTCGCAATGCCGTGCCGGGCCGCGGTGATCGGCCCGATCGTGGTGCCGCACGGCATCGCGTTGTTGGAGACGAAGCTCTGCCACGGCACCTCGGCGCGCTCGCAGGCCGCCGCGAAGATCGCCCGGCCGCTGCCGTCCGTCGCATAGCGCTGGTTGACGTTGACCTTGAGGATCGGGCCGCCGTTGGGCATCGGGTGGTGCCCGGGGTCGTGCCGCTCGCTGTAGTTGGGGTGCACCGCGTGACCGGTGTCCGACGACAGGCAGACGGTGCCGGCGAAGGCCCGTGACCGGTCCTCGTACGAGCCGCCGCGGGCGAAGACCGAGCGCTCCAGGACCGTGCCGAGCAGCGGGCCGTCCGCGCCGGTGTCGGACTGGCTGCCGTTCTCCTCGTGGTCGAAGGCGGCCAGCACCGGGATGGCGGTCAGCCGGCTGCCGGCGGCGGCCGCGGCGGTGAGCGCGGCCGTACCGGCGTGCACGGACAGCAGATTGTCCATCCGCGGGCCGGCGACCAGTTCGCGGTCACGGCCCAGGTAGGAGGGGGGCTCGATGCTGTGGACCATGAGGTCCCAGCCCTTGACGTCCTCGGCCGGGACACCGATCTCCTCAGCGACGAAGGAGATCAGATCGCCCTCGGCCACCTCACCCAGGCCCCAGATCGGCGTCATATGGCGCTGTTTGTCGAGCTTGAGGCCCTCGGAGTTCACCGAGCGGTCCAGATGTACGGCCAGCTGCGGCACCCGCAGCAGGGCCCGGTCGACATTGACCAGCCGGTGGCTTCCGTCGGCCAGTGTGACCCGTCCGCTCAGCCCCAGATCGCGGTCGAGCCAGGTATTGAGCAGGGTGCCGCCGTAGATCTCGACGGCGATCTGACGCCAGCCGCGGGCACCGGTGTCCGGAATCGGTTTGACCCGCAGATTGGGAGAGTCGGTGTGAGCCCCGACAATTCGGTAAGGAGTCGCCGGGCTCGCGCCCTCCGGCACGTACCAGGCGATGATCGCGCCACCGCGCAGTACGTACTTCCCGCCGCTCTCGCCGTCCCATGCGTCGACCTCCGCGACCTGCCGGAAACCGGCCTTCTCCAGCCGCTCCGCCGCGTTGGCGACCGCGTGGTAGGGCGACGGACTGGCGGCGAGGAAGGACATCAGGTCGTCGGTGTGGCCGCGATCGAAGCGGGCGGAGTTGGTCATGGATTCAGCATAAGGAGCCGGGCCCCGCATTCCCCTTGTGTGTGCGGTGCGACTCCGTTCCCTTCCGGCCACGATTTCTGCATTCCAGGCCGGAAACCCCACTGGAATGAACGATTCCGGTCGCGCGGGAACATGAGCTGTCCCACCGGCCGTACGCAGCGCGTCCGACGACATGACGAAGCCCGCCTCCCCGGGGGAAGGGAGGCGGGCAACATCAGTCTGGACGGCCAATCTGAGAGACCTCTAAGAACGCCGCGGGCGGACCCGCGGAAGACGCTCTTAGAACGCGGCCTCGTCGAGCTCCATCAGCGACTGGTCGACGGACTCGGCCAGCCCGCGCTCGACGCCGACGCCCGGCAGGACGTTGTGCGCGAAGAACTTCGCCGCGGCGATCTTGCCGGTGTAGAACGGCTTGTCCTTCGCCGAGGCGCCGGCCAGCTTCTCGGCGGCCACCGCCGCGCCCTTGAGCAGCAGGTAGCCGATGACGACATCGCCGGAGGCCAGCAGCAGGCGGGTGGTGTTCAGCCCGACCTTGTAGATGGACTTGACGTCCTTCTCGGTCGCCGCGAGGTCGGTCAGCATGGCGCCGACGATCGCCTCCAGGTCGGCGGCGGCCTTGGCCAGCTCGCCGCGGGCCTGCGCCAGCTCCTCGCCGCCGGTGTTGTCGGCGAGGAACTTCTTGATCTCGTCGGACAGCACGGTGAGCGCCTGACCCTGGTCGCGGACGATCTTCCGGAAGAAGAAGTCCTGGCCCTGGATCGCGGTGGTGCCCTCGTAGAGGGTGTCGATCTTGGCGTCCCGGATGTACTGCTCGATCGGGTACTCCTGGAGGTAGCCGGAGCCTCCGAAGGTCTGGAGCGACTGCGCCAGCTGCTCGTAGGACTTCTCCGAGCCGTAGCCCTTGACGATCGGCAGCAGCAGGTCGTTCAGGCGGTTCGCGGCGCTCGCGTCCTCGCCCGCGGCCTCCTTGATGAGGATCTCGTCCTGGACCGCGGCGGTGTAGAGCACCAGGGCGCGCATGCCCTCGGCGTACGCCTTCTGCGTCATCAGCGAGCGGCGCACGTCGGGGTGGTGGGTGATGGTGACGCGCGGGGCGGTCTTGTCGGTGAAGGCCGCCAGGTCCGGACCCTGCACGCGCTCCTTGGCGTACTCCAGCGCGTTGAGGTAGCCGGTGGAGAGGGTGGCGATGGCCTTCGTGCCGACCATCATCCGGGCGAACTCGATGATCATGAACATCTGGCGGATGCCGTCGTGCTTCTCGCCGATCAGCCAGCCCTTGGCGGGGTGGTTGGCGCCGAAGGTCATCTCGCAGGTGTTGGAGGCCTTCAGGCCCATCTTGTGCTCGACGTTGGTCGCGTAGACGCCGTTACGGGCGCCCAGCTCACCGGTCTCGAAGTCGAACTCGTACTTCGGGACGAGGAAGAGCGACAGGCCCTTGGTGCCAGGACCGTGGCCCTCGGGGCGGGCGAGGACGTAGTGAAGGATGTTCTCCGACATGTCGTGCTCACCGGAGGTGATGAAGCGCTTCACGCCCTCGATGTGCCAGGAGCCGTCCTCCTGCTTGACCGCCTTGGTGCGGCCCGCGCCGACGTCCGAACCCGCGTCGGGCTCGGTCAGCACCATCGTGGAGCCCCAGCCCTTGTCCACGGCGATCTTGGCCCACTTCTTCTGCTCGTCGGTGCCCTCGTCGAAGAGCACACCGGCGAACGCCGGGCCGGAGGCGTACATCCAGACCGCCGGGTTGGCGCCCAGGATGGTCTCGGCAAAGCCCCACAGGAGGGAGCGCGGCGCGGTGGTGCCGCCGATCTCCTCCGGGATGCCCAGCCGCCACCACTCGGCGTCCATGTAGGCCTGGTAGCTCTTCTTGAAGGTGTCCGGAACCGGCGCGGTGTTGGTGTCCGGGTCGAACACCGGGGGGTTGCGGTCGGTGTCGGCGAAGGACTCCGCCAGCTCGTTCTCGGACAGCCGGGCGATCTCGGACAGCACGCTCTTGGCGGTGTCGACATCCATCTCCGCGAACGGTCCGGTGCCGTACACGCTGTCACGGCCCAGTACCTCGAAGAGGTTGAACTCGATGTCGCGGAGGTTCGACTTGTAGTGGCCCATGGGTACGGCTCCGTAAGGGGTTCGGGAGAGGGCCCCAAGGGAGGGACCTCAGACGCAATACCGGCTAGTAGCCAAATGATGCTACCGGTGGGTAATAAGAATCAACCCCTTCCGCCCATCTGTGACGAGCGTCCCCCGGCGCAGGCCGGACTCAGTACGCTGTGGCGCATGTACGGCTACGACCAGAATGCGGGTGCCGGGCAGCAGCAGTACGGTGCGCCACCGCCCCCGCCGCAGCAACCGTCCCCCGGGGGCTATGGCGAGCAGCCGCTGTATCCCGAGCCGTCCCCGCCCTCGCTCGCCGACGCGGTGCGCGCCTTCACCACGGGCTCGATGTCCGCCGAGGACTTCCAGGGCATCTTCTCCACCTCCAAGGTCTACTGCCCGCGCGGCGACAACCCAGGCTTCCTGGCGCTGCACAACACCCAGCAGCCGGTGATCCCGATGTTCACCTCCCTTAAGGAGCTGCGGCGGTACGCGGGCAAGGAGTCCAAGTACTTCGTGATCACCGGCGCGGAGGTGCTCGACCTGCTGCCGACCGGCTATGGCTTCGTCCTCGACATGGAGGGCGACCACCGGATGGTCTTCGACGCAAAGGCCGTGGAGCAGATGGTGGACTTCGCGATGCGCCGGATGTACGGCTAGGCGCCCTCGCTTCATGGCCGGCTGACGCCTCCCTTGCATTGCCGCTAAACGCCCCGTGACCTGCGGAAACGTGGGCGGGAATGCAGCATGCCTTGCGGGTTGTTCAGTATTCAACTAAGTTGTGCGAACGACCGAGGAGGCCGTCATGCCCGCTGTGACCGTAGAGAACCCGCTGGCCCTGCCGCGTGTGGCGGCGCCGGCCGCGGCGCACACCCGTCCCGTACTGGCCGTCGCCACCGCTCCGAGCGGCTTCGAGGGCGAGGGCTTCCCGGTACGCCGGGCGTTCGCCGGCATCAACTACCGGCACCTCGACCCGTTCATCATGATGGATCAGATGGGCGAGGTGGAGTACGCGCCCGGAGAGCCCAAGGGCACGCCCTGGCACCCGCACCGGGGCTTCGAGACCGTCACGTACCTGATCGACGGCACGTTCGTGCACCGTGACTCGCACGGTGGCGGCGGCACCATCAACGACGGCGACACCCAGTGGATGACGGCCGGCTCCGGCCTGCTGCACATCGAGGCGCCGCCGGAGTCGCTGGTGATGTCCGGCGGCCTCTTCCACGGCCTCCAGCTGTGGGTGAACCTGCCGAAGAGCGACAAGATGATGGCCCCCCGCTACCAGGACATCGGCGGCGGCCAGGTCAAGCTGCTGACCTCGGCCGACGGCGGTGCGCTGCTGCGGCTGATCGCCGGTGACCTCGACGGCCACCGCGGTCCGGGCATCACCCACACCCCGATCACGATGATGCATGTGACCGTGAACCCGGGCGCCGAGCTGACCCTGCCCTGGCGCAAGGATTTCAACGGCCTCGCCTACGCCCTGGCCGGACGCGGTGCGGCCGGCGCCGAGGGCCGCCCGTTCCATATGGGGCAGGCGGTCGTGTTCGGTCCCGGTGACGCGCTCACGATCCGGGCGGACGAGACCCAGGAGTCGCGCAGCCCGAACTTCGAGGTCGTGCTGCTGGGCGGGTTGCCGATCCGCGAGCCGATGATGCATTACGGCCCGTTCGTGATGAACACCCACGCCGAACTGGCCCAGGCCTTCGAGGACTTCCAGGCCGGCCGGCTCGGCACGATTCCGGCCGACGAGCTCTGACGCCGGGCGCGACGGACCGGACGTAGGGCGGCGGGACCGGGCGTAGGGCGACGGGGCGGTGTTTCACGTGAAACACCGCCCCCGGTCAGCTCCCGGCCCCGCACCGGAGCAGGTGCCGTGGTGGACTGTCCGGGTGCGAAACGACTCGGATCACGACCGGAGCGGCGCCGAGGGCGAACGGCCGCTGCCCGGAAAGCCGTTGCTGCCGATCGAGGCCCGCCGCGCAGCGGCCTGGTGCGGGGTGGTGCTGCTGCTCGCTGCCGTGCTGGCCCTCGGGGTGTGGCTGTGCATCTTCCTGAGCGCGGCGGTCACGCCCGTACTGCTGGCGCTGCTCGGCAGTGCGCTGCTCGGGCCGCTCTACCGGCGGCTGGTGGCGATGAGGCTCAACCGTTCGCTGGCGGCCGGGCTGACCTGTGCCGTCCTCGTGCTGGTGGTCGGCGGCGCCGGATACATCGTCGTCAGTGCGCTGGTCGACACCGGGGACCAGATCATCGCCTCGCTCAAGGACGCCGCCAAGGGCCTGTCCAAGACCTTCGGCACGGCCGGTACCTCTCTCGACGACCTCGCCTCGCACGCCAAGCGCCTGGCCTCCAAGTTCGGCGGTGTCGCGGCCTCCGGTCTGCTGGCCGGCGTCAGCGTCGTCGGGCAGTTCCTCGCCGCGTCGGTGCTGGCCCTGCTGCTGACGTTCTTCTTCCTGCGCGACTCGGGCAGGGCGGTACGTGCGCTGCACGACTGGGCGCCCGGCGACTCGGCGCCCCAGCTCGAACGGATGGCCCGCCGCGGCTTCCAGGCCGTCGAGGGCTTTATGCGCGGCACCACCTTCATCGCGCTGATCGACGCCCTCTGCATCACCGTCGGACTGCTGATCCTCCAGGTCCCGGGCGCCGCCGGCCTCGGGGCACTGGTCTTCGTCGGCGCCTACATCCCCTACCTCGGCGCCCTCATCTCGGGCGCGGTGGCGATCCTGGTGGCCTTCGCAGACCGCGGCTTTGTGATCGCGCTGTGGGCGCTCGGCGTGGTCCTCGCCGTACAGGTGCTGGAGGGCCATGTGCTTCAGCCGATGATCCAGAGCCGTACGGTCCAGATGCATCCGGCGACCGTCATGCTGGCGATCACGGCGGGCGCCAGCCTCGCCGGGATCCTCGGCATGCTGCTGTCCGTCCCGCTGACCGCCGCGGTCTCCGGGGTGCTCCACGAGCTGCGCAAGCACTACGCCGCGGACTCGGACTCCGGCTCCGGTTCCGGTGGGGGCTCCGGTGACAGTGGTCCTGCCGCCTCCCCTGCCTCCTCGTAAAGCTCGAACCACGTCGACTTGCCGTCCCCGCGCGGATCCACGCCCCACGCTCCGGCCAGCAGCTCCAGCAGCATCAGACCGCGGCCGGAGGAGGCCAGTTCGCCGGGGCTGCGGCGGTGCGGCAGTTCATCGCTGCCGTCGGAGACATCGACGCGGATCCGCCGGGCGCCCCGCGGACCGGAGATCTCGGCGACCAGCAGCGCATCCCCGTCGGTGTGCGTGAGGACGTTGGTGACCATTTCGGAGACCATCAGCACCGCCGAGTCCACCTGGTCCGCATCGGCCCAGTCGTGCAGCACATCGCGGACCTGCCGGCGGGCCTCGGCGATCCGCTGCGGCTCGGCCTGCGCAATGGTGAGCACGGTGCGCCGTACGGGCTGCGGGCCGAGCAGATCACCGGTGCCCACCCCGCAGCCGGCGCCCTCGCGGCCGAGCAGCAGGAGCGCGATGTCGTCCTCGCGGCGGTCCACCAGCGGTCCGGTGGTGTGGTGCGAGGGCGGCCCGTGCACGGCCTGCACCAGGGCATCGGCCAGCCGCTCCAGGCTCTCGTCGTCTCCGCCGACCTCATGCGCCTCGATGATGTCGCGCAGCCGCGCCCACCCGGTCTCCAGATCGTGGCCGCCGGTCTCGATCAGCCCGTCGGTGCAGACCACCATGGTCTCGCCGGGCTCCAGGACGAGCCGGGTGGTGGGGTAGTCGGTGTCCGGGACGATGCCCAGCGGCAGCCCGCCCGCGGTGGGCCGGACCAGCATCGTGCCGTCGGTCAGCCGGATCGCCGGATCGGGGTGGCCGGCCCGCGCGATGTCCAGCAGCCCGGTCGCCGGATCCACCTCGATGTACAGGCAGGTCGCGAAGCGCTGGTCCTCGCCGTGGCCGCGGAGTTCGGTCTCGTTGATCCCGGCCAGGAAGCGGGAGGCCCGCGAGAGCACCGCATCGGGGTGGTGGCCTTCGGAGGCGTAGGCGCGCAGCGCGATCCGCAGCTGCCCCATCAGGCCCGCGGCCCGTACGTCATGGCCTTGGACATCCCCGATGACCAGCGCGATCCGCCCGGACGGCAGCGGGATCATGTCGTACCAGTCGCCGCCGACCTCCAGCCCGCCGCCGGTCGGCACATAGCGTGCCGCGACCGTCATCCCCGGGATGTCCGGCTGCACCGTCGGCATCATGCTGCGCTGGAGAGCCAGCGCCAGCTCCTGCTGTTCCTCCTGCATCCCGGCCCGGGCCAGCGCCTGGGCCAGCATCCGGGCGACGGTGGTCAGCACCGAGCGCTCGTCGGGGGTGAAGGCGACCGGGTGGGCGAACGCCGCCATCCAGGCCCCGATCGTCCGGCCCGCGTTGACCAGCGGCAGGAACGCCCAGGACGTACGGCCGAAGCGGGCGGCCAGTGGCCAGGTGGCCGGGTAGCGGCGGCGGTACTCCTCCGGGCTGGGCAGATAGATGGCCCGGCCGGTGCGGATGACCTCGGCGGCCGGGTAGTCGGTGTCCAGCGCCATGGCGCGGAAGGGGTTCTCGTCGCCGGGGCGGTGGCCGTGGTGGCCGATGACGGAGATCCGGTCGCCCTCGATCCCGAAGACCGCCAGGCCGTCCGGGATGAAGCCGGGCATGGACAGCCCGGCCGCCACCCGCAGCACCTCGGCCGTGGACCGTGCCTCGGCCAGCGCCCGCCCCGCGTCCAGCAGGAACGCCTCACGCGAGCGGCGCCAGTCGCCGGTGATCGGGGTGTGCGCCGCGGAGGTCCCGGGCTGCGGCTCGGGCACCTCCTGGAGGGTGCCGACCAGCTCGAAGTCGCCGTCGACGATCCGGGGCCGGGAGCGGGTGCGGACGATGCGCAGCACCCGTCCGTGCTCGTCCACGATGCGCAGCCGGGCCTCGGCCAGCGTCTCCTCGGACACCGCGAGCTGCACTATCCCGTTGATCTCGGCGAAGTCGACGGGATGAAAACGGGAGCGTACGGCGGCCTCGCTGAGCTCCACCGGCTCTGCGGGGAGCCCGAGCAGCCGGGCCGCTTCGGCATCGAGGGCCACCCGTCCCGAGGCGTTGTCCCAACGCCACAGGCCGGTCGCAATGGCGGCCAAGAGGTCCTTGGTGCGCATTGCATCACTTTAGGGGCGTTTGACGAACCTGGACCAGCTACTGGAACGTGACCAACGTCCCAGTCCAGGACCCCCTCGCCGGCCCCGGAAGCCGCTGATGCGTATATGTCAACGAAGAGGCGGGGGCCGGGACGGTAACCTGGAGCGGTTATGTCAATCCTGGGGTGGCCTTTCGGGTGCCCACTGAGGAGAGCGACCGGGCGTGAGAGCCCGTTTCCGATCCCCCTCCTCCGCTCCCGACAACTCCTCACCTCGACACTCGCGACGACTTGGATGAGCGATGCACCGGTACCGGTCCCATAACTGCGGCGAGCTCCGAGCCGCGGACGTCGACACGGACGTCCGCCTCAGCGGCTGGCTGCACAATCGACGTGACCTGGGCGGCATCCTCTTCATCGATCTGCGCGACCACTACGGCATCACGCAGCTCGTCGCCCGCCCCGGCACCCCGGCCGCCGAGGTGCTGGACAAGCTGACGAAGGAGACGGTCGTCCGCGTCGACGGCAAGGTCGTCTCGCGCGGCGCCGACAACGTGAACCCGGAGCTGCCCACCGGCGAGATCGAGATCGAGGCCGCCGAGGTCGAGGTCCTGGGCGCGGCCCAGCAGATCCCCTTCACGATCAACGCCGACGACGGTGTCAACGAGGAGAAGCGCCTGGAGTACCGCTTCCTCGACCTGCGCCGCGAGCGCATGCACCGCAACATCATGCTGCGCTCGGCGGTCATCTCGTCCATCCGCCACAAGATGACGGCCCTCGGCTTCAACGAGATGGCGACGCCGATCCTCAGCGCCACGTCCCCGGAGGGCGCCCGCGACTTCGTCGTGCCCTCCCGCCTCCACCCGGGCAAGTTCTACGCGCTGCCGCAGGCCCCGCAGCAGTTCAAGCAGCTGCTGATGATCTCGGGCTTCGACCGCTACTTCCAGATCGCCCCGTGCTTCCGTGACGAGGACGCCCGCGCGGACCGCTCGCCGGGCGAGTTCTACCAGCTCGACATCGAGATGTCCTTCGTCGAGCAGGAGGACATCTTCCAGCCGGTCGAGAAGCTGATGACCGAGCTCTTCGAGGAGTTCGGCGGCGGCCGCCACGTCACCTCGCCGTTCCCGCGCATCCCGTTCCGCGAGGCGATGCTGAAGTACGGCTCCGACAAGCCGGACCTGCGCGCCCAGCTCGAACTGGTCGACATCACCGATGTCTTCGAGGGCTCGGAGTTCAAGGCCTTCGCGGGCAAGCACGTCCGTGCGCTGCCGGTGCCGGCGGTGCAGGACCAGCCCCGCAAGTTCTTCGACCAGCTCGGCGACTACGCGGTGCAGCACGGCGCCAAGGGCCTGGCCTGGGTGCGCGTCGGCGAGGACGGTTCGCTGACCGGCCCGATCGCCAAGTTCCTGACCGAGGAGAACGTCAAGGTCCTCAGCGAGCGACTCGGCCTGGAGCCCGGCCACGCGGTCTTCTTCGGCGCGGGCGACTTCGACGAGGTCTCGAAGATCATGGGCGCGGTGCGCGTCGAGGCCGCGAAGCGCTCCGGCCACTTCGAGGAGGACGTCTTCCGCTTCTGCTGGGTCGTCGACTTCCCGATGTACGAGCGGGACGAGGAGACCGGCAAGATCGACTTCTCCCACAACCCGTTCTCCATGCCGCAGGGCGGGATGAAGGACCTGGAGGAGAAGGACCCGCTGGACATCCTGGGCTGGCAGTACGACATCGTCTGCAACGGCGTCGAGCTGTCCTCCGGCGCGATCCGGAACCACGAGCCCGACATCATGATCAAGGCCTTCGAGATCGCGGGCTACGACCGCGACACCGTCGAGGAGAAGTTTGCGGGCATGCTGCGCGCCTTCCGCTTCGGCGCCCCGCCGCACGGCGGTATCGCCCCGGGCGTCGACCGCATCGTCATGCTCCTCGCGGACGAGCCGAACATCCGGGAGACCATCGCGTTCCCGCTGAACGGCAACGCGCAGGACCTGATGATGGGCGCGCCGACGGAGCTGGAAGAGGCCCGGCTCAAGGAGCTCTCCCTCAACATCCGCAAGCCGCAGGTGAAGTAGGCGTCAGCGGACCCTGGGTACGCCGAGGGGCGGTGTTTCACGTGAAACACCGCCCCTCGGCGTGTGCGGCCGAGTGCTCCAACCGCACCACACGTGTGGCCGGGCTTGCGCACCACACGCACTGTGGTGCCCATGCAGCAAGCCAGCCTCCTCCCCGGTACCGCCCCCCTGGGCTCGCGGACCCGCATGGCGCACCTCGCCCCGGTCCGCGATCTGCGATGGCTCGTCGCCCTGGCCACGGCCTTCACCGCCTCCCAGCTCTATCTCGCCGTGGCCATGCCCGGCCTGGGATGGGATGAGACGGTCTACGTCAGCCAGGTCGACCCCCAAGCCCCGGCCGCGTTCTTCAGCGCCCCGCGCGCCCGCGGCATCACCCTCCTCCTCGCCCCGGTCGCCGCTCTGACGACCTCGCCGACCGTGCTGCACTGCTTCCTGGCGGTGCTCTCCGGCGCCGGATTCCTGCTCACCCTGTGCATCTGGCGGCGGCTGCTGCCCGCCCCCGTACCGGTCCTGGGAGGTGCGCTCTTCGCCGGTCTGTGGATCACCCTCTTCTACGGTCCGCAGGCGATGCCCAACCTGTGGACCGCCTACGCCACACTCACCGCCACCGGCTGCTTCCTGCTGGCCGTACGGCAGCCGCCCGCCCAACTGGCCCCGGGCGCCGGCCGGGGCGCGGCGGCCGGCCTTGTCGCCGCGGTGGCCGTGGCCGGGCTGATGCGCCCCATCGATGCCGTCTGGCTGGTCGTGCCGCTGTTCGCCGCGGCGCTGTGCGTACCGGCCTGGCGGCGCTCCACCGTGCTGCTGGCGCTCCCGGCCGGACTGGCCCTCGGGTGCGCCGAGTGGATCGTGGAGGCCTATCTGTCGTACGGCGGGCTGCTGCCCCGGCTGCGGCAGGCCGCGGAGATCCAGGGCGGGCTGGGCTGGCACCCGTCGTTCGGCGACCACGCCCGGGCACTCCAGGGGAAGACGCTGTGCCGCCCCTGCGAGCTGGCCTGGATCCATCCGGAGGCGGTGGTCTGGTGGTTCGTGCTGCCCCTGGCGGCTGCCGGGGCGGTGTGGGCGGCGGCCCGTGCCCGCGAGCCGGGAGGCATGCTGCACCGGTACGGGCCGGTGTGGCCGGCACCGCGCGGCCGTGCGCCCGGCTCCGGCCGTGGCGAGCTCGGCCTGGAGCCCGTACGACTGGGCACCCTCGGGCTGAACCCCGTACGCGCGGTCGGCCTCGGCCTCGACGGCGCGATGCACCGGTACGGCCCGGCCTGGCCGCCGTCGAGCCTGCGCGACCCCGGCGGCGCGCGCCATCGCTACGGACCGGGCCCGATCGCCCTGCCCGCCCTGGTCGGCCTGTGCCTCGCCGCCCCCTATCTGCTGATGGTGGACTACGCCGCCCCGCGCTTCCTGCTGCCCGCCTACGCGCTGCTGCTGATGCCCGCCGCCTGGTTCCTGTACTGGCTGACCCTGCTGCCCCGCCACCGGCACGCCTGGGCGGTCGCCGCCCTGGTCGTCGCGCTGCTGGGCCATGAGGCGATGCAGCTGGCGATCCTGCACAAGATGCATCAGGCGACCGTGCGCGCGCAGCACGACATCAGCCGCATCGCGGAGACGCTGCGTACCGCCGGGGTACGGCCGTCCTGCACGGTGAGTGGCGAGGAGGCGGTACGGGTGGCCTTCGAGATCCCCTGTGCCTCCCGGCAGCCCGACGGCCACGACACCAGCATCACCCCCGCGGGCCTGACCCGGCTGGGCACCCGCCACCCCACCGCCGTCCTCCTGGCCGCCGGGAGTAAACCACCGCCGTACGCCCGCGGCTGGCGCGCCGTCCCGCTCCCGCCGACCCCCGGCCTGAGGCGACTGAGCGCCTATGTGTCGCCGGCGGCCCGGCCATGACGCGCACCCGGCCGCTGGCCCCACGTGCACGGATACGCCCACGGACGGGCAGAAAGAGGCGCGCCCGCCCGGCCACCACGGCCGGACGGGCGCGCCCCGTGTACGTACGGGCTCAGCCCTCAGCGCCGCCGAAGCGCTCGCGGTAGGACTCCAGGTCCTCCTCGGTGATCTTCGCGAAGAGCACCGGCGGCACGGTGAAGGGCGCACCGGCCGGCACCGACGCCAGCGCCTTCGCCTCGTCCTGGGAGACCCACACCGCGGTGTCGTTCTCCAGCGTGAACGCGCGCCGCATCGCCTTCGCCGACGCCGGGATGAACGGCTCGGAGACCACCGCGTAGAGGTGGATCAGATTCATCGCGGTCCGCAGCGTCAGCGCCGCCGCGTCCTTGTCGGTCTTGATCTCCAGCCAGGGGGCCTTCTCCTCCAGGTAGGAGTTGCCCGCGCTCCACAGGGCGCGCAGCGAGGCCGCCGCCTTACGGAACTGGAGGGTCTCCATGTGGCCCTCGTACTCCGCCAGCAGCCCGGCGATCTCCTCGCCCAGCTTCTGCTCAGCTGCCCCGGCCTCGGCGCCCGCGGGCACCTCGTCGCCGAAGCGCTTCCGCGAGAACGACAGCACCCGGTTGACGAAGTTGCCGAGGGTGTCCGCCAGGTCCTTGTTGACCGAGGAGGAGAACAGCTCCCAGGTGAAGGAGGTGTCGTCCGACTCCGGGGCGTTGGCGATCAGGAAGTAGCGCCAGTAGTCGGCCGGCAGCAGCTCCAGCGCCGCGTCCGTGAAGATGCCGCGCTGCTGGGAGGTGGAGAACTTCCCGCCGTAGTAGTTCAGCCAGTTGAAGGCCTTGAGGAAGTCGACCTTCTTCCAGGGCTCGCGGGTGCCCAGCTGGGTGGCCGGGAACATCACGGAGTGGAACGGCACATTGTCCTTGGCCATGAACTCCGTGTAGCGGACGTCCTCAGCCTCGTACCACCACGACTTCCAGTCGCGGTTCTGCGGGTCGACGTCGGCCCACTCCTTGGTCGAGCCGATGTACTCGATCGGGGCGTCGAACCAGACGTAGAAGACCTTGCCCTCGGCCGCCAGCTCCGGCCACACATCGGCCGGTACCGGCACGCCCCAGTCCAGGTCACGGGTGATTGCCCGGTCCTGAAGGCCCTCGGTCAGCCACTTGTGCGCGATCGACGAGGCCAGGGTCGGCCAGTCCTTGCTGCCGTTCCCGTCCAGCCAGCCCTCGACCTCGTGCTGGAGCTTCGACTGGAGCAGGAAGAGGTGCTTGGTCTCCCGCACCTCAAGATCACCGCTGCCGCTGATCGCCGACCGCGCGTCGATCAGATCGGTCGGGTCCAGCACCCGGGTGCAGTTCTCGCACTGGTCGCCGCGCGCCTTGTCGTAGCCGCAGTGCGGGCAGGTACCGACGATGTAGCGGTCGGGCAGGAAGCGGTCGTCGGCGACCGAGAAGACCTGGCGGATCGCCCGCTCCTCGATGAACCCGTTCTCGTGCAGCTTGCGCGCGAAGTGCTGGGTCAGCTCGACGTTCTCCGGCGACGAGCTCCGCCCGAAGTGGTCGAAGTCGAGCCCGAAGCCCTCGTAGATCGCCTTCTGCTTGTCGTGCTGCTCGGCGCAGAACGCGTCGACGGACTGGCCCGCCTCCTTCGCCGCCAGCTCGGCCGGTGTGCCGTGCTCGTCGGTCGCGCAGATGTAGAGCACGTCGTGCCCGCGCTGCCGCATGTACCGGGCGTAGACATCGGCCGGGAGCATGGACCCCACCATGTTGCCCAGGTGCTTGATCCCGTTGATATACGGAAGGGCGCTGGTGATGAGGTGTCGAGCCATTGCCGGCTGCTCCCAAGTCGCTACGGTCAGTGAGGATTTGCTTTACGGAACGTCAATATCGTACTGGACGGGGTGGGGGCGGCGGCGCGGCCTTTTCCGGGGCCCGCGGAGGGTGCACGGAAGCGCCGGCAGCCAGGCGCGCACATGCCAGGCCCTGGGTCCGCCGGGCACCCGCTCCGGCTTCCTCACCTGGCCACTCACCGGCCCACCTCGCCGGGGCCGCCTTGCCGAGCCGCCCCGCCGAGCCGCCCCGTCACCGCATCGGCGCGGACTCCGCACCGCTCTCCGTCGTCGGCACCTGCCCGTGCTCAGGGGGCCGCCCGTTCACCAGCACCCCGGCGACCAGGGCGGCGACCAGCATGATCGCCGAAGCCACCCCGATGGCCACGGTGAACCCGTGCACCACCCCGGCCTTCACCACCGCGTCCCGGGCCGCCGGTGTGAGCCCTTGGCCGCCGGTCCTCCGCGCCACCTCCGCCAGACGATCCGCGAGGTACGCCGCACTCGTCGACGTCGCGATCGTGTTCAGCAGCGCCGTACCGATCGAACCCCCCACCTGCTGTGCGGTGTTGACCGTCGCGGAGGTGACCCCGGAGTCATGGGCCGCCACGCCCGTCGTCGCGGTGGCCATCACCGGCATGAAGGTCAGCCCCATCCCCAGCCCGACGAGCAGCTCCGCAGGCAGCACATGCGACACATAGGCGGGCCGGGCCGTCAGAAACGTCAGCGTGAACAGTCCCACCGCCGCGAGCAGCGCCCCGGGCACCATCAGGAACCGCGGTGGGACCAGATGCAGCAGCCGGGCCGAGATCTGCGTGGAGCCGACCACGATCGCCGCCACCATCGGCAGGAAGGCCAGCCCGGTCCGGACCGGCGAATACCCCAGCACCGTCTGGAGGTAGTACGTCATGAACAGAAACATCCCGAACATGGCGATCACCGCCAGCGCCATGGTCAGAATCGCCCCGCCACGATTGCGGTCCCGCACGATGTGCAAGGGCAAAAGCGGATGGGGTGCCCGGGTCTGCCACCACGCAAAGACCCCCAGCAGCACGAAGCCCCCCACCAGCAGCCCTACGACGAGTCCGTCGCCCCAGCCCCGTGGCTCCGCCTCGCTGCACCCGTAAACGATCGCCACCAGTCCGCCACACCCCAGGACCGCACCTGGTGCGTCCAGGAAGACCCGCTCCCGCCCGGCCTTGACCCGAAGGACCAGCGCCGCCCCCACGAAGGCGACCGCCGCGACCGGCACATTCACATACAGACACCACCGCCAGTTCAGGTACTCGGTCAGCAGCCCACCCGCGATCAGCCCGATGACCGCACCCCCGCCCGCAATCGCCCCGTAAATCCCGAAGGCCTTGCTCCGCTCCCTCCCCCGCGTGAAGGTCGTCGTCAGCAACGACAACGCGCTCGGCGCCAGCAACGCCGCGAAGGCCCCCTGCAAGGCCCGCGCCCCGAACAGCAACCCGGAACCCCCGGCCGCCCCACCCAGCCCCGACGCCACGGCGAACCCCACCAGCCCCACCATGAACGTCTTCTTCTGCCCCACCAGGTCGGCGATCCGCCCTCCCAGCAGGAGCAGCCCGCCGAACGCGAGCGTGTACGCGGTGATCACCCACTGCCGGTTCGCATCCGACATCCCCAGATCCCGCTGGGCCGACGGCAGCGCGATATTCACGATGGTCGCGTCCAGCACGACCATCAGCTGCGCAAGAGCGATCACCCCCAGCGCCCACCAGCGCCGCGGATCGGGCGCGGCGGTCGCGGCCCAACTGGGGGCAGGGGCCCTGGCAGGCCCGACGGCAGGGGGCTCGGCCCCGCCCTCCCCTTCCCGTTCCGCCTCGCCCATGACGACCGCCTCGCGCACTCGGCACGGCCACCCCGGCGTCCCCGCCGCCCATACCAGGAGCAAACGGATCAAACGGGGTGCTCCACCCATTCAGCGTAGGGAGGGGAGCGGGGGTTCGCCTGCTGTGGTGGGCGCGGTGCGGGCACAAAGCGGCTCGGCCGCGGCGAGGCCCGGGGGCCCGGCCGCGGCCGAGGAGTGAGGTGGGGTGGGTCGGGGGTGGTGGGTCAGTTGTCCTTGAGGACGCCGGCGGTCCGGGCCTCGGCCAGCCACTCGGGGAACTCGACCATCAGCTGCTGGTAGAACGCGTCGTGGGAGAGGCTGCGCGGGTCGCGGCCGGCGTGGAAGAAGCCGGCGTTGTCGAGGGCGCGCTTCTCCGGGACGGTCAGGTCGTCGAGCTTGCGGAGGAAGTCGAAGCCCTTGGCCTCCGGGTCGCCGAAGCCGACGAACTGCCAGAAGATGGGCAGTTCGGCCGCTTCGCACAGGGCCCGCTCGGCGGCCGGCTTGGAGGTCGGGGCGCCGTCGGTCTGGAAGATGACGAAGGCGGGGGCGGTGGTGCCGGACTTCTTGTAGTGGTCGACGACGGCGTTGACGGCCCAGTGGTAGTTGGTACGTCCCATGTGGCCGAGGCCGGCGTGCAGTTCCTCGATGCGGCCCTCGTAGTTGGTCAGGTTGAGGTCGGCGGTGCCGTCGACGTCGGTGGAGAAGAAGATGACGGGGACGGTGGCCTCGTCGTCGAGGTGGGCGGAGAGGCCGAGGGCCTGTTCGGCGAGGTTCTGGACCGTGCCGTCCTTGTAGTAGTTACGCATCGAGCCGGAGCGGTCGAGGACCAGGTAGACGACGGCGCGCTGGGCGCCGAGGCCGTGCTTGTCCAGGGCGGCACCGGCGGAGTTGTGGAGGGAGAGGAGCCCGGGGGCGGTGGTGGCGAGGGTGCCGCCCTTGGAGACCTGGGGCTCCTGGGGGGCCTTGTCCTCTGCGGCTTCTGCGGCCTCTGTGGCCTCGACGGCCTCGACGACCTCGGGGGTCTCGACGGCCTCAGGGCTGTCGACGGCCGCGACGGCCTCGGGGGTCTCGACGGCCTCTGTGGTCGCCGTGACCTCGGGGGCATCTGGGGCCTTCGGCTCGGCCTCGGCCTCGGCCTCAGGCTCCGTCGTGGCCTCAGCTTCAGCCTCAGCCTCGGTCTTGGCCTCAGGCTCCGTCTTGGACTCAGCCTCAGCCGCTGCCGGGCCCGTAGGTTCCGGGGCAGGCTCCGGGGCGGTCGTCGGAGCCGGAGCCGGTGCCGACGCCGGTGCGGGCGCCGGGTTGTCGAAGGCCTGGCTGACGAGGTCGGTGGCGGCCGGGGACGAGTCCGCCGCGGCCTCGTCCTTGTCCTCGGCCAACTCCTTGTCCTCGACCTGCTCCGTGACGTCGGCCGGCTCCGTGGCATCGGCCTCGGGGTGCTCCGGCGTGACGGCCGTATCGCCCACGGGCGCGTCGTGAACGGGCGTCTCGTGAACAGGCGCCTCCTGAACGGGCGTCTCCGTACGGTCCACCGGGCTGCTCTGGGAGGGCAGGGTGGCGGCCGTCGGGGCCGGGCTCGGGGCCGGGTCCTGGGGCTCCGAGGGGGCCGTGCGGGCGGCCGGGACCTCGGCTTCCGGGGCGGGAGCCGGCGTGGACTCCTCGCGGGCCTCGGGGATGGTCGCGGACTCCGGCTTGCCGGCGCCGCTCGGGGCCGCGCCGGTTTCTTCACGGGTCGCCTTCGAGCGACCGAAAGCGTTGCGCAGCAGACTCCGAATGCCCATCGGCGAACCTCTCTTGCGTGTGGTGGGTGCGGCGTATGTCCGTGAAGCGCGGACATGTCCCTGACCAGGAGGGATACGTAAGCGTAGCGGCCGGCACGGGCCTCATCGTGGGACCCCGCGCCTTGCGTGGTGGGCTATCCGGGCGGTCTGTCGGGGGAGGTGGTTTCGGCCAGGCCGGCGGCGTACGACCGCGGGAGCCCCGGGCGCCATCCGCGTTGTTCTTCACCGCGTCTCCCGTCTCCTCCCGGCGGCTCTGCCGCGCTCCTTCACGCCGTGCCCACATCACGCCGCGGAAACGAAGTGGCAAGAGGTGGGTAAGAACTGGGTCGTTCAGGTATCCGATGCGCAGGTGTGCCCGTCTTCTCCGGTGACCATTGTCCAGAGCCGCCCGTTGTGCCTTAGGCGGCCGATAAGAAGGCAAGAACCCTTCCGAGGGTGACGGGAGATGTGGGCGCATGGGGCTGACCAGCCAGTCGCTCGAATACACGGTGATCGCCCTGGCGGTGGCCTGTGTGGCCGCCACGGTGTGGCTCTGGCCCCGGCTGTCGAAGCGCGGGGTCCGGCCCGTGCTGGGCAGACTGGGCGCCATTGTGGTCACCCAGCTGTCGATCGTGTGCGCGCTCGCCCTCGCGGTGAATGCGAACTTCGAGTTCTACGGCAACTGGGACGAGCTGCTGGGCAACAACGAAGAGGCCCCGGCGTCCGTGAGCCAGGGCGGCGGGCAGTACGCCGCGGTCGGGAACATGAAGGGCGGGCTGGTCCAGCCGGCCGGGCCGCAGGGCCTCGACCGGGTGAGCGGTCTGCCCAAGGGGCCGGCCGACAAGGTGGGCAAGGTCGAGTCCGTACGGATCATCGGGCGCCGTAGCCGGGCCATCAACCCGGGCTTCGTCTATCTGCCGCCGCAGTACTTCCAGCAGCAGTTCCGCCGCCAGCGGTTCCCCGTCATGGTCGTCATCAGCGGCTACCCCGGCGGGATCATGAACCTCGCGCAGCACCTCCAGGTGCCGCAGAACGCCGGCCGGTTGATCGCGCAGGGCAAGATGCAGCCGACCGTCATCGTGATGGTCCGGCCGACGATCGCGCCGCCGCGGGACACCGAGTGCGTGGACGTTCCGGGCGGGCCGCAGGCGGAGACGTTCTTCACCAAGGACCTGCCGGACGCGATGAAGTCGGCCTACCGGGTGGGCCATGACCCCAGCGCCTGGGGCGCGTTCGGGTACTCGTCCGGTGGTACCTGCTCGCTCCAGCTGGCGATGCGCAACCCGAAGGCGTACACCTCGGCGGTCTCGCTCTCCGGTGACTACGCGATCAAGGACGACCTGACCACCGGCAGCCTCTTCGGTGCCGGCCCGGCGGGCGCCCAGCGGGAGCGCGAGCACGACCTGCTGTGGCGGCTGAAGAACCTGCCCGCGCCGCAGGTCTCCGCGCTGGTGGCCAGCAGCCGCAAGGGCGAGGCGAATTACGGCCCGACCATGAAGTTCATCCGTGCGGTCAAGGCGCCGATGACGGTCGACTCGATCATCCTGCCCCAGGGCAGCCACCAGTTCACCACCTGGCGGCGCGAGGTCGGGCCCGCCCTGGAGTGGCAGAGCCGGCAGCTGACGTTCCCCCAGGACACCGAGGCGCTGCCGCGGCCCAAGCCGGGGAGCAAGGTGGGCCAGGGCGGCGCTCCGGCCAAGGAGTCCGGACCGAGCAAGTCGCCGGCGGCGGGCGATGGCCGTCGGCGGGTGGAGGCGGAGCGCCCGCAGGGGTGAGCCGTTGCTCCCTGATGACACCTCAGCCCGGCCCACGCTTCGTGGGCCGGGCTGACGCCTTGTCAGGGCCGGTTGCGCCGCAGCCCGGCGCTCACGGCCGGTAGACCATCCCCGGCTGCGGCGTCGCCGGGGACAGCAGCTGGGAGACCGTGACGACCGTATAGCCGCGCTTCTTCAGTTCCTTGAGGATGCCGGGGACGGCGGGCACGGTGCCCCGGTAGATGTCGTGCAGCAGGATGACGCCGTCGCGCTCGGTCTGGTCCAGCACCCGCTTGGTGATCAGGGCCGAGTCATTGGTCTGGTAGTCCTTGGCGGTCACGCTCCACAGGACCTGCGCCAGGCCGAGCTTCTTGCTGATCTTGGAGACCTCTTCGTCGGTCTTGCCCTGCGGCGGGCGCATCAGCCGGGGCGTCTTGCCGGTGATTTTGCGGACCGCGTCCTGGAGGCGGGACATCTCCCGTTCGGCCTCCTGGGGCTCGATCTCGGTCAGGATCTGGTGCGACCAGGTGTGGTTTGCCAGTTCATGGCCCTCGGCGTCGATCCGCTGCACGTCGGCGGGGCGCTCGGCGACATGGTTCTTGCCGAGCATGAAGAAGGTCGCATGCACCTTCTCCTTCTTCAGGATGTCCAGCAGGCGGCCGGTGTTCTCGCTGGGGCCGGCGTCGAAGGTGAGCGCGACGCATTTGGCCTCGCGGCAGTCGACCTCGGCGCCGTCCGCGCCGCCTTTTGAAGCGCCGTTCTTGGCCTCGGTGAGCCGGGCGTCCTTCGCCTTCACCTCGGCCGCCGAGGCATCGGCGCGGGCGTCGGCCGGTGCGGTGACGTCGTAGGTGGCGCAGCCGCTGAGGGCCAGGGCCAGGAAGGCGGCAGCCAGCAGCTTGGCTATGGACGTGCGGCGGAGGGCGGTGAGCTGTTTCGGCATGCGGGTCTCCGGGGGCTCTCTCGGACGTGGGATGTCGATGGCGAGCCCCTGACCTGCGCTTTCGGGCATGGCACAGCAGGCGCGTACAGGGGCAGGCCCTGCCACGCCGCACACCGGTGGCACCGGTCCGATGGACTCAGGGGGACTATACATAGGCAGTACACACTGCATGTATACGTGAGGTGTGTACGCGAGGTGTGTACGTGGGGGTTGCGAAGGGGAGGGCGGGACGTGGAGCCGGAGGGCTCGGGTGGGTCCGCTGTGCGGAGCCGCACGTTCGGACGAGCCCGTCGTGCCACCCGGCGCCCGCCGGGGTGGACTCGTACCGTGACCGCACCGCCGCCGGACGACTGCCTGGCCCGTAACGAGTGGATCTGCGGCGACTATCTGAGCACCCGTCGGCAGATCTTGCTCGATGCGGTCGCCCAGCACCTCCAGCTGACGGTGGTCTCGGTGGCGCTCGGGCTGGTGATCGCGGTCCCGCTGGCGCTGCTGGCCCGTCGCCGGCGATGGACGGTCGGGCCGGTGCTCGGCATCACCACGGTCCTCTACACGATCCCGTCGCTGGCGATGTTCTCGCTGCTGCTGCCGGTCTACGGGCTCTCCGCCACCCTCGTCGTGGTCGGCCTCGCCCTCTACTCCCTCACCCTGCTGGTACGGAACATCCTGGCCGGGCTCAACGGTGTGCCCGCCGAGACCACGGAGGCCGCCCGCGGTATGGGCTACGGGCCGATGCGCCAACTGCTCGCCGTCGAGCTGCCGCTGGCCGTACCGGCCGCGATGGCGGGGCTGCGGATCGCCACGGTCTCGGCGGTCGCGCTCACCACCGTCGGCGCGATCGTCGGATACGGCGGGCTGGGCAACCTCATCTACGCCGGGATGAACTCCTTCTTCAAGGCGCAGGTGCTCACCGCGTCCGTCCTGTGTGTGCTCATCGCGGTCGTCCTCGATCTGCTGCTGCTCGGCGCGGAACGGCTGCTGACCCCCTGGCGGCGGGCGAGCCGTACGGCGCGGGTGCGGACCCGGGGCGGCGCGGGGTTCAAGCGGCTGGTCGCGGCTCGGGGGCGGCGGACATGAACACCCTCTCCGCGGTCTGGGCATGGCTGACCACGGGCGCCCACTGGTCCGGCGAGAACGGCGTCTGGCACCGCCTGGAGCAGCACCTCGTGCTCACCTTCGCGTGTCTGGTCATCAGCGCCCTGATCGCCCTGCCGGTGGCGCTGACCCTCGGCCACCTCGGGCGCGGCGGCGCGCTGGCGGTCAACCTCGCCAATGTCGGGCGCGCGGTCCCGACGTTCGCCGTCCTCGTTCTGCTGCTGCTCACCCCGCTCGGGCGGTACGGGCAGTGGCCGACGATCATCGCGCTGGTGCTGTTCGCCGTCCCACCGCTGCTGACCAATGCCTATGTGGGGATGCGCGAGGTGGACCAGAGCGTGGTGCGGGCCGCGCGGGGCATGGGGATGACCGGGGCGCAGCTGGTGTGGCGGGTCGAGGTGCCGCTCGCGTTTCCACTGGTGCTGACCGGCATCCGGATTGCCGCCGTGCAGCTCGTGGCCACCGCCACGCTCGCCGCGCTGGTGGGCGGCGGCGGGCTCGGCCGGATCATCACCGCGGGGTTCAATCTGGCCAGCACCCCGCAGGTGGTCGCCGGTGCGGTGCTGGTGGCGGTGTTCGCGCTGGTGATGGAGGGAGTCTTCGAACTCGTGGAGCGGCGGGCGCCGGGGTGGGTCAGGGGGCGGGCCCGATGAGGGCCGCTGCCCTGGCCGTCACGGCCCTCGTGGCCCTGGGCGGCACGGCCGCCGGGCTCACCGGCTGCACCACCGGTCCCTCCCTGGAAACCCGCTCCGCGATCACCGTCCCGCCGGGGGACCACCGCGAGCTGGCCATCGGCTCGGCCGGCTTCACCGAGAGCGAGTTGCTGGCCCAGATGTACGCGGCGCTGCTCAACCACGCCGGCTACCGGACCCATGTGCTGACCGTCGGCAACCGTGAACTGTACGAACCCGCGCTGGAGGCCGGGCAGATCGATGTGGTGCCGGAGTACGCCGCCACCTTCGCGGACTGGCTCAACGCCAAGAACAAGGGATCCGGAGCGGCCCCGGTCGCCTCCCCCGACCTCGACGCCACCATGGCCGCGCTGCGCCGGCTCGCCGCTCCCCGGGGCCTGACCGCACTACCGGCCGGCCGGGCCGTCGACCAGAACGCCTTCGCGGTGAGCGCCGCATACGCCCGCAAGCACCACCTCAAGACCCTCAGCGACCTGGGCCGTGCCAAGCTGCCGGTGCGTCTCGCGGCGGGCGATGAGTGTGTCCAACGACCGTTCTGCGCACCGGGATTGAAGAAGAAGTACGGGATCGACATCATCGCCATCGACCCGAAGGGGGTCGGCACCACGCCCGCCAAGCAGGCCGTACAGAACGGGCGGGACCAGATGGTGCTGACGACCAGCACGGATGCCACCCTCGACCAGTTCGGTCTGGTGCTGCTCGCCGACGACAAGAAGCTCCAGAACGCCGATTACGTCCTCCCCGTCGTCAACCGTGCCCGCGCGGGCGGCCCCCGCACGGCCGCAGCGCTCAACCGCCTCAACAAGGTCCTGACCACGGCCGATCTGGCGCACCTCAACGAGCAGGTGGACAGCTGGCGGCGGCTGCCGGCGCAGGTGGCGCGCAACTACCTCAAGGAGAAGGGGCTCTTGCCGAAGGGCTGAGGTGCACGGAGGGCTGTTTCACGTGAAACCGAGTGAAACACGGTGCAGGGCGGCAGGCCGGCCGTTTCACGTGAAACCACCGGCCCCCACCCCACCCCACCCCCCTCCGCCCCTCACTCCGTAGGCACCGAATCCACCGCCGCCCGCTCGCGCGGCACCCCCCGCTCGTCCGCGCCGATCGTGCGGCGCAGTGCCTCATGGAGCGTGGTGGGCGTGAGGACGCCCAGGAAGCGGTGGCCCTCCAGCACCGCGATCCAGCCGGCGTCATGCTTGAGCATCTCGCTGAAGGCGGCCTTGAGGGTGCCGGTGACCGGTACCCAGGCCTCCATACGGCGGGCATGGCCGGCGACGGTGCCGTCGGCGCCGGCCAGCTCTTCCGCGCCCACCCAGCCGTGCAGTTCGCCGTCCTCGTCGAGCACCACCGCCCAGCGGGCGCCCTCGGCCCGGAGGCGCGACGCCGCCGCGGCGGCCGGCTCACCGAGGCGGGCGAACGGCGGGCGTTCGAGGTCGTCGCGGTCGATACCGGTGACCGAGAGCTGCTTCAACGCCCGGTCGCTGCCGACGAATTCGGCGACGTAGGGAGTGGCGGGGGCGCCGAGGACGGTTGCCGGGGTGTCGTACTGCTCGATCCGGCCCGCGCCGTAGACCGCGATCCGGTCGCCGAGCCGGATGGCCTCCTCGATGTCGTGGGTGACCAGCAGCACCGTTTTGTGCAGGGTGGCCTGGAGCCGCAGAAACTCCTTCTGGAGCCGCTCGCGGACGACCGGGTCGACCGCGCCGAACGGCTCGTCCATCAGCAGGACGGGCGGATCGGCGGCGAGCGCTCGGGCCACCCCGACCCGCTGACGCTGGCCGCCGGAGAGCTGGTCGGGGTAGCGCGAGCCGTGGACCGCCGGGTCCAGACCGACCAGATCGAGGAGTTCGGCGGCCCGCTCACGCGCCCTGGACTTCTTCCAGCCGGTCAGAAAGGGCACGGTGGCGGTGTTGTCGAGGACGGTGCGGTGCGGGAAGAGGCCGGTCTGCTGGATGACATAGCCCATCCGGCGACGCAGCTGGACGGGGTCGACACCGGCGATGTCCGCACCGTCGACATAGATCTGACCGTGTGTCGGGTCGATGAGCCGGTTGACCATCATCATGGTGGTGGTCTTGCCGCAGCCGGACGGCCCGACGAGGGTCACCAGCTCACCCTCGTTCACGTCGAAGGAGAGGTCGTCGACAGCGGTCGTTCCGTCGGGGTAGCGCTTGGTGACGGACTCGAACCGGATCATTGCGCCATTGAATCCCGCTGCCCGCGGCCGGTCCCGTCATGCGGGCAATCGGGTGGGCTCGCCCACACCCGGGCCGTCGTCCGGGTCCGGCCCGTCGCCCGGCCGGGCGGCCATCCGGTAGCCGGCGCCGGGCACGGTCTCGATCACCGGCGGATCGCCGAGCTTGGCACGCAGCGCCCCGACCGTGACGAGGACGGCGTTGGCGCGGTAGCTGGTGTGGTCCTCCCACACCTCCTCGATCAGGTCGTCACCGCTGACCACCGCGCCCTGGGCGCGCAGCAGCACCTCAAGTACCCCGAATTCCTTGTGCGACAGGGCCAGCGGCCGGCCGTCGCGGACCGCCAGCCGGTGCACGGTGTCCACCGTGACACCGGCGCTTTCGATGACCGGCGGCAGGGCGGGCCGGGCCCGCCGGCCCAGCGCCCGGACGCGGGCCAGCAGCTCCTCGTGCGTGAACGGCTTGGCCAGCCAGTCGTCGGCGCCGAGCCCCGGGACCTCGTCCGGGCCGGGGACCGTGCGGGCGGCGGTGAGCATCAGCACCCGGGTCAGCAGCCGCTGTTCGGCCACCTGCCGGCAGACCTCGTCGCCGGGGAGGCCGGGCAGGTCGCGGTCCAGGACGAGCACGTCGTACCCGCCGCGCCGCAGCTTGGCCAGCGCCTCGCGGCCGTCATGGGCGATATCCGCCGCGATCGCCTCGCGGCGCAGACCCGCGCCGATCATGTCCGCGAGGAACTTCTCGCCCTCCACCACCAGAACGCGCATGGGGTCATATGTACCCGAGGGGCGCGATTCCGCTCGGTAGGCCCGGGCGGTGACTCCTGCCTTCGCGGGCCGGCAGGGCCGGCCGGGCGCGCCGCGCGGGGCCGTAAGAGTTGCTTCCGCCGCACCGCCTCTCCTCCTGCCGCATCCGGCCGCACCGCCGTGCTTACGATCCACTTCGGCCACCGGTCGGAAGGGTGGAAGGGAACGCCACGATGAGAGCCGTAGCAGTCAGCGCATTCGGTGAACAGCCGCAGCTCATGGATCTGCCACAGCCCGATCCCGGGCCGGGGGAGGTGCTGGTGCGGCTCTCCGCCGCCGGCCTCAACCCCGTCGACTGGAAGCTCGCCGACGGCATGTTCGGGGACGCCGTCAAGGTCTCCTTCCCCCTCGTCCTGGGGACGGACGGTGCGGGCGAGGTGCTGGCGATCGGTCCCGGCGTCCGGCGGTTCACCGTCGGCGACGCGGTGTTCGGCCAGTTCCAGCGTCCGGAGCACGGCGGCGGGTCGTACTGCGAACTCGCCCTCGCCGACGAGGACCGCATCGCGCACGCGGCCCGCAGCGTCACCTACGCGACCTCCGCCGCGCTGCCGACGGCCGGGATGACGGCGTACAACCTGGTCGAGGAGACCCGGATCAGCGAGGGCAAGCGGGTGCTGATCGTCGGTGCGACCGGCGGCGTCGGCACCTTCACCGCCCAGCTGGCGGCCGGCCGCGGCGCCGAGGTGATCGCCACCTCCCGCCCGGCCATGGCGGAGCTGATGCGGAATCTGGGCGCGGCCGAGACCGTCGACCACACCGCGGGCCCGCTCGCCGACCAGGTCCTGGCGGCCCATCCGGACGGGGTCGATGTGCTGATCGACATGACCAGCGGCCCCGCGGAGTTCGCCGAGCTGACCCGGACCGTACGCGACGGCGGCACCGCCGTCTCGCTCATCGGCTCGGCGGACGCCGACGAGCTGACCGAGCAGAACCTGCGCGGCTTCAACTTCGTCAATCGCCCCTCCCCGCAGCTCCTGGAGATCCTGGCCGGCCAGGTCGACGCGGGCCGGCTGACCGTCCTGGTGGGCCGCGAGGTCTCGCTGGAGGAGGCCGCGGAAGCACTGGCGGCCAGCCGCACCGGACGGGCGCAGGGAAAGACCGTTCTGGACATCTGATCCACCGGCCGGGGTACCTGGCCCCCGGTCAAGAAGGCGGCCCGGCCGCCCTTTCCCGCCACTCCCGCACCGCCGGCGGGCCCGCCGCGGCCAGCAGCGAGGTGACGGCGCCCACGGCGATCACCAGCCGGGCCGCGGTGCGCAGCGGGCCGGTGAGGGCGTCGGCATAGGCGTCCGCGGCGGGGCGGGAGACCATGGGCGGGAGGGCGTCCAGGGTGCGGACGCGGAGCAGTGCGAGCGCCACGACCAGCAGCGTGCCGGCCACCGCGGTGCCCGCGCCGGTCCAGATCAGCGCCCGCCGGCGGCGCGGCACCAGCAGCAGTCCGGCTCCCAGACACAGGGCCGCGGCCGGTGGCAACAGCAGGGCTCCACGGCGTACGACGTCGTAGACGGCCCGGATCCGCGGCACGTCAGGGGCCGTCAGCAGCACGATCCGCACCCCCGAGCGCGGTACCCGGCGGACGAGATCCAGCCCCATCCCGTTGTGCGACAGCTGGTTCTTGACCCGCTCGACGACCGGTGTGAGATCGAGGGTGACCGGGGAGTTGCCGGAGGCGGCCAGGGTGCCGTCCAGGGTGCGGTGGGCGGTGCGGTGCACACCGTTCCACATGGCGGGAAAGCTGCGGCCGGTGACGACCTGGCGCACCTGCTTGGCCACGAACTCGCGGATGCCACGGACGAAGCGCTTGCGCACGGCCGGCCGCTCGGCCGGCGGTACCGCCTTCACCAGCCGGTCGAGCCGGACATGCGCCATCACCCCGTCGGTCACATCGTCGACGACGGCCGTCTGGACCGCGGCGTTCCCGGCCAGCGGCGCCACCGCCGCCACATAGCTGTCGGTCTCGGTCAGCTGGGTGCGGGCCCAGGTGGCCGCCAGGCCGAGCGGCAGCAGCAAGGCCCCCACCATCAGCAACACCCCGCCGGCCAGGGCCCGTACGCGCCGTCGCGCTCTCGACGGCGGCTCCCCCTCCGGCACCCGCCCGCCGGGGCGTACGGGTGCGCTCGCTGCCATCGCGTCGTCCTTCCTGCACGCTCCACGGCCTCCTTCCAGGCAAGTGCCGGCGTGCGCCGCCCGCGAGCGGGGCCGGTGCCAACGGGTGACCGGGGCCCGTCCGTCAGCCGGTGCGCGCCGCCCGCGCCCTGCGTACCGCCCGCACCACCCCGGGCCCCAGCAGCGCCACCGCCGCCGCGGCCGCCGCGGCCCACCACGCCCACCCGTCGCTGCCCGCCGGCTCACCTCGGGTCTCCGGGAGGTCGTCGACATCGCCCGAGCAGGAGGCGGGGGCGTAGGACTCGTCCACGTAGACACAGGCGGTGGCGGCGGCGCGCAGTGTGCCGGGCGCGGCGGTGGCGGTCTGGCCGGGGCGGTCGCCGAGGACGGCGCTGGCGGTGAAGACCTGGATGTCGTGGGCCGGCAGATCGGTGCGCCAGGTGACCTTCTGCTGCCCCATGCCCCTGCCCTCGACGAGGCCGCCGGGTGCGGTCGCCGAGGTCGTGGTGGCCGGCATCCGCTGTTCGACACGGGCGCCGTGGACCTCCTGGGCGCCCAGGTTGTGCACGGTGATGCGGTAGTCGAGCCGTTTGCCCGATGCGGCGTCGTCGCTGCCGTCGGTCACCTCCACCGTCACCGATACGGCGGGCGGTGCCTGCGGGGCGACGGCGGAGGCGGTGGACGGCGCGGGGAGCGTGGCGGCGCACAGCAGGGCGCAGACAACGGCGGTTCTCATGCCGCCATCGGAGCATCGCGGCCCCCGCCACCGGCGGCAGGCGGCCCGCTCCCGCGCCGGGTTCACCCGAGTGAGGGGCGACGGCGGGCCCGCACCGGGCGGCGGACCGTACCGGGAGGGCATCGCGGCCGAGGCCGGGACGTCAGTGCCGGTGGGGCCCCTGCCGGTGCACCGGCCCGTGCGCGTCCTCGCAGTGCTCGGCGGGGGGCCGCTCCGGGTCGGGAGCCGTACCACGGCCCGGCCCCGGGCTCAGTGTCAGTACCTCGTCCGCGGCGCCCTGTTCTCCGAGGTGATCGACCTGGAGGGTGGCGTGGGTGATCCCGTACTGCCCGCTCAGCAGCTGTTGGAGGTTCCTGCGGACCTTGTGGCAGTCGCCGCCCGGGGCCACCAGGATGTGCGCGGAGAGCGCCGGCTGCCCGGAGGTGATCTGCCAGATGTGCAGATCGTGCACCTCGACGACCTCCTCCTCGGCGACCAGATGATCGCCCAGTGCGTCCGGGTCCAGACCGGCCGGCGCGGCCTCCATGAAGATCCGCCCGGACTCGCGCACCAGCCCCGTACCTGCCCGCAGCATCAGCGCGACGACCACCAGCGAGGCGATCGCATCGGCCCGCTGGTACCCCGTGGTCAGCACCACCAGACCGGCGAGGGCGGTGGCGACGAACCCGAACAGATCGGTGAGGATGTGCTGATAGGCGCCCTCGATGTTCAGGCTGGAGCGGTTGGCCCTGGACAGCAGCCAGGTGCAGATGAGGTTGACGACGATCCCGGACAGCGCGGTGACCAGCACCAGCCCGCCGGTCACCTCGGGCGGCGAGATCAGCCGCTGCACCGCCTCGTACGCCAGCCAGACCGACAGCAGCAGCAAGGTGATGCCGTTGGCCTGCGCGGAGAGGATCTCGGCCCGTTTGAGCCCGTAGGTGTAGCCGCCGCGGGCGGGGCGGGCGGCCAGCCGCATCGCGATCAGCGCCAGCACGATCGAGACCGCGTCGGTGAGCATATGGGCGGCGTCCGAGATCAGGGCCAGCGACTGCGCCAGCACACCGATGACGACCTCGACCGCCATGTACGCGGTGAGCAGGAGGAGCGCGGCGCGCAGCCAGCGCCGGTCGGCGTCCGGCGACACTCCGTGGGAGTGGCCGTGGTGGTGCCCGTGGCTGTGCGCGTGCTCGGTCATGGGCGCGCTCCTTCCTGAGGCCCCTGCTGCGAAGCGAAATCCTTTGGCCCTTGCTGCGAAGCAAACCGCACTTCGGCCAAAGATCCAAAGGCTGCACCGGTGACCGTTGTCATTACCGTCGAACGGGCTATCGTGCCTGGTCAGAGCGGTGTGAAGGGGGAAGTGCCGAGGGCCGGAGACGGAGCCCGACCGTCCGGTCGGCGCGGTCCCGGCGGCGGGCGGCCACTGACCGGTCAGTAGAGTTCGGCTCCCGTCACCGAGCCAGTTCCGAGGTATCCGGCAGTGAGTCCCGCAGCACCCGCCCCCGCCGGTCGCGCGCCCCTTGCCGTCGTCGGCATCGGAGCCGACGGCTGGGCCGGACTGCCCGCCGCCTCCCAACAGGCCCTGTGCGAGGCCGAGGTACTGATCGGCGGCGCCCGCCAGCTCGCGCTGCTGCCCGAGAGCTGCGCGGGCGAGCGCGTCCCGTGGCCCTCACCGCTGCGCCCCGCCGTCCCCCGGCTGCTCGCCACGTACGCGGGGCGGAGGGTGTGTGTGCTGGCCAGCGGTGACCCGATGTTCTACGGGATCGGGCGGACGCTGACCGAGCTGCCGGACGCCCCGGAGCTGCGCATCCTCCCGCACCCCTCCTCGGTCTCCTACGCCTGCGCCCGCCTCGGCTGGCCGGTCGAGGAGACCGAGGTCGTCACGCTCGTCGGACGGCCCACCGAGAATCTGGTCCGTGCGCTCTACGACGGCCACCGGGTCCTCGTGCTGTCCGCGGGTGCCGGCACCCCCGCAGAGGTCGCCGCCCTGCTGCGGGCGCATGGCTTCGGGCCGACCCGTATGCGCGTACTGGAACAGCTCGGCGGTGCGCGCGAGCGGACGGCCGAGGGGGTGGCCGCCGACTGGGACGCGCCGCCCGCCGACCCCCTCAACGTCATCGCCCTCGACTGTGCCCGCGAGTCCGGCACCCCGCCGCTGTCCACCGTCCCCGGCCTGCCCGACACCGCCTACGAGCACGACGGCCAGCTCACCAAGCGCCATGTCCGGGCCGCCACGCTCGCCGCGCTGGCACCGGCCCCCGGCGAACTCCTGTGGGACGTCGGCGGCGGCTCCGGCTCCATCGCCGTCGAGTGGCTGCGCGCGCACCGCAGCTGTCGCGCCGTCAGCGTCGAGCGCGACGCCGTACGGGCCGAGCGGATCGGCCGGAACGCGCGTGCGCTGGGCGTACCGGCGCTCCGGGTCGTCCACGGTGCGGCGCCCGCGGCGCTGGCCGAACTGCCGCCGCCGGACGCGGTGTTCATCGGGGGCGGCCTGACCGCCCCCGGGCTGCTGGACGCCTGCTGGGAGGCGCTGCCCCCGGGCGGCCGCCTCGTCGCCAACACCGTGACGCTGGAGTCCGAGGCGCTGCTCGCCGAGCGCTACCGGCGGCACGGCGGCGAACTGGTCCGCCTCGCGGTCGCCCATGCGGTACCGGTCGGCGGCTTCACGGGCTGGCGGCAGGCGATGCCGGTCACCCAGTGGTCGGCGGTCAAGCCCCCGGCGGCTCCCGCGGTACAGACCCCGGTGAACTGACCCCGGCCCGAACCCTCCCGCCCGCCTCCCTTCCCTCAGGAGACCGAACAGCCATGACCGTCCACTTCATCGGCGCAGGCCCGGGCGCCGCCGACCTGATCACCGTGCGGGGCGCCCGTACGCTCGCCGCCTGCGGGGTGTGTCTGTACGCCGGCAGCCTGGTGCCGCGCGAGCTGCTGGCCGAGTGCCCGCCGGGCGCCCGGCTGATCGACACCGCGCAGCTGGACCTGGACACCATCACCGCCGAGATGGTCCGGGCCCACGAGGAGGGCCATGACGTCGCCCGGCTTCACTCCGGCGACCCGTCCGTCTTCAGCGCGGTCGCCGAGCAGATGCGCCGCCTGGACGCGGCCGGGGTGCCGTACGACGTGGTGCCGGGCGTCCCCGCGTTCGCCGCGGCGGCGGCCGCCCTCAAGCGCGAGCTGACCGTGCCGACCGTCGGCCAGACCGTCATCCTCACCCGCGTCGCCCAGCGCGCCACGCCGATGCCCGAGGGCGAGGACCTGGCCACCCTCGGCCGCAGCGGTGCGCTGCTCGTTCTGCACCTGGCCGCGATGTATGTCGACCGGGTCGTCGCCGAACTCCTGCCGCACTACGGCGCCGACTGCCCGGCGGCCGTCGTCGCCATGGCCTCCCGCCCCGACGAGCTCGTACTGCGCGGCACCCTCGCCGATATCGCCGGCCAGGTGAAGGCGGCGGGCGTGGTCCGTACGGCGGTCATCATCGTCGGCCGCACCCTGGGCGCCGAGCAGTTCCGCGACAGCCATCTGTACTCGACGGACCGGGAACGGCCGCACGGTCCCTGCGGCGTCTGACCGATCGTCATCCGTGCGGCGTCTGACTGATCATATGACCGCATCGGGGTGAATGTCCGTTACCTGACCATCCTGGGTCGGTATGGAAGGTGCGAACCCCCGGATGGAAGGGAGCACGCCGATGCCCACGATGCGCACCAGACTGGCCGCCGCACCGGTCGCCGCCGCAGCCCTGCTGACCCTCTTCGGCAGCACCGCCGCCGTCGCCGACGACACGGACAACAACCCAGCGGTGAAGTCCGACCCCGTACCGACCACTTACGACCACTCGCGCTGGATGCACGACGGCGACGCCGCGGGCCGTACGCCCGGCGACACCGCGGGCCGTACGCACGAATACGGCGACACGGGCCGTACGCACGAATACGGCTACAACGGCCGGACGCGCGAACACAACCGCCGGACCCACGACCGCTCGGAGCGCCGCGACTGGACGCACGAGAGCCCGGTACGGCTGACCACCTGCGCCCTCGGGACGGCGCTGGGGAGGCTCACCGGAAACGACAACTCCTGTCTGGAGCGCATGGGCTACCGCCACCTCAGGGCCGCCCACGCAAAGAAGTAGGACAGGGCGCGGGCGGTCAGCCGCGGGGGGCCTCCCGGCGCGCGCCGCCGGGCCCCCGCGGCTCCGCCTGCCCCACCACCATCCCCGCCCGGTCGATACAGATGACATCGACCGCGACGGGGGCGCCCCGCAGCACGGCCAGCGCCTCGTCCCGCGCCGTCGCCGCCACCAGATCGCCGAGCGGAACCCCGGCCGCGGCACACAACTGGAGCGCGGCAAGACCGGTGTTGGCCTCCGCCACCGCACCCGCCAGCGCCTCGTCCGCCCCGCCCCGCCGGGCCAGTTCCGCGAGGAACCCCTTGTCCACCTGGGACCGCGCCGAGTGCAGATCCAGATGCCCGGCCGCCAGTTTGGACAGCTTGGCGAACCCGCCGCAGATGGTGAGCCGGTCCACGGGGTGCCGCCGGAGGTACTTCAGCACCGCCCCCGCGAAGTCGCCCATGTCCAGCAGCGCGTCCTCGGGGAGATGGTGCAGCGCGACGACGGTCTTCTCCGACGTCGAACCCGTACATCCGGCCACATGCGTACGCCCCGCCGCACGCGCCACATCCACCCCGCGCCGGATGGAATCGATCCACGCCGAGCAGGAGTAGGGGACCACGATCCCGGTGGTGCCCAGGATCGACAGCCCGCCCAGAATGCCGAGCCGCGGGTTCCAGGTACTGCGCGCGATCTCCTCACCGTGATCGACCGAGATCTCCACCTCGACATCGGGCTCACCGGCCGGCCCGGCCGCCGACTCGACGGTCGTCCTGGCCGCGCCACCACCGCCGTACCGCCGGGCCACCTCCGCCAGATGCTCCCGCATCATCTGCCGCGGTACGGGGTTGATCGCCGGTTCCCCGACATCCAGCGGCAGCCCCGGCCGGGTGACCGTCCCCACCCCCGGCCCGGCCTTGAAGACCACCCCGGATCCCGGCGCCAGCCTGCGCACCCGCGCCCGGATCAGCGCCCCGTGCGTCACATCCGGATCGTCCCCGGCGTCCTTGACCACCCCGGCCATCGCACGGCCGGCCGCCGCGTCCAGCTCCTCCACCGCCAGCGCGAAGGACGGTGTCTGCCCCTTGGGCAAGGTGATCGTCACCGGGTCCGGGAACGCGCCGGTCAGCAGCGCCGTGTACGCCGCGGTGCTGGCCGCCGTCGCACACGCACCGGTCGTCCACCCGTGCCGCAGCCCGGTGTGCGCAAGCTGTGCGCTGCGCCCTCCCGCGGCCGCCCCGTTGCCCGGCCCCGTACCCTGCGGTTGCGCTTCACCCACGGAGGAACCCACATCCCATGCCCGACGCAGCCCGCCCGCCACGCCACGTACTGATCCTCGGCGGTACGACCGAGGCCCGCCGCCTGGCCGCCACCCTGGCACCGGACCCGGCGCTGCGGGTGACGTCCTCGCTCGCCGGCCGGGTCGCCGCCCCACGGCTGCCCGCCGGGGAGGTCCGCATCGGCGGCTTCGGCGGCCCCGACGGCCTCGCCCGCTGGCTGCGCGAGCACGCGGTGGACGCGCTCATCGACGCCACCCATCCTTTCGCCGGCACGATCAGTTTCAGCGCGGCCCTGGCGGCCGCCACCGCCCATGTTCCCCTGCTGGCCCTCCGCCGTCCCGGCTGGGTACCGGGACCCGACGACACCTGGCACCAGGTCACCTCCCTGGCCGAGGCCGCCGCCGCCCTCCCCGCCCTCGGCACCCGTATCTTCCTCACCACCGGCCGCATGGGCCTCTCCCACTTCGCCCACCTCACCGACCTCTGGTTCCTGGTCCGCTCCGTGGACGCCCCCGAGCCCCCGCACCCGCCCCGGATGACGACCGTCCTGGACCGCGGCCCGTTCACGCTGGAGGGCGAGAGGGCCCTGCTGCGGGAACATCACATCGACGTCGTCGTCACCAAGGACAGCGGCGCCGCCGCCACCGCCGCCAAGCTGACGGCGGCGCGGGAGGCGGGCCTGCCGGTGGTCGTCGTCCGTCGCCCGCCCGTACCGGACGGCGTACCGGTCGCCGCGGACCCGGCGGAGGCGACGGCATGGCTACAGCGCCTTTTCAACGGGGCCGATTCGCGCTGAGCCGATTCGCTTCGCGCACGCGTTTCACCAACTCTTCGAGCCGCCGCGCGGGCGCCGCCGGCTTATTGGCCTCGTCGCTCTCGTCGCTCTCGTCGTTCTTCTCGTCCTTCTCACTCACGAGACCGCCCGCTGTACCGTCTCCGCGAGGCGCCGCGCGAGGTGCGGCGTACAACGCCCCAGGTCCACCAGCGGCCGCGGAAAGTCCCCGACCAGCGAGACCCCGTCGAGCGACAGCGACGGCAGGGTGATCCCCGCCGCCTTCAAAGCTGTCCGCAGCTCGTCCCGTGCCTGCTGGGCGTCCCTGACCCGCCCGGCCGCGGGGCTGCGCTCCGCCTTTTCCATTTCTCTTCTCCGTTCGAGTTCGAGTCCTGACTGGGCTGCCAATTTCCTTGTGCAGCCCTAGAGTTGCCCTGAAAACGGCGCCCGTGAAAGGGAGTTGGCGTTGTCGCAGGAAAGGGCAACAGAGGTATCGAAGATGCTCGAAAAGAATTCCGACGGCGACGGTTCAGCCCGTTGGCTCCTCGCCTGTGAACTCCGCCGGTTACGTGAGTCGTCCGGGCGCTCGCTGGCCCAGCTGTCCGACGAGACCAACTACGACCGCACCTATCTGCACCGCCTGGAGACCGGTGCGCGACTCTCGAAGCTGCCGGTCATGCAGGCGCTGGACCGGGTGTACGCCACGGGTGAGTTGTTGGTGGGGCTGTGGAAGCTGGCGCGGCTGGATGCGTTCAAGGACAAGTACCGGGAGTTCATGCAGTACGAGGCGAAGGCCACGATCATTCACAAGTACTCGATTCTCGTCCCCGGCCTGTTGCAGACCGAGGACTTCGCCCGGCTTGTGTTGTCGTCAGATCCGATCCCCATAAGCCCCGACGAGCTCGAAGAAAGCGTCGCCGCTCGTCTGGGCAGGCAGGAACTGTTGCACCGCACCCCCGCGCCCAGCGTGCGGTTCATCCTCGACGAGGCAGCTCTGCGGCGTCCGGTGCTTGAACCCAAGGTCTGGCACGAGCAGTTGATCCGGATCGAGCAGGTGGCCCAAGCCCCGAACATCACCATTCAGGTACTTCCGTTCGCCGCTGGGGTACAAGGTCTGTCGGGCGGTCCGCTCGCGCTCTTGTGGATGGCGGACGACAGTGCCGTTGCCTACTTGGAAGGCAACAGGTCGGGCGAACTGATCGAAGAGCCAGACGAAGTCCAGCGCTACCGGCTGTCCTACGATCGCCTGCGAGACGCGGCGCTGTCGCCCCGTGACTCACTGGCATTCATCCGACAGTTGGTGGAGGACAGCAAGCCATGAAGACGACCCCAAGCCTGGCAGGCGTGGCATGGCACAAGAGCAGCTACAGCGACGGCGGAGACGACAACTGCGTCGAGGTCGCCGACGGCCTCCCCGCCACCGTCCCCGTCCGCGACAGCAAGAACCCAAACGGCCCCGCGTTGCTCATCCCCGCCGCCGCCTGGTCAGCCTTCATAGCCGCCGTGAAGGGGGACCAGCTGTGAAGCCGTTATCCGGCCTGGACGGCGTCACATGGCGCAAGAGCAGTTACAGCCAGGGTGGAGATGACAACTGCGTCGAGGTCGCCGACGGCCTCCCCGCCACCGTCCCTGTCCGCGACAGCAAGAATCCGGACGGCCCGGCGTTGCTCTTCCCGGTCGGCGCCTGGTCGGCGTTCATAGCCACCGTGAAGGGGGCGGCGTGGACTGGGGAACCCTCGTCGCGACGGTGAGCGGTGGTCTTATCACGATCTCCGGCACCGTCCTCGCCGACCAGTTACGTCATCGGCAAAGCGGTCTGGGCCTACCGCGTGGCGGTACGTGAAGAGCTGGAGGGCGGCCGGTCCTTTGCGCCCGCGACCTTCGGGTGGGAGGGCTGGGACGCCAAGGAACGGTGCCCGGTCTGCGTCTAGCCGGTCACTGCTCCGGATACCTCCGCGGCGTCCACACGACCTCCGTGCCGTCGTCGCGCCGTACCGCCTGGGTCTGTGAGGAGCCGACGATCAGGAGGGTGCGCATGTCGACCTGGGTGGGGTCGAGGTCGGCGAGGCGGACGGTGCGGACGGATTCCTCGGGGCCGCCGATGTCGCGGGCGAGGATGACGGGGGTGTCGGGGGCGCGGTGTTCCAGGAGGAGTTCGCGGGCCTTGCCGACCTGCCAAGTGCGGCTGCGGGAACCGGGGTTGTAGAGGGCCAGGGCCAGGTCTGCGCGCGCGGCGGCGTGCAGGCGTTCGGCGATGACTTCCCAGGGCTTGAGGCGGTCGGAGAGGGAGATCACCGCGTAGTCGTGGCCGAGGGGGGCGCCGGCGCGGGCGGCGGCGGCGTTGGCGGCGGTGACGCCGGGCAGGACGCGTACGGGGACGGAGCGGTAGGGGGCCTGGGAGGCGACTTCCAGGACGGCGGTGGCCATGGCGAAGACGCCCGGGTCGCCGCCGGAGACCACGGCCACCCGCCGGCCGCGCCGGGCCAGGTCGAGGGCGAGTTCGGCGCGTTCGGACTCGACCTTGTTGTCGGAGGCGTGGCGGCGCTGGCCGGGGCGTACCGGGACGCGGTCGAGGTAGGTGGTGTAGCCGACCAGGTCCTCGGCGGCGGCGAGCGCGCCGCGGGACTCGGGGGTGAGCCAGAGGGGGCCGGCCGGGCCGGTGCCGACGACGACGACCTCGCCATGACCCGCAGTTGGCGGCGGGGGGGTCGCGATGCGGCTGGGGACGACCGCGACGGAGAAGTAGGGGACGGTGTCGGCGTCGATGGAGGTGAGGGCGTCGGTGCGTTCGCCGGACATCGTGGCGCGCTCGACGTAGTGGGCCTCGGGGAGGCGGCCGGAGCGTTCCATGGCGCGGCGGACGGTGGGGAAGGTACGGCCGAGCTTCATGACGACGGCGGCGTCGGTGGCGGCCAGACGGGCGGTCAGTTCTTCCTCGGGCAGCGTGCCGGGGAGGATCGTCAGGACCTCGTCGGCCTCGGCGAGGGGCTTGCCCAGGCGGGCCGCGGCGGCGCTGACGGAGGTGACGCCGGGGATCACCTCGGTCGGGTAGCGGTGGGCCAGCCGCTTGTGCATGTGCTGGTAGGAGCCGTAGAAGAGCGGGTCGCCCTCGGAGATGACGGCCACCGTGCGGCCGGCGTCCAGGTGCGCGGCGAGGCGGGCCGCGGCCTCCTCGTAGAACTCGTCGAGCGCGCCGCGGTAGCCGCCGGGGTGGTCGGTCGACTCGGTGGTGACCGGGTAGACCAGCGCCTCCTCGATGTGGTCGGGGCGCAGGTGCTCGGCGGCGATGGAACGCGCGATGGAGCGTCCGTGCCGGGCGCTGTGGTACGCGATGACGTCGGCCTCGGCGATGACCTGCACGGCCCGTACCGTCATCAGGGACGGGTCACCGGGGCCGAGGCCCACACCGTAGAGACGGCCGGTCAGCTGCTGCTCGCTCACGCTTACTCTTCCTCGCTTGCCAGGGCGTTGATCGCGGCCGCGGCCATGGCGCTGCCGCCCCGGCGCCCGCGCACCACAATGTGGTCCAGGTTCGACGGATGGGCGATCAGCGCGTCCTTGGACTCGGCCGCGCCGATGAAGCCGACGGGTATGCCGAGGACGGCGGCCGGGCGGGGGGCGCCCTCCTCGATCATTTCGAGGAACCGGAAGAGGGCGGTGGGGGCGTTGCCGAACGCGACCACCGCGCCCTCCATCCGGTCCCGCCACAGCTCCAGCGCGGCGGCGCTGCGGGTGGTCCCCATCCGGGCGGCCAGCTCCGGCACCGACGGGTCGGCGAGCGTGCACACCACCTCGTTGTCGGCCGGCAGCCGCTTACGGGTGACGCCGCTGGCGACCATGTTGGCGTCGCAGAGGATCGGCGCACCGGCGTGCAGCGCCTTGCGGGCATTGGTCACCACCTGGGGCGTGAAGGCCAGATCGCGTACGAGGTCGACCATGCCGCAGGCGTGGATCATCCGGACCGCGACCCGGCTGACGTCGGCCGGCAGCCCGGTGAGGTCCGCCTCGGCGCGGATCGTGGCGAAGGACTGGCGGTAGATCTCCGCACCGTCCTTCTCGTAGTCGAACGCGGTCACTGTGGCCTCGTTTCTTGTGTTGCTGGTGGTGCATCCGGCCGTACGACCGATACCTGGTAGCCGTCCGCCGTTGCCAGCACGTCGATCCAGGTGCCGTGGGGGTGGCCGCAGCGCCGTTCGCAGCCGGACCAGTGGACGGGTGCCCCGTCGGCGGAGGCGGCCCGCGTGCCCGGCACGAGTCCGCCGCCCGGCACGGGTCCGCCGCCCGGCACGGGCCCGCCGTCGGCGAGCGCGGTGCGGACGTCGGCGCGGACGTCCGTACGGGACTTGGCGCAGCCGGGGCGGCCGGTGCAGGCGCCGAGGCGGGACCAGGGGGAGGACGGGTCGGTGACCAGGCCCGCGGCGGACAATTCGGCCAGCCTGGCGGGGGCCGCGGTGGCGGGCAGACCGGGGAGGACGATGCCGCGCCAGGGTGTGAGGCGCAGTTCGCCGGCTCCGTGGTGGGCGGCGGTCTCGGCCAGCAGGCGCCACTGGGCGACGCTCAGCCGGCCGAGCGGGGCCAGGACGGAGAGGGCCGAGCGGCCGTCGGTGCCTTCGACCACTCCCGGTGCGGAGGAGTCCGCGTACGGCAGTGAGCCGCGGGGGTGAGATGTCCCGTCCGCCACGTATGCGGCCCCGATGCCGGCCGTGCGCAGGGCCTCCGCCACATCGCGGGCCGTCAGCCGCTGTCCGTCCGGCAGTTCGCGTATCCGCCACGCGCCGCTGCCGCTCGCCGCGGCGGCGGCCAGGAACGCCTCGGCGGCGGTGAGCGCGGCGCGCGGTGCGTCCGGGCCGGCGATCCGCAGCGCTGCCGCCTCGTCACCGACCCGCAGCAGTGCCGTGCTCTCGGCGCTTGCGGGCGCTTCGGGTTCTGCGACCAAGGTCACATCGCCGCCGAGCGCCGCCACATCGCCCCGTCCGTCGTCCAGGACGAAGAGAAAACGGCCGGACAGCGCGGTCGCCGAGGTGCTCGCACAGAGCAGGGCGTCCAGCCGCCGGGCCCACAACCGCACGTCAGCGGGGGTGTGCCGGTCCAGTCCGGCCAGTGGGGAGGCCAGGATGTTGCGGATGCGTTCATGCCGTTCGGAGGGCAGCAGACCGGCGTCGGCCAGCAGGGCGCCGAGCCGGCCGCCGCAGCCGTCGGGCAGCCCGCGCAGTTCCACGTTCCCTCGGGAGGTCAGGGACAGCTGCCCGTCGCCGATCCGCTCCGCGGCGTCGGCCAGCGCAGTTGCCTGACGCACCGTCAAATCCCCGGCGGGCACCCGCACCCGCGCGAGGGGGCCGTCGGCCGCCGCATGCAGCCGCAGCGCACCGGGGCAGGCGTCACCGCGGTCCCGTATGGGCGGTTCGGACCCCGGGGGCCGTATCGAGGGGGAGGGCGGCATGGCGGCGAGCATACCCACGACGGGGGGCCGCCGATCCGGGCCGGATCCGGCCATCGATCCGGGTGAGCGGCCGGGAGCACACCGCACCGCCGCCCGGTCCCGAGGCCCGCTTACCCTCCCCGGCCGCAGCCCTTACTATGCAGGTCGGTGGGTCGGCTGACCCGCCGGACGCCAGCGACGGCGCCGGGCCCCTGCGGCCCGAGGGAGGAAGCCCGGTGAGAATCCGGCGCGGTCCCGCCACTGTGAACCCGGCCAAAACCGGGTGAGTCAGGAACTCCCGCCGTCCATACGACCACCCGGGGCGCGGACACCCCGAGGAAGGCCTGCGCTCGCATGCTTCTGCTGCTGTCGACCTCCGACACCGATCTGCTCAGCGCCCGCGCGGCCACGGGCCCGGTGCCGTACCGGCTCGCCAACCCCGCCCGCCTCGACGTCGCCGAGCTCCCCGCGCTGCTGGAAGGCACCGACCTCGTCGTCGTACGCCTCCTCGGCGGCATCCGCGCCTGGCAGGAAGGGCTGGACCTGCTGCTCGCCGAGGACCAGCACCGGCCGGTCGTCGTCCTCACCGGTGAACAGGCCCCCGACGCCCAGCTCATGGAGCAGTCCACGGTCCCGGTCGGGATCGCGGCCGAGGCGCACGCCTACCTCGCGCACGGCGGGCCCGCCAACCTGGACCAGCTCGCCCGCTTCCTCTCCGACACCGTGCTGCTCACCGGCCACGGCTTCGAGCCGCCGGCGCCCGCCCCCACCTGGGGACCCCTGGACCGGGAGAGCCGCAACGAGAGCGGCCCGGCCGTCGCCGTGCTCTACTACCGCGCCCACCACATGAGCGGCAACACCGCCTTCGTACGGGCCCTGTGCGAGCAGATCGAGACCGCGGGCGGCCGCGCCCTGCCGCTCTTCGTCGCCTCGCTCCGCGCACCCGAGCCTGAGCTGATCGACGCGCTGCGGGCCGCCGACGCCATCGTCACCACCGTCCTCGCCGCGGGCGGCACCAAGCCCGCCGAGGCCTCGGCCGGCGGCGATGACGAGTCCTGGGACGCCGGCGCGCTGGCGGCCCTCGACGTACCGATCCTCCAGGCGCTGTGCCTGACCGGGCCGCGCAGCGCCTGGGAGGAGAACGACGAGGGTCTTTCGCCGCTGGACGCCGCCTCGCAGATCGCGGTCCCCGAGTTCGACGGCCGCCTGATCACCGTCCCGTTCTCCTTCAAGGAGGTCGACGAGGACGGCCTCCCGGTCTACGTCGCCGACCCCGAACGGGCCGCCCGGGTCGCCGGAATCGCCGTCCGGCACGCCCGGCTCCGCCACATCCCCAACGCCGACAAGCGGCTGGCGCTCGTGCTGTCCGCCTACCCGACCAAGCACTCCCGGATCGGCAACGCGGTCGGCCTGGACACCCCCGCCAGCGCCGTCGCCCTGCTCCGCCGCCTGCGGGCGGACGGCTACGACTTCGGCGACGAGACCGCTGAGCCCGTCCCCGGCCTGGAGTCCGGCGACGGCGACGAGCTCATCTACGCCCTGATCGAGGCCGGCGGGCACGACCAGGAATGGCTCACCGAGGAGCAGCTGGCCCGCAACCCGGTCCGCATCCCCGCCGCCGACTACAAGCGCTGGTACGCGACCCTCCCCCAGGAACTCCGCGACGCCGTCGAGCAGCACTGGGGGCCGCCGCCCGGCGAGATGTTCGTCGACCGCAGCAGCAACCCCGACGGCGACATCGTGCTGGCCGCCCTGCGCCGCGGCAACCTCCTCATCCTCATCCAGCCGCCGCGCGGCTTCGGCGAGAACCCGATCGCGATCTACCACGACCCCGATCTGCCGCCCTCGCACCACTACTTGGCGGCCTACCGCTGGATCGGCGCCTCCGCCGACGACGGCGGCTTCGGCGCGGACGCCATGGTCCACCTCGGCAAGCACGGCAACCTGGAGTGGCTGCCGGGCAAGAACGCCGGACTGTCCGCCGCCTGCGGCCCGGACGCCGCGCTCGGTGACCTCCCGCTCATCTACCCCTTCCTGGTCAACGACCCGGGCGAGGGCACCCAGGCCAAGCGCCGGGTGCACGCCACCCTCGTCGACCACCTCGTCCCCCCGATGGCCCGCGCCGAGTCCTACGGCGACATCGCGCGCCTGGAACAGCTGCTGGACGAGTACGCGTCCATCTCCGCCATGGACCCGGCCAAGCTGCCCGCGATCCGCGCCCAGATCTGGACGCTGATCCAGGCCGCCAGGCTCGACCACGACCTGGGCCTGGACGAACGCCCCGACGACGACGGCTTCGACGACTTCCTGCTGCACGTCGACGGCTGGCTGTGCGAGGTCAAGGACGCCCAGATCCGCGACGGACTGCATGTGCTGGGCGGCGCGCCGGCCGGCGAGGCGCGGGTCAACCTCGTCCTCGCCATCCTCCGCGCCCGCCAGATCTGGGGCGGCACCTCCTCGCTGCCCGGACTGCGCGAGGCGCTGGGGCTGGACGAGGCCGCGGCCACCCGTACCACCGCCGACGAAGCGGAGGACAAGGCCCGGGCCCTGGTCCAGGCGATGGAGGACGCGGACTGGGACCCGGCGACGGTGACCCGTGTCGCCGACGGCCACCCGGCCGCGGTCGCCGACATCCTCGACTTCGCCGCCCGCCAGGTCGTCCCGCGGCTGGCCGCCACCACCGACGAGATCGACCACGCCGTGCACGCGCTGAACGGCGGCTTCGTCCCGGCAGGACCCTCCGGCTCGCCGCTCCGTGGCCTGGTCAACGTCCTCCCGACGGGCCGCAACTTCTACTCCGTCGACCCCAAGGCCGTGCCCTCCCGCCTCGCCTGGGAGACCGGCCAGGCCCTGGCCGACTCGCTGCTGGAGCGCTACCGCACCGACAACGGCGACTGGCCGCAGTCCGTCGGCCTCTCCCTGTGGGGCACCAGCGCGATGCGCACCAGCGGCGACGACGTGGCCGAGGCCCTCGCCCTGCTGGGCATCCGCCCCGTATGGGACGACGCCTCGCGGCGCGTCAAGGGCCTGGAGCCGATCGAACTCTCCGAACTGGGCCGCCCCCGCATCGACGTCACCCTGCGCATCTCGGGCTTCTTCCGGGACGCCTTCCCGCACGTCATCGGCCTCCTGGACGACGCGGTACGGCTGGCCGCCTCGCTCGACGAGCCCGCGGAGCAGAACTTCGTCCGGGCCCACACCCAGGCCGACCTGGCCGCCCACGGTGACGAACGACGCGCCACCACCCGGATCTTCGGCTCCCGCCCCGGCACGTACGGCGCGGGCCTGCTCCAGCTGATCGACTCCCGCGACTGGCGCACCGACGCCGACCTCGCCGAGGTCTACACGGTGTGGGGCGGCTACGCATACGGCCGCGGGCTCGAAGGCTGCCCGGCCCGCGAGGAGATGGAGACGGCGTACAAGCGGATCGCGGTCGCGGCCAAGAACACCGACACCCGCGAGCACGACATCGCCGACTCCGACGACTACTTCCAGTACCACGGAGGCATGGTCGCGACGGTGAAGGCGCTGCGCGGCGGCAAGGCGCCCGAGGCCTACATCGGCGACTCCACCCGCCCCGAGACCGTCCGCACCAGGTCGCTGGTGGAGGAGACCTCCCGGGTCTTCCGCGCCCGGGTCGTCAACCCCCGCTGGATCGAGGCCATGCGCCGCCACGGCTACAAGGGCGCCTTCGAACTCGCCGCGACCGTGGACTACTTGTTCGGCTACGACGCCACCACGGGCGTGGTCGCCGACTGGATGTACGACAAGCTCGCCCAGACCTATGTCCTCGACCCCGAGAACCGCGCCTTCCTGGAGGAGGCCAACCCCTGGGCCCTGCACGGCATCGCCGAACGCCTCCTGGAGGCCGAATCCCGCGGCATGTGGGAGAAGCCGGACGCCGAGACGCTGGCGGCGCTGCGCGAGGCCTTCCTGGAGACGGAGGGCGAGCTGGAGGGCGAGGACGGGTAACCGTCCCGCGCAGGCCGGGAGAGACACGTCCCGCGCAGGCAGGGAGGGGTCCCTCGCAGACAGGGAGCTGTCTCTCGCGGGTTGGGAGGCGTCCCGCGCAGGCAGGGAAGCGTCCCGCGCAGGCAGTGAGGGGGTCCTTGCTGCCTGCGCTCCGCTCAACTCCCCGGCCACTCCCGTGCCCTGGCGTGGTGCAGCCATACGGTCAGGGCCACCAGCACCGCGGCCGCCCCGCCGAGCGTCATGACCGTCGGCGGGGACGTGCGGTCCAGTACGACACCGCCGACGAGCGCGGCGAGGGAAATCGTCGCCTGGAACGATGCGGTGAAGAGCACCGAGGCCGCCTCCGGAGCGCCGGGTGCGGACCTGGCGAACCAGGTCTGCAAGGAGACCGGCACGGCTCCGTAGGCGGTGCCCCAGACGATCAGCAGCGCCAGCGCCCCCGTTGCGCTGCGGCCGAGCACCGGCAGGAGCAGCGTCGCGGCGGCAAGCAGGGCCGCCGCGGCCCCGAGGGTGGCGCGCGGGCGGCGCCCCACCATCGCTCCGCCCAGGAAATTCCCGGCGATCCCGGCGGCCCCGTACGTCAGCAGGAACACGGTGATGACACCGGGCGACGTCACCTGGGCCACCCGCTCCAGGAACGGTGTCACATAGGTGTACGCGCCGAAGTGGCCGAGCACGACGAGGAACGTCATCAGCAGTGCGAAGCGGGTGTGGGTGCCGCGCACCAGGCCACCCAGGACGGCGGGGCGGGTGGGCCGCCCGACGGCCGGAAGCGGCGGGGTGACCAGGGCGGTCAGTGCGGACACCGCCAGTGCCATCGCTCCCATCGCGAGGAAGGCGGTCCGCCAGCCGGCGAGGTCGCCGATCAAGGTGCCGAGGGGGACACCGAGCACCGAGCCCATCGGCACCGCGGAGAAGATCACCGCGGTGGCCCGGCCGGCCGACTCCGGCCGCACCAGCCGTCCGGCCAGCCCGGCCGCGATCGACCAGAAGCCGCCGATGGTGATGCCGACCAGGATCCGGGAGAGCAGTACGAGCCCATAGGCGGGTGCGGCCGCGGCGAGGACGTTCGCCAGCGCCAGCAGCAGGACGAAGGCGCACAGCATCAGCCGCCGGTCGATGCGGGCCGTGGCCACCGTGACGGCCGGAGCGGCGAGGGCGGCCAGTATGCCGGGGGTGGTCATCATCAGCCCCGCCGTACCGTCCGACACACCGAAGTCGCCCCCCATGACGGTTAACAGACCGATCGGCAGGATCTCGGTCGTCACGATGGTGAAGATCCCCAACATCACGGCCAGCACGCCGAGCCAGCCCCCGAGCGGCCCTCGCGCCACCGCGACCGGTCGGGCCGCCGCCGGCTCGGTACCGCCGGATCCGCCGAGGGCGGAGAGAAGGCCGGGGGCGGACGTAGAGCCTGGGGCGGACGAAGGGCTGGTGGCGGACATAGGGCCGGGGGCGCCGGCGCCGGAACCGCCGAGCGGAGCTGTGGCGACGGGTGGTTTGCTGACGGGCGACATGGGTTCCGTCCTGGTGGGCAGTGGATGGTGCCCACCAGTCCAGCGCAGCCGGATGCCGAGGTCTGGCGGCTATCCGACGCCGTGGTTGCCCTGCCTGGCCGCCCCCGCTGCCCGCCCCCGCGAAGGCGCCGCGTGTCAGGCGGCCTTGGGGGTGGCCGTGATGTCGCCGTTGCTGGTGGTCAGCTCCAGCCGGAAGCGTCCCGACGGCTCGTCGGCCACACCGATGTTCTTCTTGCCGCTGCTGGTCTTGGCGGATATCCGGTAGTGGTCCTTGGGCACCCGCACCGTGATCGAGCCGTTGGACGTCTTCGCCCGGACGCTCTGCGGGGTGTCCGGCGTGAGGTCGATCTCCCCGTTGGAGGTCTCGGCGTCGATGCGCTTGCCCGAGAGGCCGCGGCCGGTGATCTGGCCGTTGGAAGTCCGTACGGCGACCGGGCCGGTGACGCTGTCCAGCTCGACCTCCCCTGAGCTGGTGCTCACATCCACCGCGCCCACGTTGCTCAGATGGACCGCCCCGTTCGACGTCTCCCCGCTCACCGGGAGGCCCGCCGGCACCTCGACCGTGTAGTTCACCGAGCAGTCATCGCCGCAGTCACCGAGCACCAGCACACCGCCCTCGACGCGGTGGGTCGCCCCTTCCGGACGGTCGCCGTGGTAGGTGACCGCGCGGTGGACCGACACCTTGCCGTCGCCCTTGCTGTCACCCTTGCCGCCGCGCACCGTGACGCTGCCCGAGTCGCCGTCCAGCCGTATGGCCGTGATCTTCTTCGACACCGTGGCATCGTCCTTGAAGGTCGTGCCGGGCAGCAGACCGCAGGCGCTGATCGCCAGCGCCCCGGCGCAGGCCATCGCGGCGGCCCCGATGATGCGGACGCGCAGACGCATGAATTCCCCCGATGTGCTTGGACGTTGCTGAGGTGACCGGGACTTCCCCCGCCCGGTGATCACGTACCGCAAGGCTACGGTGCCGGCCATGGCCGTGACATCGGGGAAACCCCCTAGTGGGGGTGGGGCGATCCCCAGGTGCGGCCGGTGGGCCGCGGTGCGACGATTTTTGTGGGGGCAGGTCCTGTGCTGCGTAGGGACGTACGAGGAGGCTTCCGGTGACCACGAAGACATGGAACGCCGAGATCACGATTACCGAGACCGGCAGCGAGGTCAGGGCCGAGGCCAGGCTCCGCGGCAAGGAAGGCGGCCAGATGGTCGGCCAGGGCACGGCCCGCTGCAACCCTGCTGATGAGAATGTCCCGGCCATCGGGGACGAGTTGGCGGTGGCCCGGTCGATGTCGGACCTCAGCCATCAACTGCTCCAGCGGGCCGCGCACGACATCGAGGTGCATACGTCGCGGCCGGTGGAGCGGTTGCAGGCCTGACGGCCACGACAGGGGGCCCTGCGCCCGCGCCCGTCCGGCCTGAGGTGCCGGTGGCGGCGGGCAAGGGGCGGTTCGGCATGCGCCCCGCCGGTCAGCACGCCAGGCGTGTCCGCCCTGCCCCCGGCCTCCGCCGTCGGGCCCAGTCCCCGGCCTCCGCCGGTCCGACCCCAGCCCCTAGGGGGTGTCCGCAAAGTCCCGTCTGGCCCGCGACGCCTGGCACGGCGCCTCGCTGCGTTGTCGGGATCGTCCACGTAGACCCACTACGA
>NZ_JBVIST010000005.1:249447-425380 GCF_055575375.1 Streptomyces sp. NPDC034111 | reverse complement strand
TTCCGGATCTGGCACGACGTCGCCCGGGAGCTCGACTACCCCGACGCGCTGCGGCCGCTCATGGTGTGCGCGTACAACCTCGACGACTGGGACGAAAGCTGGGGAGTCCCCGTAGAAACGCTCAAGAACCACGTGATCGAGGCAGCCACACACTTCCTGATCCAGCAACCAGCGGCCGAACACTGACTGACTCCCGGCGGACGGCCCTCAGCTGACGCCTCCCGGCTGCTGGGGGTGACGAGGAGTTTCTGGTGACGATCGGTGCTGCCGCTGCCGTCCTGTGCGCCTTCGTGTGGGACCTGCCGACAGGAACACATCGACCTCTGGCTCACCTCCGAACCCCACCAGGGCCCTTACGCCGCCGGTCCTTTCGTCGCCTGGGCCGTCCGCAGCAAGTTCGCCTCCGGGATCAGCATCCCCACCCGGGCCCATCGGGTCTCCTACCGCCCGCTCGATGCCGACGAACGATGGAAGATCGCCCGCCAGCTCCTCAACGACGACTCCTTCGAGACCAAGGACCGCGTCGCCGGCCTGATGGTCCTGCTCTACGGCCAGACTCCCGCAAGGACCTGCCGCCTGACCACCGACCACGTCCTGCACGACGAGGACGGTGTCGCACTGCGCATCAACAAGACACCGCTCAGGCTGCCACCACCCCTGGACGCCCTTGTCCTGCAACTCGTCGACATCGCGCACAGCCATGAGCACGCGGTCTACAGCAACGAGACAAACGCGCCCTGGCTGTTCCCGACCCAGCGTCCCGGACGAGCACTGACCAGCAGCCGGCTCGCGACCCGTCTGCGGAACATCGGCCTCCCGTCCGAAGCCGGACGATGCGCCGCCCTGCTCGACCTTTGCACGCAGATGCCACCGGCCGTGCTGCAACGGCTGCTCGGTATCAGCCCTATGGCGGCCGAAAGATGGTATGCCGGCGCGGTCAGAATGGCCTACGCAGCCGAGGTGGCCCGTCGATCGTGAGCTGCACGTTATCTGGAGTGCTCAGGAGCCGTAAGGCAAGTAAGCCAAGTGGGTCCGATCGGTCCGTGCCTTACAGATATCCGGGAGGTCGTCAGGCACGACGGCAGGTCAACGACGGGCGTGTTCGGCGGCCTGGATGAGGTCTGCCGCGAAGTCCGGATTCTCCCCGTTCCAGCGTCGCAGGCCCTGCGCTCGGGTAGCTACGACGAAGTGACAAGTAACGGCCTGTAGTCAACGTGGCCTTTGGTTTCTTGAAGCCCGACTGGCAGCGCGAGCCGCTCCGGCCACCATGATCAATCTCACCGTTAACCGCCGTACGGCTACTACTCGCCCCCGGCGATTCGCATGCGGTCGGGCAGAGGTGGGAATAGCCCAGGTACTCATGTCCGCAGAGTGAGCAATCCTCGGGGGAACATTGACGGGTGACCGTCTCGGTGCGGCCAGCCCAGCTCGCCGCACCCGGCGCTAGAAGATAACGGCTCGGTTTAGCCTCCATCCGATAACGATCGTCATATGGGGCTTTTTGCTGCTGCTGGTGGTGCTCGGCGTGATTGTTGCGCACACCTACCACGGCACTGGCGAGCCGTGCCGGGGCGACGTCGGGGCCTGCTATCCCATCCGTTGAGCTTGCCGAACTGGCCAAACTCCCACCGGACGTCGTCCAGGTCGAGCATCCGTGCCTCGTTGATCCGCAGTCCCAACGGCCTGCGGTCACCCGAACCCGGAATAACACGCCGTCACATCGGCTACAGAGAGCTACTTGTCACTTCGCTGTAGCTACCCGAGCGCAGGCAGGGCCTCGATACCCGCGAGTTCGCGGAGACCGAGGGTTCTTCATCGGGAACCCGCGGATCCGATGCCGATTTTTTCGGGGACGGGCCCATGGGTTCGTGGTGAACACGCCGGGTCGGTTTCGAGATCAGACTGGAGAAGCTGCCGGGCCGAGTCCGCGTAACGGATGGCAGTCTTCTCGTCGATGCCGAAGACGAGGGCGAGGTGGAGCGGGTCAGCGCCGTGCGTCAGGGCCTCGTCGAGCTGGCGGTCGACACGGAGCCGTTCGAGGGTGGCGGTGAGGTTGCGGGTGGCGCGCGTGGTCCAGAGCTTGCCGACCGAACCAGGCCCGCACCTGGTCCAAGTGCCCGACGTCCCCGCGGATCGTGCCGTCCGCGAGCCCCGCCGAGGCCCGCGCAAGAACGAACCCGGCGAGCACGTCGGTCTCGAACTGCTCCAGATTCCTCCGCCGAGACCGGATCACGGAACTCGCGCAGGTCGCGTACGACAGCCAGCGCCAACCCGAGCCTCCTCACCTTCAGCCCGACTACACACTGGTCGGACACGATGGGAACGCTTCAAGAATCCCGAAGTTACGTCACTCGACGACAAGCCCCCAGGAAGAGGTGGAACCCCTGGCCACAGGGGCAGGACCTCAGTGGGGTTCAGCGGAACTCACGGGAGGTCACACAAACGTTCGCTTCCCGGGTTAAGGCCGCGCGTATGCGGTGATGAGGTTGCGCGGGGTCAGGGGCAGAGCTCCGAGATCGCGCTCTCCGTGGACTGGAGCGACAGCTGGTCCACCGCGAGTTTCGCCTCCAGGGACGCCTTCATCTGCAAGAGGGCCTCGATCGCCCTCAAGTCCGGGTCGGGCTGCCTTTTGAGCTCAGCGATGTCCTCGCGCAGCTTCTCGAGGTTCTTTTCGTGGCGAACGATCTCCTCTCGAAGGCCCTGCGCCCCCTCCTCCAACACCTCACAGAAGCTCTGACGCACGCTTTGGGTCACCATCCTGGTGCTCCCCTCTCTTGTGGTTCTCGGTGAACCCAGTCTGCGGTCCCGGCCGCCGTCCCGCGCGCGCACACTCGCGACCGCCGGTCCGTTCGGGGGAGACACAGCAGCGCACGTCCGGCAAACGCACCGGGGCCATCCGCGCCTCCTCACCTTCAGCCCGACTGCGAATCGGCCGGACGAAGTGAGAAGGCTTCAAGAATCCCGAAGTTACGTCACTCGGCGCCGAGACACCCGGAGGAGGAAGGACCCCCTGGCCACAGCGGTCGAGGCTCATTGGGGCTCAGGAGAACTCGCGTGATGTCGCACAGGAGTGCGGCCTCCCAGCCGGCCCGGGTCCGTTGGAGCGCCTGGTGGAGACGTTCGGCCGGTACCTCGAAGACGCCTTCGTGCTCGGGCCTGCTGTACTCGTGCGGCCTTAGACCGTGTCCTATGTGGTGAGGCGGTCGTTGGTTCGGTCATGGGGCGGGGTACGTGGAGTTGGATTGTTCCGGACGGGCTGTGGGAGGTCGCGAAGCCGCTGATCCCTCCGTCGAAGGTGCGGCCGCAAGGCGGAGGAACACAGGACACGCCTGATGAGACGCTGTTCGCGGCCATCATCTACGTCCTGGTCAGCGGCTGCTCCTGGCGCCAACTACCGCCTTGCTTCGGGATATCGAAGTCGACTGCTCACCGAAGGTTCCTGATCTGGTCGAGAGCTGGCGTCTGGGGTCGCCTGCACGAGGCCGTGCTGCATCGGCTCGACGACGCCGGCCTCATCGACGTCACTCGCGTCGTCCTCGATACCGCCCACGTCAGGGCGAAAAAGGGGGCGAACACACAGGTCCGAGCCCCGTGGACCGGGGTAAGCCGGGTTCCAAGATGCACATCCTGTCGGACGCGGACGGACTGCCTCTGGCCGTCGGCGTCTCGGCCGGCAACACCCACGACAGCGAAGGGCTGAAGCCCATGGTGGCGGGTCACCAAACGAGACACGACCCCCACAACGGCCGCCACTTCAAGCCCCAGCGCCTGCACGCAGACAAAGCCTACGACCGTGCCGACCTGCGAAAATGGCTTCGCGGCAAGCGCATCGGAGTCCGGATCGCCCGAAAGGGCATCGAGTCCAGCGAACGGTTGGGGCGGCGCCGCTGGGTCATCGAGCGGACCATGTCGTGGCTGTCCGGCTACCGCAGACTCAGCCCCCGCTACGAACGCAATCCCCGCAACTACCTCGCCTTTCTCGGACTCGCCGCAGCCCTCTGCTGCTACAAGCGACTCGTCCGCCTCACCACATAGGACACGGTCTTAGTGGTCAACGCTCGAATTGCTTCGGGGGGCGATCCCAGAACAGGATTTGTGGCGAGACCGGTCCGGGTGTCTTGGTTGCGGAGCGAGGCTGCTGCCAGGGTAGAGCCGCCGTGTCAGCACCGCCGCTACCGCTGCCGGCCCAGTCGCTGATCGCCCAGTAAGGGGTGTCGTTGACGGTAACCAACAGTCCGTGGCGGGCCCCGGGTTCAACCTGGTACGACTCCTGCCGTCCACCTACCGATTCCGGTGGGCGTGGATGCAGAACGGCCGTTCGCACCGCGGCTACTGCTGCTCCCACTGCTCCTTGGTGATCTCGTACCGTACGCCTCCGTGCTCGGAGCCCTCGATCATCTCCATGTCGGAGGGAGTAGGGATGGTGTCCGCGAGCGTCATTCCGAGCTTCTCCATGATGTTGCGCGAACTGTGGTTCACGGACATCGTCGCAGCCCAGACCATGCGCACACCGAGCTCCGTGAACGCCTTGCCGAGCAAGGCCCGCGAGCCCTCGGTGGCATAGCGCTTGCCCCAAGCCGCCTGCCGCAGCCGGTAGCCGAGTTCGGCTTCGTGCAGCGGGCCCTCCGGCTCGGGACGCAGGTGGAACCAGCCGATGAACGCGCCGCCGTCCTTCTCGTGCGCGGCGAATAGTCCGAGGTCGCCGCCCCACTTCTCGTAGCCGGCGAGGATGTTCGGCAGGTCGCGCTCGCGGACGAGCTCCGGCGCGGTCGGATTGCCGCCGGTCAGGTAGCGCATCACCGACGGGCAACTGTCCAGCTCGATCAGCAGGTCCGCGTCATCGGCAGTGAAGCGGCGCAGGGCCAGGCGCTCGGTCTCCAGGTAGGTGTCCACGAGTCGATCATGTCTGGAGCAAGTCGGACAGCCCAACGGTTTTCCTCGGCAACTCGGGGGCTTTGCCATGACGCCAAGGCCCTCCGGGATGGGTGGAGCGGCGGCTTCGAAAACCGCTTATTGAAAAGCGTTATCATTTCCTGTTAGGTTTCCTCGGCGACTGGACGTACTGGGCGGCCGGTTTCGGCGAAAGGTGACGTGGTGGGGGCTGGGCACATAGCGCGCAGGTCTGTTCTGCGGGGAATCGGCAGTGGAGCCGTCGTGGCGGCGGGTGGTGGGCTGTTGGCCGCCTGTGGTGGTGATGGCGGGAGTGGTGGGCCGGCCGCCGGTGGTGGCAAGCCGCGGCGTGGAGGGCGGCTGCGGGCCGCTTTCGCCGGGTCGAGTGCTGAATCGGCGAGCGTGGTGCAGGCGACGGCGACGGCCGTGGACTATGTCAGGGCCCGGCTGATCTGGGACACCATCGGCGAGATGGACGGCAGCAAGCCCGTGTGGCGGGTCGCGAAGTCCGTTGAGTCCAATGCCGATGCGAGTGTCTGGACCGTACGCGTCCGGGACGGCCTCACCTTCAGCGACGGGCGTGCCCTGACCGCCGAGGACGTGCTGTTCACGTTGCGGACCTTCGCGAGCCAGCCCACCACGCAGAGTGCCTACTTGGCCGGACTGGATGTGAAGGCGTCCAGGGTTCGCGACAAGCACACGCTCGAACTGCGCCTCACGAGCCCGGACGGGTTCTTCGACCTGGCGCTCGCGCAGTCGATGTTCGTCTTCCCGGCCGGCACCAAGGACTTCACCAAGGCGCTCGGCTCCGGGCCTTTTGTCCTCAAGGACTGGTCGAGGGGGAAGAGCAGTCTGTTGAAGGCGCGCAAGGACTACTGGGGGGAGGGCGGTCCGTATCTCGACGAGATCGAGCTGCTGTCCGTCGCGGAGGCCGGGGCGCGGCTGAATGGGCTCAAGGCAGGGCAGTTCGACTACGCGGGGGCGCTGACGCTGGCCACCGTCCGTGCCGAGGCGAAGAACCCGGACCTGAAGATCACCACCGCACCGCGCGAGCTGTGGGGTGAGCTGTCCTTCAGCATGAATCTCTCGGCGGCTCCCTTTACGCATCCGGAGGCCGTGCAGGCGGTGCGCTGCGCCATTGACCGCGAGGCCATGGTGCGTACCGTCACCTACGGGCTGGGCGAGGTTGCCGACGATGCGATGGGTCGTCACCAGGAGTGGTATGACACCTCGTTGCCGCGTCCTGATCACGACCCCGACAAGGCGCGTCGCCTGATGTCCTCGGGCGGGTTGAAGGGGGCCAAGCTGTCCGTGCGTACCAGTGACTACGAGTACGGGCCGCTGGAAGGGGCGACGGCCTTTGTCGAACAGGGGCGGGCGGCCGGGCTGCGGGTCGCCGTCGACAAGGTGCCGGCCGCGGACTTCTACGCCGATATGAAGGCATTGCTGGCGGCGCCGCTGAAGACCAGCTTCTACCACCCGCTGCCGCTGCCGCTGGCGCTGAGTACGTACTACGGGCCGCGCGCCTCGTATCCGTTCACCGGCCCCTCCAGCGGCACCCTCAACGGGCTGATGAAGGCCATGCACGCCGCGGTGGGGGAGGGCAAGCGCGTCCGCGCGGTCCACGACGTTCAGCAGCATCTGCGGGAACACGGTGGCGATGCGGTGTTCGCCCGTGTGCCCACCGTCGCGGGCGCGAAGCCGGCCGTGGGAGGGGTCAAGGCGCTCGGGTTCTTCGACTACCCGTGCCTGCGTGATGCCTACCTTGCCGCCTGACCGTCCGATGGGCCGCATACCGGGGTGGGGTCAGGCCGCATGGTGGCTGCGGCGGATCGCCGCCGCGGTTGGCACGCTGCTCGTCGCCTCTCTGCTCGTCTTCGCCGCGACCACGCTCGCGCCGGGCGATGCGGCCGCCGCCCGGCTCGCGGGGCGGGGGGCAAGCGCGCAACAGATCGCCGCACTGCACCACAGCCTGGGCCTGGACCGGCCCGCGTGGGAGCGCTACGCGAGCTGGCTGTGGGGCGTGCTCCACGGCGACCTGGGGCGGTCGTACGCGGGAGGGGAGGAAGTGTCCCGGTTGATCGCCGAACGAGGCGGGAATTCCCTGCTGTTGGGCGTCCTCGCGGCGGCGCTGCTGGTGCCACTGGCGATCGGGCTCGGGCTGTGGTCGGGGCTGCGCGCAGGGCGGACCGCGGACCGGCTGGTGACCACCAGCACGCTCACCCTCGTCAGCCTGCCGGAATTCGTCATCGGCACCCTGCTCATCCAGCTTTTCGCGGTGGGTACGGGCTGGCTGCCGGCCGTCTCGGTGCCGCCGTCCGGAGCGAGTCCGTTGTCCCAGCCGCAGATCCTGGTGTTGCCCGTCCTGACCCTGCTCTCCGTCTGCCTGGCCCAGAATGTGCGCCTGATCCGGGCCGGGACAGTGGCGGCCGCGGATTCGGACGCCGTACGGACAGCCCGGCTAGGTGGGATTCCCGAACGCCGCGTGGTGCTGCGATGGGTGCTGCCGTCCGCGGTGGTCCCCGCCGTGCCGGTACTCGCCCGCTATCTCGCCTATCTGCTCGGCGGGACGCTCGTCGCCGAGACACTGTTCGGCTACCCGGGACTCGCGGCAGCCCTCGTCAATGCCACCGCGGCCCGTGATGCGCCCGTCGTGCTCGGTGTCAGCATGCTCATCGCCACCGTGACCGTGCTGATGAACCTGGTGGCGGACGCGCTCGCCGCCGCCCTCAACCCTGCGGCCAGGAGGACCAGTTGAATCGGCACATCCGGTGGAGAAGGGCCGGCGCGACGGCGGCCGGAGCCGTGCTGGCCGGCACTGTGCTGCTCGCCGTGCTCGGCCCGTGGCTCGCTCCGCATCTGCCCGGTGCCGTGGCCGACATGCCGTACGCACCCTCCGGCGGTACCGCGCCGCTGGGAACCGACCACCTCGGCGCGGATGTGCTCAGCCGCTTCCTGGCAGGCGGGCGGACGCTGGTGCTGCTCTCCGTGGGTGCGCTCGCGGTCGCGTACGCCGTGGGCGCGGGCGTCGGAATGCTGGCCGCGCTGCGTGGTGGGGCCATTGATGCCACCGTTCTGCGGCTGGTGGATGTGCTGCTCAGCCTGCCGTCGCTTCTGCTGCTCAGCGTGGTCGTGGTGGCGGTGGGGCGGGGAACGGCAGGGGTGGCGGTCGCGACTGCCGTGGTGCTCTTCCCGGAAATCGTGCGTGTGGTGCGGGCAGCCGCACTCCAGGCCCTGCAACACGATTACGTCGAGGCGGCGGTGGCGCGAGGCGAACGCAGCCGCTACGTGCTGGCGCGCGAGGTGCTGCCCAACCTGGCGCCGGTGCTCGCCGCCGACGCCGGAGTACGGTTCGTCGGCGCGGCGTTCACCGTCGCCACCGCGAGCTTCCTTGGCTACGGGGCCCAACCGCCCGCCGCCGACTGGGGACTGATGATCCTGGAGAACCGTGACGGGCTCGCTCTGCAACCGCTCGCGGTCGTGGTCCCCGCCCTCGGCATTCTCGTACTGCTGCTGAGCGCCAACCTCCTCATCGACGTCGTTCTGCCCGCCGCGCGCCCGGTGCGTCGCGCCGGCAGGCCGTCCTCCGCCAAGGACGGCCTGCATACCGACAGCTCGCATCACGCAGTGGCCCTTCGTATCGAGGACGTGACCGTTGAGGCGGACGACGGCTCACGTGTGCTCGACGCGGTCGGGCTCGAACTGGCCCGAGGCCGGATCCTCGCCCTGGTAGGAGCCTCGGGCTCCGGCAAGACCACGCTCGCGCTGGCCGCCTTCGGTGAACTCCGTCCTGGCCTGACGCTGCGCGCCGGTTCCGTTCACCTGGCAGGCCGGTCCCTGCTCGGGATCCGCGCCCGCGCCCTGCGGCGACTGCGGGCCCGGCACGCCGCGTATGTGCCGCAGGATCCCCGCACCTCGCTGTCGGCGACCTTGCGGGTGGGCGACCACATCGGGGAGTTCCTGCGGGCCCGGGGCGTCCCGCGGGCCCAGCGGACGGAGCGCATCCGTGCAGCCCTGCGCACCGTCCGGCTCCCCGATGACGAGGGCTTTCTGCGCCGCCGGCCGCATGAACTCTCCGGCGGACAGCGGCAGCGGGTGGCCCTGGCCGCCGCGCTCGCCCACCGCCCCGATCTGCTGGTGCTCGACGAACCCGCCAGCGCCCTGGACCCGGTCACGGCCGCCGGGCTCCTCGCCGATCTGGGCAGGATCCGCGAGCAGGGCGGCCCTGCCGTCGTGCTGATCGCCCACGATCTGGCGCAGGTTGCTTCGGTGGCGGACGAGGTGGCGGTGCTCGACCGCGGTCGTATCGTCGAACACGGTCCGGTTGCCCAGGTCCTGGCGAGCCCGGTGAGTGAACCCGCCAGGCGCCTGGTCGCTGCGGCCCGTTCCGCCGCCGTGCCACGGAATTCCGGCGCGGCGGGCGCGGGCCCGGCCGAGGGCGTGCTCATGCTGCGCGGCCTCCGGGTCCGGCGCGGCGCCAGGAGCGTGCTGGAAGGCATCGACCTGACGGTACGTCCCGGCGGCTGTCTGACCGTGGTGGGTCCCTCAGGCGGTAGCAAGACCACGCTGCTGCGTTGCCTCGCCGGACTGCATCCCTCCTGGGAGGAGGGCGAACTCAGCCTGGCGGGCGAGGACGTGGCGCGAGGTGTGCGTGGCCGTGCCCGTGAGCAGCTGCGCTTGGTGCAGCTTGTCCCGCAGGATCCGTACGACTCCCTCAATCCGCGCCACTGTGTGGAGCGGATCGTCGCCCGCCCGCTGAGCCTGTTCCGACCGGAGCTGGACGGGGAAGCTCGCCGGGCGCGAGCACACCTGCTGCTGGAGCGGGTGGGTCTCGACCGCGCCCATGGTGCTCTGCGGCCGGACCAGCTCTCGGGTGGGCAGCGTCAACGTGTCGCGCTTGCACGGGCGTTGGCCGCGGAGCCCGCCGTGCTGCTGTGTGACGAGGTGACCAGCGCCCTCGACGCCCCGACAGCCGCGACCGTGCTGGCGCTCCTCGACGAACTGCGGCGGGAGCTGGGACTCGCCGTCGTCGTGGTCACCCATGACATGACGGTGCCGGTGCGCCTGGGCGGTGACCTCGCGGTGCTCGCCGACGGCCGGATCAGGGAGACCGGACGGGCGGAAGCGGTCATCGCGGCGCCACGCGATCCGGTGACCTCTGAACTCCTCTCCGCCGTACCGGTGTTGCCCACCCAGACGGCAGTTCAAGAAGAGCGCACTGGATGAACAACCTCACCGAGTACCCGAGAAGGGCAGGACCGATGCCGTCCCAGCGAGCCATGCGAGGCCAGCCTCCGACCACCGCCGCCCCCGACGCACGATGGCTGCGCCGTCCGCGTCCGCAGCGGGATCCGGCTGTGCGGCTGCTGTGTCTGCCCCATGCCGGCGGGTCGACGTCGCTGTACCGCGCCTGGTCCGGCCTGTTGCCGCCGGCGATCGAGCCCGTCCTCGTCTGTCCGCCGGGCCGGGAGGACCGGCTCGATGAGCCGCTGCCGCAGGACATGGATGAGCTGGTCGAGGGCCTCGCGGAGGCCGCGGCGGGGCTGCTCGACCGGCCGTGGGCCGTGTTCGGGCACAGTATGGGCGCGACGGTCGGGCAGGAGCTCGTCCTCCGGCTGCTGAAGGAAGGGCACCGGGCGCCGGAACACCTCTTCGTCTCCGCGCGCGAGGCGCCGCAGTACCACCGGGGCGGCACCGTTCATCTGCTGGACGAGGAGGCGCTGTCGGCGGAGCTGGTGCGTCTGGGCGGCACGCCTCCTGAGCTGCTGGAGATGCCCGAGGTGCGGCAGCTGGTGCTCCCCGTGGTGCGCGGTGACTACCGGCTGATCGAGACGTACCGGGCTTCGCCCTCCGGGCCGGTGCCGTGCCCCGTGACCGCGCTCATGGGTGCACAGGACGACGAAGTGACCGCCGAGGAGGCCGCGGGCTGGAAGCGGTGGACCACCGGTCCCTTCCAGCTGCTGACCTTCCCCGGCGGCCACTTCTACCTCTCGGACCGGCCTGACCCGGTTGTGGACGTTGTGCGCCGCCGGCTGCTCAGCCGCGGGTAGCCGCCGCGGCGGCAGGCTCGTCCTCGTCCTCGTCTGTCGTCCCGGCGGCGTCCGGGGCCTGGTAGGCGTCCTTGTCGCGGACGAGGACCAGGCTCGCGGCCGCGGCCAGCAGGCCGGCGATCCCGGCGATCCAGAAGATCTGGGACAGCGCTTCGGTGTAGGCGCTGTGCGCCAGGTCCAGGACGGGGCCGCGCGCCGCCTTCGGTACGGCGGCGCCGACCGCGTCGAACTGGCCCGCTGTCACCAGCTTGCGCAGCTGTCCGGCGGCCGCGCGCGGCACGGAGTGTTCGCTCAGCGCGGCCGTGGACATCACCGTGTTGACCTTGCCGGTCAGTACGACGCCGAAGAGGGCGACACCGGTGGCGGTGCCGAGCGGGAAGAAGCTGTTGGCCGCGCCCGAGGCGGTGCCGGCCCGGGAGGGCGGTACGACGTTGACGGCCAGCGACAGCAGATGGGGGAGGGTCAGGCCCGCGCCGAGGCCGATCAGCACCAGCATGGGCAGCAGGACCGTCCAGTCGTCGCCCGGCTTGATCCCTACGGTCAGCAGGATTCCGATGCCGACCGCCACCATGCCGAGCGCGAGGACGCGGGACACCGGCATCACCTTCGCCAGCACCCCGCTGAGCGGTGCGCCGATCATCAGCGCGATCGACTGAGCCAGGAGGACCAGCCCGATCCTGAGCGGCGTGAGGTGGAGCATGCCGCCGAGCCACAGGGTCAGGAAGGGCAGCATGCCGAAGCTGAAGATGCGGGCGGCGAAGCTGAGCAGCAGTGCGCCACTGAAGCTGGGGATCGCGAACAGCCGCAGATCCAGCATGGCGCGCGGTCCCAACCGCCACTGCACCACGATGAAGGCGGTGGCCAGGAGCGCTCCGACGGCCAGTGCCGTCAGCACGATGGGGGTGGTCCAGCCGTCCTCGGAGCCTGTCAGCAGGCCGTAGTTCAGCAGGAAGAGCGCCAGGACGGCCAGTACCGCACCCGCATGGTCGATCTTCCGCGAGCTGTCGGGGTCGGCGCTCTCCGGTACCTTCCGAACGGCGCCGTAGAGGATCAACAGGCCGATGGGCACGTTGACGGCGAAGAGGTACGGCCAGCTCAGCCACTCGACGATGGCGCCGCCGACCAGCGGTCCCAGCGCCGCGGAGACGGCGCCGCCGGCCGTGAACAGGCCGATCGCGGTCGTCCGGGCCTTGGCCGGAGCTCCCTCGAAGGCGCCGGAGATCAGCGCGAGCGAGGTCCCGAGGACCATCGCGCCGCCCGCCCCCTGGACGGCGCGGGCGGCGATCAGCACCCCGGCGTCCGGAGCCAGTGCGCAGGCGGCCGAGGCGAGGGTGAAGAGAGCGACACCGGCGAGGAAGACCTTCCGGCGGCCGATCAGGTCGGACACCGAGCCTGCCGTGAGCAGCAGGGCGGCGAAGCTCAGCGTGTAGGCGTTCACGATCCACTGGAGGCTGTCCAGCGAGGCATCCAGGTCGGTGCCGATCTCGGGCATCGCCACATTGACGACGGTGATGTCGAGCGTCATCAGCGCGGCTGCCAGCGCGGTCACGGCGGTCGTCCAGCGCCGTGCGCTGCGTATCCCGGGCGGGGTGGAATCCTCCGCTTCCTCCTTCAACTCTTCGGTCCCGCCGCTGCCTTGGGCGGCCTGGGCTTCAGTCATGGCATTCCTCTCGGGTTCGGTCGTGCGGAACGACGCTAGCGAGATTCCAGCCAGTTGTAAATGAAAATCATTGCCATTAGTGTGGGTGTGGCTGGACCGGAATATGCCTTGAGGAGGCTGAATCCAGGTGTCACAGGAACCCGCGGACGCGGTGCTCGATCTGCCCGGTGCTGTCGGCGAGGTGCTCGGCGTGCGGGTCGAGGAGATCGACGAACAAGCCCCTCTGATCCAGCTCGGACTGGACTCGCTGGCGATGATGCGGCTGGCCGGACGGTGTCGCCGCGCCGGTCTCGACATCGGATTCGCCGACCTGATCAGCGCACCGACCCTGGCGGCCTGGCGGCGGCTCGTCGGCGAGCGGCAGGGGAGTGGTCAGGGCGAGCAGGCCGCCAGCGTCGACGAATCCGAGCCCTTCGAGCTCGCGCTGATGCAGCACGCCTACTGGGTGGGCCGAAGTGAAGGGCAGCAACTCGGCGGTGTCGCCGCGCACTTCTACCACGAGTTCGACGGGCAGGACGTGGACCCCGCTCGCCTGGACAGCGCGGTGCGGGCCGTCCTCGCCCGGCACGGCATGCTCCGGGTGAGCGTCCTCGACGACGGACGCCAGCGCCTGCTGCCCGAGAGCCCCTGGCCGGGACTGCGCGTCCACGACCTGCGGGAGACGGGCAAGGCAGACGCCGAGCAGCGGCTGGCCGAATTGCGCCGTCAGCTGTCGCACCGCCGGATGGACCTCGCCGTCGGCGAGGTCTTCGACGTCCAGCTGACGCTGCTGCCCGACGCCCTCAGCAAGGGCGGCACGCGACTGCACATCAATCTGGACATGGTCGCCGCCGACGCCCTCAGCCTGCGGGTCGTCCTCGCGGACCTCGCCCGCGCCTACGCCGGCCCCGAGACGCCACTGCCGGCCCTCGACTACAGCTTTCCGCGCTACCTCGCCGAGCGCCGCGCCGCCCGTGAGTCACCGGCCCGCAAGAAGGCTCTGGAGGCCGATCGCGCGTACTGGCAGCGGCGGCTGCCGGAACTCCCGTCCGCGCCCCGGCTGTCGGTCGCCGGCGCCGGCGCCGAGGCCACCGCCACCACCGTCGTACGACGCCATCTCCACCTGGACTCCGACCGGATGCGGCGCTTCGAAGCGGCCGCACGGCGCCATGGGCTGACCCCCGCGATGGCCCTCGCCGCAGTCTTCTCCGAAACGCTTCAGGCCTTCAGCGCCGAACCGGACTTCCTGCTGAACCTTCCGATGTTCGACCGCGAGCCGCTGCACCCCCAAGTGGCGTCGCTCGTAGGAGACTTCACGTCATCGATGCTGCTCGCCTGGCACGGCGCGGCACCCGGCACCTTCGCCGAGCGCGCCGCACGCCTCCAGGAGCGCTTCCACCAGGACGCCGCACACGCCGGATACTCCGGCGTCGAGGTACTGCGCGACGCCTCCCGGCTGCACGGCGAGCGCGTTCTCGCCCCCGTCGTCTACACCAGCGCGCTCGGGTTGGGCGAACTGTTCTCCGACGCCGTACGGGAGAGCTTCGGCGAGGCCACCTGGATCATTTCCCAGGGTCCGCAGGTCTGGCTCGACGCCCAGGTCACCGAGGTGAACGGCGGCCTCCTCGTCAACTGGGACGCACGCGAAGACGCATTCGAGCCGGGCGTCCTCGATGTGATGTTCGACGCCTACGCCGCCCTGCTCGACCGGCTGCTGACCGACCCGGAGTCCTGGGGCGTCCCCGTACCGCCGATGCTGCCCGCCGGGCAGCTCCAGGTACGGGCCGAGGTGAACGACACCGTGTGGCAGACCGGCGTGGCGCGGCTGCACGACGGGTTCTTCGCCCGCGCGGCCGAAACGCCGGAGGCGCCGGCGCTGCTCTGGAGCGACGACGGCGTCCTGACCTACCGCGAACTGGCAGACAGGGCCCTCAAGCTGGCGGGCCATCTCTGCACGCGCGGGGTGCTGACCGGCGACGTCGTGGCGGTCACCCTGCCCAAGGGCCCCGAGCAGATCACCGCCGTACTCGGCGTACTCGCCGCAGGTGCCGCCTATCTGCCGCTGGGCACCGACCAGCCCCCGGCCCGGCGCGAACGGATCCACACCTCCGCCGGGATCCGCCTGGTGCTGGACGACCTCACCGTGCCGGACGACACCGAGCCGCTGCCCGCGCCTGTCCCCGGCAACGCCGACGATCTCGCCTATGTCCTCTACACCTCGGGCTCCACCGGCGAACCCAAGGGCGTGGAACTCACCCATGCCGCCGCGATGAACACCCTCGCCGACCTCAACGACCGTTATGCAGTGGGAAGGCCGGACCGAATCCTGGCGCTCTCCGCGCTGGACTTCGATCTGTCCGTGTACGACGTCTTCGGCACTCTCACTGCAGGCGGCGCGGTGGTCTGCGTGGAGGAGCCCGCGCGTCGCGACGCCGCCCACTGGGCCGAGCTGGCCCGCGCCCACGGCGTGACCGTCGTCAACTGCGCGCCCGCGCTGCTGGACATGCTGGTCACCGCGGCCGAAGCGGACGGTCTCCCGGACCTGCGACTGGTGCTGCTCGGCGGCGACTGGGTGCCGCTCGACCTTCCCGGCCGGCTCCGGTCCACCGCTCCCGGCTGCCGCTTCGTGGCGCTCGGCGGCACCACCGAGACCGCCATCCACTCCACCGTGTGCGAAGTCGGCAAGGTACCGGCCGACTGGGTTTCGGTGCCGTACGGGACCCCGCTGCGCAACCTCAGGTGCCGGGTCGTCGACCCGCTCGGCCGTGACTGCCCGGACTGGACGCCGGGTGAACTGTGGATCGGCGGCGCCGGGGTCGCCCGCGGCTACCGGGGCGACGCGGACCGCACCGCCGAGAAGTTCGTCGAGTGGGAGGGGGTGCGCTGGTACCGCACCGGCGACCTCGCACGCTACCGGCCCGACGGGACCCTGGAATTCCTCGGTCGCGCCGACCATCAGGTCAAGGTGCGCGGAGTGCGCATCGAGCTGGGAGAGATCGAGGCGGCGCTGGCCGCGGCCCCCGGCGTGCGGCGAGCCGTGGCGGTGGTCGGCGCGGACCGCCGGCTGGCCGCCGCGGTCACCGGTGACACCGACCTGGACCGGTTGCGCGCCCATGCCGCCGAGCGGCTGCCCAGCGCGATGGTCCCCGAACTCATCGTGGTGCTCGATGAGGTGCCGCTCACCCTCAACGGCAAGACGGACCGCAAGGCCGTCGCCCGTATCCTCGGCGAGCACACCACCAGCACATCCCGCTGCCCCGGCACCCCACCGCGGGGCGAGGCGGAGGAGCGGGCCGCGGCAGCCTGGTCCGCGGTGCTCGGCGTCCCGGACATCGCCCGCGAGGACAACTTCTTCACCCTCGGCGGCGATTCCCTGCTCGCCACCCGTCTGGTGGCCCGACTCCGGCAGGACGGCCACGGCGACATCCAGCTGGCCGACCTCTTCGCCCACCCGCTCCTCGCGGACTTCGCCGCGAAGCTCAGAGTTGGTGGCGGCCGGCGTGCGGAGCCGGTGCTCCAGCCCGACCCGGACCATCGGCACGACCCCTTCCCGCTGACCGAGGTGCAGCGCGCCTACTGGCTCGGCCGCGGCGAGGACTTCACGCTGGGCGGCACCGGCTGCCACTTCTACCGCGAATACGACGTCGAGGACCTGGACGTTGCCCGGCTGGAGTCCGCGCTCAACCGCCTCATAGCCCGCCACGACATGCTGCGCGCGATCGTCGACGACCAGGGCGAGCAGCGGATCCTGCCCGAGGTGCCGTGGTTCACCGTCCCCGTCACCGACGCCGGGCCCGACCCGGAAGAGGCCTGCGCGGCCCTGCGGGAGGACGCCTCGCACCAGATGTTCGATCCTGGCTCGTGGCCGCTGTTCGCCGTCCGCGGCGTACGCAGCGGACGCCGTACCCGCCTCGGCATCGGTATCGACAACCTTGCGCTGGACGCCCTGAGCATCCTCATCTTCTACGCCGAGCTGGCCACGCTCTACGCCGACCCGGAGGCCGAACTCCCGCCCGTAGGCGTCTCGTTCCGCGACTACCTTCGCTCCGTCGACCCCGACCCCGAATCGCTCGCCGCCGCGCGCGCCTACTGGACCGAGCTGCTTCCCGCGCTGCCGCCCGCCCCCGCGCTGCCGCTCGCCAAGGACCCGTCCGACGTCGTGCGCCCCCGCTTCAGCCGCCGTGCGGCCCACCTGGAGCCGGAGCGCTGGCAGGCCCTCGCCGAACGGGCCCGGCAGTACGGCCTGACCCCGTCCGGCGTTCTGCTCACCGCCTTCGCCGAAGTACTGGGCCGGTGGAGTGCGCGAGCCGACCTCACCCTCAATCTGACCCTGTTCGACCGCCGGGACATCCACCCGGACATCGGCAACGTCCTCGGCGACTTCACCTCACTGATGCTGGTCTCCTCCCGCCCGCAGCCCGGCGACAGCTGGCTCGCAAGGGCCCGACGGGTCCAGGAGGAGCTCTGGCGCTCCCTCGACCACCGGGAGGCCTCCGCCGTCTGGGTGCTACGGGAGATCGCCAGGCGGACCGGCGATCCTGAGACCACCATGCCGGTGGTCTTCACCAGCGCGCTGGGTGTCGGCGGCGAGGTCCCCCGAGAGCCCTTCGTGCGGCCCGCCTGGGGTGTCTCCCAGACGCCGCAGGTCTGGCTCGACCACCAGGTCACCGAGGACGGCGACGGGATCCGCCTCAACTGGGACGCCGTCGACGAACTCTTCCCCGAGGGCCTGCTGGACGCGATGTTCACCGCGTATCTGCGGCTGCTCGACAAGCTCGCCACCGGCGACTGGGACGCCCCCGCCCCCGAGCTGCTGCCCGCCGGCCAGCGCGAGGTGCGGGAGACGGTCAACGCCACCGGGTCCGGTGAGCCGGGCCTGCTGCACCATGCGTTCTTCCGTCGGGCCGTCGAACAGCCGCACCGTACCGCGCTGTTGTGGGGCGACGACGGCGCGATGAGCTACCGCGAGCTGGCGGACCGTGCGCTGCGGCTGGCCACCGTCCTCACCGAACAGGGCGTACGGCGCGGCGAGACGGTTGCCGTCCACCTTCCCAAGGGACCCCAGCAGATCGTGGCGGTACTCGGCGTACTGGCCGCCGGCGCCGCATATGTCCCGGTCGGCATCGACCAGCCGGAGGCGCGGCGCGAGCGGATCCACCGGCTCGCCGGAGTACGCCTGGTCGTCACCGACGGTACCCCGATGGAGGAGCCATCCGGCGTGCGGAGCGTCGCCGTGGACGCTGCGCCCACCCTGGATCTGGCCGCAGCCCCCGTCGAGCTCTCGCCGGACGCGCTCGCGTACGTCATCTTCACGTCGGGCTCGACCGGAGACCCCAAGGGCGTGGAGATCACCCACCGGGCCGCCGCCAACACCGTGACCGACATCAACGAGCGGTTCGAGGTGACGGAGTCCGACCGGACGCTGGCGGTGTCCGCGCTCGACTTCGACCTGTCCGTCTACGACATCTTCGGTCCGCTCTCGGCCGGCGGCGCCCTGGTCCTCATCGAAGAAGACGACCGGCGCGACGCGCGGCGCTGGCTCGACCTGGTACGCCGTCACCGGGTCACCGTGTGGAACACCGTGCCCGCGCTGCTCGACATGCTGCTGGTCGTCGCCGAAGGCGCCCAGGCCCCTGACCCACTGCGCTTGGCGCTGGTGTCCGGTGACTGGGTGGGCCTCGATCTGCCGGGGCGGTTGGCCGAGCAGTGTCCTTGGAGCCGGTTCGTCGCGCTCGGCGGTGCCACCGAGGCCGCCATCTGGTCGAACGCGTATGAGGTCGAGCAGGTGGACCCGGCCTGGCGCTCGATTCCGTACGGCCATCCGCTGCGCGGCCAGCGCTTCCGCGTTGTCGACCCGTTCGGCCGGGACTGCCCCGACTGGGTGCCGGGCGAGCTGTGGATCGGTGGCGCCGGGGTCGCCCGCGGCTACCGCGGCGCCCCCGAGCTGACCACCCGGCAGTTCGTCGAGGAGGGGCCCGAGCGCTGGTACCGCACCGGTGACCTGGGGCGCTACTGGCCGGACGGCACACTGGAGTTCCTCGGCCGGGCCGACCAGCAGGTCAAGATCCGTGGTCATCGCATCGAGCTCGGTGAGATCGAGGCCGCGCTGCGGGACGCCCCCGGCGTGGGCCGGGCGTGCGTTGCCGTTGCCGGTGAGGGCGGCGCCCGCCGTCTGGTCGCGGCTGTGCTGCCGGCTCAGGGAGCCGGCGAAGCAGTCGTCGACAGTGCCCAACTTCCGGCATCCGTAGGGAGGTTCCGAGCCGAAGCCGTCCGTACGGAAGGCGCGGTGGCGGAGGCGTTCCTGGCCCGGCTGCTCGGCTTGGACGAGAGCACGGACGGGCTGACGGTTCCGCAGTGGGCGGCCCGCCTGGAGCTGGCCGAGGAGCAGCTGCCGGTGCTGCGGCTCTGGCTGCGCTGGCTGGTGGAGCGGAAGGTCCTGATCGTCCGAGGGGCGACCTACGCGGCAGGCCCCGAGGCCGCCGCGGCACTCGCCCGGGATACCGCCACCGGAGCCCCGGGCGCCTACGGCGAGCTGATCGGCCGCGCACACAAGCAGCTGACCGGGCGCCTGCGGGACTACCGCCAGATCCTCGCCGGACGGCTGGACGCCGCCGTGCTGCTCGACGACGATGTGCTGGCACCGGCCCGCCTGGCGGGCGCCGACCCCGGCAGTGACCACGCGGTCGAGGAGATCGCCCGCCGGATTGCCGGGCTGGCCGAAGCCGCCGGCCGTCCGCTCGATGTCGTCGAGCTGAACGGCGGCGACGGGCAGGGCGCCGCACGGCTGCTGGACCGACTCGCCCCGGGCCAGGTGCGCTACACCCTGCTCGACGCCGACCCGGCACAGCTGGAAGCGGCCCGCCGCCGCCTCGCGGACCTGCCGCACGAGGTCGACTGCCAACGGCTGCCGGGCCTCCTCGTGCCCGACGAGCTGCGGCACCGCTTCGACCTCGTCCTGGCCGACCAGGTACTGCACCGCTTCCCCGACCCTTCCCACGGTCCCGCGCTGGCAGGACTGCTGACCCGGCAGGGCGGCACGCTCCTGGCTGTGGAACGCGCCGAGCTGACCCCGGTGGCTCTGCTGACCGCGACACTGCTCGACCGGGGCTACACCGGATTCGACCGCGAGCGGCGCAGCGCGGGCACCCCGATGCTGTCCGCGGGGCGCTGGGGTGAACTGCTGGGTGCCGCTGGGTTCGACGAGGTGGTGCACCGCCCGCTGGGCGACTCGTTCAGTGAACTGCTGGCGGCCCGCAGGCCTGCGTCCGCGCCGGACCTGGATCCCGCGGTGCTCCGCGAGCAGGCCGCGGCACGGTTGCCGGCCCACATGGTGCCCGAGCGGGTCGACATCCTGCCGTGGCTGCCCCTGAGCACCAACGGCAAGGTCGACCGGTCGGCGCTGGCCGCGCTGGCCACGGCCCGCAGCACCGAGGACCCCGACGAGCCGCCCCAGGGCGAACTGGAGCAGGCCCTCGCCGGCATCTGGTGCGAGCTGCTCGGGGTGGCCGCGGTCGGCCGTCAGCAGAGCTTCTTCGTGCTGGGCGGTGACAGCCTCCTGGCGACCCGCTTCCTGGCACAGCTCACCCAGCGCTACGGCGTACGGCTGCCGCTGCGTCGGATGTTCGCCGCCCCGACCCTGTGCCAGGTCGCCGAGTCGCTGGCCCACGAGCTGGCGGAGCGCCAAGGGACGGACAGGGACGACGAGATCGAGGAGGGCGCGCTGTGATCGGGATACTCGGTGGCTATGGCGCCGTGGGCGGCCACGCCGCGCGGCTGCTCGGCCGATGGGGCGCGGGACCGCTGCGGATCGGCGGCCGGGACGCCGTACGGGCCAAGGAGTTCATCGCCGACCACCTGCCGGACGCCGACGCACATGAGGCCGCCGTCGACATCGACGACGACACCTCACTGGCCGCCTTCGTCAGGGGCTGCTCGCTGGTGGTGCACTGCGCCGGTCCCTCGTACCGCACCTCCGAGCGGGTGACCTACGCGGCGCTGGTGGCCGGAGCGGATGTGGTCGATGCCGGAGGCGGTGACCACCTGGAGCGGATCAGGACAGCCGTCGGCGACCGCACCGCCCTCTACGCGGCCGGCGCACTGCCCGGCCTGTCAGGGCTGCTGCCCCGCTGGTCCGCCGCACGGCACTTCGACACCGTGCACGGACTGACCGCCTATGCGGGGGTGCTCGACCGGTTCACCGCGGCCGGCGCGGCGGACTACCTCGAGGGTGTGCTCGGCGGTGCCAACGAGCCGCTCGCCGCCTGGCGGGACGGGGCGCGACGGTCTGGGACGCTGACCCGGCTGAGCGGACACCGGCTGCCCTACTTCGTGCGGGAGGTGACCGCTCATCCCTACCTCGACGCGGAGGGGGAGCGGCTGGCCCGCGACCTGTCGCTCACCCATGGCAGCTGGTACACGGCCGTGGACGGCGTACAGCTGCCGGCCGTGCTCGACGCAGCGCGCGGCCTCGACCGTGCCTGCGCGGTCGCGGGCCTGTGCCGGGCCACCGCCCTCGACACCGCGGGCCGCACCCCGTACGTCACCCTGCTCGCCCAGCTCGACGGCAACGCCGGCGGACGGCCCGCGACCCGCACCGCGGTGCTGCGGGCACCCGGCATCGCCCCGCTCACCGGCGCGGTGACGGCGGTCGCCGCACTCGCGGTGCTCTGTGGCGAAGTGCCCGGCGGCGCCCGGTGCGCCGACGCCGCGCTCGATCCGGTGACCGCGGTGGAACGGCTCCGGGCCGAGCCCGGCATCTGCGAACTGACCATGCACGACGCGGCGATCGACGAACTCGCCGTGGCCGAGGAGGGCGCGCTGTGAACGGCCGCAGGCTCAAGACTGTGGTGTGCGGAACGACGTTCGGCCAGTTCTATCTGGCCGCACTCGCCGCCCGCCCCGCGGAATTCGAGATCGTCGGCGTACTGGCGAACGGCAGCCAGCGGTCGGTGCAGTGCGCCGCCCGCCACGGCGTGCCGCTGTACACCGCGGTCGCGGAGCTGCCCGACGACGTGGACCTCGCCTGCGTCGTCGTACGCTCCGGCGTGCTGGGCGGTACCGGCACCGAGCTGGCGCTGGAGCTGCTGCGCCGCGGCATCCACGTCGTCCAGGAACAGCCCGTGCACCATGACGACCTGGTGGCCTGCCTGCGCGAGGCGCGCCGCAACGGCGTCCGGTACCGGCTCGGCGACCTCTACGTACGGCTTCCCGCGGTACGGCGGTTCGCCGCCGCCGCGCGCAAGGTGCTGGCCCGGCAGCCGGTGGCGTATGTCGATGCCGCCTGTGCCTCGCAGGTCGCGTTCCCGATGCTGCACATCCTCGGCGACGCGCTCGGCGCCGTACGACCCTGGCAGGTGAGCGCGGCGGCCGCGGACGAGGACGCGCCGTTCGCCGTGCTCACCGGCCGGATCGGCGGCGCGCCCCTGACACTGCGGGTGCACAACCAGGTCGACCCGGACGACCCCGACAACCATCTGCATCTGCTGCACCGGATCACCCTCGGCACCGACGGCGGGGCACTGACCCTGACGGACACCCACGGCCCCGTGCTGTGGAGTCCCCGGCTGTACATCCCCGAATCCGTCAAGAACCGCTTCGACTTCACCGCCCCCGGTACCGGGCATCTGACGGAGTCGAGCAGCGCCCCGCTCGGCCCGGCCGTCCCACCGGACTACCGGCACGTCCTCCAGGAGCAGTGGCCGGCCGCCATCAGCCAGGACCTGGGCGCGGCACGCGCGGCCATCCTCGGCGCGCCGGACGCCGAACGGCCCGAGCAGTACCACCTGACCCTCAGCCGCATGTGGCAGGACCTCACCAAGGAGCTGGGCTACCCGTCACTGCGGCCCGGACAGCGCCACCAGCCCCTCTCCGCAGCAGAGTTGACGGTACCGGCGGCACCGGACGATCCCGCAGAGCTGATCCGGTATGCCGCCGGCGCCGCTGACCGCCGGGTGGGGCCCGTCGACCGCCGGCAGGTACGCGACTTCGTACGACAGCTGGACGACGCGGTGCTCGACTCGATGCTCGGCGCGCTGCAACGCTCCGGGGTCCTCACCGACCCGGCGTGCGGCCAGTCGCCGCAGGAGATCCTCACCGCGGCCCGGGTCGCACCGCAGCACCAGGCGCTGATCGGGCGCTGGCTGCGGGTGCTCGCCGACCGGTCCGTGATCGAACGGGACGGTACGGGCTTCCGCGGTGCGCCACCGGTGGATCCGGACGCCGTGGACCGGGCCTGGGACAGCGCCGCCACCACGTGGCAACAGGGGCTGGGATCAGCCGAATTCATCGACTACCTCCGCGACAACGCGCGGCGGCTACCCCAGCTGATGACCGGGGAGCAGCAGGCCGCCCTGCTGCTGTTCCCCGAGGGCAGCAGCGAGATCGCGGACGCCGTCTACCGGGACACCATCACCGCCCGCTACCTCAACACCGCGGTGGCCCGTGCCGTCAGCGCGCTCGCCGACGACCGCGATGACCTCTCCCGCCCGCTGCGGATCGTCGAGGTCGGCGCCGGCACCGGTGCGACGACCGAGGAAGTCGTCTCCGCTCTCGCGGGGGGCCCGGAACGGACACCGCCCATCGACTACCTCTTCACCGATGTCTCGCACTTCTTCGTGGCCGCGGCCAAGGAGCGCTTCGCCGGGCAGCGGTGGATCCGGTACGGCTGCTACGACATCGACCGCGACCCTGCCGCCCAAGGACTGGCCCCCGACTGCGCCGATGTCGTGATCGCGGCAGGGGTGCTCAACAACGCCCGGGACACCGACGCCACGCTCCGGGCCATCTCCGGGCTGCTGGCCCCGGCCGGCTGGCTGTTCATCACCGAGCCGACCCGCGAGCACCTGGAAATCCTCGCCTCGCAGTCCTTCATGATGACCACCGCCGACGACGCCCGCCGGACGTCGGACACCACCTTCCTCTCCCGCCGGCAGTGGCTCGATGCCCTCACCAGCGCCGGATTCGAGCGGATCGCCACCGCACCGGACGAAGACCATCCGCTGGCGCCCCTGGGGCAACGGCTGTTCGCCGCCCGCGCCGGCCGCATACCGTCAAGTGGAGTAACACCGTGTTGAGTTGCAGCCACGTCCTGTGCAAGGTCGACGACATCCGGTCGGCCGTACGGGACTACCAAGAGCTCGGCTTCACCGTCGAATGGGGCAGCGCACCCGAGCGCGCCCACAACGCCCTGCTCTGGTTCGAGCGGGGACCGTTCATCGAATTCTTCCAACTCGCCTCTGCCTTCCGCCTGTTGAAGTGGCCGATGAGCGCCGTGAACGGCGTGGCGGCCGGGGACCGGCTCGCGCGCTGGGCCCGCCCAGGAGAAGGCTGGCGCGATCTCGCGCTGGAAACCGACACCACAGCGCTGCACGGTACGCACCGCGCCCTGCGGACGAGCGGGAGCCGGGTGTCCCGCGTCATGAAGGGCCGCCGCACCCGTCCGGACGGCGACCGCGTGGGTTACCAGTTCCTGGCCACCCGGCCCGCCCGGCTGCCGTTCGTGGTCTCCGCCTACGACCCGCCGCAGCGCCCCACAGCCGTACGGCACCCCAACGGCGCCACCCACATCCGCACCGTACGGCTGGGGATCGCGGACCACGACCGGCCCGCATTCGACGCGCTCGCCGGCCACCTCGCCGAGGAAGGCCCGCTGCGGGTGGAACAGGCCCCGCACACCGGCGTCATCGACGTCGAACTGGCAGGAATCGACGAGCGGTTGGACCGCCAGAAGCTGCATGGCGCCGTCTTCTCGGCCGCCGTCGCCCGGAAGGAGTAGCGGATGCCGACGAACCTGCCGACGCGCCCTTCGCTGCCCGGCTTCCGAGGCCGCATCGTCACCCCCGGCACTCCCGGCTACGAACGGGCCCGCCGGGTCCGCAATGCACGCATCGACCGCCGCCCGGCCCTGATCGCCCGCTGCACCGACGTCGACGACGTCATCGCGGCCCTCGCCTACGCCCGCGGCCACGGACTGCCCGTCGCCGTCCGCGGCGGCGGGGCCAACGTGGCGGGCTGGGGCACCTGCGACGACGGCGTGCTGCTCGACCTCGGCGGGATGAAACGCATCGATGTCGACCCCCGGGCCCGTACCGCGGTCGTCGAACCCGGCCTCACCTGGGGTGAGTTCGACGCCGCCACGCAGCAGCACGGCCTGGCGCTGCCCGGCGCCCGCAACACCGACGTCGGGATCGCCGGCCACACCCTCGGCGGCGGCGTCGGCGACCTCTCCCGCCAGTACGGCCTGACCAGCGACAATGCCATGTTCTTCGAGGTGGTGACGGCCGAAGGACGGTATGTGCGGGCGGACGCCGATCAGCACGCCGAGTTGTTCTGGGCGCTGCGCGGCGGTGGCGGGAACTTCGGGGTGGTGACCCGCTTCGGCTTCCGGCTGCATCCCGTCGAGCGGGTGACCGCCGGCGCCCTCGTCCACCCGGCGCAGCAGGCGCGCGAAGCCCTGCGCACGGCCCGCGACTGGCTCGCCACCGCACCCGACCAGGCCTCCCTGATAGCCCTCGTCTGGACCGCGCCGCCTCTGCCCTTCGTCCCGGAGGAGTTGCACTTCGAACGCTGCGCCGTCCTCATCCCGACGTGGTTCGGCCCGCCCGAACGCGCCGACGAGATCCTCGCCCCGCTCCGCCACGGCCACCCCCGCCCGGTCCACGACACCGTCACCGACCTGCCGTACACCGCCTACCAGCGACTCCTGCCGTCGCCGCCCGACGTCGCCCGCCAGCACGTCTACAACCGCGGGGAACTCCTCGCCGAGCTCACCGACGCCACGATCGACCGGCTCCTCGGCCACTGGGGGGCCTCCGGGCCGAACTACTCCGTCGTGCTCGGCGCGCTCGGCGGGGCCATCAGCCGCGCCCCCGCCGGACCGACCGCCTTCGTCCACCGCCGCGCCCAGTGGTTCATCGAGATCTGTGCCCAGTGGTACGGCGAGGCGGACAGCCCCACCCACCTGGAGCCCGCCCGCACCGGCTGGCAGGAACTCCAGGACGTGACCGAGGGGCCGTACCTCAATCTGCTGCCTGACCCGGGCCCGCAGTGGGTGCGCGCCGCGTACGGAGACGACACGTACGCGCGGCTGGGGCGCCTCAAGGAGACCTGGGACCCGGGCAACCTCTTCCGCTTCAACGCCAACATTCCGCCCCGCGCGGCCAAGGAGACCGACAGATGACCACCGCATCCACCCCGGGCGAGCTGATCGCACAGCTGCGACACGCAGGAGCCCAGCTGTGGGAGGAGGACGGCACGCTCCGCTACCGCGCCCCCAAGGGCACCCTGGGCCTCGATGAGCTGCGCGCGCTCAAGGAGCACAAGGCGGACGTGCTGGAGTGGCTGCGCGCCGAGGACCGCCCGGCGTCACTGGTGCCGGACCCGGCAGCCCGGCACGAACCGTTTCCGCTGACAGACGTCCAGGCCGCCTATCTCCTCGGCCGTAACGAGGTGTTCGACTACGGCGGCGTGGCCTGCCATGTGTACCTGGAGGTCAACTACCCCGACCTGGACCCGGGCCGTGCCGAGCACGCCTGGAACCGGCTCGTCGAGCGGCACGGCATGCTGCGCGCCGCCATCGACCCCGAGGGCCACCAGCGCATCATGCCCACCGCGCCGACCCTCACCCTGCCCGTCACCGATGTCCGCGGCGCCGACACCGCCCGGGTACGTGTCGCCCTGGAAGCAGCGCGGGAGGAGATGGGCCACCGGGTGTACGACACCACCGCCTGGCCGCTGTTCGACCTGCGCCTGACCCGCACCGACAGCCGCGCCGTCCTCCATCTGTCCATGGACTTCCTCATCGCGGACTGGGCCAGCATCTGGCTCCTGCTCGCCGAATTCGAGGCGCTGCACACCGACCCCGAAGCGCAACTCCCGCCGTTGGACGTGGAGTTCCGCGACTATCTGCTCGCCGAGCGCGCGCTCGGCGAATCCCCGCGCCACCAGCGGGACAAGGACTACTGGCACTCCCGGCTCGATACCCTGCCGCCCGCCCCTGACCTTCCGGTGCTCGACACCGGTACACAGCAGGCGGCCCGCTTCCGCCGCCGCTTCCTCAAGCTCGACACCGCCGGCTGGCGGCGGCTCAAGGAACGCGCCCAGAGCCGCGGCCTGACCCCATCATCCGTGGTGCTCGCGGCATACGCCGCTGTGATCGAGCGGTGGAGCCGCACCCCGCGCTTCTGCCTCAACCTGACCGTCCTCAACCGGCTGCCGCTGCACCCGCACATAGACCGCGTCGTCGGCGACTTCACCACCGTCAATCTGCTCGCCGTCGAAGGCACCGCCGGCCAGAACCTGGCAGACCGGGCCCGCGCCCTGGCCGGACAGCTCTTCGACGATCTCGACCACCGGCTGTACTCCGGCGTGCAGGTGCTGCGCGAACTCGCCCGCCGCCGTGGCCGCGACGCCGCCCTGATGCCGATCGTGTTCACCAGCGCCATCGGCCTCGGCGACACCGAGGCGAACGGTCGTGCCGAGGGGCGGCTCGACGGCTTCGGCATCACCCAGACACCGCAGGTCTTCATCGACTGCCAGGCGATGGACGACGCGGAGGGCCTCCAGGTCAACTGGGACGTACGCGAGGGGGTGTTCCCCGACGGCCTGGTGGACGACATGTTCGACGCCTTCGAGAGCGTCCTCCGGGGGCTTGCGGACGGTGAGGAGCCCTGGGAATCCGCCGACCCGGTGGCGCTGCCCGGCTGGCAGACCGAGGAGCGCCGCCGCGTCAACGACACCGCGGCCGAATTGCCCGACGGACTGCTGCACCACGGCGTCCTCACCCAGGCCGTCCGCACCCCCGACCGCCCCGCCGTGATCGCCCCGCACACCACCCTCAGTTACGGCGAACTCGCCGGCCGGGCCACCGCCGTCGCCCAGGCGCTGCGCCGCGCGGGCTGTACGCCGGGCAGCCGGGTCGCCGTCGTCATGGACAAGGGCCCCGAGCAGATCATCGCCGTCCTCGGCGCGCTGCTCGCCGGCGCCGTCTATCTGCCGGTCGACACCGTGCAGCCGCCGGTGCGCCGCGCCGGCATGCTCCACGACGCCGGGGTCAAGCACATCCTCACCCAGTCATGGGTGGCCGCCGACTGGCCGCAGGGCAGCACGGTCCTCGCCGTCGACGCCCTCGGCGGGGCGCCGGCCGCCGCTTTCGACCCGGAGGAAGGGGACCCCGACGCACCCGCGTACGTCATCTACACCTCCGGGTCCACCGGTCGGCCCAAGGGTGTGGTGATCAGCCACCGTGCCGCGCTCAACACCGTCGCCGACATCGGACGCCGCTACGGCATCGGCGCCGACGACCGGGTGCTGGGCCTGGCCAACCTCGGCTTCGACCTGTCCGTCTGGGACATCTTCGGCCCGCTGTCCGTAGGCGGCGCCCTCGTCCTGCCGGACCCCGAGCGGCGCACCGACCCCTCCCACTGGGCCCAGCTGGCCGCCGAACACCGCGTGACGGTATGGAACTCCGTCCCCGCGCTGATGCAGATGCTCGCCACCTACCTGGAGTCCGAGCCTGGCCTGGGCCTGCCGGCCCTGCGGCTGGCGCTGCTCTCCGGTGACTGGGTGCCGCCCGCCCTGCCCGGTGAGATCACCGGCCGGCTGCCCGGACTGCGCGTGATCGCCCTCGGCGGCGCCACCGAGGCCGCGATCTGGTCCATCCACCACCCCTGCGACACCTCCGACGCGGCACGCCGCTCCATCCCCTACGGCACCCCGCTCGCCAACCAGGGTTTCCGGGTGCTGGACACCGCTCTGCGCGACTGTCCGGTGTGGACCGCGGGGGAGCTGTACATCACCGGAGAGGGCCTCGCCAAGGGCTATCTCGGCGACCCCCGGACCACCGCACACCGCTTCCGCACCCACCCCCGCGACGGCCAACGCCTTTACCGCACCGGGGACTTCGGCCGCTATCTGCCCGGCGGTGAGATCGAGTTCCTCGGCCGTGAGGACAGTCAGGTCAAGGTGCGCGGCCACCGCATCGAGCTGGGGGAGATCGAGGCGGCGCTGCTGGAGCATCCGGCGGTCGCGGCCGCCGGAGTCGTCGTCGACGGGGCAGGGGAGGAGCGCGGACTGCTCGGCGTTGTCGAACCTGCCGCCGCCACCAAGCCCGCCGAGGGTGCCGCTGCCCAGACGCCGCTGGTGGCTGCCGCGGCCGACAGCGCCGTCCCTGGCGTGGATCCCGCGGGCGTCGCCGCCCATGTCGAGACGCTTGACGCCGCCGTGCTGGCGTCCATGGCGTCCGCGCTGTACGAACTCGGGTTGTCGGCGGATGCCGAGCCCACCGAGGAGACGCTGCACGCAGCGGGCGTCGCGCCGCGCCACCACTGGCTGGTGCGCCGCTGGCTCGCGGTGCTGGCCGAGCACGGCGGCACCGAGGCCGACGAGGACGAGGTGGCCCGCCGCTGGGGCGCGGCCGAGGCCGCCTGGACGGACGCTCTCGGCTCCCGCGACTTCCTGGCCTACGTACGCAGCAACACCGACCGTCTCCCTGAGCTGTTGACCGGCCGACAGGACCCGGTCGAACTCCTCTTCCCCGAGGGCGACTTCAGCATCGCGCAGGCGCTCTACCGGCACCACGCCATGGCCCGCTACCTCAACACCGCCGTCGCCACCCTCGTCGGGCGCATCGCCGCCGAGCACCCCGCCGACCGCCCGCTGCGCGTCCTCGAAGCAGGCGCCGGCACCGGCGGTACCACCGAGGACGTGCTCCCCGCGCTGGAGGGCCGCTCCACCGACTACCTCTTCACCGACCTCGCGCCGTTCTTCCTGCCGGAGGCAAGGCGCCGCTTCGGCGACAGCCCCTGGCTGCGCTTCGGGGTGTTCGACGTCGACACCGACCACCGCGCCCAGGGCCTGGCCCCGAACTCCTACGACATCGTGCTGGCCGCCGGTGTCCTGGAGAACGCCCGGGACATCCCCGCCGCCCTCAAGCGGCTCACCGAGCTGGTGGCCCCCGGCGGATGGCTGCTGCTGACCGAACCGACCCGCGAACACCCGTGGATCCTCGCCTCGCAGGCCTTCATGATGACCGAGCCCGAGGATGACCGGGCGCTGGGCGGGTCCTCCTACCTGGGCCCGGAACAGTGGCGCGCACTGCTCACGGAGGCCGGCGCCGAGCAGGTGCTGAGCCTGCCCGAGGACGGCCACCCCCTCGCCCCGCAGCATCTGCGGCTGTTCGCCGCGCGGCTGAAGACCGACCGGTCCTACGTCACGGACACCGACCTGACCGCGTTCCTGCGCGACCGGCTGCCCGCGCACATGATCCCCTCGCACCTCCAGGTCGCTGACGCGCTCCCGCTCACCGGCAACGGAAAAGTGGACCGACGCACCCTCCAGGGCTGGCGCCCCACCCTCCCCGACACCGGTGACCGGCCGGCTACCGAGGCCCCCGCCGACGCCTTCGAGGCCCGGCTCGCCGAGCTGTGGGCGGCTGCCCTGCCCAGCGGCCGCCTCGGCCGCACCGACGACTTCTACACGCACGGAGCCGACTCCCTGATCATGGCCCGGATGGCGGGCAAGCTGCGCGAAGAGATACCCGAAGCGGCCACCGTCCCCTTCGACGCCATGCTGCGCCAGCTGCTCAACCACCCCACGCTCGCCGAACTCGCCGCCTTCCTGCGCACCACCGGCGACGGCGCCGTCGCAGGACGTCCCGCGCCCCGCCGCGCCGCGACGGGCAACGCCGGTCTGCTGTCGTTCAGCACCACCGGTGACGGACCGCTGCGCGTGATGTTCCACGCCGGCCTCGGCACGATGGACTGCTACCGGCCACTGGCGAACCGGCTTGTCGCGCAGGACCTCGGACCGGTGCTGGGCGTCGTCATCGACGACACCGAGCGCTACTGCTCCCTCGATCCGGCCACCGTCGTCGAGCGCGCCGCCGACGACTACGCCGAGCGGCTGCTCGCCGAGGGGCATGACCGCGTCCAGCTCATCGGCTACTGCCTTGGCGGTCTCTACGCCACCGAAGTGGCCCGGCGCCTCGAAGAGCGTGGAGTGAGTGTCGAGGACCTCGTCCTGATCAGCAGTCACCCCGTCGTCATCGACGTCGAGGACGACCTGCTGATCGAGATCCTGTTCGTACCCAACCTGCACATCTCCATGGCGCAGACCGGATTCGGCGATCTCGACAGCGACACCGTCGTACGCGGCTTCCTGCAGGTCATCGAGCGGCACGGCGGAAGCGTGCCGGCCGGCGCCCTCGCCGGGGTCGGCGGGGACCCGGACATGGACCGCGCCGGTGCCTTCTTCCGGCACCTGGGCTCCTTCACCCGCGAGGAGCGGTTCGCCGCCTACGCCCGCACCGCGTCGGAGGCCAACGGCGAGACCATGCCGCCGGAGATGGTCGCCGCGATGTTCCGGATCTTCCGGCAGAGCTTCCGCTCCGCACGCTTCACACCCCCGCCGTACGCCGGCGACATCCGCTTCCTGCGCCCGCGCGGCGCCTCCGGCTTCGCGCCCGGCATGGACGAGACCACGCTCGGCTTCTGGCGCGACGTCTGCATCGGCGACCTCCCCGTCACCGACATCGACGGCAACCACTTCAGCTGCATCGAGGAGCCCAACGCGGACCGGGTCGCCGACCTCGTCGCCGCCCCGCTGCGCGCTCCGCGGCAGCGCTGACCGCCCCTCTTCCCAGCAGGAGACCCTAGTGATCCATACCTATCAACAGGCATGTATTGACGGCCCGTTCGAGCCGGAGTCCGTCGTCGCCCACCTCGTCGAATCCGGCTTGCTGACCGATTTCGTCGTCTACGAGCGCGAACAGCACTGGCATGTGGCCAGCGATCCCGTCGCGGAGATACGCGTCCACGCCGATCACATCCGCACCGTCTCCCCCGCAACGAGAGCCGAGACCGCATACCCCTGGTCGGGCAGCCCCTGGGAGCCGATCCGCGCCGCACTCGCACGGACGGCGGCCGAGGACTGGCACGCATACGGCTGGCTGTCGTTCGAGCTCGCGAGCGGTGGCGAGAACACCGAGCTGCTCGGACATCTGATCATCCCCGGAAGCGAATTGACGATCAGCCGGCATGAGGTGCTGGTCCGTACCGTCGACCCCGAGCTGACGGCACGCCTGCGCAAGTTGCTCGCCGAGATCCCGGATCGAACGGAGCAGCCTGCTCCCGAACCTGTCGAGGTGGCCGCCGCGGACCGCTCGTACCACAACAACGTCGCGCGGGCCGTGGCGGAGATCGGCCGGGGCGAGCTGGACAAGGTCATCCTGTCCCGCACCGTCACCGTGCCGTACCCCGTCGACATGACCGCCACCTATGTGCGCGGCCGGGCCGCCAACACCCCCGCACGCTCGTTCCTCCTCGACCTCGACGGGCTTCAGGCCGCCGGCTTCAGCCCCGAAACGGTCATCGAGGTCACCGCCGACGGCACCGCCACCACCCAGCCACTGGCCGGGACTCGCGCCCTGACTGGAGAACCGGAGACGGACCGGGCGCTCCGTTCCGAACTGCATCGCGACCCCAAGGAGGTCTTCGAGCACGCGATGTCCGTGAAACTCGCGGCCGAGGAACTGTCCTCGGTCGGCGTGGCGGCCCAGACCCGGGTGGGGGAGTTCCTCACCGTCAAGCCGCGCGGCAGCGTGCAGCACCTCGCATCCCGTGTCACCACCGAACTCGCCGAAGGCCGCACCGCGTGGGACGCGCTCGGCGCGGTCTTCCCGCCGGTCACCGCCTCCGGCATCCCGAAGGCCGCCGCGTATCCGCTGATCCGCGAGCTGGAGGAGGAGCCGCGCGGGATGTACGCGGGCGCGGTGCTACGGGCCGGCGCCGACGGGTCGCTGGATGCCGCGCTGGTGCTGCGTGCCGTCTACCAGCGCAACGGCAGGGCCTGGCTGCGGGCCGGCGCGGGCGTGGTCGGGGCCTCCCGGCCGGACCGTGAGTACGAGGAGACCTGCGAAAAGCTCCGCAGCGTCTCCCCCTACGTCGTTCCGAAGGCGGGCCGCTGATGCCGCACGCACCTCTGGACGGTTTTGTGGGCTGGCCCAAGGAGTTCGCCGACCGCTACCGCGAGCGCGGCTACTGGCGCGGCCGTACGCTCGGAGCCCTGCTGCGCGAGCGTGCCGCGGCCACGCCCGACGCCGTGGCCGTGGTCGACGGGGCCCGACGCTGGACATACCGCGAACTGGACGAGCGCGCCGACCGGCTGGCGTCCGGACTGTGTGAGCTCGGCCTGGCGCCCGGTGACCGGGTCCTGGTCCAGCTCCCGAACTGCGCGGAATTCCTCCAACTGGCCTTCGCGCTCTTCCGCATCGGCGCCGTGCCGGTCATGACGCTGCCCGCACACCGCGAGGCGGAGATCGCGCACCTGGCGGGCCTGTCCGAAGCCGTGGCGTATGTCGTCCCCGACACCCACCTCGGTTTCGACCACCGCCCGTTGGCCCGCTCCGTCCGCGACCGGGTTCCCGGCCTGCGCCATGTGCTCGTGGCCGGCGACGCCCAGGAGTTCACCGACCTGGCGGAGCTGGAGAGGGAGCCGCAGCCGCTGCCCGAGCCCGATCCGTCCGGCGTGGCGCTGCTGCTGCTCTCCGGCGGCACCACCGGCGCCCCCAAGCTGATCCCGCGCACTCACGACGACTACCTCTACAACGCGACCGCCAGCGCGGCGATGGCCGGCCTGGACGCCGCAACCCGCTATCTGGTGGCGCTCCCGGTGGCCCACAACTTCCCGCTGGCCTGCCCGGGCGTGCTCGGAACGCTGCACGCGGGCGGCACCGTGGTGATGTGCCCGACGCCGAGTCCGGACGTCGCCTTCCCTCTCATCGCCCGCGAACGGATCACCGTCACCGCCCTGGTCCCCTCCCTGGCGCTGCTGTGGCTGGAGGCCAAGGACTGGTCCGACGACGACCTCGGCAGCCTCCGACTCCTCCAAGTGGGCGGCTCCCGGTTCCAGCCCGAGACCGCCCGGCGCATCACACCGGAGCTCGGCTGCCGGCTCCAGCAGGTCTTCGGCATGGCCGAGGGGCTGCTGAACTACACCCGGCTCGACGACCCACAGGAGCTCATCCTGCACACCCAGGGCCGGCCGCTCGCCGAGGACGACGACCTGCGGATCGTCGACGCCCAGGACCGCGACGTGCCCGAAGGCGACCCCGGCGAACTGCTCGTCCGCGGGCCCTACACGCTGCGCGGCTACTACCGGGCCGCCGAGCACAACGCCAAGGCGTTCACCGAGGACGGGTACTACCGCAGCGGCGATCTGGTACGGCGGCTGCCGAGCGGGCATCTCGTCGTGGCCGGCCGCATCAAGGACGTCATCAACCGGGCCGGCGAGAAGATCCCCGTAGAGGAGGTCGAGAACCACCTGCTCGGACACCCCGCCATCCATGACGTGGCCGTCATCGGCCTGCCCGACGCGGAACTGGGGGAGCGCACCTGCGCCTGCGTCATCGCCCGCGGCACACCACCACAACGCGCCGACCTGACCGCCCATCTCACCGAGCGCGGCCTCGCCGCCTACAAACTCCCCGACGACGTCAGGGTGTTGACGTCCTTCCCGCGCACCGCCCTCGGCAAGGTCGACAAGGGTGCTCTCATCCGGGAGGTGACCGGATGAGCAGCGGCCTGGGCACGGTACGGAAGCTGGTGGCGCTCGCCCCCGAGGCCCGCGGCAGGCTCCGACGGGCCGCGGCACTGAGCGTGCTCAGCGGCGTGAGCTCGGTGGCCGGTCTCCTCTGCGTGGCGTACGCAGTCGGGGAACTCGTCGTCGGCCACCCGTCCGGAGCGGTCCTCACCCGCTGGACGCTGGGCGCGCTGGCCGGTCTGCTCTGCGGGTTCGCCGCCCGCTGGCTCGCCGAACACCTCGCGCACGAGGCCAGTTACGGCCTGGAGGTCGTCCTGCGCCGCCGTCTCGCCGACGCGCTGGCACACATGCCGCTCGGCGAGGTGCAGCGGCTCGGCGCCGGCCGTATCAAGAAGATCGTCCAGGACGATGTGAAGGCGCTGCACAACGTCGTCGCCGACGCGCTGCCGTTCGTCGGCTCCGGCGTCGCCCAACCGCTCGCCGCCCTGCTCGCACTGGGTGTCGTGCAGTGGCGGCTGCTGCTCGCCGTCCTCCTCATCGTCCCCCTCGCCTTCGTCTGCTTCTCGCTCCTGGCCCGCGACTACGGCACCCAGCGCGAGCGCTACAACACCGCCAACGAGAAGGTGAACGCGGCCGTCGTCGAATTCGTCCAAGGCATGCCGGTCGTGCGCACCTTCGACGACGGACAGGCGTCCCTGGGGCGGTTCGCCTCCGCCGTCGAAGAGTTCACCGAAGCCGTCGCGGCCTGGATGGCCACCACCCGTGCCTCCGGCCGCCTGCACCGGCTGTTCATCGTGCCGCTCCCCACTTTGCTGATCGTCGCGGCCACCGGCACCCCCATGCTCACGGCCGGCTGGATCTCGCTGACCGATCTCCTGCTGGCCCTGCTGATCGGCACCATGCCGATCGAGGCGGTCTCCCCCCTGATGCACCTGACCAACCACATCAACGACTCCAAGGCCGGCGCCGTCCGCATCCAGGAGCTGCTGGACACACCGCCGCTCCCCGAGCCCGAGCAGCCACGCGAACCAGCAGGCTCAGCTCTCACCTTCGAGAACGTCGGCTTCCACTATCCCGGCCGCACCGGCCGACCCGCCTTGGACGGCATCGACCTGGAGATACCCGAAGGCACGGTGTGCGCGCTGGTGGGCTCTTCCGGAGCCGGCAAATCCACCCTCGCCCGGCTGATTCCCCGCTTCCATGACGTCACCTCGGGCACCGTACGCATCGGCGGCACCGACGTGCGCGACATCCGCAGCGCGGACCTGCTGCAACACGTCTCGCTGGTCTTCCAGGACCCGTTCCTGGTCAGCGGCACGGTCGCCGAGAACATCCGGCTCGCCCGGCCCGACGCCACCGACGACGAGGTCCGCGCCGCCGCCGAGGCGGCCGCCGCCCACGACTTCATCGTCAAGGAACTCCCGGACGGCTACGACACCCAGGTGGGGGAGCGCGGCGGACGCCTCTCCGGCGGCCAGCGCCAGCGCCTCACCATCGCCCGCGCGATCCTCTCCCACGCCCCCGTCGTCATCCTCGACGAGGCGACCGCCTTCACCGACCCCGAGACCGAAGCGGCGATCCAGCAGGCCCTCGCCCGCCTCACCCGCGGCCGCACCGTCGTCATCATCGCCCACCGCCTGGCCACCATCGCCGACGCCGACCAGATTGTGGTACTCGACGCGGGCCGGGTCGCCGAACGCGGCCGGCATGCCGAACTCATCGCCGCCGGCGGCCGCTACGCCGACCTGTGGACCCACCACCAGCAGGCCGCCGACTGGGACCTGACCAGCTCCCGGCCCACCCGGCCGGCCGAGGAGGAGATCGCCCCGTGAAGCGCATCCTGCGCCTGATGCTCACCGCCGCCGGCCCCTACGCCCGGCAGTTCCGCGCCACCCTGCGCATCTCGCTCGCCGCGACCGTCCTGCAATCCGCCGCCTACGCCTGCTTCGTCCCCCTGCTCGCCGAACTCTGCCGCGACCCCGTCCGCACCGGCCGCGCCGGACTCTGGCTCGCCGTGCTCGCCCTCCTCGTCGCGGGCGAAGGCGCCCTGCGCGTAAGGGAGATGACCTTCACCTACGACCACTGGCACCTGGTCATCCGGTCCACCCGGCTGCGCCTGGGCGCCGCCCTGCGCGCCATGCCGCAGCAGGAACTGGCCCGGCGGGCCGCCGGCGACCTCACCCAGGTCGTCGGCAACAACGCCACCACGGCCGCCACTGCCGTCTCCTCCCTCGCCGCCCTCTTCGTCCAGCTCGTCACCGTCCCCGCGGTGCTGGGCGTGGTCGTCCTTGCCCTCGACTGGCGCCTCGGCCTGGTCCTCGTGGCCGGGACCCTGGCCGCGCTGCCCCTCGTACGCCAGGTGCAGCGCCGCTCCGGCACGGGCTTCCGCGCGGTCGACGAGGCCGACGGCGAGAGCGCCGCCCGTATCGTCGAATACGTCCAGGGCCTCCCCGTCCTCAAGGCCACCGGCCGCGCGGGCGCCGACTCACCCCTCCTCCTCCCCGTACTCACCCGCCAGCACCAGGCCCAGGCCGCCTCCAACCGCTCCGCGGCACTACCGGTCGCGGGCGCCCAGCTCCTCGTGCAACTCGCCCTGGTGGCCCTGGTCGCCCTCGGCGCCGCACTCGCCCTCGACGCCCGGCTCACCCCGGCCACGCTGCTCGCCGTCACGGTCGCCGCGGCCCGCTTCGCCGAACCGCTGAGCCTCGCCGCCGTCATGACCAAGCTCTTCGAACTCTCGGATGCGGCCCTGGCCCGCATCGAAGACGTCCTGACCGTCCGTCCCCTGCCGGTGGCTCCCGGCGGCCATCCGCCCCGCACCTTCGACGTCCACTTCGACAGCGTCACCTTCACCTACGACGGCCAGGGCCAACCCACCCTCAAGGACGTCGACTTCACCGTCCCCGAAAGGAGCCTGACCGCCCTCGTCGGCACCTCGGGATCCGGCAAGACCACCCTCACCCGCCTCCTCTGCCGCTACGCCGACCCGCAGCACGGCACCGTCCGCCTCGGCGGCACCGACCTGGCCACCCTCGCCCCGGACGACGTACTGCGGCATATCGCCGTCGTCTTCCAGGACGTCTACCTGTTCGACGACACCATTCGCGCGAACATCACCCTCGCCCGGCCCGACGCCACCGACGCCGAGATCGAGGCCGCCGCCCGCGCCGCCGGCATCCACGACTTCGTCAGCCGGCTGCCCGACGGCTACGCCACCCCCGTCGGCGAGCTCGGCTCCGCCCTCTCCGGCGGCGAACGCCAGCGCATCTCTCTCGCCCGCGCCTTCCTCAAGGACGCCCCGGTCATCGTCCTCGACGAGCCCACCGCCGCCCTGGACACCGAGTCCGAAGCCGTCGTCCAGGGCGCCATCGACCGCCTGGTCGCCGGCAAGACCGTCATCGTCATCGCCCACCGCCTGACCACCATCGCGGGCGCCGACCAGATCCTGGTCCTCGACGAGGGCTGCATCACCCAGCGCGGCACCCACCCCGAACTGCTCGCCGAGCCCGACGGCCGCTACGCCCGTATGTGGGCAGCCCAGTCGGCTGCTCGCAACTGGCGGATCCCTGGTAGCAGCCGTGCCGGCTCGGCAGAGAGCGTCGCCGGACCCCGCGCATGAATCACGAGGACGTGACGAGGCCACGCTCCGGATGTCAGCGCACCCGGCGGTCCTCCAGCGGGGCCGCCATCAGCATGTCCTCGTCGGTCGGGGGGAGGTGTGGGGTGTGGTTGACCAGGCGGGCCGAGTTGCCGACGACGGCGATGCTGCTGGTGTTGTGCAGCAGGGCGGCGAGGACCGGGTTCATGGAGCCCCCCGCGCCGGCGACCAGGCCGAGGAGGTTGACGCCGATGGCGAGGCCGTAGTTCTGACGGACCACGCGCAGGGTGTGGCGGCTGAGCTCCACAACGGCGGGGACCTGTCGCAGGTCGTCGCCGGGTAGTGCGATGTCGGCGGTTTCCAGGGCCACATGGGAGGAGTGTGCGCCCATGGAGATACCGACGTCGGCGAGGGCCAGGGCGGGGGCGTCGTTGGTGCCGTCGCCGACCATCGCGACGGTGTGGCCCTCGGCCTGGAGGTCGCGGATCAGCTGGAGTTTGCCTTCCGGGAGGGCGTGCGCATGGACCTCGGTGATACCGAGGGTGTCGGCGACGGCCTGTGCGGTCTCGGGCGCGTCGCCGGTGAGCAGCAGCACGCGGGAGACCCCCAGTTCGACCAGCTGTTGGATGACGGCGCCGGCGCCCGAGCGCACGGCATCGGAGACGCCGAGCAGGCCGATCAGGTCCTCGTCGTGGGCGATGCAGATGACGGTCTCGCCGCCGCCCCGCAACTGCTCGGTCCAGCCTTGGGCTTCATCGGTCAGCTCGACGCCGTGCTGGCGCAGCAGCGCGGGGCTGCCCACCAGCAGCCGGGTGCCGTCGAGTTCGGCGCGCATGCCCATGCCGAGGACGACCTCGCATGCTTGGTGGATGGGCGCATGCAGATGCTGTTCCTCGGTGTGGGCGACGATGGCCTGGGCGAGGGGGTGGCGGGCGTGCAGCTCACCGGAGGCGGCCAGGCTGAGGACTTCGTTGGCGGTGAAGCGGTCGCTGAGGGTGACCACGCTGGTGACCAGGGGCCGGCCGAAGGTCAGGGTGCCGGTCTTGTCGAAGACGACGGCGGTGACCCGGCCGATGCCCTCCAGGTGGGTACCGCCCTTGATGAGCGTCCCGCGGCGGGCGCCGTTGCCGATGGCGGCGCTGATGGCGGTAGGCGTGGCGAGGCCGGCCGCGCAGGGGCAGGCGATCAGCAGCATCGTCATGGCGCGCCGGGCATCGCGGGTGACCACGTAGGTCAGCCCGGCCAGCGCGAACGACACCGGGACGAAGCGCCGGGTGAAGCGGGTGGCGACCGTTTGGATCGGTGCCCGGTCGGACTGGGCCTCTTCGACCCGGCTGATGATCCGTCCGACGGTGGTATCCCGTCCGACGGAGGTGGCCCGGACGGTCAGCGAGCCGGAGGTGACGATGGTCCCCGCGTAGACTTCGGCGCCGGCGCGCGCGTAGACGGGCAGCGCCTCACCGGTGATCGCCGCCTGGTCGACGAGGGCTTCGCCGCCGACGACCTGCCCGTCGACCGGGATCCGGTGGTGCTCGTAGACGGCCACGACATCGTCGGGCACGACCTCTTCGAGGGCCACCTCGACCTCAACACCTTCCTCCCTTACGAGCCAGACCCGCTCCTCACCGATGGTCAGCAGCTCCTCGATGGCGCGCCTGGTCCGACGGAGCGTCAGGGTCTGCAGGAACTCACCGATGTTGAGGAGCCAGAGGACGGTGAGGGCGACGACGTTCTCGCGCAGCACGAACGAGATGACGGTGGCCGCAGTGACGAGCGTGTCGGTCCCGGGGTGGCTTCGGCCGCGCAACGACCGCAGCGCGCCACGGAAGAAAGGCAGCCCGGTGAAGAGGGTGATCGCACCCAGGAGGCCGGAGGAGCCCGCAGTGATGCGGGGGCGGCGCAGCAGACGGCGCAGCGCCACGATGGCGAGTACCGCACCGCCCACGACCAGCCGGGCCAGTTCCCCCGTGGAGGAGTCGGGTATGGAGGGGGTCGGTTTGGCGGGCGCGGACGCGGGCGGGGCCTCGTCGAGCGCGGACACCAGGCGGTCGACGTCCAAGAGGTCCGGCGCCATCCAGATCACCACGCTGCCGGTGCGCGGAAAGATCCGCAGCGCCCGGAAGCCCCTGATGCCGGTCAGCCGCTCATCGACAAGCCCGGCGCTGCCGGGGCGCGCCCGCACCCACGGGACGGTGAACCGGGCCCGGCCCGAGGTTACGGAGCGGACGACGACACCGGACATGGTCAGTGCTCATGCCCGTGGTCGTGTTCTTGGCCCTCGGTGGCGACCGCGGAGGGTGGCGGGACCTCTTCGCCCAGTGACGTACGGGCCTCGGCGAGGACATCACCGGCCTTGAGCCGGGCTTCCTCTGCGGCCGACGCCAGCCACCGGCCGGCCACGATCCCGCCGGCCAGGCCTCCGACAACTGCCTTGCGGGCGACGGGCTTTGCTTCGGGCAGGCGCTTGGCGGCGCCCTTGACGATGAGGGCGCCCACCACCCCGGAAACCGCGTAGTGAGCAAGCCGTCCGGCTGCGGCGCCGACGAGCGCGACGGGGTGCATGAACGACTCCTTCCGTCCGTACCGGCTCCTTCAAGTGTGCGTCCGGACGGTGCCCCGGGGCGAGCCGAGTGCGGGCCCCGGCGCAGGGGTGGCCCGCCGCGCCGTCGCCAGCCGGCACCCGAGGTAGATGAGGAACGCGATGGTGGTGACGTACGGGCTGATGGGGATGGTGCTGCCGAGCGCGAGCAGAATGCCGCCCTCCATCGCGCACAGGGCGAAAACGACGCTCAGCACCGGCAGCAGCAGCGGAGAAGCGGTGACCCGCGCGGCGGCGGCCGCCGGGGTGACCAGGAGCGCGAGCACCAGCAACGCCCCGACGATCTGGACGCACAGGGCGACCGCGAGGCCGAGGACCAGCATGAACGCCAGGGACAGCGCGCGTACCGGGACGCCGCGTGCCTCGGCCACCTCCGGATCGACGCTGGCGAAGGTCAGCGGCCTCCAGACGAGGGCGAGAGCGATGAGCACCACCACCGACGTACCGAGAAGCCAGGCCATCTGCGGAGTGCTGACGGCGATGATCTGGCCGGTCAGGATGCCGAACTTGTTGGCCGCCCGGCCCTTGTAAAGGGAGAGGAAGAGCACGCCGAGGCCGAGTCCGAACGGCATGATGATGCCGATCACCGCATTGCGGTCGCGGGCACGGACGCCCAGGACGCCGATCGCTCCGGCCGCGATCAAGGAGCCGGCGATGGACCCGGCGACGATGTTCACCCCGAGCAGCAGCGCCGCCGAGGCACCGGCGAAGGAAAGTTCACTGATGCCGTGCACCGCGAACGGCAGATCCCGCGTAATCACGAACACCCCCACCAGCCCGCCGACCAGGCCGAGCAGCACCCCGGCGAGCAGCGAGTTCTGGACCAGCCCAAGCAGCTCCCCGTAATTGTCGAAGTTGAAGATCTGATGCCAGATGCCGGTGTCTTCCCCACCATCGGCGAACAGCCCGGACCCGTGGCCGAACCCGTAACCGAGCCCGATCACTGGCTTTCTCCCCCCTTCGCCCCGTCGTCGTGGGGGTGACCGGTGCCGGCATTGGGTTCTCCGACCACCACGATCCGGCCCCTGACACGGACAACATCGACCTGGGTGCCGTACAGCTCCGACAGGGCCGAGGAGGTCATCACCTCAGCAGGCCGCCCAATGCGGTATCGGCCATGGGCGAGGTACAGAACGCGGTCCACCAGACCCAGAACGGGATTGATCTCATGCGTCACAAAGACCACGGCAGTACCGGCGGAGCGCCGCCGCTCCTCCACCAGCTCGGTGATGGTGCGCTGGTGCTGAAGGTCGAGGGAGAGCAGCGGCTCATCGCAGAGCAGGATCCGCGGGTCGGTGGCGAGCGCCTGCGCGATACGGACGCGCTGCTGCTCGCCGCCGGAGAGCCGTCCGATCGGGGTGTCCGCGTACGCCGTCGCACCGACCGCGTCCAGGAGGTCATCCACACGGTGACGGATCGGCCGGCGCGCGAGCGGCAGGCCCCAGCAGTGCCCGTCCAGACCGAGGCGTACCAGGTCACGGGCGCGCAGCAGGGTATGCGTGGGCTGGAACGCCTGCTGGGGGACGTAGCCGATATGCCGGCTGCCGCTTCGGGGCGGGCGGCCGAGGACCGTGAGCGACCCTCCGGTGAGCTGCTGCCGGCCCAGGAGTACGCGCAGCAGACTCGTCTTGCCTGAGCCGTTCGGGCCCAGCACGGCGAGGAATTCCCCGGGCCGGACATCCAGCCGCAGGCCGTGCCACAGCACGCGGTCGCCGTACGCCAGAGCCGCGTCCCGCAGACTGATCACCGGCGCGCCGGTGTCGGCACTCCGCCTGGAACCTCGGTCCGCCGGGGAGAGCGGGAAGACGGCCTCCGCGCGTCCCATCACCTCTCCAATGCGCTCTTGATCGCACCGATGTTGGCGACCATCCAGCTGAGGTAGTCCTCGCCCTGAGGAAGGGTTTCGGTCACCGGAACCACCGGGATCCCGCTGTCCTCGGCCGCCGCCTTGACCTTCTCCGTCGGAGGCCCGGACGTCTGCTTGTTGTAGATCAGCGCCTTGACCTGCTCGTGGGTGAACAGCGAGAGCGTCCGTTGCAGGCTCCGTGTGGAGACGTCGTCGCCCTCCTCGACGGCCTGACTGAAGTCCGCGGGCGTCTTGTTCCGCAGCCCCATCGCCTCGGTCATATACAGCGGTACGGGCTCGGTGACCGCCACGGAAGCCCCCGCGTGCTCCGCCTTGACCTGCCGTTCCTTATGTTCCAGCGCCGTCAGCCGGTCTTTGAACCTCTTGGCGTTGTGCCGGAAGACGTCGGCGTCGGCGGGGGAGGCCTTGGCCAGAGCATCCGCGACCCGGTCGGTCAGCTTCCCCATTGCGGGGAGGTCGTACCAGACGTGCTCGTTGACCTCCCCGCCCGCCCTCGGTGCCTTCCCCGACACCTTCACGGCATCGATGACTGAAGGTGACGCATTGTTGGCACTGTGCAGCATCCTGCCGACGAAGTCGTCATAACCGCCGCCGTTCTCGACCACGACCTTCGCTTTGGACAGCTCCAGCCGGTTCTGCGTACTGGCCTCGTACGAGTGGGGATCCTGCGCCGGGTCGCTGATGATCGAGACGACCGTGACCTTGCCGCCCCCCACCTGCCGGACGATGTCCCCGTACACGTTCGTCGAGGCGACCACGGGAATGGCTGGAGAGGACGCACCGGCCCGGGAGCCGTCACGGGCACCGGCACCCGTGGAGCCGGTGCAGCCGCAGGTCAAGGCCAGCGCCACACCTGTGAGCAGAACCGGGCCACGCATCGAGGGCATAGGGTTCGCGGCCTCCCGGTCAACGAGAGCCGAAACGGTTATCGATTCATTATCGGCCGGTCCTCTCCTGTCATCCACCCGAGCCGACGGCGGGCAGGCTGGGCCTGGTCAGGCGCAGCAGTCGTGGGCGTCTGCGGTGGCGGCCGGCGCCGCGGTGACAGGAACGGGGCAGCAGGTGCCGCCACGCCATGCGTCGCGTCCTTCCTTGACGGCCACCGTAGCGATGATCAGCGCGGCGACCGGGTCGGCCCAGCTCCAGCCGAGCAGGCTGTTGGCCAGCAGTCCCGCGAGCAGGACCGCGGACAAGTAGGTGCACAGCCGCGTCTGTTGCGAGTCCGCGACGGCCGATGCCGAACCCAGTTCCCGTCCGGCTCTCCGCTGGGCGGTGGAAAGGACCGGCATCACGACCAGCGAGGCGGCGGCCAACGCGATGCCGGGTACGGAGTGCTGTGCCTCGCCCGTGCCGCTGACTGCGCGGACGGCGTCGGCGGTGACGTATGCGGCGAGGGCGAAGAACGAGAAGGCGATGATCCGCAGGGCGGTCTTCTCGCGGGCTTCCCGCACCTCGTGCCGGTTCGCGGAGAACTGCCAGGCCACGGCTGCTGCGGAGGACACCTCGATGACGGAGTCGAGGCCGAAGCCGATCAGTGCGGTCGACGAGGCGAACGTGCCGGCCGTGAGGGCAAGGGCTGCCTCGAGGACGTTGTAGACGATGGTGGCCGTGACCAGCAGGCGTATCCGCCGCGCGAGCGCGTCACGGCGGGCCGGAGCCGTCCGCTGCGGTGGGGGCGCCATCAGCAGCAGCCGTTCTCGGCGGCGTCGGCGCAGGTGCGGTCCGCCTCAATGGCGACCACGGCGTTACGCAGGTCGTCGAGGGCATGGCCCAGGCGCGGGTCTGCGAGTTCGTATCTCGTGCGACGGCCGACCGGGATCGCAACGACGAGGCCGCAGTCGCGCAAGCAGGCCAGATGGTTGGAGAGCCGCGTGCGCGAAATGCCGAGCTCGTCGGCCAACTCGGCCGGGTGGGCCGGGGCTTCGCGTAGGGCGAGCAGCAGACGGCAGCGGAGGGGATCGGCCAGGGCGCGGCCGAACCGCGCCAGGACCTCGATGTCGGAAGCGATGGTCAGCACGCCATGACAGTACACGCCTTCCTGAATTCAGCAATCCTTGAATCATGACGTGCTCGGCCGGCGCTTGCGCCCGATCGGAAAAAGTTGATAATGATTGTCATAATCCATGGGAGTGAAAATCATTTCCATCTAGGTTTGGGGGTGCACCCCGCCTGCCCGGCCGCGACCGCTACGCGTCCGGACCCACCCGAAGGAGCTCTCTGCATGTCCGCCGCCCCCGTCCCCCGTACCGTCCGACGACAGCGGCACGCGCGGCTTGCCCTCGTCACTGCCGCGGCCACGGTGACCGCCGCGACCGCCGCAGCGTGTTCCACCTCGGCCGCCGGAAGCGGTCACGCCGACGCATCCGGTGGCGCATCCGGTTCCGGGAAGAAGATCCAGGTGGTCGCCGCGGAGAACTTCTGGGGCAGCATTGCCTCCCAGCTCGGCGGCAGCCGCGCCGAGGTGACCAGCATCATCACCAGCCCGGACACTGACCCGCACGACTACGAGCCGACCGCCGGCAACGCCCGGGCCGTGTCCGGTGCGCGCTATGTGATCGTCAACGGCATCGGCTACGACGCCTGGGCCGACAAGCTGCTCGCCACCAATCCCGGAAGCGACCGAACCGAGCTGAAGGTCGGGGACCTGGTCGGCGTCAAGCCAGGCGGCAACCCGCACCGCTGGTACTCACCGCACGACGTCCACCAGGTGATCGAGAAGGTCACCGCGGACTACAAGAAGATCGACCCGGCCGGCGCCTCGTACTACGACCGGCGCAAGAAGGCGTTCGAGACCAAGACCCTCGCGTCGTACAACCGGCTGCTGTCCGACATCAAGTCGAAGTACGCGGGCACGCCGATCGGTGCGTCGGAGTCCATCGTCACCCCGCTCGCCGACGGGCTGGGCCTGAAGATGCTGACCCCCGAGACGTTCCTGAACGCGATGAACGAGGGCTCCGACCCCACCGCGAAGGACAAGACCACCATCGACCAGCAGATCAAGAGCAAGCAGATCAAGGTCTACATCTACAACACCCAGAACTCCACCCCGGACGTGCAGGCACAGGTCAAGGAGGCCAAGGCGCAGGGCATCCCGGTGGCCACCGTCACCGAGACCCTCACCCCCGCGGGCGCCTCCTTCCAGCAGTGGCAGACCGCCCAACTCCGTGGGATCGAGCGGGCCTTGGCCAAGGCGACCGGTAAGTAAGCGGGGAGCGAGCGACCATGCTGCATCCGAGGGCGAAGGCCCGTGCAGCGGCGGAACACACCGTGCCGCCGCCCCGGACGGCCGCCTCCGAGCCGCCCGCAGCCCTGACGGTCGCGGACGACCCGGTGATCGCACTGCACGGCGCGGCCGTGCGCGTGGCCGGCCGCACCCTGTGGTCCGGCGTGGACCTTCGCATCGGAGCGGGAGAGTTCGTCGCGGTCCTCGGGCCCAACGGGGCCGGCAAGTCCACCATGATCAAGGTGCTGCTCGGCATGCTGCCCGCGGCCGACGGCGAGGTCCGCGTCCTCGGCACCCGGCCCGGGCAGGCCAACCACCGCATCGGCTACCTGCCGCAACGCCGCAGCTTCGATCCCTCGATGCGGATCCGCGGTGTCGACGTCGTGCGGCTGGGGCTGGACGGCGACCGCTGGGGCATACCGCTGTGGCCGTTCGGCGCTCGGCGGAGGGCGGCCCGCCGACGCGTCGAAGAAGTCATCGAATTGGTAGGGGCGTCGACGTACGCGCACCTGCCCATCGGCATCTGTTCCGGCGGCGAACAGCAGCGGCTGCTGATAGCCCAGGCCCTGGTCCGCCAGCCTGAACTGCTGCTGCTTGACGAGCCGTTGGACAGTCTCGATCTGCCCAACCAGAGCGCGGTCTCGGCACTGATCAGCCGGATCTGCCACCAGGAGAATGTGGCGGTCGTCATGGTCGCGCACGACGTCAACCCGATCCTGCACCACCTCGACCGGGTGTTGTACCTCGCCGAAGGCGGAGCGGCGAGTGGCACGCCGGAAGAGGTCATCACCTCACCGACACTGACCCGGCTGTACGGGACACCCGTCGAGGTGCTGCGTACGTCCGGCGGGCGACTCGCCGTCATCGGCCAGCCGGAAGCGCCCGCGCTGCACACCGACCGGCACGCCGACGGGCATCCCGTCGGACCAGCTGCCGGAGGTGACCATGCTGCTGGCTGAGGCAGCCCCAGGACCGGCCTGGTCGTGGAACCTGATCACGGACGTCCAGGAGATGTGGTCGTTCCCCTTCATGGTCAACGCCTTCCGCGCCGGCACGATCGTCGCCGTCGTCTCCGCGGCCATGGGCTACTTCGTGGTGCTGCGGCGCCAGACCTTTGCGGCCCACACCCTCTCCACCGTCGCCTTCCCCGGCGCTGCCGGCGCCGTCCTGCTCGAAATCAGTGCGGCTTACGGCTACTTCACCGTCTGCGTGGCCGCCGCCGTGGTCATCGCGGCCATCGGATGGCGTGGCGGGGGAGGGGGCGGGGGAGCGGATGAGGCCGCGCTCACCGGGACGCTTCAGGCATTCCTGCTGGCCTGCGGATTTCTCTTCATCGCGCTGTACAAAGGGTTGTTGGGAGGTCCGCAGTCCCTTCTGTTCGGTACCTTCCTGGGCATCACCACCTCCCAGGTGAACGTGCTGCTCGGCGTGGGAGCAGTGGTGCTGGCGGCCCTGGCGCTGATCGGGCGGCCGCTGCTCTTCGCCTCCGTGGACCCACAGGTCGCCGCCGGGCGCGGGGTACCGGTTCGCCCGCTGTCCGTCACCTTCCTCGTCCTGCTCGGTGCGGCAACGGCGGAAGCCAGCCAGATCACCGGAACCCTGCTGGTGTTCGCCCTGATGGTCATTCCCGCCGCGACCGCCCAGACCATGACCGGCCGCCCCGGCACCGGCCTCGCCCTCGCCGTATTCCTGGCTCTCACGGCGACCTGGCTCGGGCTGACCAGCGCCTACTACTGGCCTTACCCCTTGGGCTTCTTCGTGACCTCGTACGCCTTCGCCGGCTATCTGCTGATCCGGGCCGGCCGCACGCTGCACACCTGGCTCAGCCGGACCCGTGCGCCCCTCCTGCACAAGGAGGCCACGATATGACGGGACTACTGTCCGCGCCGGCGCCGCTGGATCAGCCGTTCTTCCAGCACGCCCTGCTCGCCGGCACCGCCATCGCGGCGGCCTCCGGCCTCGTTGGCCACTTCCTGGCCCTGCGGGCCCAGATCTTCACCGCTGACGCCCTGAGCCACGTCGCCTTCACCGGAGCGATGGCAGCCCTCGCCTTGGGCTACGACCTGCACATGGGCCTGTTCGGGTGCACTGTCGGCGTCGCGCTGCTCTTCGGTGCACTGGGGCGCAAGGCGCGCCCCGACGACATCGACATCGGGAGCGTCTTCTCCTGGACCCTCGGCCTGGGCGCCTTCTTCATCACCCTCTACACCACGTCCCGGAACACGACCAACGGCCACGCCGGCACCAGCGTCCTCTTCGGATCGATCTTCGGCCTCTCGGCAGGGAGAGCGTCCGCCGCGGCCCTGGTCGCCGCCGCCCTCTGCCTCCTGATGCTGGTCATCGCTCGCCCGCTGCTGTTCGCGACGCTGGACGAGGCCGTGGCAGCGGCCCGGGGTGTGCCCGTGCGGACGCTGGGCTTCGGCTTTCTGGCGGTGACCGGGGTCTGCGCCGCCGAGGCAACCCAAGCGGTCGGCTCACTGCTGCTGCTCGGCCTGCTGGCGGCACCCGCCGGAGCCGCCGCCCGGCTCACCGACCGTCCATACCGGGCACTTGCGCTCTCCGCCCTCCTGGCGGTCCTGGAGATGTGGGCCGGCCTGGCCGCCTCCTACGCGGTACCGACGATGCCACCCAGCTTCGCCATCATGGCTGCCGCCACTGCTGTCTATGCAGCGACCTTCCTCGTCCGGCGCCCGGCGTGCCGTGGGCGTCTTCGTTTGCGTACCACTTCCACCGGGATATGAGGTGCTTACGGACACATGACGGCAAGCACCCGCCTCCAGACCACGGCGACGCAGGAGGTTCACCTCCTGGGACGCTTCACCCCACAACGCGCAACTGTGCTGAAAGCCTTGATCGAGGCAGAAGAGGCAGAGGGATTCGTCAGCGCACAGTCCCTGCACTCCCGACTGCAGTCCGCCGACTTACCGGTCGGCCTGTCCACGGTCTACCGCACGCTCAGTGCCCTCGCCGAAGCAGGGCGCGCCGACGTCGTACGGGACATGCACGGGGAGCGGCTCTTCCGCTACCGTCCCGGTTCCGATCACCGCCACTATCTGATCTGCACCGAATGCGGCGTCAGCCTGCCGCTCGACTCCGTCGCGGTGGAGAAATGGGCTGCCGGTATAGCCCGGACAAGCGGATTCACCTCCGTCCAGCACACCGTGGAACTCACCGGCATCTGCCCCGATTGCGGTCCCACGACGGGCGGTTCACCTCAAGGCTGACGCGACTCCCGGAGCACGCCAGGAGCCGAACCCGGCCGGCCCTGCTCGGGATCCGGGTCGGCCTCTGATTGGCACGCGCGTCACAAGCCAATGATCACCGTTGGGTTCGCCCACCGTGCACAGTGCACCGTCCGTCACGGAGCCGGGCCCTCACGATCCGCCTCTGTCTCTGACAGAGGCGGATCGTGAGGGCCCGGGACCATCAAGCCAGCGGCGCCTCTGAACTACTGGGAGGCGTACGGAAGGAGTGCCATCTCCCGGGCGTTCTTGATCGCACGGGCCAGCTGCCGCTGCTGCTGCGCGCTGACCCGGGTGACCCGACGGCTGCGGATCTTGCCACGGTCCGAGATGAACTTCCGCAGGAGCTCGGTGTCCTTGTAGTCGATGTAGGTGATACCGGCCTTGTCCAACGGGTTGGGGCGGGACTTGAGAGGCTTACGGGGGTCGGAGCGGCGGGCCATGGGGATTCCTTGTCTTGGTCGGTGTGGGTGAGGAGCTGTTGCTCGGCCGGGGTTCAGGAGACGGGGTCGAGGAGTGCGTCGAAGGAGGCCGGAAGGTGCTTCCAGGCCTCACGCCCGCCGGCCAACTCGTCCTCGGTCAGCAGGCAGGAGTCGAGCAGTCGCTCCAGGCCTTCGCGGTCGAGCCCGGGGGCGGTGAAGACCAGGTGCTGGCAGCAATCGCCGTGTTCGGGGTGCCAGTCGAGGGCGGCGGCTGCTCGGCGCATGGCCGGCACCATGTCCCAGGCGGCGTCCGGGAGGGAGGCGAGCCAGGGGCCGACGTTCTCCACGCAGAGGGCGCCGCCCGCGGCGTCCCAGGACAGCAGGGTGTCAGGGCGGTCGGCGAGCCAGAAGCGGCCCCGGCTGCGGGCCGCGGCACATGCCAGGTCTTCCAGCGCCTGGTAGAGCCGCTCCGGATGGAAGGGGCGGCGGCGGTGCCACACGAGGGTGGCGACTCCTGACTCCTCCGCTTCCTGCGGCAGCAGCGCGCAGGCCGGATGCTGGGCGGCGGCAGCCGCCTCGACATCGAATCCGGCGAACGCGACCTCGGCCAGCTGTCGGGAATCCGCGCGCACACGGCGGGCCGTCGGATGTAGCTGGGCGAGGAGAGCGCGGTCCTCGTCGTCCGCCTCTTCTCCCTCGACGAGCACGAGCACGGGCGCGTACTCCAGCTGGCGCGCCCAGGTGTCCCCGATGGTCCGCTGATCGGTAGCGGCCGCCGCGAGGCCCGCCTCCGCCAGATCGTCTCCGTTGGAGAGGTACGGCAGCACCAGCGCGGGATCGACCGCGGTTACCACATTCGAGAGAGTCAGCGCCTCGCCGCCGTGCGACGTGATGACCTCGGCCATCGCCTTGGGCTCGACGGAGTCCCAGAGTTCGACCACCGCCAGCCGGTTCAGACCGCTGTCGGCCAGCCGCTGGAGTTCGGGCACCAGGTCCTCGCGCAAGGCGCAGCACGCGCAGTCGTTGACGAGCGGTGCCTCGCCGGAGGACAGTTCGCCCGAGGCGTCGCGCACCGTGCGACGAACGGTTCCGGCCGCCGCGGTGGACAGGTCATGGTGCAGCGCGACGCTGCCGCGAACGGTGTGCAGCAGCCGACGTACGACCTCCGCACGGGCATCGGAGTGCAGCCCGCCGACGATGACGACGGGGAGCTTGCGGTTCTCCTCCATCACCGTGCCCCGCGCCGGGCGTACCGCCGCTCGAAGCGCTCGACGCGGCCGGCCGTGTCGAGGACACGAGCCGTGCCCGTGTAGAAGGGGTGGCTCTGCGACGAGATCTCCACGTCGATGACGGGGTAAGTCTCGCCGTCCTCCCACTCGATCGTCTTGTCGCTGGTCGCGGTGGACCGGGTGAGGAAGGCGAACTCGGCTGCCTTGTCGCGGAAGACGACGGGCCGGTAGGCGGGGTGGATCCCGGGTTTCATGAGGGTGTTCCTGTCTGTGAGGTCCGCTGAAGAGTCGAGGTCGGCCGGAGGGGCGAGGTCGACTGGAGAGTCAGCGCTCTTCCCGGAAGTCGACGTGGCGGCCGATGACCGGGTCGTACTTGCGAAGGACCAGGCGGTCCGGGTCATTCCGTCGGTTCTTGCGGGTGACGTAGGTGTAGCCGGTCCCTGCGGTGGAGCGGAGCTTGATGATCGGGCGCAGTTCGTTACGGGCCATGGGCGCTACTATATGGGAATGGTTTCCATTGCCAATAACTGGCCCGACGAGAGGTAGCCAAAACCGCCATGTCCGCCCACTGCCAACTGACCGGAGCCAAGCCGGGCTTCGGCAACACCATCTCCCACTCGCACCGTCGTACGTCCCGCCGGTTCGACCCGAATATCCAGCGCAAGCGCTACTGGCTGGCGAGCGAGGGGCGTCATGTCCGGCTCACTCTCAGCGCCAAGGCGATCAAGACGGTCGACGCGATTGGCGTCGAGGCCGCGGTGGCCCGTATCCGGGCACGAGGAGTGAAGGTCTGATGGCGAAGCAGAGCAAGATCGCGAAGAATGAGCAGCGCAAGGTGATCGTCGAGCGGTACGCCGCCCGGCGTGCCGAGCTGAAGGAGATCATCCGGCGGCCTTCGTCGACCGAGGACGAACGGGCCGCCGCCCAGGCCGAGTTGCGGCGCCAGCCGCGCGACGCCAGTGCGACCCGGGTGCGGAACCGGGACAGCGTGGACGGCCGGCCCCGCGGGCACCTGCGGAAGTTCGGCATGTCCCGGGTGCGCATGCGGGAGCAGGCGCATGCCGGGTTCCTTCCTGGGGTCACCAAGTCGTCCTGGTGATGTGCATGGATGCTGCCGCGGCCTGGGCGGCCGCCCAGGCCGCGGCAGCATCCGCCGAGAGCCGGGCGTGATATAAAAATGGAAACCATATCCATTAAGGGTCTGGAGGGGCGCACGGATGAACCCCGTAGCACCAGGTAGCCCAAGTCGCCCGTTCACTCTCGTCACCTGCACCAACTGCCGAAGCGCCACAGATGAACCGGTGATGGACCGGCTGCACGAAGCCGTCCGTACCTGCGCGCACGGCATCCTGATCGCCACCGGGTGCCTGGGCGGCCTGCTGCGCTGCAACGGTGCCGCCGCAGGTCTGTACGCCGCGGTGCAGCCGTGCGCGAAAGACCGAACGCCCAGCGGGCCCGTCATCCGCCTCGGCCCCATCGCGACCGAAGCAGACGCTGAGCTCGTCGGCGCATGGCTACTGGCCGGCATGCCGGACGACGGCACCCTTCCGCGCAGGCTGCGCGCAGCACCCGTACCCCGTCACGTCGCCCACCTCAACTGATGGGAAGCCGAGTGCCCAAGGCGCTGTTGAGCGTTGTGCTCGGGAACACTCCAGCCGCCCGGGGGCTTGCGGTGGACACGCTGGTACGTGCGGCTCCCCACGCCGTGGTGCTGGCAGCGTCCGTCCACTGCCGGGATAGCGGATATCCGGTCGTGCAACGCTTCGTCACCGGAGTCCGAGTGCCGCAGTCCATGTCGCGGGCGACTACCGGCGACCCGGTGGTGATTCTCCGGCAGGACCTGCTGGCCATCCGACGCACCGTGCAGCCGGCTCACGTAGTCCTTGCCCTCTCCGACGAGCTGGATGTCCTGCCGTTCCTGGTGGAGTTGTGGCACTCGCGGATCGGCGCCAGTGCGCTGGGTGACCACTACGACCCGGCCCCCGTCGTGGCCGGAATCGACCCCGCGGCTTTCCTGGCCGACCTCGGCTGCGTGCACCGCGCGGCCCGCCTGTGGGACGGTGCAGATCACTCCAGCCCCCTGACGCAGGCCGAGGTCGCCGCCCGCCGGGTGGAAGCCGGGGATGGCCTGATCGTGCAGGCATTGCCGAATCCCGCCGAGGGCCGAGCGGATGGGGCCGCTGCACTCGCACACCACCTCAATCCATCGGCCACGCTTGTCAACGATCCGCGACAGCCGTCCCCAGGTGTGGAGCTGCCGCCGTCGTTCCTGAGGCCCATGCCGGACGCGCTTGAGGCGTGGAAGGGTCGGCTGGAACCGGTGACCGCGTTGCGCCCACGCCCCGGTACCGACCAGGGCGTGGAGTCGGTGCAGTGGCGGGCCCGGAGGCCGCTGCACCCTGAGCGACTGGCCGACGTGCTGCCCACCGTCATGGCTGGAGTGCTGCGCAGCCGCGGCCACTTGTGGATTTCCAGCAGGCCAGAGGCCGTGGTGACCTGGCGGTCGGCCGGAGGGCACTTGGAATTGCAAGAAGCAGGCCGCTGGTTGGAACTCGACGCCGAAAGTGCCTGGCGTGCCGCATCCCCGCAACGGCGCACACTGGCCTCGTGGTTCTGGCACGACTACTACGGCGAACGGCGCAACGAGATCACGTTCATCGGCACCGACCTCGATCGAGACCGGCTGCGCTCTGCGCTCGATGCGGCCCTGCTGGACGACATGGAGCTCTCGCTCGGCTCGGACGGCTGGGCCGGCTTCTCCGACCCCTTGCTCGGCGATCTTCCTCACTGATCGGTGACGCTGTCTCGCGGGCAGGCCGCGGCGCGAATGTACGAAGCCGTGAAGCGGCTACGGATCCAGGGCAGTTGGGGAGGGACGGCGGGCCCGGTACGTGTCGTATGTGGCCGACGGCAAGGTGGTTGGCGTATGAGAGCCGAGCGGTCGCGCACGATCGGGCCGGGCTCTCTCTGAAGAAAGCCCGGCGCGGTTCGATGACGTCGGCCAGGCCGAGGCCGGCCAATGGCCACCTGGCCGTAAACCGGCAGGGAGCCGAGTTGGGCAGTGCCGTGGCTGCACCACTGCCCAACCCGGGGTCTTCAAGCCTGCGGCACCAGATCCGGGTGCAGATCCCCGTGCTCGTGTTCGCAGGCGTCGTCGAGCCCGTAGGTGTCCCACGCGGGGAACGGGTCGTCGGAGAGGTGCTCCCCGTCGGCCAGGAGGCAGCCGGTCAAGGCTGCTTGAAGTACCTCGGTGCGCAACCCGGTGCCGATGAAGACCAGTTCCTGACCCTGCTTGTCGTCAGCATCGCGGGCGCCGGAGGGCTCGAAGCGGGCGACGGCCCCGGCCTGTGACCACAGCCCTGTCACGTTCGGGCGGCTGGCCAGCCAGAAGAAGCCTTTGGAGCGCAGGATCTGGCCGCAGTCGCCGCTGTCGAGTCCCTCGGTGATGAAGGTCCACAGCCGGCCGGGGTGGAAGGGTGCATCGGCGCGGAAGACCGTGCTGGAGATGCCGTACTCCTCGGTCTCCGGTACGTGGTCGCCGTTGAGTTCCCGCACCCAGCCCGGGGCCTGTTGAGCGCGCTCCAAGTCGAACAACCCGGTGCCGAGGATGTCGCCAGTGTGCACCCGCCCGTGCAGCACGGGCACGACGCGGGCAGCTGGGTTGAGGCGTGCGAGGGTGGCCTGAAGGCGTTCGGCGCTCTGCGCATCGACAAGGTCGATCTTGTTGAGGACGATGACATCGGCGAACTCGATCTGGTCCATCAGCACGTCGCTGACGGTGCGTTCGTCGTCCTCGTACTGGTCCAGCCCCCGCTCGGCCAGCCCGTCGCCTCCGTTCAGCTCGGGCAGGAAGTTGGCGGCGTCGACGACGGTGACCATCGTGTCGAGCCTGGCGAGGTCGCCCAGGGTCGCTCCGTCGTCGCGCGGGAAGGCGAAGGTGGCCGCGACGGGCATCGGTTCCGAGATGCCGCTGGACTCGATGAGCAGATAGTCGAAGCGGCCCTCACGGGCCAGCCGGTCGACCTCTTCGAGGAGATCATCGCGCAATGTGCAGCAGATGCAGCCGTTGGTCATCTCGACCAGGCGTTCCTCGGTACGCGAAAGGGCGGCCTCGCCGCCGCGCACCAGCGTCGCGTCGATGTTGATCTCGCTCATGCAGCTCCGAGGGCGATGCGGCCCCGACGGGCGGGTCTGCCGGAAGCGCTCCCTGGAGCACGCCACACCTCACAACGCGTCGCTCGTCAGCACTGAACCTATGAGGGGTCGATGTCCAGGAGTGTTACGCGGCCTCCCCTTTCCGCCACGGCAAGCATTCGCTGGCCTGCCCACGCAAGGGATGTGGCGGGGGTGGTCAACTGCCATGCAGTGAGGGGGGTGTAACCGTTCCTCCGGCCTTGGGCTCCGGCATTCCACAGTCGGACGGCGTGGTCGGACCCGGCCGTCGCGAGCGCGTCCCCTGCGCCGGGGCGCCAGGCCAGCGCCGATACGCAAACAGGGAGGACGGCCGATCGTGTCGGTCTTCGGGTGCCGATGGACCAGAGCGACAGGTGGCGCTCGGCCGGTACGGCCAGCCGGTGCCCGCATTCGCTGAAGACTGGAGCATGCCGGCCCGAGGCTTCCTCGCACTGGACCGGCTGCGCCGTTGGCCGACGATGCGTCTCCCATAGCAAGGTCGCGCGCTGATACGTCGAGCACACAGCCCAGCGGCCGTCGACGGACAGGGCGAGACCGTCCGGTGCGCCACCGTAGAGATGGACGGCGACAGGTTCACGACGCATCGGCATGAAGCAGCGGACTTGGCCCGCCAGGGACACGGCCAGAAGGCGTCCGCCCTGCGCGCAGGCCACGTCGGTGACTGCTGTCGGGAGAGGTGCTGTGGACCACTGCGCCACGCCGTCGGTGTCGTACGTGGTGACCTTGCCCCCTTCCGCAATCGCCACGACGCCCAGCCCCATCCAGCGCGCGCGGACGCAGGGCGTCGGAGTGCTCCGCGTGATCAGCCTGCCGTCCGTGGCCCGCCACAGGGCGAATCCGCGAGGGCCCACCAGGGTCAGGTGGCGCCCATCAGGGGAAAAGGCGAGCCCCGTGATGCCGCCGGGCAATGTGAGGAGGTCGTGTTCCTCGCCACCTTCGAGGTCCATCACGCGAACCCTGCCACGGCGCCCGGCGGCGGCGATCAGGCCGACGCCCACCGACAGGAAGGCCGGTTCCCAGGGGAGCCGCTTCGACCACGGCGAAACGTCTTGCAGACGTTCGCCGGTTGCTGGTGCGGTCAACGCTGTCACCATGACCACGTTCCTGTCTGGACATGCGGTGCGGCAGCATGGCGGGAGTTGGCGGATATCCCCCGTGAGGATTCATTGACGTGCATGGGCGATCTTTCAGTGGCGAACATGGGAATCATTTCCATTAAACACTGTCGTGGCTTCTCTGCGTACCCCGGGTCCCGATGGCCGAACGGCTTGGCGGGTGTGAGCGGCCGTGCGTAAGGGCCGGCCGCTGCAGGTGAAGGCGGAGGCGTTGTCGGTCACCCGGTGGGGTCCAACCCCGAAATGGACATCAATTCTCGAACTGTCCTCTCACGCCTCACGCGCCGCGCATGCTCCTGGAGTGGGACGGCTTCGCCTATCAGGCCGTCGGCACGGCCCCGGCCTCGCGACCGCCGTGGCCTGGGTCAACGAGCCCACGCCCAGCGACGATTCGCAGCGATAACAGCAGTGGGCTCACTCCCGGCACGCCCACGAGACGTCAGCCCTGCGACGGCCCCGCTGACGTTCCTGTGTCCGCCGGCATCGGTGAACCGGTCGGTGAGGTCGGCGAGTTCGCCCCTCCCGGCCGGTGAGCGTGGGCCTACCCTGGCTTGGCAGGTCAGGAGACGCCAAGGGGGAGGCGGCATGCCCGAGTGGGCTCTCGAGATACTCGTTCCGGTCGGTCTGCTGGCTGTGGGCCTGGGGGCGTTCTTGGTCGGCCCTCCTGGGGACGAAGGAACCGTTGAAACACGACAACCGAATGCCGGAGACCCCTTTTCGACAGGGTGATGGTCCCGGCGGCGACTGACCGGCGGAGTCGCCTCGGCATGGTCGGCCTTTGCCGTGGCCGAGCAGAGCTGAAGTCGGCGGCCGGGAACATGTCCCTGCCCCGGAACGGCCACTCCAGCACGGCCAAGCCCGTCGACCAGCCCGAAGTTCGCGCGGTCACACGTTCAGGCGATAACAGACCGAACATCAACTCACGTACCCCCTCTCACACAACTCCGGCTGGATCCGGGGATGTTTGGCTCCCCAAGGCAGCTGTACTCTGGTGCCACAACTGGCATCAAGTCCGATCTCCGAATGCTGAGGAGGATCGGACCGCGGCGTCGGCGTATGGCCCCGGTAACCGACTCGTTCCCCGGAGTGGCGCCGCCGATGCTGACTTTGTGCTGACTTGCTGACCTGGAAACGCCCTCTGACCTGCAACGATGTCTTGCTGTGCCTCTTCGGCTTCCACTGGCACCGGGTTTGGTGCAACTTGCGGGTGCAGCGGGCTGGCCTGCATCTATGCAGCTCAGAGGTGGTGCGGAGCGGTTTGGTGCATGTGCATGTGTCGCCATCTGTCACCGCCTCTGGCTGGGTGCATGCTGACTCGATGCTGACTTAAGTGACGCGCCGTCAGCTAGAACTGATGAAGCGTCACCTTGTGGCGTGCCTTGTATCGGATAGTGGGTGAGTTCGGATGTTGACCTGCTAATTGAGTAAGGTCGATCCCTGGGAGCTGATGCCTTGATCGGGAACAGCCGTAGTCTGGGCCCGCGAACCGCGAACTGAGTCGGCGTGAGTGCCGACGGCCAGGCGATGACCTGGTCCCTTTCAAAACCCCGGTGCCGCAGCAGATCAGGCTGGCAGGCTTTGGGCATGCCTTCGCTCCTGCGCTCCCGCCGCACGCATCGTTATGCTCGTGAGATAGCCCGTAGCTACCACGCCAGGCGACTTCACGGACTCAGGGCTCTGCCCACCGGGGCGCCTGGGTGGGCTCGGAGTGCTGTGTCTCAGTGGGCTTTCGGGCTTTTGGCGGTCATGCCTTGCAGAATCGCGATCGCAGCAGCGACGTTCTGGGTATATCTCACTCATATCGATGCCCTGTTATCAGGGTTGCGCGGCGCGGCCGCTTAACTCTCCCGCAAGGCGGAAGCGACGCGTGGGACCTCGATGATGACGTGAACCGCCGACCCCGCAGACAGTTGGCTCACGCTGCCCTCGAACTCATATGTCTTGGCAGGTGCTTCTGCGGGCCACTCCGACCAGGAAGCGACACTGACCGAAGGCCGAGGGGCATTGCCGTTGCTACTGAAGTGGCGTTGTTGTTGCTGCCTAAAGGGGCGATGAGTGCCGCGACGACAGTTGCAACCGCAGCGATCGTCGCCGCGATGGTTGTCTGCCAGCGATGGGCCGATGCTGACCGCGAGGGACGAGTGCCGGGGACGGGCTGCGGAGGAACGAGGTCGGGCACCGGACTCGGGTCACCGCCGGCAGCAGTTGGTACTGGTCTGCTCATGTGTGTGCCCCCGCCTCACCGGAGTTCAGTTTGCCCGACGCGACGCGGTCATGAGGCGGAAATGACAGCGAGCAATCCTCCAGAGCCGCACCCGGATCCGTAGCCATGCCCGCACAACTCGAAGGTCATGTACGGAGCAACCCTTCGGGCCGGTGGCGCACTCAATGTTCCATGGCACCGGACAGCTGTCCCCATCACGCCCTCATGCCGTATCGGAAGGCGCTGCAGCGAGCACGCCGGTGATCACAGACTTGCTGATGTCCAGCGCGGTCAAGAGATCCACTTGCAGTTCGTCGGGAATAGCGCCGGAGCCCAGAGCACACGCTTCGACAATCTCCTTAAGGCGGGCTGCCTGCTGGCCGGTCAAATATTCATGGCAACCAGGGTGAGCTAGCACATCGCGAGCCGCATAGCCGTCGCCCGTCCCGACGGTCTCCTCGACGAGGTCTGTAGCGATACAGCGGGCAATCTCCGGCTCCTGGTCGCCAGCAAGGTCGACGGCGGACAGTCCAAGCCGCGTGAGGAAGACCGCCAGGCCAGCACTTCGCTCCAGGGAACGGTAGAGATCCACCAAGTCGTCCAGAGCTGTGCGGACTGGCAGGTTCGCCGTCCGCCTGCACAGCACCGTAAGAAGTGCTGCAACCGCGGTCTCCCACGCCTCGCCAGGAACGGTGCCGCTCAGCAGAACCTGAGCCTGTTCGATGTCGCCCGCCGTGATATGGGCTATGACGGCAACCTGGCGGCCGTCGAGCATCCTGCTGCCGATGCCCTTGTGCCGCTGGACCTGGGCGTGTGCCTCCGCCCACATGTCGGCGCTGGCCAGGGCGCGCGCACCGTCGGCCAGCAGTACGACCCAAAGCCATTGATGCAGTTTGCGGCGGTCCTCGTCCGCCCCGGTGATGTTCCCAAATGACACCTCGTGCCCGTCGATCGTGGCGGCCGTATCGGACGTCACCGCTTGATACATCGAGTCGAGAAGTGCAAAGGCACCGTCTCCGTCGCCGGAACGGATCAACAGCCGCGCGAGGTTGACAAGGGGCTCCAGGCCGAACCGGGCGACCTGCGCGCCCAGGGGCTGGGTGCGCAGGTACGCCACGGCGTGCCGCCAGCACAGAGCGCGGGCCAGGTCCGGAAGAGCACAGTCACTGGCGAGCAGAGCCGCCTTGTTGAAGGCCGCGGATGCTGGAGCCAGACGGCCTGTGCACTCGGCCTCCCGTGCAAGTCCGCCGATCTCCCGAACTCGATCAACGAGCGGCGAACACGCCGGCCGAGGCCGGGCGACCAGCGGGAAACGCCGCACTATCTGGCCGGCGTCCATCTCACTGCCACTCGATGACGATCCGGTTGATGGCATTGTCGAACGCGAATCGTCCCGGCGCCGAGACCGGCGGTGCACCATCGAGCTTCTGGACCTCGAAGGCCACGTCACGCTGGCGGAAACCGCGATCCCATACACCCATCTCTTCGGCTACCCGATCGGCGAGTTCCTTGCCCGCCGGACCATGGCCAATGGCTCCCGCCTCGTACAGCTGCCCGCCGTCCTCGGCAAGATCAGCCTTTCGCAGCGTGAGGTAGGCGAAGCTGCTTCCTTCCGCCACTGCCATGGGCCGGAACCCGTCGGCCAGGTTGCTGGCCCCGGCGCCGTTGCGATCGACCTCCATCCGGCTGAGGGCGTTGTCCAGGCTGCACGACAGCCAGAGCCACATGTACTCCGGCGACTCAGACCCCCGGAACGTCACGCCCGACCACGCTTCGGTTCCCGGCTGGTCGAGCACCCCGCGCAGCGCCTCGTCGGCCTTCTGCTCCTGGTTGAACTGGAGCTTGACTGCGCCGTCGTCGGTCAGCGCGACAAGGCGCCGCGGGTCATCAGCTACGCCTGCCCGCAGCGGCATGAACGTGCACATCTCACTGCGGACGCTACGCCAGCGGCCTGTTGCGTCCCGCTCGAAGGCAACAGCGCGCGAGACGCTGCCCCGCAGCCGGAGCGGCACGACGAGGCGGCCGTCGGGCGCGAGCTGGTCGAGCCAGGCCGACGGGATGCCGTGTGCACCAACGGTCGCGACGATCCGGTCGTACGGGGCGCCGGCCGGGTGGCCGACCGCGCCGTCTCCGAGGATTACGGTCACGACGCCGGCGAAACCGGCTTCTTCGACGGCCGCTTGGGCGTTGTCGACGAGGTCCTGGTCCACGTCGATCGTGTAGACGTGCCCCTCTTCGCCGACCAGACGTCCCAGGGTCGAGGCGAACAGGCCGCTGCCGGCGCCGCCTTCCAGAATCCTCATGCCCGGCTTGGCTTGGGTGAGTTCGAGCATGAGGGCGTTGACCGACGGCTGGGAGACGGCGCTGATGGACGTGCCAGAGGTGTCGAACTTGGTGTGGACCGGGGTGTCGGCGTACGCCTCTTCGAGGGTGGCGCCAGGCTTCGACTGGTGTACGAACACGTGTCGAGGTACTGCCCGTAGAGCGTCTTCGATGTCGTCGCTGTGCACGCGTCCATCTGCCTTGAGCTGGTCGACCAGCTTGTTGCGGAGGTTCTCGGCAGCGGCGTTGTCGTTGATCGTGTCGGTATCCACGCCGGTGAGGCTAGCGTCGCCGGCGGCTGTGCCTGATGCAGACGCGGTGGATTCGCTCGTTCCCATGACTACCTCTTTCGCCAGGTTTGACAAGGTGCTTTGGTCCTCACTGCTGAGGCCCAATCGGTTCCAGTGGAAGATCAGGTGGTGGGCGAGTACCGCTCGAAAGCCGCGTTCCAGCTGTCCACGGTGGTGGAGGCGTGCGAGCCGCTGCCCTGCCCACTCGAACGTGGCAAGCCAGTCGGCCAGTCCCGTCAACGGGCCTCCGTCGACGAGCCTGCTGGTGGCGCTGACATCTACGGTCATGAGCTGTCGTACAGCCTTCGCGGCCCGATCGGCCACCGGCGCAACCGCAATGCCCTGCCGTTCAGCGGCCACCCTCGCCCATACGTCACCCTGCTCGAATCGGTCCAGGCCCGCGGAGCGCATGAGAACGCTGAACAGCAGGATGGCCAGCTCGCGCCGTCCCAGGTCCGGGGCCTTGGGGGCTTCCCGCTTATCGGCGGCGAATTCGAGGATGTGGCGGCTGTCGTGGTGAAACAGCTCGTGGGCCAGCTCCATCCCGGCGACGCCGCCGAATGCCACCGTCTCCGGCTCGTAGATCCCCACCGTCCACTCGCTGACTAGGCCCTCGGCCCGCAGGCGTCCCAAGAGGCTGTCCAGGCGGTTGGAAGCTCGATCGTCAGTGGGCTGATATCGGATCCGCCAGCACGGGAATTTGCGCAGGAAGGACCACTGCGCAATCTCGCCCTCAGCTGCACTGATCTCCAACTCGGGCAGAAGGTATTCGGCGGCGAGCTGTTCGGACTCCGGCCAGGTGGCGAACTGGACGAGGCGCTGCGGCCACTCGTCAGGTGCCATGTTCACTGTTGTCTCTTTTCGTGCGCGTCAGTTGATCAGGAAGCATGTGGCCCAGCCGGATATGGGGGGCGTGCCTGTCTGCGTCGCGTGCAGAGCGAGAGCTACGCCGGCTGCGCCTTCGAGCAGTCCGATGTCGCCGGGCCCGTACGGCGGCCGAAGAAGCGATGTGGCCAGGGCATCCGGCTCGACGTGCGTGATGGGAGCGAGCAGGGGAGGCAGGCGCTCGACGAGGCTGGGCTGGATCGCGTCCGCCGCCATGCTCCGCGTGATGTGTGCCAGTCCGGCAAATCCGTGGCAGATGGAGTGATCTCCGGTCGCTCGCAGCTGTTCCGGATCTGTCATCGCATGTGCCATGGCGCTCTCGGCCATCTGTTGCCGCTCTGTGTCGCCCGTCGCGATTCCAGCGAGTTGCAAAGCGCGGGCGAGGCCCGCTGTTCCGTAGCACCAGCTCGGGCGTGAGGGGCCGTTGCCGGCATGGCCGGACCGAAGCTGCTCGCGAGTGATCCAGTAGGGCCACCAGGGTCCGGCCGGTCCGTCCTGCCGCCATCGGTCCAGCCATGCGCAGATCCGGCTGATTGCCTCGGCCTGCCCGTCGACGGTGACGCCGCGCCGTGCGGCGATCGAAAGAAGAGCCAGAGGGCCACCGATGCCGTGCGCAAGGCCGGTGTTGGCGTGGCCTTGCGGGAATTCCGGTGACGGCTTGCCGGAGGGCGCCAGGTCGCTCCACCAGCCGGGGAGGAGTTCTCCGGAGCTTTCGATCGGTTCGGTGAGCCGGACCAGGTAGGAGAGGACGGCCCGGGTCAGGTCGACTTGGCTCTCGCGCCGGAGCAGAAGTGCACCGAGGCCGCTCAGGCCGCGGATGGTGTCGAACTCCTTCAGCGCGGGCAGCTCACCACGGTCCATTCGGAGATGTGCACGCTCCAGTCGGCGGCGCGTCATGTTCTCGATGTGCCGGTCGAGGGTGTCCAGGGCGCGGGCGTACCGTTCGGGCCGGTCTGCCGCGGCGTTCAGAGCGAAGGCGAGCGCGGGGGCGCCGTAGTAGAGGTGCCCGTCCGCGCCGCCGACGGCTGGGGCTTCAGCGGCGCAGGCGAGCCAGTCGTGAGCGCGCTTCCACGACGCGATCCCGGAGCGGGCCCGTTCGATGTGTAAGAGAGCGACGCCTGCGGCGCCGTACGCCAGGGACTGCGGAAACCAGCCCTGTGCGAGTTCAAGCCCGCGCGCATCGGCCGGTGAGGCCAAGCGGTCGGCGATGGCATCGGCTGCTGCCTGCACCCTGAGGTCTGACGTCTCGGTCATGAATGCCTCGCCTTCCAGGCGAGCGCAGCGGCCCGAGCCAGCCTTAGGCAGGTGCGCTCGTCATCTTTGTCGATGCCGGCGGCTCGGATGTGGTGGCCGTGGAGCAGCGAATCAATGACAGTGTCGGGGTCCACGTCCTCGGCCTGGCGCAATAGCTCCCGATACTGGCCAAGGGCACGGTCGCGGGCTGCCCATTGCGCGTAGATCGTCTCTCCGCCGGGGGCTGCACGGAGTCCGGCCCAGTTGTCCGAGGGGTCAGCCAGCCGTACGGCTTCTGCGAGCACGCGTCGATCCAGCGGTTTTGAAGCGTCGATCTTGCGGTACCTGATCATCCAGTCCATGCCCTCGCGCGGGCTGCCGGAGAAGGCCGCCGCGATGGCTATGAGGTTGCTGGCGGCGAGGGCCTGCGGCTGGGGGCCGCTTGGTAGGGCGAACTGTGCGGCCAGGCAGCGTGAGTCGGCGGTGAAGACGGCCTCGGCGGCCTGCATGGCTGCCCCGCGTCCCCACCGCCCGGTCTCGGGGTAGGAGGTGGCGAATTGCAGGTCGCTGAGCAAGCCGTCCTCACGAAGGCCATCCGCCCACCTGCTGATCCGCGCGGCGGCCTGACCGAAGGCTGCGGGGTCAGGAAGAGCAACCCTCAGGCGAATGTGCGGTCGCGGGTCGCGATACCGCATGTACCACCACGCTGGCGGCTGGTCCCATTGGGCGAGGAGATGCTGGAGGTAGTGGCCCAGGATCTCTGGCTGCCGCTCGTTGTGCCCGTACAGCTTGGCCATCAGCCAGTCGGATCCGCCAGGCAGGCGCCCGTGGCCACGTCCAATGAGGCGGGAAGCGGAGACGGCTGGAGCAGCGGGCCACTTCGGGGGCACGGCTGCCGTCATCGGAATGCTGATCTCGTGGGCGTGCCCAGCGAACCAGGCGCTGGTGCCCTCAGGGGCTTCCGTGAGCACCGCGTGCTCGGATGCGTCCAGGTGCGAGCGCAGGAGTTCAAGGTGCGAGCTGTGCCCGAGATCCAGGTGCAGAAAACGATCGCCCTCGGTCAGGTAGACCGAGTCCGGGAGGCGGCGTTGCTCTGCCCACCTTCGCAGATCCTCACGCCACTCCCTCCACGGAGCCGCGCGGCCCGGCAGTTCGGAGCGCGTCAGTCGCCACCTGGCCGGCGAGAGGACTGTCCGGCCGTAGCGCAGGCGCGGAAGGAACGGGAGCCGATCAGCGATGCCCCACGTGAAGCCGGTCACGACGCCGGCCTGCGCTCTGCCGATCTCGCTGAGGAACCGGGCCAAGGGCGGGGTGTGCGTTCGAAGGTCGAGAGCGTGCAGAGCATAGGCATCCACTCGGCTCCTTCGGGACACCGAAGCCAGGTAGAGACGACGTCGGTCACAGCCCACCGCGAGATCGCTCAGCGCAATCACGTTCGGTCCGGCTGGTCGGTGTTCCGCCACGCTGATGATCTCGGGGGCCAATGCAGGAGCGCGGGTTACGTGGGCGTCGCTCGGGTCGAGTGGTGCAAAGGAGAGCTGGGCCAGCCGCGTGCCGGGGTCGCTCGTCGGCAGCTGTGCGATTTCGCGGGCTGCTCGGGCTTGATCAGATTCGTCCAGCAGACCGATGAAGCGACCGGACAGAGTGCCGACGCCGCGGGAAGCACTGACGACAGAGAGCGTGAAGTCGCCGCTGTCGAGTGCGCGGGCCGAATCGGCGTGAAGTTGGAACCGCAGCTCGAAGTGAGGAGGGATCTGCATCCTCTTCCGGTCTCCAAGCTGTAGCTCGGTGATCGTTTGCTCATCGAGCAGGACCTCGTCGCGACCGTCGAGCGCGGCGCTCTGGGCGAGGGCAAGAAGCTGTTGGTCGCGGGCGTTCACCGGCCCTTCCGGCTCGGGCTCCCCATCGAGGTATCCAGCGGGGAACCCAAGACCGATGTCGGGGTCAACGACGTCCCGTAGCGGGACGAGAGAGCCGATCCCGTACCGCTCGAAGAACCTGTTGTGGTAGTCCTTCCACGCCGCGGTGCCGAACGGCCAGGCCGTCAGCTGCGCCAACGCCGTCGCTGCCGACTCGGCTTCACGGCGAACCTCCCGCGGAAGGCTGAGCGAGCAGTCCACACGCAGGTCCACCGCCACGGGCTGAGAGACAACGGTGCTCACGTCCGTCATCAAGCCGCGCAGCTCGGCGCGCAGCCACCGTCCGGCGGTACCGGCGCCTGCCTGGTTGTGCTCGTTCATTCGACGGCGAACAGAGCGGAGTCGACCCACGATCTCACTGGCCTCAGGCACGTCTCCGATACGGGCCGCTTCTGCCTGATCCATGAGGTGAGCGAAGGCGTCGAACGTGGTCGACGGCGCATGGAGGCCGGTAATCAGAGCTCCGTGTTCCACCAGGGCCTCGATGAGGGGAGCGATCTTGCCTGCGGCCTTGGGGAACTCGGCGGCCACCTTCTCCACCAGCGCGTCGTAGCCGATCGGCGCTCGGGCAGCTTCGACCGCTACCCGGACTGGTGCGGTGTACCTCAGGCGCGCTTCGGCCACTGCGGCACCTCCCACCGAGCGGCGCCGGGGCGGGTATGGAACGACCAGCCGGTTGCCCCGTAAGAACACCGCTGTGTTTGACATGAGCGGTAGCCGACACAGGACCTCCGGCACGGCTTCCAGCTGGGCGATGACGTCACTGAGCCAGGCAGCATCAGCCCGTGCAAGCGCATGGTGCCGTTCGCCCCAACGAACCGCGGTCTTGGGGCCGAGTTCGGCCGGCGCCACACCAGCGAACAGTCCGAAAGGGGTAGCTCGGCTGGTCATCCGCAGCACGTATCGGATCACGGACAGAAGCGTTCGGCGCACGTGCCGTCCGTCCAGGCGAGCGTCGGAGCACACCGCTCCAACCTGCTGCGCAAGTTCCGGGCTCGCAAGCTCGATCGCTTCGACGACCGCGGGCAACGCCCAGACTTCAGCCAGCCATTCGCGCGACCGCTGCACCTGTCCGGGCGAGTCGTCAGCCATGTCCGGCCAGGCTGGCAGCTCCAGTTCGGCCCAACGAGCGGCCCTTACGAGCACCGACTCACCACACCGATACAGCTGTCGGCTACGTCTCGAAGCCATGTGGTCCCCTCCCTCGTAAGCCCTTCGGCCAGGTGCCGGTTCGGGCAGCGGCGCACCACCGCCCGAACCGGCATGGACTAGCGCCCCTGTGGTCAGCCCACCTTGGTGGCGCAGGCGCTGGGGCACGAGCTGCCGCAGCCGTCGTCCGTCAGCACGATCAGCCTTCCGTCATCGACGCCGGACTCCAGAACGCTGACGTCCAGGTCGAACTCGTCCTTCATCTCCACTTTCATCTCCATGGGATTTCCTCCAAGGGTTGAGGCCGATCCGAAGGTTCGGCTCGGCGAGCCGGTACCGCCGTCGCCGACGGCGCCCAGAACACGAACGTGTCGGTCCTGGGAGTTCGAGGTGTTGCGTCAGGCAGCGTTGCTGACACACGAGGTGCCGCACGTGCTCCCACAGCCACCGTCGGAGGCCGCGAGTTCCGTGGTGGCCTTGCCGGCGTCCAAGACGGTGATGTCCAGATCGAACGGGTCCTGAGCGACGGCGCCGGCGGCCTCCGGCCGCCCTTCCAGCGTGCTGAGCATCATGGTGATACCTCCGTTGACTGGTCGAGATGGTCCTGCGGTGTTGCAGATGGCCGGGCAGACCCTGGAGCGTAGTGAGATAGCCACACAGCTCAGGCAGTTCCAGCCACCGGTCCGAGGCGCCATGCACCACGAGCTGACGTGTGCGGAGCCGCTTCCCCCCGGACCGGGGTTCGAGTGCCGCCGAGTTCACCCACCGTCGGCGTCGCTACTCATGCCGCGGTCACGGCGGATCGGTGCGGCGCGATTGCCCGCCCGTCCGGCAGCAGCTCACCGGTGTCCGCGAAAGCAGGACGCCGTTGCACAGCAGGCTCCTTCTCTGCACTTTCCTCATGGCCGAACCTCCATGTCAGCGATGACCGGCAGGTGGTCCGAAGCCGCACGTGCCCGGGGCGTAGTGACGCCGGTGACGAGCGCCGCGATGGAGGCGGTAGCAGCGAGGAGCAAGCCAAGCGCCCAGTCGGGTACGGGGAGGTCGTTGCACAGGTCGTAAGCAATGTGTGCGATCACGATGGGAGTGAGCCTGCCGGTGTGTCGGTACAGCGCGAGACTCACGGCGGCAACAAGAGAGATGCCGATGGCTGGAACGCCGAAGTACAGATGCATGCCGACCTCGATCGTGAGGCTGAGGGCATACATCTCCCACGCCGGTCGCCGTGCCATGGCCAAAAGGCTCACAATCGCCCCGACCATGACTACGTCCTCGACCACCCCGGTGACGACAACGTTCGCGGCCTGAAGCCAGAAGTTTTTCCAGCCGAGGAACCCTGCCTGGGATCCGCCATATGCGCTGCCTGCGTCGGGAAGGAGGGTGGGCAACGCGTTCACAATCACGATCGTGATGAGCGCAGCGAGCCCGACAGTCGCACCGACCGAGACGGCTTGGGCCCTGCCACGCGCCGTGGATACGCCCGGCGGGCCGATTCCCAGTTGTTCCCGGCTGCCCCCGCACCACCTCATGAGCGCGAGAGTCAATGCTGCGAACAGGGCCGCTGCCGCGAGGTTGCGCAGGCCCCACCAGTTGCTGGTCGGATCCGCCCGGTTGAGCAGGACGGCCGCGATAGCCACAGCATGTCCTGCCCAGCGCACCGCTGGGGATAGCTTTCGCGCGCCGTCCTGTCGTTGGCTCGTCGTGAAAACCAGCCAGATCAACCATCCGGCGGCCACCGTGATACTCACGGACCGGGCGTAGTAGACCAACAGCGTCGATGCATATGGGCTGATGGGGCTTACGTATGCGCCGTAGGCGGTCGTACCACTGATCGTCAAGGCGGGTGCTGCGGCAAGCAGGCTCAACGCGTACACCGACAAATGAATTGAGCGGGGCGAGCGGGCCGGTTCGGAGGCAGCGAGGGTATGACCCTGCTCTGCCCTACGGGGCGCCTGGTGCGGCAAGGCTGATCTCCGTTTGAGGCGAATGGGATGGGAAAAACGGGAAGGCCGCCGAAGCGTCATGCGGCATTAGCCTTCGATGCAGGGCTGCCGGCCGCTCGGGCGGCGCGATGATCTGACCGTCCGGCAGCAGCTCACCGGTATCCTCGAACACCAGTACGACATTGCAGAGAAGAGACCAGCCCTGCTCGGGATGGCAGGCCACGGGATGTGCTGCTTCCCGGTCAGTGGCCTCCGCGGTGGGGCACGGGGAGTGGTGCTGACAACGTGGGTGCGTGTCCGGCTTGCGGAATGCCGGTGGTGCGGAGCGTTCTGAGCTGGCATGCACGGCAAGTGGGCCTTTCATCGCTGGGCTGGCGGTAGTGGGTGAGTTGGCCGGCCGCCGCTCTCTGCGCATGTAAAAGAGCGGCGGCCGAGGCCCAGCTCCCAGCGCCGACGGGGACGGCGTACCCACCAGGGAGCGGGCCGCTCCCTCCGCCCTGACCATCCCGGGACCTGCCCGTGCGCGTGTCGGCGAGCACGGTGGTCGCAGCGGGGAGCGGAGGAAGCCATTTGAGAGTCATCTCGGCGCGGGGACAGCGTTCCGGCCGTGCGGAGATGACCAGCTTTAAGGGCTGAGGTGTACGACGTATTGGTAGGCGAGCCAGCCGATGACGCCGATGGTGAAGGACCCGACCACGGCGGCCTGCAGGAGGCCGAAGCCGGTGTAGTCAATCGCCTTGCCGTGGTTACGGACCAGCGTCTGGTAGGGGTGTCGGATCGCCCAGCGAAGACGCGGCAGCCGCCGTTTCCTTCGGTGTGCGCCGCTCATGATCGCCTTCCCCACTTCGAGCCGAGGAGGACGAGAAGACCGATCGCGGCGACGATGGTTAAGCCGATGGGGGTCACGAGACGGGCTCCTCTCTGGTGAGTACACGGTGCAGACGGCGCCATGTCTGGGGAGCGTCCGGGACATGGAAGAGGTCCGGCGTGCGCTCCTCCAGCTCGTGTCGCGCGTCGAGCTGCTGCATCGCGTGCTGAGGCGTACGGACCGGCAAGGGTGCGTGCGCAGCCTCGGGCCGGATGATGCGGGGCGGGGTATCGCGGCGTCCCTCAAGCATGGGTTGCCTCCGCGGTGGTGGTGGTCAAGCGTGGGAGTTGGGCCGGAGCGCAGCCGCGCCCATCGGACGGGGGCAGGTCTTCTCCTCCGCCACCCATGCGAACCGCACTGCACGGCGCGCTCCGGCCGCCGGCTCGGTCTCGCCTCCCCCAGGAGATCGCCCCTCACCGGCACAACTACGGTGGCGCTTATGCGGGTTCATCGGCAACCGAATCTGCGGTGAATATTCAAATGAAGACACATTGGTATATGCCGAGATCCGCACAAGGGGCTGCGGAGCTCGCACACGGGGTGCCACACTCTGCGCACACCAGCAGGTGATCCGCACAGCGGTATGGGGAGGGCGCACAAGTGGCAGCGAAGCGTGGGGCAACCGGACGACGTCTGGAACTCGGGCTCCAGCTACGACAGATGCGGGAAAGCATCGTCATGAAGAACGGCAAGCCGATGACGCGCAAAGCCGCCGTCACCGGCTCGAAGCTCTCCGAGGCCGCGCTGCAACGCATCGAGACAGGCGCCCTGAACTTCCGGAACGTCGGCGACCTACGCAAGTTGCTGGACAAGTACGGAGTCACGGACGAGGACGTGATCGAGACTCTCGTCGAGCTGAACCGCGACTCGTCGAACCAGGACTGGGTGACCCGCTACCGCAGAGTCATGCAGGCCGGTATGCCGACCTTCGTGGGAGTCGAGTCGGAGGCGCGGGAGATCCGCGTATACCAACCGACGGCAGTCCATGGCTTGTTGCAGACCGAGGGTTATGCTCAGGCCATATTCGACATCGGGAAGCCGGTGGAGGAGACCACCACAGAGTTCTGCCGTCAGAACGTCGCTCTTCGCATGGAGCGCAAGGAGAGGGTCCTACGGCGGGAACCCGATCCGGTCAAGCTGTGGGTGATCCTGGGTGAGGCGGCGCTGCGCCACGTCGTTGGGGACATAGAGGTGATGCGTGAGCAGTACGAAGAGATCACGAAGCTGTCTGCACTCGATCACGTAGCGATCCAAGTGCTCCCCCTCGCCGGCCGGGGCTACCGCGCATCCCACGACTTCGCCATCCTCGACCTTGGCGATGGTCTGCCACCGATGGTGCAGATCGACACCGCCTGGGGCGCCGTCTCGACCTCCGACAAGCCGCGCGAGGTGGATAGGTTCAAGCGCCGATTCGACACGATGATGTCCTCGGCGCTCCCGCCAGAGGACACCGCCGAGTTCATCCAACGACTAGAGCGAGAGTTGAAGAGCCATTAACACTCACATGCACCAAGCCACGGCCTCTGAACTGGCGCCCGAGAGCGCCTGGTACAAGTCGTCGTACAGCAGCGGCGACACGGGCAACTGCATCGAGATTGTCGACCTGAGCAGTCAGGTCGGCATCCGCGACTCTAAGGACAAGAGCAGGCCGGCGCTCGTCGTGTCGACTGCTGTGTGGTCGTCGTTCGTAGACCTCGTGCGTTCAAGTGATGTCGACCTGTAGTCAGCACGGGGTGCGGTTGGCGACTGATCTGAAGCACTGATAGTGGCACGGAGTGGTCCTCCCCAGGGGATTTGGGGAGGACCACTCCGCGTCTCGCTTCACCCTGACGTACGGGTCCGACAATCGTCAGGTCGCACGTGGAGCGTACGCATGTTCTGGCCTCTTGTCCCCATCGCCCCGCTGCCTCGGTAGCTGGACATCCGGCCTGGGGCCGAAGGCCCGTCGACAGCGCGGATGCGATATGGGCCACTCGGCTGCCTCCTCAACGCCGCGGAGCGTGCCGGTCGCCTTATCCGGGTCCTGGTGAGAAGTCCACCCGCAGTCGGAGCCGTCGAAGACCTCAACGAAGCTGACGCCGGCCTGGCGAGATCGGTTGAGGGTGCCCGCGTTGTACGCGACGGCTGACTTCGCGAGCGTGGCGGCCATGGCCCACTCACGCACTGGGACGCGGGCTCCGTTGCGGTAGATGACGTGGGTCAGCTTGTGCTCGGCGGCAAGCCGGCCCACAAGGTTCTTCGCGGCCTGCTTCGCCGTCAGGTTGCCCGCGGCCAGCAGCGGCACTTCGCTGCGCGCGGCCTGGCCATCCGCTCGACTTCCTCTGAGCGGCGCAGGAAGTCGGCGTACGAGTCGGCCGCGAGCGACTGAAGTGCGGCGCGGTGGAACGTGGTCCAGGTGAAGGTCGTCCCCAGCGCCTCGGCGGCCGTACGCCCTCCCTCCTCATAGATCGACGCGTTGGCGGAAGTCGAGGATGGCCTGCTTGAACTCTTCCAGTGTGGCCAAGGTGTAGGGCGTCCGCGGGTGGTCGGCAAACGTGGCGATCACTGCACGCTGCTTGCGTGTGAGGCGCAGCCAGGCTTCCTCGAGTACGGCGGCGATCCGCCGTGCGATCTCGTCGGAGTCGCCGGGAACCACTGGAACAGGCCACCACCAGCACACACATCAAGCCCTGAGGTGGTCCCGTTTCCGGCGTCGCCACCAGCCAAACGCTGCCACTACAACCGGCGCACCCGGCGTCACGAACTCCCGCCACATGACGGCTAGTCAGGTCACTGTACTTGAAAGCAAGCCCTTGACCAGCGGCAATAGCGAACTGCGACTGGAGTACTAGTACGGGCCGGTTGCATGATGGATCTGGCATCCACACGAAAGGCGTGGCGGATCTTCGAACTGTTCGGCGTTGAGCTGGTACACGTGCCCTCAGCCACCTGGCTGCCCGTTATGGTCAGAGCTCAGCGCCGTTCAGAGCCCGTCGGTCTCCGGGGCGGGCGTAGCAGCGGGCTGCCAGGCGGTGTTCGGGTTCTTCGCCGGTCGCGTCGCAGAGCGGGGTGAGGACGTCGGCGGCGTGGCAAAGCGGCGAGCGCGGGATCGGCTGGCGGGCCCTGCGGAATGATGGGCATTCACCGTTCGGTGGCCGTGCAGTGGCAACGCAGACGTCGCGACCCGGTATGGACGCGGCCGACGTCAGGATGCCGCTTTGCCCAGCTCAGTCCGACCTGCAATCGAGGTTGTCGGCGAAGAGGGGCTCGCCAGCTGCAAAGGCGTCAACCTTGCCATTTTTTACGGAGAACTGGATGACTCTTCCACCGAATTTCGGTGCGCTGGGCTTGAAGAGGAGTTCCTCGTTGGCATTGTCAACGGAGGTGGTGGTGATCTCCCCTACGTAGGTCTGGAGCAAAGCTGAGCGCGGACTACCCCGGTGGATCCCAGAGGCTGTCGAAATCGACGTCGATGCGGCTGACGAGACTCGGATTGCGACCAGTTGGTCTCGCGAGAATCGCAGGAACACGCCCTTCGGCCCGTCCTTCACGGCCAGGTCCCTACAAGGCCGCCCGAATGGTTCTGGTTGATCGGGTGTTCCTGAAATCCGTGCCCCAATTACCTTCTCCGCCTGAGCTCGACTCATTCCGAACTTCAAAGGCCCCATGTCGTCGACTGTGATGGGCTGGTGACTCAAGTCAACCCGTCTGGGAGTCGACTTCCTCTCCTCCCTTTGAATGACGATCTTAATCCTGCCTACCACCGTTCTCGCCAAAGTGTCATTTCGGTGAAGCATCGTATGGAAACATGTATCCTTCTGCGGATCCTTTGTCCCGCACACCACAGTGGCTACGCTCCGACCATTGGTGGCAGACTCTAGACTTACGACTTTGTCCCCTATTTCGATCCCGCCAACGGCAAGTAGACCAAAGAGCCCTGCCTCGCCCCTTCTCTCCTCTGTTTTGAACTCAGCTTTTCCGGCGAGCGGGTAAACATCGGGGCCGCCTTTCGATGGCCAAGGCGCAAGCCTTGTTATCTCTGAGTTTTTGTTGGCTAGCCCCTCCACTGCTTTGCTTTTGCGTGCGATCTTGGAAGGGACGCCTATGCAGGTCGCTGGCTGCTTTTCACCCCTTCGCTGTATATCGTCGCACTTCTCAAAGACCTTCCTAGCTTCGCCGCATTCGCGAAAGTGGCCCTGGTCAAAGGACCGGTTGAGTGTACATTCTGCCAACCATGAGCCTTTGTATGGTGTTCCGAGTGTGACAACTGCGGCGATTTTACGTCCCACGCGACCGCCACTATCGCTTGCGGCCCATTGCGTAGCAAGGCCACCCATGGAGTGGGCCACCACAATCACTCTGCGATCAGCTTTACTGCTAAGGCAAGAAATCGTGTCGGCCAGCCTGCGACCTATGTCTCTATCTGTGACCCAGCGATTATTGAACCGCTGATAATCGAAGGTAAACGAAGTGACGGATCCCGTACGCGCGACCATATCAACGAGCGTTTTGTTGGATTTTTCAACCCGCGCCTCTTTTCCCGTCCACATTGCTGGCCCGGAGTTGAATCCGTGGACGAACAAAACCGGGGTTACCCCGTTGGAGAACTGCTTTCCTGCCACCTGGGCTGCTCCGCAAACTTTGGACGGTGAGGATGGTGGCGCATAAGCATTGGTGACGGCTACTGATGACGGGGCCGCCGCCATGGCCACGGCGACAGATTGGGTGAATAGAACGGCTGCGATCCGCCTGGCCGCAGAGCTGAGGAAGCCAGCCATTGTTCTCCCTCCCTGCAACTCTCGTAACCGTGTCGGCGTCGGTTCTACGTGTAGCCCTCGTATACACGCGCCGACCCTCATTGTGCTGGCCGTTTCTATTCGGGGGCCCCGCAGGAGGGCGCAAATGTTGCCCAGTCACGCTCACCAGCAACGAAGGTTTCTACGGCACCTTCGCTCATCCCGAACCTGATCACTTTGCCCGCGAACTCGGGTGCTTCCGGAGCGAAAATGAGCTCTTCTCCGCCGTAGTCCGGACTGGTGGAAGTGATCTCTCCGGGGTACGTATTGAGTACGTCCCGTCGAGTACTGCCAATGTGGATGCCGGAAAGCGTAGATATTTTCGTGGCCGGCGGCGTGACGTAGATCGCGACGAGGCGGTCAGATGCGAAGCGGAGAAGGAGACCCTCTGGTCCTCCTTCCACGCTGAAGTCGGTACAGACTCTCTTGCTCGCCTTCCCTGGGATCGGCGCACCGATCGCCTTCGTAGCTTCGTTACGGCTCATGCCCAACTCCAGCGGACCCATCCCATTGACGGTGATACGTTCGCGATTCATGTCAACCCGTGCACCCTCTCGTGACGTGTCAGCGCCGTGCGTGACGAATCCTTTGCCGTCCCACGCCCAGGTGACATGACGAGGCAACGATGGGTGCCCGTGGGGATCTCCCGGTTCGTAAAACGTCATGTCAGCGGCGATGCGGCCCTTAGTGATAGCTAGGGACGCGGGCTTATACTCGGGAGGGCCATAGACATCATCAGGCGGTTCGAAACTAGGGGTTCGCCCAATTTCACTTCCACCTTCCGTGCGGTAAATGCGCAACTCTTGATTAAAGAAGTTTGCGGGCTGGGGACTGCAGTAGAACAGAACGGCAGTCACGTTGCCGAGCCCGGAGATTTGCCCCTGCGCTGTCTGTTGAACCTGCACCTCCCAATGTGAACCGGGGGCACCGCTCCCTCTCACCGTCCCTTTACCGTTGCGGACTGCCACATCAACGGGTTTGTCGACGACGTCATCGCATGTGAGGCTGTACGCACGATTGCGCCAATCGACATCCTCGGAAGTTCCATGAGTGCTAGCCGCACCCGCAAGCGGTGTGATTCCTCCCGCCAAGACGCAAAATACGCTCAGAACTATGGAGGTGCCCCACCTCGAGCTTCCCAACATGGAAATATCCTCTCCGAAACCGTCCGCAGTCGCGAGGTACACACCACTACGCCTTTGTGAAAGGACCAGTTAACCTGTTTGGATCGCGGTGCCCCATGATTGAGGAGCGAGCCAAGTCGGCTAACCTTCGCGCAGCTGTAGCAGGAACTTTGTTGCCGTGCGGGCTTCAGGGGAGCTAACGGTCCACATCGTGCAGCGCCCGGCTCCCGCCCCTTGTGCAGAAGGTCGGTTCGTACAGTGGAGCCCTGGGTACTGTGCCATCCGTGATCCCGAGGTAGTCGAGGATCTTCCCACTGCCCATAGTGCGCCCCCGAGCATGTGGTCGCATCTAGGGCCCGTCATGGTCGGCGTCGCTTGAATCGTCGGCCCTCCGGGGGCACAGCCGTATCCGGCAGCTGTCACCCTCGCATCGCGATGTGGGCGTGACATTTGAAGACAGTCCCTAGTAGGGCCTGGTCAGGTTGATGGTCGTGGTGCGTGTCCTCTGGGTGTGGTGTGGAGTTGTGGTGGCATGACACCGGATGAAATAGCGGAGGTACGTGGTGAGTTGGAGGGCTTCGCGGCTGAGGTCTTCGAGCCGTTCGCGCGTAACGATCAGCGTCGGTGGGGGCAGGTCTACCTGCGGGGACTGCTGACCGACGGGCAGCGCAAGTCGGTCGAGCCGATGGCTGCCCGACTGGGTGAGGACGGGAACCGGCAGGCCCTGGCCCATTTCGTGACGACCAGCCCGTGGGATCCGGCGCATGTGCGGGCCCGGCTGGCGTGGAAGATGGAAGCGGCGATCCGGCCGAGGGCGCTGATCTTCGATGACACCGGGTTTTTGAAGGACGGGAACGCCTCGGCGTGTGTGTCGCGGCAGTACACCGGCACCGCGGGCAAGGTCACCAACTGCCAGGTGGGTGTCTCGCTGCACCTGGCCTCCGACCACGCCTCGGCGGCGGTCGACTGGCGGCTGTTCCTGCCCGAGACCTGGGCGCCCGGGTCCGCGAAGGCCGACCCGGACAAGGTCGCCCGCCGCACCGCTTGCCAGATTCCCGAGGACGTCGGGCATGTGGAGAAGTGGCAGCTCGCTCTGGACATGATCGATGAAACCCGCTCCTGGGGGATCGAGGTGCCCCTGGCCATCGCGGACGCGGGATACGGCGACGCGGCGGCCTTCCGGCTCGGCCTGCAGTCCCGCGGCCTCAACTACGTCGTCGGAATCTCCACCACGCTGTCGGCCCAGCCCGGCGAGGCCGTCCCGGTGACCGAGCCTTACGCCGGGACCGGACGGCCGCCGGTGGCGAAGTACCCGGGCAAGCCGCAATCGGTGAAACAACTGGTCATCGAGGCGGGCCGGAAGGCCGCCAGGCCCGTGCAATGGCGGGAGGGCTCCCGCCCCGGCAAGAGCAAGAGCGGCTTGAAGCGGATGTACTCGCGGTTCACCGCCCTGCGGATCCGGCCCGCCGGACGCGAGATCGCCCGCGCCACCGACGGCCCCACGCTGCCCGAGTGCTGGCTCCTGGCCGAGTGGCCCGCCACCGAGAACGAGCCAGTCCAGTTCTGGCTCTCCGACCTGCCCGCCGACACCCCGCTCACCACGCTGGTCCGACTGGCCAAACTCCGCTGGCGCATCGAACACGACTACCGCGAAATGAAACAAGCCCTCGGCCTGGCCCACTTCGAAGGCCGCACCTTCACCGGCTGGCACCACCACGTCACCCTCGTCTCCGTCGCCCACGCCTTCTGCACCCTGCAACGGCTGGCCAGAGCCCCAAAAGACACGGCGCCGGCCTGAGCCTCTACCAAGTAGTCCGTGAACTGCAGCTCCTACTCGCAACCTGGACCGGCGCCTGCCCCACCTGCCACCGCGACATACCCGCAGCAACACCAACCTGACCAAGCCCTACTAGGTCCCGACCGCACAGGACGACGACCGGCCCCGGTCGTCTCGACCGGGGCCGGTCGTCGTCTGCGGTTCTACCTGTTCGCGACCGCCGCTTCCCGGAGGACCCTGCCCGGCCCCGGCGCCGTCCCCAACGCCCGGTCGAGGTCGGCCCACAGGTCCGCCACGTCCTCCAACCCCACCGAGAGCCGCAGCAGCCGGTCGCTGACCCCGGCACCGCGACGGTCGTCGGCGTCCACGATGCGGTGGCTGATGGACGCGGGGTGCTGGATGAGGGTGTCGACGCTACCCAGGCTCACGGCCGGGGTGATCAGTCGGACGCCCGCGATGACGTCGTGGGGGTCGCCGGCTACCTCGAAGGCGACCATGGCGCCTCCGATGCGCGGGTAGTGGACGCGGGTGACGCGTGGGTCGGCGGCGAGCCGGCCGGCCAGCTCCGCCGCGTTCGAGGACGCGGCTCGGACCCGTACGGGCAGCGTCGACAGACCACGGAGCAGCAGATAGCCCGCGAGCGGATGCAGCACTCCGCCCGTGGCGAACCGCACCTGGCGCAGCCGCCCGGCGAACTCCTCGTCGCAGGCCACCACGCCACCCATGACGTCTCCGTGGCCGCCCAGGTACTTGGTGGCACTGTGCAGGACGAGACGGGCTCCCTGCTCGACGGGGCGTTGCAGCACGGGGGTGGCGAAGGTGTTGTCGGCGAGCAGCGGGACGGAACCGCAGGCGTGCGCGAGGGCTCTCAGATCGAGTTCGGCGAGGGTCGGGTTGGCGGGGCTTTCGACCATCACCAGGCCGGTGTCGGGGCGCAGCGCGTCCGCGATGCCCGCCGGGTCGACCCAGGTCACCTCGGAGCCCAGCAGCCCTGCGGTGAGCAGGTGATCGCTGCATCCGTACAGCGGTCGTACGGCGACGACGTGGCGCGGACCCCCTTTGCAAACGTCATCCATGCCGATACCGATCTTGATTGAACCTCGTTTGGGACGAACAGGTCGTGGGTTCAGATCCCATTGCGGCGAAGCCCTCCATGCGTGAGCGGACGGCGAAAGACGAGCCGTCCGTAGGCGGAGCCAGCCTGCCGCTTCACCAGCCGCCCACGGTGCGCCGCAGGTTCCTGCCCTGCGGCGCACCGACATGTCCCGGCCTTGCAGTGGGAAGGCGCTGTGCACAACTCTGCGTGCTACACCCGCTCAAACACCACGTCGGTGCTCTCGCAGCCGGCGGCGAGCTGGCGCAGGGTGTCGCGTTCGGTGCGGTCGACGGTCAGCGACCAGCGGAGCTTGGTGCTTACCCAGTCGGAGAGGTAGGTGCACTGGGCGTCGGCGGCCGGCGGCATCCATTGGGCGGGGTCCTGGTCGGCTTTGGAGCGGTTGGTCTTGGCGGTGACGGCGACCAGGGAGCGTTCGGCGCCGAGGTCGTTGGCGTAAGCCTGACGGCGGGTTGCGGTCCACTGGGAGGCACCGGAGTCCCAGGCTTCCGCGAGCGGCACCATGTGGTCGATGTCGAGGCCGGACGGCCCCTGGACGGTTGTGTCGTCGTAGTAGCTGCGCCAGGTTCCGCCGGTGATTTTGCAGCCGGCTCCGATGGTGGGCGTGGTGACTGCTTCGGCGAGGAGGACTTCGTTGCGGGTGTTGCAGCCGTCCTTGTCCTCGTCGATCCAGTGCTTGAACTTGGCGCGCTCGTAGCCGTCGCGGGACTCGGCGGCCTGGGGGAGAGCTTCGATAGCGTCGTGCAGGCTGAGCGTCTCGGCCGCATGAGCGGCGGTGGTGGCGGTGGTGAGGGGCAGCAGGGCGAGGGCCGCGGCCGCGAAGGCGCGGACAGTCGTCTTGATCATGATCTGTTGATAGCGCCGTAGCGTCGGTCGTCGCCCGGGAACAGGGATGGTGGTCACTCGGGGGAGTGGCTAGTCGTACCGGGGCGGCGAAACCGCGGAACTACGCGAACTCCTCTCGCCACCGTGGTTCAACCGGTGCCGGCGCCTGGCGCGAGGCCCGTGCCGAGATCACCGCTCCGCGTCCGCGTCACCGTCCTGCTGTCCGCGTTGTAGACGTCGGCCTCGGCAGGCTAGAGAGAAATGATCACGCCACCTTGCGAGACTCCGGACCTCGGATGACCGGCTGCCGATAGGGTCATGTCCATTGTCAATAACGGGGGTTGGCCGATGCCGGACATGCAGCGTCGAATCAGCGGGGTGGCGGCAGCGGCTGCCTTCGGGATCCTGGCCCTGGCGGCCGGCTGCGGCAGCACGCCCGCCGCTGGAAGGCACGAGGCCAAGCCGACAGGGTCCAGCGCGACAGCTCCCGGATCTCCCTCCTCCTCGGCTTCCCCTGCAGATCTCAAGCCCGTCCAGGGCCAGCAGTTGCGTCACTATCTTCTGACCGCTGACGACTTGGGACCGGGATACACGCAGACCGCGACCCCCGACGATGAGAAGGTCGCCGACCCTCACCGGTACGACGACATGGGTGTGAGCGGCTGCCCCGCTTTGAAGGAGCTGGGCAAACACAGCGACGAAGTGCAGTTTGCGGCGAAGACCTCCGCCGGCTTCACGTTCGGCGCGGATTCGACGCTGGGCGAGGAACTGCACAGCGATGCACCGTCCAAACTGTCCGCAGGGCTGCGCAGGCTCGTGCATGCTCAGACGTCCTGCCCCACCTACACCATGACCTCTGGCAGCACCCCTCTCACTGTGACCGTGCGCAAGGACGACGCACCCGGCCCTGGGCCAGATGCCTACGCCTTCACGACCACGCTCACCGGTCCAGGAGGGTCGCAGGTGCTGAAGACGGCCGCCGTCCGCCGCAGCAACGTACTGGTGATGCTCGTGGGCGCGCCCGCCCTGGTCGACCGGCATATCGAAGCGGCCATCGCCAAACTTCCGGCCAGCTGAGTCAGGGTTTCCCGAGCTCTGCCACCAGCCTTGTTGCGGCCTCCTGCGCGGAGCGAAGCTCTGGTGATATCGCCGAAGGCAGCAACGCCATTGAATTGGCCGTCGCCTCATTACCCGTGCACTGCGCGGTTCCTCCGGATGCATCTGGACGACTACGGGTCAGTCGGAGCAGGCCCGGCGCTTCTTCCCCGTGATGACGGCGGAGACTGGAGCCGCATTCACCGCCCTTGCTAAGACATGCCTGCACATCCAGGAAGATGTCCGCGTGCCCCACGATCAGAGGCCGAAGCCACGTCTCGAACGCGGCATTTGAGCCCCACATACGAAGCTCTGCACGCTCACCCGGAAAATGAAGCCTGAGCTGTTTCTTACCCTGGGTACGCGTCAACGGGTTCACCTCCGGAGCGCGGACGGCATTCCGCGAAGGGACCGCATTCCTGACGATGGACGGCACGGATCTCTTCTGCGCGTCTTGGCCGACCGCGTCCGACTCGACGAGCTGCTGCTGCGCAAGAAACGCCGCGCGGACGAGACGGGCGACTGCTACTTCCCGGAGAGCCTCATTCTGGAAGGCTGAGTCGCGGCAGATCTGCGAGCGAGGCCGGAATGCGAGGCTCCACTCCAACGCCCACCATTGAGCTCAGGTGGACGTGGCGGAGGAGTCGCGAGGCAGAGGGAAGTCTCTATGTTTGGGTTGTGGTCTAGCCAGTGCCCCCTCGTGATCGGGGGTGTGGGCGGGCTTGGTGGTGATGCAGCCGATGGGGGGTCCTCTGGGTCGGGCCGAGGAGCCGATCCAGGACGGTGGGGTGTTCCTGGAAAATGACGGGTTCTGAATCGCCCGCCCGGGCAGCGCCCGGATCGCGGTCATCCGCGAGTGGTGTGTAGGACGGCCCGGCAAGTGTGGGGACGGGGGATGGGCTCTCGCTCGTCGTTACTCAACGTCAACGTCTTGGAGCCAGAATAGTGCTGTGCCAATTTCGGTGGCACTGATCGCAAGCAGTGCGACACCCTCAACTGTGACTATCTTCTACCTGGTGCAACATGCGGAGAAAGAGCGCCAACTAGGCGATCCGGGGCTGACAGCGTTGGGTCAGGAGCGGGCTGCCCAGACGGCGGAGTGGGTTCGCCATCTTGGGCTGCAGGCGGTGTTCAGCAGTCCGCTGCTGCGAACGCGCGAGACAGCGCAGTTCATCGCTGCCGCAACTGGTCTGCCGGTGCAGGTGGATGCCCGCCTGCGAGAACGGATGAATTGGGACGACGGCCAACTATTTGAGGAGTTCCTCGCCGATTGGGCCGCGACGGTTGAGAACCGGGACTTCGTACCGCGATCCGGAGACTCATCCCGTCAAGCTGGCGCTCGATTCCTCTCGTTTTTGACCGACCTAGCCGAGGAGCGGGGGTCGATTGCGGTGGTCACCCATGGTGGCGTCACTGTAGACCTGCTGCGCACACTGGCCGGCGATGATGCGCTGACGGCCAGCTTGCTGAACGAGGGAGTGCCTTCGTGTGCGATCACTATGCTCGACGGGACGGCCGTCGTTGATATCGCATCACAGGCGCACCTGGAGTAGGAAGACTCCAGACGTCATCGTGCGGTGCGGGCCGCTGCTTGGTGATCGCTTCGGCAGGGTTGGGAACTGTCGGCTGCACGCTGATCACCCTTTGGAAGCTCGCAAACCAGCATGAACAGGTTCATATAGGCTGCTTGCTCCGTCTCTTGCAACCCGCATTGATCTGGGAGTTCCCTGTGACCGTAGCGACCGCTGCGTCCGAACCGGCCGTCCCGCCCGTCACCGAGATGTCGGGAGAAGAGGATTTCTGGGACGAGAGGGCGTCGTCCGGCAATCAGGTTCTGGCGGGTGCCGCAGACGACTTGGTCGTGCGGGATGCCCGCGAATTCGGGGCGTACGCGCGCACCGGCGGCTGGGCCTTCGCCCTGAAGGTGGCACGCAGCGTACGGCCCGGCGGGCAGGCGGCGGGGGAGACGCCGAAGGTCTCCGCAAAGGAGTTTGCCGAGCTGGCCGGATGTTCCCCCGACCGCGTCATGCGGTTCTACAAGGCATGGGACATGGCTGCCGACGACGGCGTTGTCCCGCAGTTTGAGGCGCTGGCTCCCGGCGAGGACATCGAGCTGCCGGACGCGGATACCTGGCTCTCGTATTACAGCTCCCGCAACAGCGCCACGTCCGTACGCGGCACAGCGATCACGGCGGCGGCCGAGGCTGAAGGCATCCGGCCGACCAAGGCCCTGGAGGTCGCGGAGAACCCCACCGCGTTGCGCGCGGCCATCCTCGCCGATCCGTCCACCGCCCAGGCCGCCCGGAGCGCGCTCCTGGACCGGCTGAAGGAAGATCCGGACCTGCAGGCCGAGCTGGCACGCGACATCGTCCGGACGGATGAGCTGAAGAAGGCGGTGGCCAGTCAGAGCCGGACAGCGGACCGGATCGGCTATGTACGCCAGATCGTGGAGAACGGTCAGGTCAAGACGTCGGCTGGTCAGACGGTCGATGCGACCGCCGAACTGCGGGCGGAGGCCGAGCGGCACCTGTCCCTCCTCGATGAGCTTGACGACGACGAAGAGGCCGGGCAGTGGGCCACCGAGGCGTACGACACCATGAAGGACCTTGTCGCCGAGACCGTCGAGGCTGACCCGGAACTGCGCCTCCAGGAGCGGCGTACGAAGTTCTACAGCAGTCTGCAGAAGGCGACGAAGGTGTTCGAGGAGCTGACCTTCGACGATGCCGACGACATCTACGAGGACGACATGGTGCAGCGACTGGAGGAACTCCAGGCAGCAATCACTACCTGCATCACCGCCCTCCGCAAGGCAGCTCCCGGCATCTGAACTCGGGCGCCAGCCCACACAGTGCCCGCTGCGTTCCCAACGGTGGGCATTGAGCGGGCTGCGCGCTACAGCGTCTCCTTGGCGCGTCCGATATCCGCCACCTCCCTGAACAGCCGCAGTCACCGAAGACGAGCGACGACCATCTCGGCCAGACCGAGCGCAGCCCAGTCCAGTCGTCCACTGTCGTGAGGACGTTGCACGGCAGACGTTCGTCGAGGACCCTCATACGGATCCCGAGATGCCGGGGGTCGACAACGGTGAGCTGTCCTGCGCCCAATGCGCCGAACGCGGACCCCGCGCCTCGTCGACAGCCGCCGCCCTTGGCCGCTGGTCGCCGGAGGCCCCGGAGTGCATGACCCCATGGTGTGCGGCGAGAACGACCAGAACCTCTGTTGCTGGCCACGAGGCTGGAGCGCCGCGCGAGCCGGAAGATCCCCACGACGACCGAAGCGGAAGTCGCGGTCAGCCGGGAGCACCTAGGATTGACGCCCGGTGCGGGACCGCCGATGGACTGAGGTTCATCGACCGTGACTGCGGCGACGGACCACTGAGGCGACGGGCGGCGAAATGGCGCGGGATTACGACAGCCAGTTGTTGGAGTCGGTGGCGGTACGCCGACGCAGGATGCGGGATGCCCTGTTGTTCGGTGTGCAGCGGGGGCGCCGCACCGCGGACGAGCGGTTGGGGAAGGTCTTCGCGGGGATCGCGATCACGGCTGTCCTGTGCGCGGGGTGCGTAGGGTGGTCCTTCCTTCAGCACACGCTGGCTGCTCAGAAGGCTGAGCAGGAGAAGCAGCAGCGTCAGGTGCAGCAGTACGGGCAGCCGACGAGGTCGGCGAAATCCTAGAAGTCCACGGATCGGATTCGGACAGAGTTGGCGGAATTCCCGGGGAGTGCGCGAAGTGCCCCCCCGTGGCGGGAGAAGGGTTCCCTGACCCGGGGGCAGGGTGGAAGCATGTCCAGTTTGGCCAAAGAGTTGGTCAACCTCGCGATGATAGGTTCCGGTAAGTGGTGAGTAGAGCAGCGAGTTCCCGGGGGCAACTGAGCCGAGTGACGTTGGTCGGCGAGCGGCGCCGGGCCGATGTCGTCCTGCTCTCCGATACGCCGATAGGGCAGCTGATCCCGGATGTCCTGCCGTTGCTGGGGGATCGGCCCGCATCGCGGCCGGTAGCACGTCAGTTGATTACGTCCGACGGCTCCGTCCTGCCGCACGACAGCACGCTGGCGTCGGCCGGGATAGCCGACGGCGCCGTGCTCCGGCTCGTCACGACGCACTCTGCGCCGCCCGCTCCCGTTGTGCACGACGTCACCGACCAGGTGACTGACGACCTCGACTTGCGGGCTTGGCGATGGCGTCCCGCTGCGCGCCGGGCCAGTGCGGGTGTGGCGACCGTCGCCTTCGCCGTGATCGCCGCGTTGCTCGCACGCCGTGAGTTCCCGCTCGGCGCCCTGGTCGGTGCGCTGTCAGCTGTATCGCCTGTGCTCCTGGCGGCCGGTGCGCTCGTCGCCAAAATCGGGCGGGGAAACCGGGGACTGGCGACCGCGCTCCTACTCGCCGCTGGCGGGCTTGGTGTTCTCACCGCGTGGACGGCTGCCGATGCGTTCGGCTGGCCGGGCACCGCCCGGCTCGCTGCCGTCGCGGGGGCACTGGTCGTGACGCTTGTGTTCCTTGGTTATTTCTCTCCGCTGGGCAAGGGTGGGCTCGTTGGTGCGGTGACCACTGCCACGCTCGCCATTGTGTGGGAGGCAGTAGCCGCGGTTCAGGGTGATGCTGCCCGGCTCGGTGCCGTTATGGCTGTCTTCTCTTTGGTGATGCTCGGTCTGCTGCCTCGGCTCGCTCTGATGGCGTCGGGGCTCACCGCGCTCGATGACCGTCGCTCGGGCGGCGTCTCTGTCAGCCGTCACCAGGTGCGTACCGCGCTTGCGGCGACGCACCGCGGCCTTGCCCTCTCGACGATCGTCACTGCGATTTCGGCATCCTCCGCGGGCTGGCTGCTCACGCTGGCCGAGAAGCCGACCGTATGGACCGTGGTGCTGGCAGCCCTCGTTGTCGTGGTGCTGGTGTCGAGGGCGCGAGCGTTCCCACTGGTCGCTGAGGTTGTTGCGCTCTTCGCTGCCGCGTCGTGCCTGGTGGTGCGCCTGGTGACGTGGTGGATGGAGCAAGCGGGGGGCGTCGGGCCGCTGGCTGTGCTGTGTGTGGCTGCGATGCTGCCATTGGTCGTTTTGGCGGTGCAGGTGCCCGAGCATGTGCAGGTGCGGCTGCGGCGCATGGGCGACCTGGTCGAATCCATTGGGATGGTGGGACTTTTCCCGCTCGCCTTTGGTGTGTTCGGTGTGTACGGGCAGCTGCTCAACCAGTTCTGAGTCGATGTGCAGGCGCTCCGGGCGGGGCAGCAGTTGGGGGTGAGGGGCAGGCATGCCGAGCGGAGACGGCTGGCAGGGTGAGGTGCTGCGCGACCTGAGAGGCGGCGCCCCGCAGGGTGCGCAAGGCCCCGGCGGACAGGCGTACCCCGCTTCCGCGTCGGGCCCTGCCCTGCCCGCGCAGGGCGCCCAGGCGCCAGGCACCGCCCATGGCGGTGGCGCGCCGCGGCAGGCCAGCTACCCGTACCGGGGGCAGGAGCAGCAGGCGGGTCATCCGGGCAGCTGGCCCCCGGAGCAGGCTGGGCACCAGGAACAGCGGCAGGAGCAGCAGGCCCCGGCCGCGTACACTCTGGGCCCCCATCCCCCCAGCGCACCTGGCTCCCGGCCCGTGGTGGACGAGGGCTTGGCCGGCACGCTAAGCAGCAAGCCGCGGCACGGCGAGCCTTTCGCGGCGCGTGCCGCACGTGCCCTGCGCCGTACGCTTTCCTCGTCGGCCGCGCGCGAGGTCGCCGAGATCACCCGCACCGCTGCGGTGCTGCAGCAGCCCGTGACGACGGGGCGGCAGATCGCCGTCACGTCCATCCGGGGCGGGTCTGGCAAGTCGACCGTCGCTGCGCTGCTGGGCACCACGTACGCGCACTACCGGCAGGACCCGGTCCTCTTCCTAGAGGCCGACCCGGCGCTCGGCTCGCTGCCGCTGCGGCTCGGTGCCAAGTCGTGTCGCTGGACGACCAGCGATATCGCGGACATCGTCAAACCGAACATGTCACTGCTCGACGTCACCGGCTATCTCGTCCAACTCCCCAACAACGCCTGGCTGCTGCCCGCGAGCCAGGGCCAGATCGGCGTGATGCTGGACAGCCAGGCATACGAGCGGGCTGTGGTGGCGCTGCGCCGCTACTTCGGTGTGATGGTCATCGACTGCGAGACGCTGCCCGCCGAAGTCGGCCGGGTCGCACTCGCCGCCGCCCATGGCCGCGTTCTGACCACACCCGCCACGCCGGAAGGCATCACCAGCACGTACTCGGTGCTCCAGTGGATGCAGGCGCTGCCCCGGCACGTGATCGCCGGCACGGTCGTCGTGCTCACCGAATTGGTGCCCCACTCAGGACTCGACCTCGACGAGGCCGCCCAGAAACTCAAGTCCACCGGGGCAAGCGTCCAGGTCCTGCCGTATGACCGGCACTTGGCAGCCGGCGGCCCGGTCCATACCGAGTTGCTGGCTCACCCGACTAGGGAAGCCGCCGCCCGCCTCGCCGCGGACGTCTTCCAGCTCTCCCTCTCCCAGCAGCGTCACTGACCAGATGCCGAGCCCGATCGTGAATGACGGACGATGATGAGTACCCGACTGATCCACCGCCCGGCCAGGACCACCCGGCCCCCGGCCGCCTCCACCGCACGCATCATCGAGGCCCCGCCCAACCTCCCCGAGGGGAAGGCGGGCAATATCGCGATGTCGCTGCTGCCCGTCGCGGGTGTCATGTCGTCCGTGGTGATGATGACGGTCGTGCGCAACAGTCAGTTCGCAGGGCTGGGCGCGATCATCCTCGTCGTCACCGTCATCGGCTCGGTCGCGCTGGTCTTCTCGCAGCGTGGCAAGGCCCAGCGCACCCGACGCACCCAGCGGGAGGCGTATCTCGCGTACCTGGAGGATCTGCGCGAGGAGCTCTCCGCCGAGGAGCGCCAGAGGCGCGAGCATGCCGACGTCCTCAATCCGCCGCCGCCTGCCCTGTACGACATCGTGCGCGATCCGGCTCGCCTGTGGGAGCGCCGCCGCGTCGACGGCGACTTCCTGCGCGTGCGGGTCGGCACCGGCGAGATGCCCGTGCGCGACCTGCAGATCGCTCAGCAGGGCTCGTCGGTCCTCACCCCACCCGACCGCTTCATGCTCAATGAAGCCTCGGCGCTGATGGCCCGCTTCCGCACCGGCACCGAACTCCCGCTCACCGTCCCGCTCGACCGCGTCGGCAACATCAGCGTCATCGGCCCCCGCGAGGACTGCCTGCGCATCGCGCGCGCCCTGCTCGTCCAGGCCGGCGCCCTGCACGCCCCCGACGACGTGGCCATAGCGCTGGCCGTGCCCGGGGATCGGCTCGACGATTGGGCGTGGGCCAAGTGGATGCCGCATCTGCTCGACACCGAGCAGTTCGACGGCCCCGTCGCCGCTCGCCGTATCGCCCCCTCCGTCCCCCAGCTCGCCCGGCAGTTCGGCGCCGAACTGCGCCGCCGCGCCTCCTACGCGGCCGAAGTGCGGCGCGGCCTGTCGGACAACGACGCCCTGTCCATGACGTCCCGGCTACTGGTCGTCGCCGACGGACACGGGGAGGACGCCGTCGACCTGCCGCGTCCCGACGAGGCAGTTGGTCTGCGGGAGATGGGTGTCACCGTCCTGCACCTGCTCGACCAGCGGGTCCAGGAGCCGGGGCATGTCGGCGTGCGGATCACTGTCGACGGCGACCAGGTGATCATCGAGGACCTGCGCGCACAGGAGCCGGTCAGCGCCCACGGCACCGTGGACGAGGTCAGCGTCCCGTTCGCCGAGGGCCTGGCCCGGATGCTGGCACCGCTGCGCCTGTCCGCCGAATCGCTCACCGACGCCCCCCTGACCGGGCCCGTCGACTTCGCCGAGCTGCTCGGCGTCGACGACGTAGCGCAACTCGACCTCTCACACCTGTGGGCGCCGCGCGGCGAACGTGCCTTCCTACGGGTACCCATCGGCATCAACGACTCCCACGAGCCGGTGCTCTTGGACCTGAAGGAGTCCTCCGAGCTCGGCATGGGCCCGCACGGCCTGTGCGTCGGCGCCACCGGCTCGGGGAAGTCGGAACTCCTGCGCACCATTGTCCTCGCCCTGGCGACCACCCACCCGCCGGAGGACCTCGCGCTGGTCCTGGTCGACTACAAAGGTGGCGCAACCTTCGCACCGTTCACGGACTTGCCGCACGTCGCTGGCGTCATCACCAACCTGGAGAACCAGGCCGGCCTCGTCGAGCGCGTCCACGCCTCGCTCGCCGGCGAGGTCAAACGCCGCCAGCAGGTCCTCAAGGACGCGGGCAACATCGCCGACATCGGTGACTACGCCGCGCTGCGCGCCAGCCGGCGTCCCGATCTGGAGGCGCTGCCGCACCTGTTCGTCGTCATCGACGAATTCGGCGAACTCCTCACCGCCAAACCGGACTTCATCGACCTGTTCCTGTCCATCGGCCGCATCGGCCGCTCGATCGGCGTGCACCTGCTGCTGTCCAGCCAGCGCATCGAGGGCGGCCATCTCAAGGGCCTGGACACCTACCTCTCCTACCGGCTCGGCCTGCGCACTTTCTCCGCAGACGAATCCCGTACGGTCCTGGACACCGCGGACGCCTTCCACCTGCCGCCGCTGCCCGGATTCGGCTACCTCAAGGTCGACACCAGCCACTACGACCGCTTCAAGGCCAGCTATGTCTCGGGCGCCTACCGCGGCCCCGTACAGCGCCCGGGCGACGAGGAGAGCGGACCCCTCGCCCTTCCCTACGACACCTTCAACACCCTGTCCTCCGCCGAGGATTCGGACGCGCAGGAGCCGACGGTGCGGCGCCGCGAGATGGGGCCGACCGAGCTGGGCGTCATGGTCGAGCAGCTGGCGAACGCCGCCGGTACGGTGCGCCGCATCTGGCTGCCCCCGCTGCCCGACGCGATCACCCTGGACACGGTCGCCGGACCGTTGGACGTCGGCACGCGCGGTATGCAGCTCGCGGGGCGCCGTGGCCCACTAGAGGTGCCGCTGGGCCTGCTCGACGATCCGGCCAGGCAGTGGCAGGGCCGTTGGTACCTGGACCTGACGGTGGCGGGCGGCCACGCCGCCGTCATCGGCGGCCCGCAGTCTGGCAAGACCACGCTTCTGCGGACCCTCGTCCTCTCACTCGCGCTGACCCACACCCCGCAGGAGGTCGGCATCTACGGCCTCGACCTCGTCGGCGGCGGCCTGGCGGCCGTGTCGGGCCTTCCTCACGTCGGGGGTGTCGCGGGTCGCGTCGACCGTGAGCGGGTGGCGCGCACCGTCGACGAGGTACGGCACATGCTCGCGGCTAGGGAGGACCTCTTCCGCGAGCACGGCATCGACTCCGTCGATCAGCTGCGCGACCTGCACGCGGCGGGCCGGCTGCCGCAGCTGGCCTCCGCCGAGATCGTGCTCGTCATCGACGGCTTCGGGGCGCTGCGCGACGACTTCGAAGAGCTGGAGGACGCCGTCGCCGACATCCTTCAACGCGGCGGCGGTTACGGCATCCACGTCGTGGCAGGCATGCTGCGCTGGAACGACGTGCGCATCGCCGTCCAGTCGAACTTCGGCACCCGCGTCGAGCTGCGGCTGAACGATCCCAGCGAGTCCAGCATCGACAGCAAGCTGGCGGTGACTCTTTCGCCCGACGAGCCCGGCCGCGTCCTGACCGCCGGCAAGCTCTTCGCGCAGGTCGCGCTTCCTCGGACGGACTCACTCGCCGATACCGCGGACATGGGCGCGGTTCTGGAGCGTGCGGCCCGGACGATCCGCGCCACCTGGAGCGGTGAGGTGGCCCAGCCGGTGCGGGTGCTGCCGCACCTCCTGGAGCCCCACCTCCTGCCGGGCCCGGTCGCCGAACCCCAGCGGGTGCCCATCGGCCTGGACCAGACGGCCCTCGAACCCGCTCTGCTCGACCTGTTCCAGCATGACCAGCACCTGCTGATCATGGGCGACAGCGAGTGCGGCAAGACGAACCTCCTCAAGACCATCGCCGGCGGCCTCGTCGAGCGTTTCAGCGAGGACGAGCTGGTCTTCGCCGTCATGGACCCGCGGCGCAGTCTGCGCGGCGCGATCCCCGAGGAGTTCAACGGCGGATACGCGTACAACGCCAAGCTGTGCGCGGGCCTCGCCGCCGGCATCGCCACCGAATTGGACAAGCGGCTGCCCGATGACAGCGCGCGCCTTGAGGACCTGGAGCCCGGCAGCTGGGGCGGCGGTCCGCGGATCGTGGTTCTCGTCGACGACTACGACGTCCTGACCACCGCCGGCCAGGAACCGCTTGCCCCCTTCCTCCCCTACGTCCCCTCCGCGGTCGACATCGGCCTGCACTTCGTCCTGACGCGCCGCGTCGCAGGCGCCTCCCGCGGCATCTACGAACCCCTCGTCCAGGGCCTGCGCGAGTCCGGATCCTCCGCACTCCTCATGGCAGGCGACCGCGGCGAAGGCCAGCTCTTCCCCGGCGTCTACGCCTCCCAGCAGCCACCGGGCCGCGGCGTCCTGATCCGCAGAGGACAGCCCAACCGCCTGATCCAAACCGTGTACACCGCCGGCTGACGCATCGCGGACCCAAAGCCCGCGCACGCGTCCCATGCGACCCACGGATCGCTGGGATCCATGCCACGAACGACGAAGGACCGGACGAGAACATGACCAAGGACGTCATCGCCCTCACCCAGCGCATGCCCAACCCGGCAACCATGCTCGCTGGCCTACTCTCCGGAGGCTCCGACAACCTCGTCGACACAACAGGCGAAGGCGCCGTCATACGACTCTGCGACGAGGAAGGCCGCCCCCTCGTCTCCGTCGAGGCCCCGCTGCTCGTCCAGGTCCCCGGCGAAGCCGAACGGCTCCTCGGCGCTACCCCACCACCCATCCCCTACTGGTGGACGGAAGCCCGCGCCACCACCGGCGTCGAGCACGCCGAGCGCCTGGCGGGCACCTTCGCCGCCCGGCTGGCCACCTTGGCCAACGGTTCCGCCTGGCCACCCGAAGCCGCCCACAACCTCGCCGTGGTGAAAACCGACGGCGTAAACGTCGCACCCACCCCCGCCGACCCCGCCGCCGGTCAGGCCACCGTCGACGTCCTCACCGACAAAGTCGCCGTCGTCATCCAGGACCGCCCCGTGGTCGCCATGACAGCCTGGCTCTCGCACGCATACCAGACAGCCGCCAACGCCGAGCTGGGCCTGCAGATCGTCACCCCGCCCGGAACCACACTCTCCCCCGCCGTACGCGACAGCCTCAGCCACTGGCCCTCCCGCTGGGTCCTACGAGACGAACGCGACGGCTACTACGACGGGCTGACCGGAGCCGTACTGTCCTGGCAGGACGGCATGTTCGCCCCCGTCGCGTCACCCGACGCCACCGCCGACGACCCCCGCACCCCGCTGGCCGCCGCCTACCAAGATGTCGAGATCACGTGCGAGCGCCAGCTGGCCATCACCTTCCGCACCACCCACCCCGCCGACGAACGTCTGGTACTCGGCGGCGCACTGGAAGCGATATGGCGCGAACTCACCGGCGAGCCCCCGGCCGGCTGGGGAACCGCAGAACCCGCCACCCTCCCCTGGTCACCACGCCAAATGACCGACATCGCCTACGAGCGGGCACCAGCACCGACCTGGTTCGTGGTGGTCGGCAGCCCAGACCGGCCCGGCATCGCCACCATACGCGTCAAGCGCACGAAGGCAGGCGTGGAGGAATACGTCACGCTGGCGTTCGGCTACGGAGCTGACGAGGAGCCGCCGGTGGAGGCCCTGCCCAGGGCCGCGGAACTGCTCGCCACCCGCCACCGCCTCACCTCAATGCTCGTACAGATCCGCAAAGCCCGCCGCGACCTGGCCGTGCCGCCCCGCTTCGAGGGACCCGGCGTCCCGTTCGCCTTCGTACTCGGCGCTGAGGAAGTCCACCAGATGCCCGACGACCGCACCCGCCACACCCCGCTGTCCCAGCCGCCCGTCCCCCTCGGCCCCAAGACCCGCCCCGCGCTGTACTACCCACTGCCCGGCGACCCCTCCGACCTGTCGGGCTGGCAGGACTTCGAACGCCTCATGCGGCATCTCAAAGGCGAGTAGGAACGCCTGATTGCGCAAGTGACGGGTGCGGCCCCTGGCACCTTTGAGCCATTGTCACACCCTCGTCATAGCATCGGGATTGTGAATTGCACCGGTCATGTCCCAGTTGATAGGCATGACCGCACATACGATCGTCAAGTCTGGCAGGGGGAGCCCGATGAAGTTCGACATGGGAGCACAGACGCTCTCGACCCTGAGGTCGAAGTCGCAGGGATCGAGCACGGAACTGGGGACGCTGATCCACCAACTCGTCCAAGCAGCGCAGCCGCTGGAGGGCAAGTTCAACGGCGCAGGCAAGGCGGCGTTCGACTCCTTCAAGGCGAACGCGGACGAGATCACGGCGTCGCTGAACAGCGCGCTGTCCGCGATTGTGGGCGGCCAGTCGGGTATGGAGTCGGCATTCGGCTCGGGCGTGCAGGAGCAGGCCGACAACGCCCGGACGCAGATGGCGGCGGCGAACTTCGACGCGGCCCGCTTCTCAGGCCGCTGACAGCCCGGTAGCTACGGAAGTACACAGAGTCTTTAGGGGGAGTGATTGTGATGGCTGCTGGCATGGACCGTCGTTCGTACGACTCGGGTGCATCAGCGGAGGCGCAGGGCAACATCCAGGCGGTGATCGGCCGTCTGGAGCAGGTGATCGCGGCGCGTGATGCGCAGGTCAAGGCGGCGATGGCGGATTTCGCGGCGGATGGTGTCGCCGAGGAGTACCACGGCAAGGAGCAGCGCTGGAACCGCGCCTCGCAGGAGGTCCGGAGCATCATCCAGCTGCTGAAGACGACGCTGGAGAAGAACGACTCCACCGCGCACCAGACACTCGCACGCGCGAAGGCCGCAGTCGACAACATCGGCTGAACCACCCCCAGCGCACCAGCAGACGGAAACACTGCTTTGTGGTGCGCCGATGGGTTGTTGGCCTCCGTGGAGGCGGCGGTGTCGCGCGGGTCGTGGTGCGTGGGTGCAAGAGATGAGGAATACGGGGGCATTCGTGGCGTCATGGGACATTCGGCCGCAGGGAGTGCAGGGCCAGTTGAAGGTCGTCGGCACGCACGCCGAAGACCTCGGCACAGCCCTCAACACACTGCTCGCCGACATCCAGGAGGCCGCCCAGGCGGCCGGTACGGCCGTGCCGGGCACGCAGGCCACCACGTCACCGAACGGGCTGATGTCGGCGTCGGGGTACAAGCCGGTGGGACCGGTGGCCCCGGACCTGTTGCCGAAGACGGCCACGGGCCCGGTCGCCGCCGCGCTGGTCGAGTACGTGAACGGCCGCAAGAAGGGCATGAAGGCGATGGCCGACCGTTGCCAGGCCGCCGTCTGGGGCGCCGCCAAAGCCACCAATGAATACGTCCAGGGCGACCTGGAAGCGGCCAAGAATGCCCAAAGCGCCGCCTACAGGGTGCGGCTGGATGCTCTCAAGGACTTCGGGGGGAAGAAGAAGTGAGTGGCGGACCGGTCGATCCGGCCGACGTACCGGTCTTCACCGGGGACCTGGACGTTCTCGAAACCAAGATCAAGGCGCTCTCCCGCGGCGGCTCCACGATCGAAACGGCCGGCTCGGACGTCCACAAGTCCTTCGGCGGCCTGGCCGCCTTCTACAAGGCACCCGAGGCGGAGCAGCTGTTCGGCGTCACCAAACCGGTGGAGGACACGGCACATGACCTCGGCGAGGACATGCGCGTCATCGCCAAGGCACTGGGCACCTACGCCCGCGAGATCACCCCTCTGATCGAGAAGTTCAAGCAGCTCAAGAAAGAAGCCGCCGACTTCCAAGCCAACGAGGCCGCCGAAGACGACTGGAGCGAAGACGGCGACCTGACCGACGAGAACCTGGCCCGCCGCAACAAGATCGCCGAAGTCTGGTCCGCGTTCCAGGAAGCCGAGCGCAACTGCCACGCCAAGATCGTCGGCCTCGTCAATGGCAAGGCACTCCACGTCATCGACGCCACCCACAAGACGGGGTACGGCTACAACGCCGAAGACCTCAAGCAGGCCAAGAGCCTGCCCTGGGGCGACGCGGTCGAGGAATCCATTCCCGGGTGGCAGGTGTGGGAGCACGCCTGGGAATTCGGCAAGGGCTTCGTCGTCGACGGCGCAGGAGCCGGCGTCGAGGCGCTGAAAACCCTGTTCGGCGGGCACGGAGGAGACGCCGCCGGCGAGGCATGGCTCGGTCTCGCCAAGCTCTCCACCGGCATCACCATCACCACCGCCATGCCCTTCCTGGCCGCCCCTTACTTCACGACACCCGGGCACATGCTTCCCTCCTGGTTGCGGGAATCGCGTACCGCGATGCTTGAGACCGGAAAAGCGTTCGTCGCCTGGGACCAGTGGGGATCGAACAACTCTCGGGCCGCAGGCGCTGTCACCTTCAACGTCCTGAGCGCCGTCATCACCCGGGGCGGCGGCAGCGCCGTAGCGGGCGCGGGCAAGGCCGCCACGGCGGCCAAGGCCATCTCCGTCGGTAGCAAGGTGGCCCAGGCCATCGATCCGATGACCTACGTCGCCAAGGGCGCAGGCGTCGGCCTGACGAAGCTCCGCGGTGTAATGGCTGGCCTCAAGGAAGCCGGCCACGTCGAGGTCCCGAAGATCTCCGACGGCACCTACAGCCTGCCCGAAGGCTCCCAAAAGTTGCCGGACGGCACGATCCAGCTACCCAAGGACGCCGCCGTTCCGGAGGGGGCGACTAGGCTCCCGGGCGGCAGAATCAAGCTGCCCGAAGACACGGTCACCCTCCCGCCGGACACGGTGAAGAACCCACTCGGCGGCCCGGGGAAGTACATGGGCAGCGATGGCTCTCTGTACAGGGAGGACGGGAGCCTCCTCCAGAAGGGCGATGAGGCCAGGAGGGAGAATGTCCCCAACCCGAAGGCGGGCGCGGACAACCCACGGGTCGAGACCACGGTCCGCCAGGAACAGCGGGTCCCGGCCGGCGTCGGCGGACGCAGCGACGACATCACACGCGTCGGCTCGGAAATATCCGACCCGGTGCGTGCCAGCGACGACCTCACGGCCAGCCGCCCCGACATGACTCCGGGCGGCACCGTGGGCCACACCCCTGGCGGCAATGCGGGCGACCACATGCCCACGAACAACCTGGACAACGGGGCAGGCGGCACCAGCCGCACCGGCGACAACCCCACGGGCGGCGCGGGCCACACGGACACCCCGTCCACGGGCGGCGACCACAACGTGCCAGGCGGTTCCACGACCGACAACGGCATCCCGGGCGGTGGCCACCCAGACACCCCGTCGACGGGCGCCGCCCACCCAGGCAGCGATGACGCGGCCCGCGGCTCCGACGACGCAGCTCACCGAGCGGAGTACGACGCTGCCCGCGCGAAGCCAGCCGACGACCGGACGCCCGCAGAACGGGCGGCCATTACCCGCGAGCACGTCCGGTTGGCCAATGAGGACCCGGTTTGGCGCGCGGAGCACTACGACAAGTGGGGGCCCGGCAAGCGCAACAACGCCGAGGAAATGGTCGACGGCCAGCTCCTGCCGAAGCTCGTCGAGAAGCCGGGCGGCGGTTGGATGGCCGCCGACAACCTGCCGTACGCGAACCCGGAGAGGTACCACCTCGACGACCTCCGCCGCGACCGGGACACGGTCGGTTCGCTAGGCGACCTCAACCACCTCGACGACGTTTCTGCCAAGCGTGTGGCGGGTATGGACCTGAACGCTGCCGAGAAGGCATTCGACGCCAACCCGACCGATGAGATGGCGAAGGCGCTCGACGACGCGCAGGATCACTTCAACAAGACGGTCGGCGAGGGCGTCTCCAACAACACCAAGCTCGGCGAGGCCCTCGGCGAGGAGGCTGCACGCCGGCACATGCTCCTGCAAAAGGAGTTCGAAGGGGCCAGGGAGATCACCGACCTTCCCGATACCCCCAACGGATCCAAGAGGTTCGACCAGCTCTGGCGTGACAAAGACGGCAACCTCATCATCGTCGAGGCGAAGGGCCCCAACGGGACACTTGAATGGCGCCAGGGCAACGGAAAGTTCGACAGGGGCACCAAGGTGAAGCAGGGCACCCTCGAGTACGTCCGCACAATCTGTGCCGATATGCGGGAACGCGCACTTCTGTCGCCGAAAGACGCCAAATACGCCAAGGAGATCATGACGGCCATCGAAAACAAGACCCTGCGCTACGTTCTCGTCCAGGCCACCGAGAACACCGGTAAGTATGCTGGTGCTGAGCTAAAGCACTTCAAAATTTTCTAAGGAGAAACGCGTTGGTCTCGAACATCCCCCGCCACCCCTTTCCCACAGGGAACGCGGAAGAGGGCCTCGCCGTGCTCCAGGAGAATGCACAGGAACTGATCGACGGTCTGGAAGCGAGCTCTGCCAATCTGGGTGACGCCCTGGATACCACGCTCACCCTGGCGGAGGCGCACTGCCTGATGGACCCGAGGGCAGCGATCTTCCCCACGTGGGACGCCTGGGTGAACGCAATGCAGGTCGGCTCCGCCCTGTTCGCCGCCGCGACCACGACCGAGGAGCACGTGCAGTGCCGCATCGCGCACAAGGACCGCACGCTCCGGGCCACCGGCGCGCAGTGGTACGTACACCCGGGAACCTGGCTCAGTGCCTTCTACCTGGCTGTGGTGTGCCGAGAGAAGGACAGGATCACAGCCCTGTGCCGTGTACCCCTGTCCCTGCTACGGGAGAACGGCTCACGCTTCGGGGAGTACGACTACGCCTGGATCGACACCCTCCAGACCTATTGGCTCAGCGGCCAGGACCTCGTCCCGAAGCTGGTGACCGCGGTCGACGCCACCGACCCGGAAGCCGTCGACGACCCTGAGACGGTGGGCAAGCTGCTGTACCCCCCCATGGAGATGTTCCACCGCTTCATCCGCAAGGACCAGGACGGCTTCAGCAAGGCACTGGCCAACGCCCTCCAGTGGCACAAGCAGTACTGGAGCGACGAGGAGCGAGCCTTCCAGATCTCGGGCCTCGTCGCCCTCGCCCCCCTCGCCATGGCCTGCATCGCCCACGACGCGGGCATCCCCATCGAGGTCGAGTCCGAGTACCTGCCCGCCGTCCTCATCAAGCGCAACTGGTGCGGCGAGTTCCCCACGTGAGACACCTGGAACAGATGGCAACGCGCATTCCGCGCCAGGACTATCAGAAGGACACGATGGCGGCGGTGGTTCCCGTCATGGAGGAGTCACTGTCCTATTCGCTGGAGAAGATCGAGACCTCGCACAACTCCAGGTCGGATGCCGTCATGGAGTCACTGAACGTCGCACTCGTCCGCTCTGTGGGGGACCCCGGTGCCGTCATGCTGGAGACGTGGGAGTCCTGGCTGCTGGCCATGCAGGTGCATTCGGCCGTCTTCGCCGCCGCCGATCCCGACCGGGAGGCGGTCACCTGCAAGATTCGCCAGGAGGAGCGCCACCTCGCCACCACCGGGCCGCAGACCTACCTCAACGCGGACACCTGGCTCGACGCCTTCTACCTCGCGGTCATCTGCCGTGAAGCAGCCCGCCTCGACATGCTGGCCCGGATCCCGGTGTCCCTGCTGCGCGACTTCGGCGGCGCCCTGGACGAGTACACCTACGCCTGGGTGGAGACCCTCCAGAGCTTCTGGCTCCACCGGGACGACCTGCGCACGCACCTGGTGCGCGCCGTGGACCTGAGCGCTCCCGAGCAGGCCCGCGTCGTCGACGCGGAAGAGATGGGCAAGCTCCGGTACCCGCCGATCATGATGCTCTACCGCTACCTGCGCAACGACGCCGCCGGCTTCAACGAGGCCCTGGCCGACGCCGTCCGCTGGCACAAGGAGTACTGGACCGCGGACGAGGACCGCACCCACAACATCCTGGGCGTCGTGGCCCTCGCCCCGCTGGCGATCGCCTGCCTGGCCAAGGCCAACGGCATCCCGGTCGAGGTCGAGACCGACTACCTCCCCGAGGCCCTCATCGACTTCGCCTGGCGCGGCGAGTTCGACGCGTAACACCGCACCCCACGTGAGGCGCACACATGACCATGGTCATCCCACGCCACGCATTCCGTATGGGCAACGTGGCCGTGATCACGGCGCCGGTCGTCGACCATGTCAAGATCACAGAGATCGAGGCTGCCGCGTTCATCGAAGCGGTGACGACGAAATTCCTTGGCTCCCGGGAGGTCCCACCGTGACCGTCACGCTTCCTCGGCATAGTGCGCCAAGCCCTAATGCTCCGGAGTGGGCGCAGGAGCTGGGCCAGGACCTGACGGAGGACATCGACGAACTCGAGCAGTCCTCGGAGACGATCGACTCACGTTCAATACCGCTCTTCTGTACCTGCAAGCCCGCTGCACGATCGATCCGCGAGCCGTGGAGCTGGAGACGTGGAAAGCGGTCGTCAACGCGATGCAGCTGGGCTCTGCGATGTTCGCCGCGGCAGGCGTGAGCGAGGGCACCGTCGAGTGCCGAATCAACCGGGAGCTGCGCAATATCCCAGCGCTCGGTCCGAGTTCATTCGCTGACGCGGGTAACTGGCTGACGTCGTTCTGGTTGACCGTTGTGTGCCGGGACCAGAAGCGAATGACGGAGCTCTGCGAGATCCCGCTTGACCGTCTCCGCTCACCACAAGGGGCCTACGACGAGTACATCTACCACTGGGTGGATGTACTGCAGACGTACTGGTTGCAGCGGCCGGGGCTGGTGGACAAGCTCATCTCCGCGCTCGAGACGTCGCACTCAGACGTGGCTTCGGTCTCTCCCCGGCCTCTGCTGCAGGCCGTGCTCTACCCACCGATCAACCTCTTCCACCGCTTCGTTACCAAAGATGAGCAGGGCTTCCACCAGGCGCTGGTGGAGGCGCTGGAGCTGCACAAGGGGTATTGGACTGCCGACGGGGAGGGCGAAGGACCCCGACGGGCGGATCGCTCTGGGCCCGCTCGCCATTGCCTGCCTCGCCTATGACGGGGAGATCACGATCGAGGTCGAGTCCGAGTACCTGCCCAAGCACCTCCTGCGCCGCGGTTGGCTCGGCGAGTTCCCCACGTGAGCCACACGAGCATTCCCCGCCATCACTTCCGTACGGACAACATGGCGGAGGCCATGGAGCCGGTCGTCGCGGCCGCCCAGGACGCCATCGAGGGGATCGAGGCATCCGAAGACGACCGCTACGACGCGCTGTCGTTCTCGCGCTCGGTGGCGAAGTGGCACTGCCTCCAGGACCCCGTTGCGGGCGACCTCGAAACCTGGGAGTCGTGGGTTCTCGCCATGCAGGTGGGCTCCGCGCTCTTCGCCGCCGGCACGGCGCAGGAGGGCCCGGTGGCCTGCCGGGTCGGGACCTTGGACGAGGCGCGGAAGCTGCCCGCGACCGGCCCGCGGGATTACCTGCACGCCGGGAACTAGCTCACCTCCTTCTACCTTCTACCTGGCGGTGATCTGCCGCGAGAACGAGCGGGCGAAGCAACTGGCGTAGGTCCCGGTGGAGTTCCTGCGTGCCTCTGGCGCGGAGTTCGACGAGTACGTCTACGCCTGGATCGAGACCCTCCAGCACTTCTGGTTCGGCCGCTCGCAGGTCTGGGAGACCCTGGTCACCGCGGTCCAAGGCACCGCCCCGGAGCAGGCACGGATCGCCGACTCCGAACTAATGCTGAAGATCACATCATTTCCACGCCTCCGAAGCCTCTCGCGGAAACAATCCCGCACCTCATCGGCGTTTACGATCTCCGAGCCGAGGAGGGGAAGGTGTCGGGCCTGAAGCTGTTCCGTAAGGACACGACGAATAGCGACGTGACCGAGGTCACGCCGCATCTTGCTGATGTCGAGGCAGATGTGCAGGGCCTTGTCGAGGCGCACATGGAGACGCTGCTGGGCGTCCGATTCCTGGCGAGTGAGTACAGCACGGGGCCGGTTCACGGGGGCCGGATCGATTCGCTCGGGCTGGACGAGAACGGATCGCCGGTCATCGTCGAGTACAAGCGCGGCGTCGATGCCGGCGTCATCAACCAGGGCCTGTTCTACCTGGCATGGCTGATGGACCATCGCGCCGAGTTCGAGCACGTGGTCCGCGACCGGCTCGGGGTGACGGCCGCGTCCCAGGTCCTGTGGAGCGGCCCTCGCCTGATCTGTATCGCCGGCGACTTCACGCGCTACGACGTGCATGCAGTGCGCGAGCACCGGCGGTCGATCGATCTGGTCCGCTACCGACTCTTCGGCAGCGACCTGCTCGGCCTTGAGACCGTGGCGTCTGTGAGCGGCGGCATGCAGGTAGTACGCCGGGCGCGCCGCCAGGCGGTTGCCCGGGATGCGGCCGACGTCCAGGGCGCGTCGATGGTGGAGCTGGCGGATGCTGTCGACGAGGCACTGCTCGGGATCGGGGACGGTGTGAACCGCGTCGAGCGCAAGCAGTACCGGGCGTATCAGCGGTTGCGGAACTTCGCCTGCCTCTGCCCGCCGCAGCGCAGCAAGCTGCTGGTCTACCTGAAGGTCGACCCGCAGGACGTCGACCTCGTTCCGGGTTTCACCCGTGACGTGTCCGGTCTCGGTCACCACGGGACGGGTGATCTGGAGGTGCAGCTGCGTACGCCGCGAGACGTGGAGCGGGCGCAGGATCTGTTCCGAGCGAGCTACGCGGCGGCGTGATTGCTTGTCAGCCTGTGGGCCGTGCGCGGTTCGCGGCTGGTCTGTGGCCGTCGGGAGATGCCTATCGACGTATGGGCAGGGAGTGCCGGTGGACGATCAATGACGAGCGGGATCGCCGGTTTGCCTACCGGCGATCCCGCGCTATGTAGTCCCGCCCTGCCGTGCCGGTGAGTAGCGTGTCTGGCCCCGAGATCGGCCGCTATCAGGGGCGGTTCACAGCGTCTACGACCAGTCACACGACCTGGATCAGTAGCGCATTGATTCGACACCGCTAACCGCCATCGGCCGGCCCAGGAGGTGGGCCGGCCTTTCCTTCTGGCATCGTCGCCAGCGACGCGCCCATGGGCTACTCGTCGGCTGCGTCATCTCCCTGTTCCTCGGGCGGCGCCGACCGCCGGTATTGAGGGTGGTCGAGGTCGAGCTGTTTGGCTGCGTGCAAGGGGACGGGGTAGCGGGAGCGGTCGGACCAAGCGATGGTCTGGTGACACAAGCGCGCGGTCGCCCGTGCGAGCATCGTCCGGTCGACCCCATCGGCCGCACCGACTGGGTAGATCTCGGTCGCTGTGACGGCCCACCACGGAGCCTTGAGCTCATTCGTCTCCCGCTCCCCCTCTTCCCCGCCCTTGCCCGGGTCGGCATCCCAGCGAGTGATGGCTTTGCCCAGGTCTCCGCCCTTGGCTTGATAGTTGCGCGGGATGTTGAACAGGATCCAGAAGGGATTCCCGAAGTCCACGTCGGCGCGGTGCAGTTTGGCCGATGCGAACAGGATGGATTCCTTCTCGGTGTCCGGATCGCTCTCGCGAGGGACGGGAACGTACTGGGGCACCTCGTCCGCGGCGACGTTCATCCGGATGACCGCGCTCGGTTTCTTGCGAGGAGCGTTCTTGCCTTTGCCGTACCCCGGCAGCCAGGTGCGCGGATCGGTGATGTCCTCTTCCTGGTAGCTCTGATTCTCGTTGTGCAGGCCCGTCCACATCCGTCGGCAGGCGTGCCCATCGACCATGACGACATAGCCCATGCCGGGTTCCAGCTCGTCGCGGACGAGGCTGGAGAGGGCGTCTTCGACGTGTGCTGCTGCTTCTGCCCAGCGTTCCTTGTCCGTCTCGCCTTTGCCGTCGACGTGGAGTGCGTAGTCACTGGCGTGGAAGGCGGCGATTGCCTCCCGGTAGGGCACCCAGGCCCCGATTTGGGGCGTCCACGCTCGCATCGTCCAGGCGTCGTCGCCCTCCTCCTCCGGCGGGAACAGGGCGGTGGCAACGATGATGCGTTTGGTGTGCTTGCCGTCGGCGGTCTTGGCCTGCCGGCGGGCGTGGATCCCGCAGTAGACGAGTTTCCCCGCCTCGTGGCCCTTCCTGTCCTTCGCGATGGCCCGCGCGAGGCGCTGGTCGATGATCCCGAGTGAGCGGTACAGGTCGAGGAGCGCCATGTAGGCGGCGTGGTCTTTCCCCGGCTTCGGAGGACTGATTTCTGTTGCGGGGTTTCCGAAGGATCCCGGTTTCATTCCCGTGGTGAACTGACAGACGAAGTCCTTCTTAGCCAGGAAGCGGCGGACTTGGAATTTCCCGTCATAGCGCTCCTTTCGCAGCAGGAATGCGTTCCGCTTCTCTCCGTCCTTCTTCTTCAGGGCCGGGATCTCGGTCTCGCACCAGGCGCCGACCATTACCTGCGACTCGCTGTCGACGAAGTCCTCTTCGAGGGATTTGAACTCCACGCTCCGGTTGATCTCGTCGCCGTGTGACAGGAAGCGCTCGGCCTGGCGGAACACCACGCTGATGCCGGGAGCGAGGAAGACCTCCTCACCTGGCTCCGGATCGCCGATGGGCGGGCCGTCCGGGAACGCCAGGGACAGCGCGTTGATCATGCGTAGGCGAGTGTTCCAGCGGTACCACAGGCATACGATCCGCAGGTGCTCGAAGCCCTGGGCCTTCACGGAGGCGGTGATCTCTTCGGGCGGGGGAAAGCCGATGGTGTGGAGGAGTTCGCCGGCCTCGATGCGGCTTGCACGCTCCTGCGGGGCCATCTTCTGCTTGTCCGTGGGGCGCGGCTCGAAGGTCATCGGTTCCACCGTGAAGTCGACCCAGGTGGCCTTCTCGCCCAGCACCTTTGAGACGTGTTCAGCCAGGAGCCGCAGGTGGAGGGTGCCAGGTCCCGTGCCGACAGCGAAGTTGTCGTTCTGCGGCATGAGCGGGCGGATGACGCCGGCGTCAGGGGTGATGAACGAGGGGAATTCCCCCTTCTCGGCGGCCCTTTCCAGCAGGTCCCGCTCTTCGGTGACGCGCGTCTGCAGCGCTTGCAGGACGCTGATGTCCATCTCGTCGCGTGCGAGCAGTTCCAGGGCGCGCTGGTTGACGGCTCGGACACTGCCGTTGCGTACCAGCTCGGTGTGCAGGATGGGAAGGCCGTCGCTGCCCTGGTAGATGTGCGTGGACTTGGCGTAGACCATGTTGCTGTGGACGCGGGTGACGTGGGCGTCCAGGAAGATGACGGGGTGGACGACGTTGGGCTCGGTCTTCATGACCACTGAGAGCCGGGACATCGCGTACTGGGCCTTGGTGGCCTCGTTGACCTCGGTTGCGTCGTCACGGAGGTTGTACTTGCGTCCGAAGGGGTGATCCCAGGCGATGAGGCCGCCCCGGCTGTCGGGGAGGTAGGTGACTTCCCTTTTGTTCGGGTTGGCCTTCCAGCCGATCGTGCGGTTCTTGTAGACCTGTTCGCCGTTTGCGTCGAGCTTGGGGGAGCCGTCCTTCTCCTTGTCGGCGACCTTCTTGGTGATCGGGACGAGGTCGTAGATGGTGAACTCTTCTTGGGCGAGCTTCTTGGAGATCACCCAGGGCACGGCCACGTACATCCAGTCGGGACACTTCGGCTGCCTGCCGGACACCGGCTTGAGGAAGCGCGTCATCTCGAACTCCTGCTCGGGCGTGTTCGCGATGGCTTCGGCCACCGGCGGTACGTCGAGGAGGACGGCCTGGTCGGTGTTCAGCCCCTTGCTGTAGCCGACGACGCACCGGAAGACGTGGCGCAGGGTCTCGTCGTCAATCTTCTCCAGTGAGACCAGGAAGTTGAGGTACCGGTCAAGGTGGACGTACCCGCCGGTCTTGAACTTCAGGTAGGTCAGAGCGGTTGAGTACGGCAGGTTCTTCTTCTCGTCCGGATGCTGCTGGCTTTTCTGCTCGTCGTCTCCGTTGCTTTTCAGCTTCTCCCATTCTTCCCGCACGCTGCGCGGGAAGATCCGTACGTACACCTTCTGGCCCTGGACGAGTTCGGGGGTGCAGCGCAGGGTGAGGGTGTTCGGGAGAGTCGCGGTGGTGTCGCTCAATGCTGTGATCTCTTTCGCGAAGAAGCGTTGGGCTATGCGGAGAGGGCGAGGTCGACGCCTGCGTAGGTCAGGAAGGCGTTGACGGCTTCGCCGTACAGTTCGGCCATCTGCCGGCGTTCTTCCGGCAGCCACCGGGAGGCCATGCGTTCGATGATGCTGGCCAGGTCGGAGCTCCACGTCTCGTCGTGGAAGGCGTAGTCCACGAAGTGCAGTTCCATGTTGGTACCGCCGCGTCGTGCTCGGCCGGCGAGCTGGATGAGGGACACCAGCATTCCGGCGACCATCTGTTCCTGGAGGACGAGGTCCATGGTCGACAGCTGCGGGGAGGAGCGCAGAATGGTGGCCAGGTGGTCGCGTGCTGCGGTGCGAGCCGTCTGCAGAGCCTGGACGGGATCCGACGCACCGGATGCGGGCAACGAGTTGATGCCTGCGGCGTTGACACTGCCGTACATCCAGGTGGGATCGTCGATGATCAGCGGGGGCCTCACGCACAGGTAGATGGAGTGGATGGCTGAGCGGAGATTGACGACGATGTTGAGTCCTCTGGCGATGTTAGCCAGGGGAGCGACCAGAATGTCGCCGAATTGGGGGAATTCCTCGACCTCCTCGACGGTGATACGGCGGACCAGTGACGGGTCGGGGAGGTAGCGGACGTTGCTGAGGCGGTCTTCTTCCCGGACGAGGACGCACACTCGGTGGGAGAGCCCTTTCGCCTTGGCGATGCCGGTGGCGATGTGGCCGCACTGTTCGTAGCTGTTGGCGGTGAGGATCACGCGGGCGCGGGCGCGGGTCGATTCCGATTTGGCCAGGCGCGTGAGTTTCCTCGACAGCTTTGTCTCGTACAGGCGTTCACCGATTTCGCGCAGGGCTTCGGGCTTGTCGGAGGGAAACTGGCCGGCGATCGGGATGCGTTCTCCGGCCTTGCGGTGGCCGTTGCCGTAGGTGACGGCCGAGGACTCGACCAGGATGGATTCTTCCTGGGCGTCGGTCATCCACCACATCACGGGGGCGTGGACGTGCTCCTTGACCGCCTGGGGGAAGTAGGCCGTGGCGGAGAGCCCGAAGATGGGCCGCTCCACGCCGGCGGTGATCAGTGAGACGAGTCCGCCGAGTTCCGACACGTAGGTGTGCGGGTCGCCGGCCATTTGCTGCGTGGAGAGCTTGGCGTCCTTCTCCGGGTTCTTCATGCCGGTGACCCGGTAGCCGTTGATCGGCCTGCCGATTGTTCCGTGCGGAAGTACGTCGGCGATGCCGCCGGAGCGCATCGAGTCGATGATGCGGTTGGCGGTGAGCAGCCCGGAGTGACGCAGGGACTGGGCGGTGTCGCGCAGAACGGCGAGCGACACGTCCAGTTCGCTCATCAGCGTGCGGATGAGGAGGTGGTCGATGGCCCGGTTGCGTGCGCGGCCGTCGCTGATCATCGAGGCGAGGGCCTCGTGGAGCCTGAGTTTGAGCGCGTCGCGCTGGTTGATGCCGCGCGGCGACACGACGGCCCCGAGGACGCTGCTCACTCGTTCCCACTCGGGATCCAAGAGCATGGGTGCAGGAGCCATCTCGTCGTCTTTGCCGAGGTCGGGTGCCGGTACCAGGGCATTGAGCCGGTGGATGGCCTCGGCGGGAAGCGGCTGGCCGTCGCTGACCTGGTATTCGGGGAACAGGAGGCTGATGAGCTCGCGGTCCTTGGAGCGTGGCAGGCGCCAGCCCTCGTAGTCGTATTCGTGCCGCAGCCGCGGGACTCGGGTGTCGTCGTGATGGTTGAGGCGGAATGCCTTGGTGCACAGGCCGGTCAGCAGGGACTCGGCCATGAGCCGGACGTGGCTGACCGGTTCGATGAGCTGGTCCTCGAAGCGCAGAGGAAGGTGCTTGGCCGCGGTGTCCAGGACCTGTGGTTCTGCCGTCCACGGGCGCCGGGAGTGCAAGTCGACCGTGGTGGCGCACCGGTCGACGGCGACGGCCTGGAAGGCGTCGATCTCGTCGATGATGACGAAGTCGCTGGCGCGGAGCACGAACTCGCGGACGGTGACGGACCGGACCGGGCGGCCGTCGATCTGGATGCCCACCCGCATGGTGCCCTGGATGAAGTTGTGGTGGTTGGTGACGATCACCGTGGCGTCAGCGGCCTGGTAGGCGGGGGTGAACTTGCCGCAGGTCGGGATCCAGGGGCAGGCCAGCATCTCTCCGCCGCCGCGCAGGCTCAGGCAGTTCTCCTTGCCGGGGCGGTAGACGCCGGCGGAGTCGAGCCAGTGCTGCTGTGCGCATCCATAGGCGAGGTGGTCGACGTCACGGCGGCCTCGCTTGCCCCATTCCCCGGGGGCGTCAGGGTCCTCCTTGACGAGGGCCGCGTGCTTGAGGGCCCGCTCGTGCCGTGAAGACGGCGACATCAGCGGTGCGCACGTCGCCAGGTGCTCGGTCTTGCCCGCTTCGTGCAGGATCTCGAGGTCGCGGCTGATGTCCCAGACAGAAGCGAGTGTGGCCTTGACGTCGGGAACGAGGAGGGTGATGCGGTAGTCGTTGAGCGCAGCCCACGAGCCCAGGAGCCGGACCAGCACGGACTTACCGGTTCCGGTGGGCGCGTGGAAGATCTGGGTGCTGCCGGCCAGGAGGTTCAGCACGTTGACGGTGTCGGTATCGCGTGCCTTGACCCGGTCGAGCAGGCCCGTCAGCACCTTGTACAGCCAGGGGCCCGCCTCTGTGTTCTCGTACTGAGTGTCCAGGAGCTGTGCGATGTCCTTGAGATCTTGGACGTAAACCGGGACTGTGCCGACGTTGGGCCGGGTGGTGAGGGCGGGAAGCGTGTCGTGGCCGAGAGGCTGGGTGAAAGCGGGAAAGCGGGGGATGGTCACGCGCCCGTGGACGATCTCGTTGCCCTCGGTGCGTTCACTCGTCTCGTACGTCTGGCCCGGCGCTGCGAACTCGTGGGGCTTGCGCCGGCTGCTCGGCCGCCGGAAGGGCGCGAGAAGGCTCTTGGCGTAGCCGAGGTAGTCCCCTCCCAAGAGGGGGTAGGCAGCGGTGGCGGTAAGAGGATCACCGGCCAGGGTGAACAGCTGGAGGGTGGTCTCCTCGTCCTCCTCGTCGGCGCTGTCCATGGCGCCCAGGAGGATCCGCGCGGCGGAGGCGAACCGCTTCTCGTCGGCGAGGTCGGGGTTGCTGAGCTTCATCACCTCGGCCACGAGCAAGCGTTCCTCACTGCCCAGCTCATTCCATTTCTCCCATGCCTGCGGTTTGCAGCTGGCGAAGAACGCCGCGTGGCGGAAGGAGGCCAGCGGCTTGCCGTCGTCATCCTGCTGGGGGAAGTAGTGGGCGGCCAGGGCAAGCGCGGCGCGGACGAAGGCGTCCCTGACAGTCATCTGGCTCATGCCCACACCACCCCGGCGCTCTGGCAGACCATCTTGGCGAAGTCGGTCATGGTCGCGGCCTTCATTCCGTACTTGCGGCAGGTCACGGTCAGCAGGGGGATCTGGTCGGCCCGGTGGTCGGGAACGACGAGCCATTCGGCGCCGCCCTTGTCGCCCTCGTTGCGGTGCAGGCTCTCGGCCAGGACACGGCCGTGGGTGTAGTCCTTCACATCCACGGTGAAGACGTGAGTGCTCCCGTCAGGGCCCTTGACCTCGATGCGATGGTCGTAGGCGTCGCTCATCGGCCAGAGCCTGACGGCCTCGTCCACATCTGCCAGTGCGGCGGCCAGCCGCTCCAGCAGAACGGTGTGCAGACGCAGCTCGTGCAGGCCGGGCACGCAGGTGTAGCGCCACACGCCGCGCTTGAGGGCCAGATGCCCCTCGACCGGCTTCGCCTCCGGCACGGCACCGGTGGTGCCCAGCGCGAGCGCTGCCTCGTGCGGAGCCGGGGTGTCGGGGCTGTCCGGATGCAGCTGCGGCGCGTCTCCGGACGTGGGGCGGAACATGAAGCTGGCGCCGGTATCGGCGTGACGGCTGTAGAGGCAGGCGACGCGGTAGTACTCGCGGCCCGCACTCATCCGCTTGCTGATCTTCATGGGCCACTTGCACACCGTGCAGGGGAACCACCAGGTGCGGTAGACGGCGTGGTAAGGGATCGGCTCGTAGAAGCCGATCGCGTTGAGGGGCAAACCACGCTTGTTCAGCTCTGCGGAAGTGCCGGCCGGGCATTCCACCAGCGTGGTGCGGTCCTTGACGTACTGGACGTCACCGCGGCCCTTGAGGATCTCGTACATCTGATCCTGGTCGATCTCGTCCTGAAGCTGCTCCTCGGTGAACCGCATCCGGCCGATCCGCTGAAGCCGCTTCAAAATCCGGTGCAGCTGGGAGGTCTCCCACTGCAGATCGAAGGCGTTGCCGGTGACGCAGCCCTCGGCGTCGACAACGGGAAAGTCGAGATCGCCGAAGCCGGACCGGTCCAGCCACGGCGGGAGCAGGCCGTCGATGGGACCGCGCAGCCTTCGGCGGAACTCGCCGAACGACAGCGGCACTCCGGGGCCGTACGCGGCGAGCAAGTCCCCGTGGTACCGCATCAGCTTTTCGGCCCGGTTCCTCGGGGTCAGGTCCGGTGCGGTGATCGTCTGACAGGCTTTGATGAAGGTGAAGTTGATCAGGCGGAACGCCTCGAAATGCGAGAACGTCAAGCCGTCATCATCGACATGGGTCGTCACGGGAGACGACGGTAGACCACGGGTCTGACAATGCCCCCGGAACGGCCTCGGACCGCCCTAAATGATCATTGCGGCGGAGACGCCGTAGCTGGGTACATCTCCGTGTAGACGTGCAGGTAGGAGGCAATGTGCTGCTGCCCGAGAGCGGTGGTGTGCCACCGGTACTCGAGGACGTGCGTATCGCCCGGTGCCATCCGGGGACGTAGTTCGATGAAGCCTCTGCTGGGATGCGCCTGGCGCTTTGGCCGATAGCCGACAGCCAAGTAGAACAGGGACTTGCCCGACAGCTCGCTCTCGTGGAGACCTTCCGGGCCAGCCGCGGCGACACGGAGCAGAACGCCCCACAGCCATTCAGACAGCAGATGCGCGGGAGGCGCCGACTCCGCGGGCTCTCCCAGCCCAGCGCGGGCGCAGGCACGGCCGCGGCGCGTAATCTCCACGAGGGTCCGGTCCACCTCGCCGACCCCCGGAACCTCTACGCGGTCCTTGGTCACTTTGATCAGTCCCAGCCGCTCCAGCGAGTGGAGGGTGGCCCCGGCCCCTTGATCGTGGACGCCAGCGCTCCGCAGGCGCTGCTGAAGGCGCGTGTGGCCGACTACTTCGCTGGGTGCGTCGAGAGCGAACGGCAACTTCCGCCACTGCTTGGCCGGCGGAACCCTAACCTGGTTCTGCCGGCGCATCCACATCTCCGTTTCAGTCATCTGGTCATCGCGCAGGATTGCCCCCAGATAGACCCGCTGCCGTTCATTCAGTGCCTCCCAGCCCTCGACCGCTGACGCCGGCGGACCGAGCCGCTCCCGCTCGGGCAGACGCGGGGGCTCATCAGCTGGCCGCGTACGCATCCAGGCGTCCATCACCATCCGGACCGGCACCTCGTACACGGTCGCCAGCTGCTGCACGAGCCGACCCGTGTGCCCCGGCTTCCTCCAGTTCCAGCCGGACACCTGACGGCCCCGCTCCAGGCTGCGGACTTTGTGTGCGTCCACGAATAGATCACGGCCGACGGCAGTCGCGCGAAGGCGGGTGGCGACCTCTTCTGCGGTGAGACCAGCGGCATAGCGGAGGTCAACCAGCGTCTCGGACCCGCTGGGCGTACCCGTGAGGTCGGCGGTGGCGCAGCCCAGAGCATCGGCGAGCCGCCGCACGTTCCTGGCTTCGGGCACATACCTGCCCTCCTCCCAGTACACGACCACGCGGTACGTGACCCCCACAAGATCAGCAAGCTCCTGCGGAGTGAGCCCAGCCTGCTCGCGCAGCGCCCTGATCTTGGTGTGCTCAACGGCTAGCAGATGCCTCGGCATACTCGTAGGGAACCTCAGTGAAGACTTCATGGCAACTGCTCGGCGCCGGGTGCCTGTCAGCGTGGAGGTGAGTTCAAGCGAGTGCGGTGGGCCTGCCTGAAGCCCAGAGACCGTCATGATCGTGTCCCGGGATCGAGTCGTCGTTGGTGAGGGCGTAGATAGCGCCGTCTTCCAGGAGCGCATCGGGGCCGAGTCATGCACCTGCCGGGCGGGCGATCGAAGGTGACCTGTCGATCACGAGGGGCGGGCGCGCCCGACGTCGCATAAGGGGCGGCCGCCGACGGATCCGCGCCATCGGACGGCCAGGCCCACGGCGTCGCTGTGACGCCGTCTCCGTCAGTCCCTCGGAGCGTCGCTCGCTGGGCGCGATTGCCGTATTTCGTGGTCCTGGGGAGGGATATCGTTGGCGGGTCGTCCGCACAGGGATGCGACGCCCCGCGCATGTCCACTCGGCGGCGTGTCCGGTGGATGCGCGCCGGGCATCCCCGTACTGGGCTGACTGATAGGAACACCACGACCTTCGGGTCGCCACCTTTTGACGAGCAAGGACACCCCCGACTGATGGCAGTGACCCAGCAGGAGATCGAGAACCGGTTGTGGGACGCCGCCGACGAGCTGCGCGTGGCGATGCCCGAAGCGCAGTACTCCTCGGTCGTCTTCCCGCTGATGTTCTGGAAGTACCTGTCGGACACCTGGGAGCACAACCACCAGGAGTTCCTGGCCCAGTACGAGGGTCTGGACGGTCTCTCCGCCGAGGAAGCCCGGGAGATCGAGTACCGGGACCATCAGTCGTTCGAGATTCCGTTCATTCACCCTGGCACCGTCCAGGAGCGTCGCGCTTCTTGGTCGTCCATCCTCGCCACCGTCGCCCAGCACGGCCTCGGCCAGCGTGTTCGCGCTTCCCTCCAGGCCATCGAGTCGGCCAACCCTGACAAGTTCTCCCGTCTGTTCGGTTCCATGACCTGGACCTCCGAAGCGGTGCTGCCGGGGGAGGTGCTGGCGTCGGTCATGCGGGCGATGGACCGCACCCCCAAGATGCACGAGGGCAACATGTCCCACGACGTGCTCGGCGGTGCGTACGAGTACCTGCTGAAGCGCTTCTCCGACGGTTCCGGCACGCGCGCCGGCCAGTTCTTCACCCCGCGCGAGGTCGTCGAGCTGATCATCGAACTACTGGCTCCCAAGAACCACGAATCGGTATACGACCCGACTTGCGGGTCGGGCGGCATGCTCATTGCCGCCGCGAGCCTCCTGAAGGCCCACGGCGGGCGGGGGTACACACTCAGCCTGAACGGGCAGGAGGCGGTGACGGACACCGCAGGTGTGGCCCGCATGAACCTCTTTATGCACAACCTGACCGAGTTCAAGGTCGAGGTCGGCGACACCCTGAGGGATCCGCGCTTCAAGAAGCCGGACGGATCCGTCAAGCAATTCGACGTGATCGTGGCCAATCCGCCCTACAGCCTGAAGTGGAAACCCTGGACCAACGACCCCCGCGCCATCGGAGGGGTCGCCCCACAGTCGTCGGCGGACTGGGCATTCGTGCAGCACATGATCGCCAGCATGGATCCGAAGAAGGGTCGCGCCGGCGTCGTCCTGCCGCACGGCGTCCTCTTCCGAGGCGGCCAGGAAGGAGCCATCCGCAAGCGCGTCCTAGGCGGCGACCTGCTCGAAGCCGTGATCGGGCTTCCAGCGAACCTCTTTTACAACACATCGATTCCGACCTGCATCCTCGTATTCCGTAGCCCAGGCACCAAGCCCCCGATGCGGCAAGACGGCGTGCTGTTCATCGACGCCTCCACACGCTTCACCAAAGCCAAGAACCGCAACGTCCTCACTGACGCAGACATCGCCGACGTCGTGACCGCCTTCCACTCGGGCAGAGACGGTGACGGAGAAGGCGGCCTCTCGGCGCGTTTTGTCCCCATTACAGAGATCGTCGCGAACGGGTACGACCTCAACATCGGCCGCTACATCAAGCAGGCTGCCGCCGAGCACGAAGACCTAGGCACCCTCATCGACGCCTACAACATCGCCCGGGCTGAACGCCAAAAGGCCGAGCAGCGCATGCTTGCAGTCCTCTCCGCCGCAGGGATCGAGGGCTTTGATGAGTGACTGGCAGCAGATCAGCCTCGGTGACCTGGAGGCTCCTGCGCGCCGCAGGGTGGCCGTTCCACCGCAGGCATCAAGGGCTTCGATGGGTGACGGCTATTCGCTTCGACCGCTCGGCGAGGTGATGCGCCTCGATATCCAGCGCACCCCGATGAAGCCAGCAATCACCTATCGTCTGGCCGGGGTCCTGAACGCAGGACAGGGACTTGTCGCCAAAGGCGAATTCGACGGCGGAGACACAGGGTACGCGGCAATGAACGTGCTGCGCGTCGACCAGGTCGTGATGCGCAAATTGACCGCGTGGGAAGGCCCGATCACCGTAGTGCCAGCCGAGTTCGACGGATTCGTCGTCAGCAACGAGTTCCCGACGTTCACGCTTGGCCCAGAACTGATGCCCGACTGGATGAGACACGTCTGCCGTTCACCGCGTCTGTGGACGGAGATGAAGAATCGGGTGAGTGGGACAGTTCAACGGCGCAAGCGTCTTACCCCAGAGCAACTCTTGCAGATCCAACTCCCGATTCCTCCCCTCGGGGTACAGGCACGGATCGTCGAAGTACTCGACGCAGTTGACGACCAGATCACCGCGCTCGACGCCGAGGCGGACGTGCTTGATGATCTTTGGTGGGCGCTGGGGCGAGAGATGGCGGCCGCGGTAACCGACGAGGCGGCGGTCCCGTTGGCGTCGTTCTGCGACATCTCGGGAGGGCTCACGAAGAACAAGAAGGACCTTGAGCAGCCGGATCTTGTGGCGGTGCCGTACCTGCGTGTGGCGAATGTCCATCGACATCATCTGGACCTGTCTGAGGTGGCGACGATCCAGACCACCCAGGCCAAGGCCGATAAGCTTCGACTGCGCGCGGGCGACATTCTGATGAACGAGGGCGGGGACAAGGACAAGCTTGGTCGCGGGCACGTCTGGGAGGATCAGATTCCCGACTGCATCCACCAGAACCACGTCTTCAGGGTCCGGGTCACCGACCGGCGCTTCGATCCATATTTCGTGTCTGCTTGGGGTAATACGTTCGGTCGGGAGTGGTTCGAGACTTTCGGCACCCAGACGACAGGGATCGCCTCCATCAACCGCGCGACCCTCAGCAGATTTCCCGTCCCGGATATCCCGTTGTCCGACCAGCAGGACTGGGCGGGGCGTCTCGGGGCCATCGTAGAAACGATGGACTCCCTCCGAGGCCAGGCGAGCAGTCTCCGAGCAACCCGCGAAAGCCTTGCGGCGGGGCTACTGGACCGCACGATCGATATCAAGTCTGCCGAGTTGGAGGTCTGAGCCGTGGCAAAGGGCATTCGTGAGCGCGAGTTTCAGAACTTAATGATCCAGTGGTCTCTCCCGATGGGATGGGGCTTCACGGCGGGCAGGTCGCTGCCGCGCGAGACGACGCAGACAGTGCTCGCCAGCCAGCTGCGGGACTCCATCGTCCGGCTCAACCCAGGGATAATCGACGGGTTTGACGTGGCCGTTGTGGTCGAGGAGATCATCGCCACGGTCAATGCCGTCGAAGGCGGCCTGGTGCGCGCCAACGAGCACGTGCTGAAACTGCTGCGCGGACAAAAGGAGTTCCGTGCCGCCGACGGCGTGTGGCACGCCTTGAAGGTCATCGATTTCGAGCACCCGGCCGCCAACACGCTGGTCGTGTCGGACGAGGTGACCATAGCCGTCCCCGGCAAGACCCCTCGCCGGTTCGACCTCGTGTACTGGGTCAACGGCCTACCTTTGGTAGTAGTTGAGGTGAAGTCACCGACCGCGAAATCCGGGTGGACCGACGCCGCCCGCGAGATCAACGACGTGTACGCCACTGAGTATCCGTGGTTTTTCACCCCGAACGTCTTCGCCGTCGCCTCCGACGGGCTGAAGCTGAGGTTCGGTGCAGCCGGCGCGCCCCTGAACCTGTGGCAGCCGTTCCGTTCCACCGAGGACGACGAGAACCTGTCCGGGCAGGCCGACTTGCAACGCTCCGTCGAGCTGCTACTCGCCCCGGCCACGCTCCTGGACATGCTCGCCAACTTCGTCCTCTTCGATACCTCCGGGGGCGGCGCGGACAAGAAGTATCTGCCCCGCTACCCGCAGATGGAGGCCGCCCATCTGATCCACAAGCGGGTCCTGGCCGACGGAGCGAAGGGCCTGATCTGGCACCACCAGGGGTCTGGAAAGACGCTGCTGATGGTGTTCGCCGCCTCCCTGCTGTTGGCCGACACCCGCACCGATTCGCCCACGATCATCCTGCTCTCGGACCGCACGCATCTCGTCCGGCAGACCTCCGGGGTATTCACCTCCGCTATGGGGGACGCCTACTTCCACCAGCCCGCCACCAGCGCGGAGTTGCGTTCCCTGCTGGCCGACGACGTGCGCGGCGTCATCTCCACCACCGTCCATAAGTTCGCCGATGCCGGCAAGAACCTGTCGACCCGCAGGAACATCATCGTGCTGGTCGACGAGGCCCACCGCACCCAGTCCGATAAGTCACAGTCCTTGGCCGGCCAGATGCGCGCAGCATTGCCGCACGCGAAGTTCTTCGGCATGACCGGCACCCCCGTCAGGAACCTCGCAACCGACACCTTCGCCCTCTTTGGCGAGGAGACCGACCCGGACAGGGTTTTGCACCGGTATTCGGTGTCCCGGTCTCTGCTGGACGAGGCAACCGTCCCGGTCATGCTGGACCCACACCCGGTCACCTTCGAGATAAACGACCAGGCACTGCAGGCAGAGTTTGACCAGTTCGCCGACGAATTCGACCTCGACGACCCTGACCGTGAAACTCTGTCCCGCAAGTTCGGGCGCCTCACCTCGGTGTTCGCCAACCCCCACCGCATACACACGGTCTGCCAGGACATCGTGGACCACTACCTGGCCAGCGCCTACCGCAATGGGCTCAAGGCCCAGGTCGTCGCCTACAACCGTGAGTTGGCCGTGGCATACACGGCCAAGATCAACGAACTGCTTGCCGGCTTCGAGGCGTCCCGGGTTCTCGCTGAGGTCGGCAAGCGCGAGCGGATCACCGCCGAGGTGAATATCCACGTCTCGGACGCTAAGGACGAAGACCCTGCCATGCGGCCGTACCGGCTCTCAGAGGTCGACGAGGAGGACCAGAAGCGGCGATTCCTCTCTCCTGACGACCCGCTGTGCTTCCTGGTCGTGACAGCCAAGCTGATGACCGGTTTCGATGCCCCCAACGAGGGCGTCCTCTACCTGGACAAGCCGCTGAAGGCCCACAACCTGTTCCAGACGATCACCCGTCCGAACCGCACCTGGGTATCCCCGACCGGGTTTGTGAAGACCACCGGGGTGGTCGTGGACTACATCAGCCTGGCCGAAGAGGTCCAGCGGGCCGTCGTGGACCCCACCTCGGAGGGATCCGCCGGCAAGGGCGGCGGGTTCGTTACCGACCTGACCGAGCTGGTCGCCGAGTTCCGTACCACCTTCGCCCGCATCGAAGACCTCCTCGCAGACGTGGAGGGGCTGGATCTCACGGTCCACGGCTACGAGTCCGTGCGAACCATCAATGCCTTCTTGGACACCCACCCGGACGCAGCCGAGGTGTTCGCCAAGGACTACCGGCTCTTGGCCCGGCTGTACCCGCTCATCAACACCGACAAGCGGGTCGCCAAGTACCAGGACGGATTCGGGCTGTTCGGCTCCGTTTACACGACCCTGTTCAAGAAGTCCTCCGACGAGGAGAGGAAGGAACGGCTGGGCGAGCTGGGACCAATGGTCCTGGAGATCATCAATGCTCACGTCCATTCCTTCTCCGTGGCCGCTTCCCAGGAGGAAGCCCTCGTCCTGGACGCCCAGGGCATCGCCATCCTCAAGGAGTTGCTGGCCCTCGTCCGCCCCAAGCCTGGCAAGGACGACGGCGAGGACAAGAGGCCGCCGTCTGCGGCGGAGATCCTGGACCACATCAAGGACGCCCTCGATAAGGGCGTCGAACCAGGGTCCGCGAAGTACACCGCCCTCGCGGAGCGAATCAGGCAGCTGCGGGACCGGATCATCCAGAACGCGCAGGACGCCCTGGAGTTCCTGGCCGATGCGCTCCGCGTCGCCCGTGCCATCGTGGACGCCGAGAAGCACCCCGACGAAGCCGTCGTGCTGGACGACGACCACGTGGGTGTCCTGTCGCGAATCATTCACGATCACGCACCGTCCGGCCTCACCGTCACAGAGCGGAACCTGGCCGAGGAGATCGATCAGGTGGTCAAGCGCACCCTCGCGCAGTCATGGGACAACGCCGAGGCTCGCAACCGAGGTGTCCGCCGCGCCACCGCCGCGGTCTTCCGCCGGTACGCGTTGAAGCCGGTGGGCGAACCGTACGGCTCCACCGTCGCCTACATCGAAGCCCACTACCTCGTTGACTGACGATGCGATGAGGCCCGGCAACCCGTGTCGGTTGCCGGGCCTCGTCACGCTGCTTGCATTCAGTTCTACTCGCCGCACTTGGTCGCAAGCATCGTGGTAGCTCCAGGGGCCTGCAGGGCAGCCAAGCTCCTCTCGCCGTTGTCGGGTCTCCGGAACCTGCCTCGGGCATCACTCGCAGGAAGGCGTTCAGCCATTACTGGACGGACGACGTACGGGTGGAGTTCCGCAGCCGAGGCACGTGGACTGGGCGCACGAGCTGTTCCGCGAGCTATGGGGTGGAGTGACGGCCGACGGCGTCCCTGGCAATGGGCGTCCTTTGTCGAGATTTGGTCGTCCGGTGGCCTCTTCCGGCGTACCCGTGATCAGCGCCTACGGCTGGCTGCAAGGCTGCTCGTGACCGTCTGAGCAGTCGGCGATGTGACGGCGAATTTCTTTGTTGGTTCGCGGCCCGCGGTCTGAGGGCTGCGGGTGGCGGTTCTGTGGACGAGGTTCTCGGAGAGGTCGGCCAGCAGCGAACTTGGGGTGTGCGGCGACGCGGTGAGGGTCCAGGCGGGCCGTTCAGGATCGGCACCGGCCCATACGGTCCAGGTGGCCAGGTTCTGGCTCGGGTGCTGGGCGGTGAAGGCGTCGAACTGGATGCCCGCGTCCCCGGCGGGGGACGTCCAGCGGATCCATCGACCGTCCACGGTGTGCTTCCATCCGGCCTCGGACAGGGGCTCCGTGGCCGCGGTGACCATCTTCTCGTCCACCGGGGCGCCGATGACTGTGTCCCAGCCGTCGCCGTCGGCGAGGTGATTCAGCAGCTCCTCCAACACCGGGGCGGGGGTGGCGCCGGTCGCGGTGAGGACCCACATGCGGTCGGAGACGGGTGTCTCGTAGGCGGCCACGGTCCACGCTATTTCGTGAGCTGGCGTTTCGTGGACGCGCTCGATGCGCAGGGTCTGGGACTCGTGGATGGCGTGGGTTGTCTCATCCGACCAGGTCCGCCACTTCTCGAACTCGCCGTGCGCGTCGAGGAAGGCGTCGAGGAGAGCGTCGTGGTCGCCGGCATCGGCCAGGTAGACGGGGACTGTATCCGGGTCTGGGCGGGAGGGTTCGGCCTTGGCCGCGGTGACGTCGAAGACGGAGCGGGCCTCGATGGCGGCGCGTTCGGTGTCGGTCAGGGGTGCTGGGCCGGGGCGCATCTCGGCCGCGTGGATCTTCTCGAAGGCGAGCAGGGCTTGCGCGGGTGAGTCGAAGGTGTCGGCGACCTGGCGCAGGTGGTCCTCGCCGTGCAGGTAGACGGACTTGCCGCCTTGGCCGAGGTAAGTCCCGACCGCGACGGTGGTGTGGCCGTCTTGGGCGTGGGCGTGGATGAGGAGCTGGCCGTGGTGGATGTCGTCGTGGATCTTCTGCGCCTGATTGGAGACCTCGCGGATTTCGCTGCGGGTGCACCACGGCATTGGATAGTTCGCCCAGGTCCATTCCTCGTCCATGGCCTCCCGGAGCCGAGGGGTGATCTCGACGGTGATGCCTTCGGCGCGCAGGTGCTTGGCTGCATCCTCGGCCCAGTAGGGCTCCTCGTGGTCGATGCGGGCCAGGACCAGGGTGTTCTTGGCGACGACGTGCCAGTCGGCGGCCTCCAGGCCCACGTGGGAGATGTGAGCTTGGGCGCCGGTGAGGGTGGCGATCACAGCGCTGGGGTGCGTGGGGTGGGTGTCGAGGCGGACGTGGGCGTCGATGGAGGGGGGTGTCACCAAGGAGGCTCTTTCTGCCGGTGTCCGGGCCAAGGGGGCAGGACAGCGGCGGGCTTGGGTCAGCGGGAGATGCGTGTCGTGGGCGGAGCCGTGGTCCGTGGTGGACTGGTCCGGGGCGCCGCTGTGCCTCTGGTGGGCGCGGGCCTGCTCTCCGGCGCGGGCGAGGTGGCGTGCTGCCACCGGGTACGTACGGCGGTCAGGTCGGCGAGCGCGCGGCGGCTGCCGACGACGAGCTGGTACGGCGTGGTGGCCGGGTCGTCGGAGAACGCCTCGATACGCCGGCCTGTGTGGTGGGCGGCCCCGAGGACGGAGCGCTGGAGGATCCGCTCGCCCCAGCACTCCGGGGAGCCGACCGGTCCGGCGAGGAGGTCGAGCAGCTCACTCGGCTCGGCCCCGGCGCTGAGGAGGCCACGGTGCTGCGCCTCCCACAGGACCGTCACGGGGTCGACGGGGGTATCGCTCCGCGTCAGGGCGACCAGGCACTGCCACAGTCCGGCGTGCAGAGGGTGCGTGAAGTCGTCGGGCTGCAGCCACCGCATGGCCGTCACTTCGTTGGGGTGGGCCGTGGCGGTGGCGAGCAGCAGTTGCTCCTCGTCGAGGGCTTCTTCTCCGGCCTCGGGCGGGGGCGGCGGCGGTGCAGGGGTGCGGGGTAGGGAGCCGGGATGCGGGGCGAACTGGGGTGTGAGTTCGTCGAGGTAGCGACCCAGGGCATCGGCCTGCGCAAGGACGGCCACGGCCGGGTCCGGCAGCGTGGCGTCGGTGGCGATCTGGCAGAGGCGGTCGGCGTGCTCGCGAAGCATCCGGCGGGCGTGATCGGCGCGGATCATGCCCGCGTACGCCGCGGCGTGCTCGGGCCGTGGGCAGACCTGGATGAGGGTGTGCAGGTAGGAGGCGGTCAGTCCCGGCGCCTCGGGCTGGGCCTTGGCCAGTACGGCGTTGAGCCAGGCTACGTCCTTCGCGTGCTGCTTCGGGCTGGGGGCCGGCACGGTGCGCATGGCGAGGAACAGAGTGCTGTGGGCGTGGTTGCCGAAGTGGTGTGGCTCCAGGTGGCCGATGGTCTTCAGCCGGTGTGGTTCGACTAGGAGGGCGCCGAGCAGGGCTTGTTCGGCGTAGTGCACGGGTTGTGGCGGTGGCAGGTCGTCCAGGTCGTCGCCCTCGTACGGGTCGGCGGGGTGGGGCATTAGGCGGCCAGGGTGAAGTCGTCGGGGGTGAGGGTCTTGCCGAGGTGCGGGGCGAGGAGGTGGGCGGCGAGGCGGGGCGGTACGGCGTTGCCGATCTGGCTGAAGACTTGGCCCTTGTTGCCGGCCCAGGGGTAGTCGGCGGGGAACGTCTGCAGAACTCCGGCTTCCTGGGCGGTGATCCGGATGGGCGCCGGGACGGCGGGCGATTCTGCGTCCCCGGCAGGCGAGGCAGCGGGCTCGGCGACCCAGGTGCATTCGTTCGAACGATGCCCGAAGAACAGCGTTCCCGCGGGCTCGCACAAGGGCCGGACGGTGGCGTGGGCCTGGTTGTTGCTCCGCAAGGACCACGACCAGGCAGGCTCCAGCACGGGACGGCCCGCTGCCTGTTCGTCCTGGTAGCTGGGCCGGTCGGCAGGCTTGGTTCCTTCCCGGCCGGAGGGCTGGAGGGGGGCGTCCGGGCGGGGTGTCCAGGTGCCGCGGGCGCGGGCGGTGGACAACGCCTTCCGCGAGCCGGAGGGGAAGGGCTCGGCGCCGCCGCCGGGCCCGCCGCCGGCGCAGACGGTGGGCACGGGCCGGTCGGTGGCGCCCCACCCCAGGGCCTGCGCCATGCTGACCCAGCGGGTGCGGCCAGGCCCGAACAGCCCCTCGGGCTCTTCGATTTTGGCGTGGGTTGGCGGGGGCGGCTGGGCGGTACGGACGCGGGAGGCGAGCAGGATCGCCCGCCTCCTTGTCTGGGGCACCCCGTAGTCGGCCGCGTTGAGGATGCCGGTCCACACGGAGAACCCCCAGCGGCGCAGGATCACCGCGTACTGCTTCCACAGCGGGAGGACGTCTGGCACTTCTTCCATGGCGACCCACTCCGGCTCTCCGACCGAATTCAGGTCGTGGAGGTAGCGCATGGGCTCGGCGGCCAACAAGGAACGCACATCCTGGCAGGCGCTGAGGAGCGCTTCGCGGGTGTCGCGACCAGCGGCGAGGTCTGAGACCGCTTGGTGGACCAGGGGCTGGTCGATCAGCCCGAGGCGTTTGCCGGCCATCGACCATGCCTGGCACGGTGGGGACGCGATCAGGCCGTGGGTCCGACCGATGAAGGGCCACGTCGGATACGTCGCCACATCGGTCTGAATCGTCAATTGCCCAGCGGCAGTGCGAGTTTTGCAGGCCCATGGGTCCCATTCCAGGCCGATGTCTTGCGCGCCGAGGGTGCCCAGTGCCCTGCTCCAGCCGCCCGGCCCCGCGAAGAGATCAAGTATCAAGCGACCAGCCCGTAGTCGTCCTGCCCCGCGGTGTCGACGTCACCGCGGCAGGACCAGGGCGAGCAGCCGTCCGTGACGCCGTTCTCCAGCTCGTCGCCCTCGCCCTCGCCGAGGCGCAGGGCTGCCCGTTCGGCGGCGGTGACGTGGTCGATCGGCGCCTGGCTGAGCGGGACGCGGGAGCGGTGCAGGAACGCCTCGCCGAGCAGCCGGCTACCGGATGCGTTGGCGCGGGCGTTCCCCTGCCGGATGGCCGCGTCGAATTCGACGACGTCCGCCCACTCGGACGGGGATGTGTCCCTGATATGCCGCCACTGCGCATTTCCGTGGAACGGGCATCCCAGGCAGCTGGATTTCGGTGTTTCGGCCAGTCCGAGCGAGGTGAGATAGCGGACGCAGTCCGCCCTGCTCCAGTCAAGGTCCAGAAGTGGATGCCGGTTGCGCATGTACTTCACATCGGCGTCCTTGGCCCGGTGGAACTCGTCGGTGGAGATCCCCACCCACTGCTCGACGAACACCCCCTTGGGGATGCGCGAAGGGTAGGGGTGCCCGAGTAGGTCGCGGACCTTCTTTTTGATCGGCTTTATTTTGTATTCGCCGGTGCACTGCCTGCGGGTCATTCCCGGACGCCCGTCCTTGTTCAGGATGTGGAGGGGCATGGAGGCGAATCGGTGGTCCGGGTTCAGGGCGTCGCTGCGAATGTTCCCGGACGACACACGTAGAAGGGGTATTCCGGCGGGTTTGGCTATCTCCCGTTCCAGGCGGTCTAGATGGGCGTAGACGGCTTCGGGTTCCCAGCCGGTGTCGGCGAAAATCGCGTAGTCGACCTTCGGGAGGATCCCCTCGGCTGAAAGGGCGAGGAGGGTGCTGGACTGAACTCCGGCGCCGAGGGAAAGGGCGCGGAATCGGGGCTGATCTGAAATGGTCTGTCCTGGAGGTGGGGAAACGGGGGGCACGCTCTCAATGCGGCTGGTGCGTCAGTGGGCTGGGCGGGGCCAGCCGGTCACGGTGTATGGCGTGGTAGAGGGCGGGGATGCGGTCGAGGAGGTCGGTGGCCGACTCGATGAACTGCTGCGGTGAGGGGCCGATGAGGACGACCTGTCCTGACACGGCGTCGGCTCGGCGGCGCCGGTTCTCCACAGCGCGAGCAAGGGCGGCGGCGAGTTCGGCGCCCGCGTCCTGGGCGGCCTTGGCGATATGCGCGACCCGTTCGAGGAGCAGCAGGTCCGCGGACGTGGTGTGCGGCGTGTGCTGTGCGAGGACGCGGAACAGATGCAGGGCGGTGTCGGCGAGGTCTTGGGTCTCGGTGATCCGTGCGCCCAACGCGTGTGTGTCGTCGGTGGTGCTGGTGCGCAGGGCCCGGTGCAGGGCAAGGGCGTCGGCGGTGATCCGGTCGAGGATCTGGGCCGGGGCGGAGCGATCAGGCACGGGTCTCCGTGGAGGTGGGTGTGTGCAGGGCCTGGGCGAACGCGGCAGTCACTTCGGCAGCTCGCTCAGGGTCGGTGGCCAGGGCGCGTACGACGGGGGTGCCGATGACGACGGCATCCACCACCGGGGCGACGCGCGCGGCGAGGGCCGGCGTCGAGATCCCCACGCCCGAGACCACGGGCAGCGGGCTCACGCTGCGCAGGCGCCGGGTGAAGTGCCCGAGCGCCGGGAGATGGAGCGGCCCTTGGTAACCGGTCGGGGCTGTGCTGGCGGGGGCGTAGAGCCATCCGGAGGCGCCGGCGACCGCGGCCGGGAGGCTGGTGTCGGGGGTGGTGCGCGGGATGAGGCGTGGGGTGCGAAGACCCGCGTCCCGCGCGGTGTCGTGCCAGCGGGCCGCCTGGTGGGCGGGCAGGTCGACGACCATCACGCCGGCGGCACCTGCGTCGGCGAACAGGCGGGCCAGGTGCTCGGGGCCGTGGCGGTGGACGGGCTCCCAGTAGGTCATGACGACGGTCTGCCGGAGGCCGGCGGCATGCTCGACGGCGCGGACGGCGGCATCGACGACGTTTCCGCTTCGCAGGGCGCGTTGGTAGGCGGCCTGGATGACGGGTCCGTCGAGGAAGGCGTCCTCGGTGGCCAGGCCGACCTCGAACAGGTCGGCACCTGCCTGCGTGAGCTGGTCGAGGTGACGGCGCTCGGCGGTCACCGGATGGAGGCCGGCCGGGACGAACACGCCAAGCGAACAACGGGGTTGGGTGAGGAGGATGTGGAGGGGATCGGCAGTGGTCAGGGTGGGGCCTTTCCCGGCGGGGGCTGTCGCCGGAGGTCAGCGGCGGCGCCCAGCCGGTGGAGTCGGGAGCGCGGGCGGGCCGGCGATGTGTTGCCGGCCGGGCGTCACGGGCGCGGCGGGATGTCTGCTGAAGGCGGGTGCGACGAGGTCGAGGTTCTGGGCGACCTGCTGGGCCTGGTCGTGAGCGTCTCGGAGCTGTTCAGCTACGTCGTCGGGCAGCCGGTCCCACTGGGCCCGGTACTGGTAGCGCTGGATGATCTCGGTGGCATTGCGCAGCTGCTCGGCGACCTGTCGCAGGATCGCGGTCTGCTGCTCGGGCGCGGTCGCGGTGTGCGTGGCCTGCAAGAGCGCATCGAGGGCGGTGGGCAGCGGCTCGTCGTCGGTGGGGAGGCCGAAGAGGTCGGCGTGCAGAGCTTGGGCGAACACCGTCACGGGCCCGCCTCGGGAGCGGTGGCCGAAGTCGGCTGCCGCCTGTCGGCGGACGCTGAAGCTGACGATCACGTCGCGGGGAGCGGCGCCGGGGATCTGGTCGGCGAGGGCACAGGCGAGGTCGTGTGCCGTCGGGGTGTCGGAAGGCGTGCGCAACTCCAGGGGAGCGGTCACCGGGCCGCGGTGCGGGCGGCGGTTGCAACTGGGCGGACTGGTGGGCGTGCCGCGGGGGGAGCGGCGGAGCGGGGCCGGGCGAAGGAGGCGGCGAGGCTGAGGCGCCCGGCTGCGGTGAGATGGACGCGCTCGTCGCGGAACCAGTCCGGGCAGTCTTCACGCATCACCAGGCCGCGGCTCTCCAAGGCGCGGATGGTGCTGATGCTGACGCGGAGGTCCTCGCGGCGTAGATAGGGCTTGCCGCTGGTGATCGCCACGTCGCCGCGCGCCACCGCGCGCAGCGTGGAGTCCTGGGTGGGGGACAGGACGGGCGGCCGGTACTCGGGTACGAAGCCCCGGTGGCGGCGTTCGGCGACGAAGATTTCAGAGGTTGCCAGGGCGTCTGAGGCGCCCAGTGCCGTGAGGCTCGCGACGAGGGTGAAGCGCCGGCTAGCCTCCTGGCGGGCCTGCTGTTCGGTCAGGACCGTCAGGAAGTCGTCGCCGATTTCAATGGGAAGCCCGGCGCGGGTGTTGTCGAGGATGTCGACGGCATCGATGAGATGGTCGGCTGCATCGGTTGCCAGTTGGGCGAGTTGGCGCACGCGTGCATACACCGCGTGGATCGCGGGGCTGTGGTACATCGGCTGGGCGTTGAGGGTGTGCACGATGGTGAGCGCAGATTGAGCCAGATGTTGTGCCGATTCCGTCTGGGCGTTCAGCAGGGTGGTGGGGGTTGGGCCGTTGAGTGCGAATCGATTGTGGGCGTCGTTGAAGCGAGTGAAGTCGGCTGCCAGCATTAGGAGTTGTTCAGCGGGCTCAAGGTAGGCGGTCTTCTCGGTCAGGGATGGCTCCGGGGAGATTGGGAGTCAGCGACGGCGGCCGGGGCGGTCGAGCTGCGAGAGCGCGTGATGAACCTGTGGATTCACTGCGGCCCCCCGGACCGGCGTGATCAAGGCGGTGCGCCCATGCCGCGTGCTGAGGGGGACATCGGCGAAGACCCGCTCCACCGCCATGGGCGTGGCCAGGTCGGAGAAGAAGTTGCGGACGAGGCACTCGGGGGTGTCTTGCGTGAAGGTGGCCAGCGGCGCCCCCTTGAAGTAGACGTGCTCGACCTGCCAGGCGATCTCCTCGCCGGGCGTGTGCTCTAGACGGCAGTACAGGTCGGGCGAGGTGAGGAGGCTGTCCTCGGCGGACCAGCCGTTCAGCTCGGCGAGCTGGTCCAGCGGCATGTCCGTGATCGGGATGCGGTCGGCGTGACGGGCATCGCCCAGCAGCTGGGGCAGTGCCTGGGTGACGGCGGCGACCGCCTCCAGGGGCGCCTGCCTGCTGAACGTCGCTTCCCAGTACGGCTCATGGTGGGCCACGGTGAACCACCGACCGAGCGGGTGCAGTGGGACGAAGTCGATGAACAGGCTGGCGTCGGGGCTGTCGATTGCGACGTGCCCGGTGACGGCATCGCGCTCGTGCTTCCACCCGAAGAGGTGGATGAGGGGGCCGATCACGTCGGCGATCCGGTCGCCGGCGCCTGCCATGTACCGAGGCGAAACCATGGCCCGGTCGTCATGTGCGTACGGCCTCATCGGCGCACCTCCCGCGTCACCGTGACCGCCGTGGCTGTTGGCGCGGCTGCTGGAACCGTGGTGGCACCGGTGCGGGCCCGGTGCTGGGCCAGCGTGCGATGCCCCTCGGGAGTCACGGTGATGCCCCGCCCTTGGTAGAGCGGTACGGAGGTGTCGAGGTGGACCAGGCCGCGCTTGTCCAGGGACTGGAACGTGGCAATGGTGATCAGGGTGTGGTCGGGGGTGAGGACGATGGTCGAGCCGCGGCCTCGTGTCTGCATCGTGGCGCCGCCCTTCGCCAGCGCGCGCAGCGCTTCGTACTGGGTGGGACTGATCTTGCGCGGCGCCTGTTGGCTGCTGTTGGAGGCGCGTTCGAGGTCGCGGGTGATGCCGGTGACCAGGTAGTGGCAGGCGGTTTCGCACACGTCGAGCTGGTGGGCGGCGTCGGCGAGGTAGCCGACCATCTCGGGTACGGCACGGGCATGCCGGGCGTTGCGGATGCTGTCCTCGTTCTGGTGCGGTCCGGCGAAACCGGTGCTGTCCAGGGGGTTGGCGGCCAGCGCGTGCGCGAGGCCGGAGCTGGCCAGGGATGCACCGGAGACGACGGCACCGAGAGCGTTGAGTGCTTGCCGGCTGCCGCTGACGGCTGTGTACGGGCTTGCGTCGAGGGCGGACAGCGGCAGGAGCGCCTTCCCGACCAGCTCCTGGCTCTTGAGCACGAGGGGGGTGAGCTGCCGAAGGGCTTCTGTTCCTGGTGCGACAGCGAGGTCGCGGACCCGGTCGTGGAGGGCCTTGAAGTCGTGGGCGAGGTGGAGCAGGTGGTTGATCTGCTCGTGGAGATCGACGGCGGTGGGCAACAGGGGCTCCGGGGCATGCCCTTGAGAAGGGCGGCGGGTGTGGGAATCAGCGCGGGCGACGACGCGTCGCCGGACCGGGCGGCGGGCTGGGGGCCACAGGTGATGCAGGGCGGGGTGCGGCCGGGATGTCCATCGGTGTGGGGATGCCGAGGCCGACGCGGACCGTGAGGCCGTGGGTGTAGGCGTGCGTTTCGGCGGCCGTGACGGCGCCGAGCAGGCCGCGTTGCTCCAGTCCGGGCGGTGGCTGATAGGAGGGGCCGTCCGCCGCGAGGGCGAAGCCGCACTGCTCCAGGAGTGAGCGGGCGGCGGTGGTCCCGGCTGTCGCCGTCACGGTGCCGTCGGTGAACTGGAAGCGGAGGTCGGGATCGGCTTCGGGAGTACCGGGGCTCCAGCGCGTCGTCCAGGAGAGGTCGACAAGGTCGTGGGTGTGGGCCAGGAGCCCGTACATCGCGACCCCGGCGCGCTCGTGGGCGTCCTGGGCCGTGCCCGGTGGGAGCAGGTAGAGGGTGCGGCCGAGGTGTTCACAAGCGAGGAATCCGGCATCGGTCAGCAGCCGGTCGGCGTCGCGGATGCGGCGGTTGAGGACGACGAAGGTGTGCCCGTCATCGGTGGACCCGATGAACACATCGGGGAGGTCGAGAAAAGACAAGGCAGTCCAGGGAGGTTTGTTGGGGGGAGGGGCTGGCGGTTGCTCAGCGGGCCCGGCGCGAAGCGGTCTGTTCCGATGTCGCCGCCGGGGGCGGGGCAGAGGGGGACGGAAGCCGTGCCGGGGTGGGCGTGCGCAGCGTGGTGCGGGCCTCGTCGAGGGACTGCGCGGCGGCGTGGAGATGGGAGCGCAGCGCGCTGTGATGCTCGATGCCGTCCAGCCGTGTAGCCGTGGACGTGTCAGGGTTCGGTTTGCTGAACGTGGCGAGCGGAACCATGGCCTGCGCGTAGTGGTACTGCGCTCTGCTGAGCGGGACGGCCGCGTTGGTGAGTGCTTCGACTGGATGCCAGGCGGAGCCCGTTTCGTGGGCAGAGCCGAGGTGGTAGTGGGCGTCGCCGGCGAAGCGCAGGGCGAGATGGCTGAGCAGGTCGATGTGGCGCAGGGCGGTGAAGAAGCCGCCGGGGCCGGCGTCGACGGGGTGGGAGCGAAGGTCGGCGATGACGGCGTCCAGTGCTGCGGCTGGCGTCATGTCGTCGAGTTCGTGGGATTCGTAGGTGTCGATGAGGGTGGCCTGTCAGGGGGCTTGCCAGAGCGTGCGGGCGATCTGCTGGGTCCCGCGGTCCGTCCGCGGCCGGGACGGTGTGTGTCGTCCCGGCCGCGGCGGTTCAGTGGCGCGCGAGGGAGGAGCGGCTGGTTGGCGGGGCGGAGTGCTTACGCGGCCGTTGTGAAGTCGCTCTGCTTCGGTGTCGTCTTGGCGACGGCGCGTTCGGTGATGGCCTTCGAGGCACGCTCTGAGGCGGTGGAGATCTCGTCCGCTTCGGGCTGCTGGTACCAGGGCTTCATGTCGAGTGCGGCGACGCGCATTCCGGTGGCGAAGCACAGGGCGCTGCCCTTGGGCAGGGCACGGATGGCGTCGGCCGCCAGGATGCGTTCTTGCCGCATGGACACGCTGGTGGACTTGCCGGACTCGGAGTGCGAGATGGACGTGCTCTCCACGTCGTGGTCGCCGATCATCCGGGACAGCTTGTCGGCGAAGTCGGGGTCGTCGATGCCGGGGCCGACGACCTTGATGGTGGACGCCGACCACATCGCGTCCATGCCCGCGTCCCCCCACACCTTCTGGCCCTGCCGGTAGGACTGCAGGATGGTGATCGGGATGATGCCGCGGCTACCGAGGTGGGAGTACAGGTCCGGGAGGTCGCTGATCTTGCACACGTTGGCGGCCTCATCCAAGATCGCCAACATCGGGGGGTCGAGCCGTCCGCCGGCTCGTTCGGCTCGGGCGGTCGCGGCTCGCATGACCGAGTCCGCGCACGCCGCGATCAGTGCGCTGGCGCCGCCGCCGCCGTCCTTGGAGAGCAGGTAGAGCGTGTCGGTGCTGTCCACGAACTCCGACGGCTTGAACTCAGGGATGCCGTCCTGCGGGGTGACCCACGCGGCGATCTCGGAGTTCAGCAGGGCGGCGGCGTACTGGCGGGCGGTCTCGTAGATCCCGTCGCGGGTCTCCGGCGGGCCCTCCACCGTGCCCTTGAGCTGGGCGGCGACCGCGGCGTGGCCGTGGTCGCGCAGGATATCCAGCGGGGTGCGGTCGGCGGGGAAGGCCAGCCAGGCCATCACGTCCGTGATCGGGCGTTCGTCGAGCGCGGCGGCAAGGAACAACTGCGAGAGGATGTTGGAGCCGGCCTTGGACCAGAAGTCGCCCTGCTGGCTTGCGTCCACGCTTGCGGCGAGGAAGTGACCGGCGAGTCGCCCGGCACCGTCGAGGGTCTTGGCGTCCGCCAAGGGGTTCCACCACATGGTGCGCTCGGCGTGGGCGATCTGCTGGGGGTCCATCGACCAGACGCGACCGGCCTTCGCCCGCGCGGTGATGGTGGCGGTGTAGGCGTCGCCGCCGGCCTTGTTCGAGGTCAGCAGAACGGGGCCGGGGGCGCTGAGGATCGAGGGGATGGCCAGGCTCGTGGTCTTGCCAGAGCGGGGAGCCATGATCGCCACGGCGACGTCCTCCCAGCCCATTCGCACCTCATGCTGGGTGCCCTGCAGATCACCGAGGAGGACTCCGGTGTCGCGGGGATCGACGCGCTTGACGTCCGCCAGGCTCGGACGCAGGGACCGGGCCTTGGCCGTCATCGCCTTGGCGAGAAGGGGCTCGATGTCCCTCTTGCGCGCCAGCCCGCGGATGGGCTTCTTCTTCCCGCTCGAGGTGTTCTTGTGCCGCGACCACCACAGGGCGCCGAGGGCGGCGAGGGCGAGCAGGACGGCGATGGGGGCGATGCGGGTGCCGATCAGCAGCGCGGTGTGGTCAAGGCCGGGCCACAGCTGGTCGGGATGGAGGAGCGCTCCGAAGGGCTGGTAGCTAGCGGGGGTGCCGGAGCCTGTCAGCCACGCGGTGGCGTTTCCGCCAAGCCAGGCGAGGTTGGCCAACGGGACGGCGACGGCGAGTACGCCGAGCAGGGCCCTGAAGGCTATGTCGTAGCCGTCGTTCGAGGTCGGTGAGGGGGAGGAGGGGGTGGGCAAGAGGGGTGTTTCCAGGGGGTGGTGTCGGGGTGCGGACGCCTGGGCGGTGGCCGGGTCGGTGAGGGCGTCGGTGAGTCCAGCGATGATCTCGACGGGAGTGCGGGCGCCGAAGCTCACTGACCAGGCCCGCTGCTCGCCTCGGGTGCGTGCTGGAGGACCCACCACGGACCGTCGGGGTCCGGGCCCCGACGCAGCATTTCTGTCGGGGCTGGTGAGCAACACGCGCGGCACCAGCCAGTTGGATTGGGCACTCCAGTCGCAGGCTCGGTGCAACGCGGCGGTGATCCAGGTGGGACCGCCGCCGGCCAGGTAGCGCGGGGCGACCAGCGCCACATCGACGTTCTCGGTCACGCTGATCTGCGGACCGCGGTGGAGTGGCTGGCTGGCGCCGGTGGTGCGGGGGCTCGCACCGGAGCTGTGGGGGTGAGTGCTGATGGAGCCTGTAGCGCGGCACGGTGGATTTCGAGGAGGACTTCGCCGGCCGACGTCCACTCGTCGAGTTCGTGCCAGGCTTCGGCGTTGCGCCTGGCCCGTGCGTCGTCGTAGACCTCGGTTTCCGGCCGGGCAGAAGGGGGCAGGCTGTCGCGGGTGACGAGCCAATCGTCGTGAAGGGCGGCGAGGCGGTCGAGCGCGGTGTCGAGGACGCCGAGCTGCCAGACCCACCGTGACTGAACGGCTTGGGCAGGGAGGCGCTGCAGCTGTGCCTCGGCGGTGGCGACAAGTGCTCTGGCGCTGGGATAGATCCGGTTGAACGCGCGCCAGGTGTCGGCATCGCGGCGGCTGGCGCGCTGCCCGTAGGCGTCCTCGTCGTGGGGCCAGCCGTCGAGGTCGGTGTGCTGCTCGGAGTAGGCGTCCCAGTCGGCCAGGATCTGGTTGCTTTCGCGGAGGAAGACGGCCAGCTGCTCCAGGCGTTGCTTGTGGTTCTCGTGGGGGGATGTCTTCACGGGGGTCTTTCGGAGTGCGGTTCACCGGCCCGCAGCGGTGGGGCTGCGGGCCGGTGGTGGTCGGTTGGTCAGCGCCGCAGAGGTGCGGTTGTGCTCGTGGCCGGGGCTGGAGCCGTGGTGGTGGCCGGTTGTTGCCGGCGGCGGGCGGCGCGTGCCTGCGCGCGGAGGGCCTCGAGGCGGGTGGTGTGCGCGTCGAGGACCTGCCGCCGGGTGGGCGGGCGGCTCGGCTTCTGCACGGCGCTGTGGTGCGCGGTGCGTTCGTACATGCCGCGCTGGAGCGGGGCGGGGTCGGCGAGCGCGCTGACGAAGGCTTCCACGAGGTGGGCGGGTGAGTGCTCGTCGAACGAGGCGTGCCAGATCCGGGCCCCCAGGATGCCGGGGGCCGGCTCTGTCGTCTCGATGTGCCAGTGCGGCATGCTGCCGTCGCCGAGGTCGGTCCGCAGTTCTACGTGGCACATGCCGTCGAGTGAGAAGGCGGAGTTCGGTGTGTCGATCACCCATCCTGCCCATCCCAACGTGCGGAAGAGATTGGGCTGTTCGGAGGGCGGCGGGGCTGTGAGCGCGTCGGTGAGGCCGGTGAGGATCTCGGCGGGGACGAGTTCGCCGAATTCGGCGTACCACGGCTTGGCGTCGGGGGGCTCGGCCCGCAGCCGCCACCAGGCGGAGGTGGCGGACTGCGGGTCGAACTGCAGGTGGTACCGCCTGTCTGGGCTTGTCAGACGATTTCGGGGCTGAGCGGGTCCGAGGTGCGGGTCCATCCGGCCGCGGCGAGACCGTGGGTGACGTGGCGGCCGTCACCGGGGCCGGCGAGGTAGCGGGGAGTGGTGTCGAACGGGATTCGCCAGGCGTGCGTGGCGGCGAACGCTTCGAGTTGCCGTTCGCTCACCGACACCGCTAGGACCTCGCCGCGGTGGAAGTCGCACTCCGCACAAGGGTGCGCAGGTCGTCGAGGGTGTAGTGGAGGGTGTGCTGGTCGGTCTGCTCCCACGCCGCGGTGCGCAGGTCGTCGACCAGGGCGTGCATGGCCGTGCGGTTCGGGATGTCCGGGTGAGCGAGTACGGCGCGGGCAAGGGCGCGCAGGGTGTCGCCGAGCTGAACGGGCAGGCCCGTGTATTCGTCGAGCAGGGGTTCCATCAGGGCGATGGCCTCGTCGAGGTTGGGGTTCTCGCGCAGGTGCTCGGTGAGCTGGGTGAGGGTTTCGGTGGCGCAGCGGACGTCGTCCGGAGTAGGTGCGGGCATGGGTCTCCTCGTTGATGTGGGGCGGTTCAGCGGGTGGCGCGGGCGCTTCCGGCTGTCGCGTGGGGTCGGGCGCTGCGGTTGCGGGGTTGGGCGGCGGCCCAGGAGTTGCGGGCCCAGGTGGCGGCGCGGGCGGCGGTGATGCGGGTCTGCTGCCAGGCGCTGAGCTGGGAGGGCAGGACGGAGACGGAGGTGGTGCGGACGCGGGCGGAGGGCGGAACGGTTCCGCGGGGCCGCATCACTGGCTGCGGGTCGGCCAGGGCTGCGGTGAGCGCCTGGACGAGGTGCATTGGGGTGGTGGGGGAGAGATGGGCTTCCCACGTTCTGCCGTGCTCGGTGCGTGCCCCTGCCCACCAGAACGCCTTGCCGGGAGCGGTCTGGTGGAACTGCACCCAGCTGCTGTCGTCCGGGCTGGTCGCCGTGGGATGTCGGCGTTGTTCGGTTTTCCAGCTGTGCTGGTGCAGGGGGGCCCAGGGGTTGGGGGCGTGGGCGGAGCGGGGCTGGGTGAGGGCGTCGGTGAATCCGGCGACGATCTCCACTGGGGTCTGTCGGCCCAGGGTCACGTGCCAGGCCGGTTGCCCCCGCGTGGCTTCGGCGCGGATCATCCACCCGCCGGGCTGGATGAACGGGTCGTACGCGACGCGGATGGTGCGGTCAGGGCTGTCGAAGGCCAGCGGACCGCCGCTCTTGGAGCGGTCCTTCCAGCCCGAGGCGCGCAGAAATTCGCTGACATGGCGCACGTCGCCGCCGCCGGCCAGGTACCGCGGTTCGACCAGGTAGTGCTGCTGGGCCTGGTCCCCCGGGCCGCCGGCTGGCTGCTTGTGATTCTTCACCGGTGCCGCCTGACGACCATGTCGGAGGCCACCGGCTTGGACACTGCGGGGTGTGCGGCGGTCGGCGGGTTGGCGAGGCGGCGGATGTCGTCGGCGTGCTCGTCGAGGTCGAGCGCGATGTCGTGGAGCGCGTTGGCCGCCCGGCCCAGGGCGAGGAAGACCTCGGGCGGGAGGGAGCCGGCCTGGGCGCGGTGCTGGGCGATCTGGGAGCCGGTAGCCATGAGTCCGGTCATCCGGCCCAGGACGCCTTCGTCAGCGTCGAGGACCTTTCCCAGGATCTTGGCGGCCTGGCGAGGCGGGGCCTGGGCGAGGTGCTCGGTCAGCTGGTCGAGTCCATGTGCGATGTCCTCGGCGAGGGTGACGGCGTAGGGGGTGGGGTCGGGCATGGTCCTCCCGGAGCGCAGGGGCAAGGGGGTCAGGGGCGGTGTCCGAGGCGGCGGGATTCCCCCAGGGCGCCGTCGGGCCGGCCAGTGGCGAGCGGGCTGCTGCGGTCCCGCACGACGTAGGCGCGCAGATATCGACGGAGCAGTGCGGTCGCGAGTCTGGGCTTGAGGTGGTGGGTGATCGGTGGGGGTGTGCGGGGTGTTACGGAACTCTCCGGTTGGTTGTGCGGTGCAGGCCCCCGGTGGCCCCAGTCGGTGCTGGGGTCACCGTTCGCTACTACGCGGTGTGCCGGGACGGCTCGGGGCGAGAGGAGGGGGCGGCCGGGGCCGGGCGTGTCGCAGCTGGTCGGGCTCGACGGGAGCGGATCTCCTGCACGGCTCGCCGGTAGGCAGTCTCGTCGAAGACGTCGTGGGTGCAGTTGACCTTGTATCCGGCCATGAGAAGTGCGGGGATCGCGCGGCTCGCCAGACGTTTTTGCTCGTCGGCATCGAGGTGCCCGGGGACCTCGTGCCAGATGTAGACGGGGCCGGCGGTACGGACTTCCTGGCGTTCCAGACCCAGCTGATCGAGGAGGTCGAGGAGCTGCTGGGGGGCGCCGGTAGGGGTGTCGGCGTGAATGGTGTTGGTCAGGGCTTTGCAGTAGATCTCGACGTCGGTGCCGCACTCGTCGGCCCTATTGCCCATGATGGGTTCTCCAGTTCACGTTCGGTCTCATCGGGTCCTGGCCGTCGAGGCGCGGGAAGCAGGGGCAGGCGCCGCCACCGCGGGCGTGGCGGCGGGTGCGATCCGGCCCGAGGGGTGCTGCAGGGCGGTGTCGATGCCGAGGGCTTCGAGCTGTCGGCCGGTCTGGCGCACGGCGCGCGCCTGAGTGGTGGTGTCGTCGCCGTTGAGGCGGTACACACCCGCGCTGTCACGGACGAAGCCGTTGGCGGTCAGGACAGAGCCGGCCTGCTCACCGACGGGGGAGGCGGCGAGGCCGCCGTCGGGCTGCCAGGTCAGGACGACCCGGTCCGCCTGTGACGGCTGCACGCCTTGGGCAGCGTTGTGCCGGGCCTGTGTGAGCGCGATGTCGTAGCGGGCTAGCAGGTCACCGGCGACCTGCTCGGCCCCCAGGAAGGGGTCGTCGGTCAGGGCAATGCCGTTCGGCTCGCTGACACCGCGGTATGCCTCGTCGGGCAGGTCGCGGGGGGCGACGGCGGCGATGAGGAAACCGTCGCGCTCGTCGTGGCGGTGGAGGACGGCGAGCCTGGCGCCGTCCGACCGGGCAAGGACGGCTGCCTGCTGGAGTGGGTGATGGGCGAGGGCCTCGGCGACGAGGTCCAGGTCCCAGATCCGGTCGACCAGTTCGGCGAGGTCGTCCTTGTGCTCGGGCGGGAGATAGGCGCTGGTCCAGCTGTCAGGGAGTTCGCTGGCGAGGACGTCAGCGTACGAGGCGAGACGCTCGGAGTTTTCGTGGTCGTGCATGGTGTCCTTGGGCGGGTGGGTCAGCGGCGCATCGCGGCGGCCACGGGCGGGGGAGGCGGAGCCGGAACCGTGCGCGGCGGGGGCGGGCAGGCGCACACGGCGGAGCGCTCTCGCTCGTTGGCGGGGACCTGCTCGGCGCAGATGCTGCGGCCGGGATGCGGGACGTGGCGGTCGGCGAGGTCGTTGCGCGTGTGGGAGAGGTCGCTCCTGATGACGCCCAGGCGCTCGTCGGCGAGGTAGCGCAGGCGTCGGGCGATGTGCGGGTCGGCCGCGTCGCCGAGGCCCTCGTGGAACTCGGCGAGGGCGACGAGCACGTCGTCGAGAGCGGCGAGGACGCCGTCGTGGGGGGCGGTCAGCTCGGTGAGTGTGTCGGCCACCTCGTCGGTGGTGGTGGCTTCGCGGATGGACTCGGCAATGTGGGCGACCGAAGTCCCGAGCGGCAGGTGGTGCGTCGGGCGGTCGTCGGTGTCGAAGTCCTTGTCGCAGTCGACGTGGTAGCTGGTGGATCGAAGCCGGGCGACCGCTTTGGTGGCGAGGCGGGCCTCGTCGTGCTCCGCGAGGTTGGTGGGGACGCGGTGGTATGTCTCGTGGGCTCGTACGACGGGGACGAACCCGGTGCGCTGGAGGAGGCTGTGGGCCTCTGGGTCGCCGCCGCGGGCGAGGACTTCATCGGAGTACGGATCGCGTCGGATACTCAGGAAGCGGTCGGCGTGGGCCAAAGAAGCGTTTCTCCTAACGTGGTTGGCGTGTGACTGCCTTGACTGTGGGCGGGGCCGGAACGGCTGTGCGCGGCTGGGGCGGGGCGTTCAGGCGGGTGGCGGTGGCTTGGAGGTCCTGCTGGATGCCGTAGAGGCGGTGGGCGATTAGCTCCAGGCGATGCGCAGTGTCGGCGCTGGCGGCACCGGCCTGGTCGGCGAAGCGGTGTGCGGTGTGCTCGACGAGGCCGCGCACAGCGACCAGCGGGCCGTCCTGTTCGTTGGCGAGCTGGGCGAGAACCCTGGCGAACTGCGTTGACGCGGTCGGCGCTTCCTGGCTGCTGCCGCGCTGTCGGGAGGCGGTTCGTGGGGGAGTGAGGCGCAGGTCCTCTTCGATGGCGCGGGCCTCGTCGGAAAGCCGTCGTAGGAGGTCGGCCGGCTGGCGCTGCCAAGTGCCGTCGAGGCGGATGAGGTTGGCGATCAGGTCCAGGCGTCCGTGTTTGCCCTGGACAGCGATCCAGTGGCAGTCGTTCGTGTCCCCTGGTGTTTCGATGCCGGCGGCGCGGGCGAGACGGTGGGCGGCCTCCGCCCACTCTGCACGGGACAGCTCCCGGTCGTCGGGGTGGAGTCGCGCATCGAGGTGGAAGATTGCCCGCCGGTCGTCTTGGGGGCTGGCGGCGAACGGATGCTCCAGGAGTGGGTCTTCGAGGTGTTCGGCCCACTGTTTGGCTGTCCACGTGGCCTGTTCGTCGTCCAGGATGTAGGAGTCCAGCCCCGGCCAGTAGGCGACGACGGCATGTTCGGTCAGTCCGCCCACGAAGGGCACCGCGTATCCCAGCGCCTCGCTGAGCGGGTCGTGTGGGGTGTGGGTGCGTTCGTTGATGCGGGGGATCATGCTGCTGTTCCTCCCTTGGGACTGGGCAGGTCGCGGGCGGCTGCGATCAGGGAGCGCTCGCGCACCAGGTCGGCGTGCACGGTGATGTCACCCGGCGGGAGAAGGTCCAGGGCCCGGTCGATGGCAGCGAGCCCTTCGTCGTATCGGCCCAGCCGACGCAGGGCGCCGGCAACGCGGAAGAGCAGGATCGGGTCTCTGTCGGTGTCGAAGCCAGGTCGGGAGCTGAGAGCCAGGAGCCGTTCCGCGCCTTGCTCCAAGTCTTGGCCCAGCCACAGCCCGTGAAGCAGAACGTGCAGCGTCTTGGTGTGCTCCCCTGCCTCCGCGAGTACCTCGTCCATCAATGCCAGGCCCTCGGGACGGGACTGGCCCAGCAGCGCGAAGGCGTACAGGGCGTGGCTGTAGCAATCCAGTGACCGGAGCGCGGTGCTCGGGAGCTGTTCGATGACGGCTTGGAGGGTGGGGCAGCGGAAATCGAACCGAAGGGCGCTCAGGTACAGATGCCGCAAGGTGCGGCTGGTGACCGGATCGGGTCCGGCGGCGGTGGCCTGCTCCGGGCTCAGCAGACCAAGAATGCTGTGCCCAGCGGAGCGTGCCGCCCATGCGGCATTCGCGCATACCTCAGCCGATTCGCGCCAGTCGGCGTCGAGTTCGCGCAGATCCCTTGCCAGGCGGACCGGCCAGGAGGTGTCGGCCGGATGAGAGGTGGCTCGGGCTTCCGTGTCGAGGAGGGCGTGGGCTCGGCCGGGGCGGCGTACGGGGAGGGTCACCGGCCGCTCCGGGCGTCGGCGATGTGGACCAGCTGGCCAAGGGCGGTGGTGGTGTACCAGCCGCAGTCGATCAGCGCGTCGTGGTCGGCGTACTTCGGCAGAAGGTGGTCTTCCATGGCGCGCAGGTGGATCAGGCACTCCGGGCAGCGACGCGAGAGATGCACCAGGTACCGGGGGTGGCCTGTGATGTATGTCTGCGCGCCTCCGGTGGCGTCGCGCAGCCGCCATCCGTCCTCGTCGGTGGGCGTGTGCCAGGAGGGAGCGACGACGTGCACTGCATCTCCCCACAGCTCCCCGCCGGCCACGCCCTTGAGGATGACGACCTGGTCTCCGGGCTCGAAGTGGGCGTGGGTGATGTCCCGGGCGGGCGTGAGCGGGTCAGGCGTCGGCGCGAACGCAGGTGTGGGCGGGGGAGTCGAGGGCGATGTCATACGAGTCCTTCCACGCGGATAGGGGTGGCGGCGGAAGGATCAATGGTCCGGAGGATCGCCGGTTTGGCTAACCGGCGATCGTCGTCTATGTTGCCCCCCGTCAGCGGAACGGGTTCTCCGTCCCGCGCTCCGACTCGCCAGCTGCGTCGAGGAGTTCGAGCAGGTCAGAGCCGTCGGCGTCCCTCTGGTCGATCCACCATCCGGCCTGCGTGATCGTTCGTGCTTTCTCCTCCACTTCAGCCCAGTCCGCCTCGTCCCAGGTGTCCTCGATGACGAGGGCGGTGTGCGCGGCCGTCATCAGCTGGTGGCGGGACCGCTCGCCCCATTCCAGGGCGCGCTCGGGGCCTTCAAGCGGCGGCATGTCGAACCGCTGTGCCCACTCCGTCGCGGCCTGCTGTTCTTCGGCCCGCTTGGCGGCAAGCCACTGTGCCCTTTCGGCGCTGTCACTGTGGCGGCCAGCCTGCCAGCAGTCCGTGCAGTCTCGCGCGGCGAGCCAGCGGGCGAAGCCGGCGCGTTTGTCGGCGGGACGGTTCGACAGGTCGTGTGGCAGATCGTGTCCACAGGTGTGCTGGACGTTCCAGGTCGTACGGACAGCCATAGGTGAATCTCCTTGAAGGCGTGCAAATGACGGGAAGTTGGGGTGCCTGCTCAGGCGTGTCCGCGTCGGTGCGTCGACCGGGGCGGAACGGTGCTCTAGCGGTGGCGGGCGGTTGCTGTGGTGCGCGGCGGCGATGTGGGCGGTGTGGTGTCCAGGGCGGGTCGCGGGCGGATCCGCGGTGCGGGGGTGCGGTGAGGCGGCAGGACGGCGATGGTCGCGCCGAGGTCTTCGGCTGCCTCGTGGACTTCGCGGGTGAGGAATTCGACCTGTCGGCCGAGCGCGGCGAGCCGGGCAGCGACCTGGCGGCCCTGCACGTTCTCCAGGGCGAAGGCGAACTGGCCTGCGGTATCCAGGAGTTCCTGGAGACGGATCAGTGGGCCCGCGTCGTAGCCGCGCTGGGTGGTGGTGAGCAGAGCTTCGGAGACGTCCGCTGCGGTGCGGGCCTCGAGGACATCCCGGCGCAGTTCCTGCAAGGACATCTCTGGCACGGTCTCTGGGCGGTTGAAGCGCGAGACGTCCGGTCGCAGCACCCCAGGGGGAACGGGGCGCGGTAGCGCCTGCCCGGCTGCGTACTCGTTGTCGTAGTGCCCGATCACCTGAAACTCCGGCCCGTCCGGGTCGCCGGCCAGAGCAATCGTGGTGGACGTATCGTCCTCGACCAGATCGGCGAGCGTGATCCGTCGACCGTCAGCGGCGTACCACGACTCCATCAGCTCCAGCTCACCACGCCTCTGTGCAGCCTGGGCCCTTTCGGTCCACATCTGCCGTTCCTCGTCAGCCAGTTCGGGTGCGGGCTGGTGATGCTGGTCGGTGAGGTCGGCGGCGATGGAGCCGTGGTCGGCCCAGGCGGCGAGATGCGGCCACACGCCTGCGTGCTGCTCGCGCTCCGCGTCCGAGCCAGGAGCGGCGGGCTTATCGAGGACGCGGACGATCTCGGCGTGGGACGTGGCGAGGCTGTCGAGGACGCTTCGCCACCCGGCGGTGTGCCGGGCGGGAGGCAGCTTGTCGAGAGCGCCGTGGGCGGCGGTCAGCAGTGCGTCGGCGCGCGGGGCAAGATCCATGGCGTACGCCTCGATGGCTGCGTGGTTTCGGCGTGCGCGGGCTGCCGTGGCGGTGTGATGGTGGACGGTCCGCCCGTGGCGGTCGCGGGTGGTGTCGAGCACGGTCTCCACCTCGCGGGCGATGACGGCCATCCGCAGCCGGAAGTCACGGGCACGGGCGCGAAGTTCGGCCGTCGAAGGCGTGGGGGATATGGGGATCGGTTGCTCCTGGTGGTCGGTGTCAGCGGGACCGGGCCGTGCTCGTCACCGCCGCCGGCGGCGGTGACGAGCACGGCGGTCGGAGTGGCCGGCCGTGTAACGGCGGTCTGGCGAGTGGGAATGGCCTGAGCGAGTTCGATCAGTTCCTCGCCCTCGGCGACGGTCCTTCGTCTGCGCCGGTGGGCCAGGGCGCCCCTCGCGGGGCCGTCATCGCGACCGGCCGGGGGCAGAGTCGGGGAAACGGGCGGTGGGCGCGTAGCCCGGCTCCGGCAGGACCGACCGCGCGGGCGGCAGTGAGCCCGTCGGCGTCATGCCGTACTGCCGTGACTGGCCAGCGGCGGCCTGTGCGATTCGGCTGCGCCGCTCCGACAGGCCATTGGACTGGACGGGGCGAGGCGGACTCGCCGAAGCAGCCGGATCGAGGGCGACGTCGGTTTGCACGTCGTAGCCCTGGCGGCGCAGGTCATGGACGGCCTGCCGGGTGCGGCGCGGGCCGTCGCGCTCGGGCTCGGTAAGTCGGAAGAGGCCCGGTTGGTCGGGGACGGGCTCGAACTGTTCCCGGACGAGGAACCAATGGGCCAGGTGCGCGGGCATGGAGGAGGAGAAGGTGGCGACAAAGCCGTGGTTGGGGTGAGTGCCGAAGGCGAAGTGGGTGGATGGGGCCAATGTGCGGAGCTTTCTGTTGTGTCTGGGCGCGGGCACCGACGGACGGGCGGCTGTCTCAGCGGGCGGGAGGGGGGCAGCGCCCGCGTGGAGGGCTGGGCGCCGGCTCATCGGCGGTGCGTGCGGTGATGACCTGGTGGGGCCCGCGGCTTTCGGCCCGGCGGTCGTGGTGCAGGGGGATACGCCCGCAGGGGCTCGTGGCCGTGAACGTGGTTGTGCTCATGCGGGACGGCCACTGCCGGGTACTGGCGAAGCTGACGAGATGCGACTGGTGTTGGGCCGGCCAGCTGGTGGCCAGGTACCGCCGGCTGCTGTGGAAAGAGCCGTCGCCCATGGGGTGGTCGGGGGTGTCATGAAGTTCCTTGGGCGTGGTGCTCAGCGGCGTGGTGCGGGGGTGCCCGGCGGGAGGGCGCGAGGCGGAGCCGGGGCGGCGAGGCCGTTTCGCACACGTGGGGTGAAGGTGTGCGCCTGGCGGAGGAACGCCTCGCCGTGGCTGAGCCAGGTCTCGATGGGCGTCCAGGTTCGGGTAGCGCGCTCGCCGCGGGTGAGCGGGACGCCGGCGGCCAGCTCTTCGTGGACGGCCTCGGCGTCGGCCAGGGCGCCCGCCAGGTGTGCAAAGGCGGTGCCGTCCTCGGGCCACGGGGTGGTGGCGGGCCGACAACGGTCCAGCAGCGCGGGCGCGTGGTCGAGCACGGTGAGGAAGTCGCGCCAGGCGTTGTCCAGGAGATCCTCGGTCGAGCTTCCTAGGGCATCGAACTCGAGCGGGGTGGCGTCGCTGTACTGGCCGGAGGCAACCATGGCCGTCCAGGTGCTGTGTTCGCTGCGGAGGCGGGCGAGCACCGCGGCGACGGCGTCAGTGCTGCGGGCATGGACGGCGCGGTCGTAGGCCGGAAGGTACCGGTCGGTGATCGCTCGTGCCGCGAGACCGGGTGAGGGCGGCAGGACGACGCTGCGCGGCGCATGCGGGTCAGCGAAGCCCTCTTCGAGGGGCATGGGCGCGAAGGCCCCAATCAAGTAGTCGCGTTGGTGCCCGGGGGCGCTCGGCAAGTAGGAGGGTGGTGCCGGTGGTGGCGTTGGTGAGGGTGGCCGCGTAGGGGAGGCGGGTGGTGCGCACGGCGCGGCCGAGCTCGCCGCTGTCCCACAGCCACGGCACGAGGTCCTCCTGCCACAGGGGATGGGAGTAGATCTCGACCTGTGCCTCCCACTGGCCGGGCAGCAGGCGGGCGATATGGTCAGCCATGTCGCCGATGAACTGTCGGCTGATGACACTGACGGTGGTGTGGTGCCGCTCGGCGCACCGGATCAGACCAGCCACCGTGGTACGGGAAGCGGTTGGCTCGTTGGCCGGCAGGTAGTGGATGCCGGCTTCGCCGCGCTGGAATCCGCTCTCTCGCAGAGCGGTGTGCGCCCAGGGGTACTTCTCGCCGGAGGCGAAGGCGACGATGCCGTTGTGCCGACTGTCGGTGAGGATGATCTCAGCGTCAGCCATGGGCGAGTGCCTCTCTAGGGACCGCAGTTTCGTGAGCACGGGCTTCAGCAGGGATGGCGACTTCCACACGCGATGAGCAATGCACGTGGGTGCGGATCATGCGCAGAATGTCCCAGTGGGTCCTCGTCGACAGTCGCTCGTAGTAACGCCGGTCGTCTTCAACGGCGGATGGTCGGTCAACGGGATGCCGTGGGTGGCGCGTTGTACAAGAGTTCTCCGATGTCGTTGGGGTGGTTGGTACACCGATGGTCACGTTGGATCCCCGGTTTCGCTAACCGGGGATCCGCAGCCATAAAGGAAACGCGCCCGCCAGGGACGGCCCAGCGATCGGACCATCCACCCGACCTCGCGCCAGCCCTCGGTATTGAGGTAGCCGCGGCCGTCGAAGACCCAGGTTGATGCCACACAGGGCTTCGTCGTCGATGAACAGGTAGCCGTCCAGGTGGTCTGCGCGGACGGGGGACTCGCCTTGGGTATGCGCGCAGGGGCGTACGCCCGTAGCGCGTCTCGCCCGAGTGCGCCACTGACAATTCCCTTTCTCACCAGTACCGTCCTGGTGTGCCGTCGTCTGGAGTTCCGCCCCCCCCTACGACGCGGAATTGGTAGAGCCTGCGGCTCGGAGGGACGGCGCACCGCCGTATGCACTGGGGGAGTAGTGAGCTGCGGCAACGTCGAGACGGAGCCGTGAAGGTGATCTGACAGGGCTCACGGCCGGGCAGTGGAGAATGGCGCCGCTCGGGTGACTGGGTTCGTCGTGACGGGGGAGGGGCCATGTCCGTCGGCGAGTACCTGAACAAGACTGAGGACGAACTGCACGCGCTGCTCGGCGCATCACTGCTCGGCGATACCCTTGGAGCCGCCCCGAGTGATCCTGACTTCCCGCGCCGATTCGGCCAGGAATGGTTCAACGGGCAGCTGGATGCCCTGCGCAGCAGGATCTGTGGGCATGAGCGGCTCAAGGCGGTGGCAGGCACCAGTCCCTCGGAGCGGGTGATCGATGCCTATGCGCTGAGCGACATCCTCGGTAACTTCGGCGGGGACCCGACGAAGGCTGCGTTGGTGGCCGTTTTGGTGGCCCGGATCGGGGTCGGCGCCTTGTGCTCTGGCCACAGGCCGCTGCCATGACCGGCGAGTCGATGGCCGAGGACGCCGGACGGAGCCTCCTCCCGGTAGGCAAGGAGAGTTACTCCTCCTACCTGCGCAAGAACATGGCCGACATCGGCGCACTGAGCGACGACCAGAAGTGGCGGCTGCCGTTCCCCGAGCTCTTCGGCGAGTCCCTGTCTCAGGTGCTCGATGCCGCGGCTGCTGATCTCGCCTCTGCCCTCACCATGCTCGGGCAGGGAGACCGGCTCTCCCAGCTCGTGGTGATCGCCACCAAGAGCCAGTCAGTCTCGGCTCACTATGCCCCGCAAGAGGATGAATCCGGCCTGGTCGTGGTCTCGGACTCGCTGGTCGCCCTGTGCACCTCCTACTGCCAGCACGTCAGCCGGGAACTGTCGCCAATCGCCGATACGACATCGATACTGAAGTCTTTCCTCCGTTTCGCTGTTGCTCACTTCAAGGGCACACTCGTCGGCGATCCGGCACGTCTGGCCTCGGTTCTGCGCTACCACCATGTAAACCGCCGGGCCCACGGTGTCGCCACCGCCTTGATCACCCAGCAGGACCGACGCGATGAGGATGGCTTCTCGCATCACGACACAGCCGACCTGTTTCTGCTGATGACGATCAGGTTTCTCCTCGGCCACGAAATGGCACACCACGCTCTCGCCCACCACACCGAATGTTCCCAGTCACCGGAACAGGAGTCCCAAGCCGACTTCCTGGCCCTCCAGGCCGGAAACCTCGTGAACGCAGACGTCATGAAGAAGAATGCGTCCGATATCGGGTTCGTGCGCAAACAATGGCTGGAAGACGCGGGCGAGTTCTACGGTCTGGTGAGTGCCGTCATCGGGATGCTGGCAGTGCAGTCACTGGAAGAAGCTTTACTGGTCAGGCGGGGCAGAACACACCGCCCCGCGCGTGAGCGAGCCGCCCGTCTTATCGAGCTGTCCCTGGGCGACGCCCGGATCCACGAGCGCGAACGCATCCTGGGTCACCGGGATGCGAGTTTCCGCAAGCGGATTGATTCGGAACGCTACGGCCTGGAACTTCTGACACGCAGTTTGGCAGAGGCAACGGACAAGGCAGCAGACTTCAGCGCAAGTCCTGGGTTCGACTGGACGGTCCTGCCCACGGCGCAGGTCGTCGCGCCGACCGAACGCCACTTGCGGGAGGTGGCACGGCTCGACGGGCTGCTGTGCCAACCCGACGAGTCGCTCGCCGCTGCCCTGGCTCACAGCCCACTGCACGACGGTGCCCTGTACGCGCTGGCCGGGGACACGCGCCGGGCGATGCGGGCCTGGAAAGTACCTGACGCCACGATCCGCACCACGCATGATGAGGCCACAGCACTGGCGTTTTACACCCTCGTCCACTGCATCCGGACCGCCAGTAAAACGTACGGGTTTTCAGGGGAAGACCTCCATGAACTCCCGATCGTGGCCGCGACTTTGATTTCCCGGGGATTGACGCATGAGGAGTGACGAATCACCTTGAGCTCCAAGCTGGCGAATATTGGAGGAATCCGGACCAGAGGAGGTGAGCTCGTTCCGTGAGATTCGTTGTCAAATGCCTGATTGTGCTCATGCTGGTGCCATTGTTCGTCGCTTTTGGCTTACTCTTGATCACGCTAGGAGCGGTACTTGGATTGTTCCTTCTGGCGCTCTTTCCGTTGTATGCAGTCATCTCCGTGATCTACTGTAAAGGTAAGCTGGACACGTGGTTCAGTGAAAGTCTAGACATATACGTGGATGGCTGTAGTGGTGCATTTCTCTACGGATTCGTAAAGTCCGGGGAGAATTTTAGAGCGCTCTGGAAGTTCGTGATGTCGTGAGATCTGCTCTTTTTATCTCGGGTTTCTATGGGGGGCGCCAGGTCGCCTGTCTGTGGAGGGTCGGCAACATGTTCGTTTAAGTGCCGCTGGCCGGGGAGCCTCAACCCGACGGATACTGCCGGGCCGTGGGCGACGGGAGCACGCAGATGACGAGCTACAGGCTGTTGTGCGTCTGCCACGTCCTCGACTACGTCGCCGATTTTGAAGCCAAGTTGCTGTCCCGCATCCTGCCCCCCAAGCGCACCGCAATGGTCGGCGGTCTGTGGCTCCTTGCCAAGAGTGTCGGCGTCCCCCTTTGACCGGCAGCCCGTAGAACCGGCAGATCGCCGCGTTCAAGCTGCGGATCTGCGTGTTGCCGCTCAGCGCGATAAAGACGGTCAGCACCCGACAGGCGCCGGCCGGTGTGGTCTCCCCACGCAAGGTGACCTGCCGTCTGAACAGGTCGCGGCAGCCGTACGCGAGCACCGCCGTGCTGTTGCCGATCCCCGGGGTGGGCATCCACCAGCGCGGTGGCTTCACGTTGACGACGTGCACCATCGTCGAGCGCAGCGCCAGGAGGAAGTCGGGTACGTGGCTGCGTACTTTGCCGTTGATGTGCGCCACCATGTGGCAGGGCTGGGCGAAGATGCCGCACACTGACCGATCGAAGTCGGCAAGCGGCGGGCGGGCCAGTTCCAAGCGGCTCTTGTGGGCGACGTAGCCACCCGTCGTGGCGGAGGTGTAGTCGCCCGGGTAGTGCTTCATGCCATGCGCCGAGCGGACCCGGCGCCACGGCTCCGACTCGGCGAAATCCCTCAGCCGAAGCTGAGCGAAAGGGACATCACGAGTCGCCCCGTCCACGCACCGGATCGATGCCGCGGGAGTCCTGAGCTTATTAGGGCCACTCGGTCGCCGTACTGGAACGGTGCGAAGGACTCGCACTGAGCAGACGGGAAGATCGCCAAAAACTGGCACCAGACAACTACTGAACGTAACCACTGCTCATGGTCACGCGGAAATGCTCGAACGATGCTCATGATCACGCGGGAATGCTCGCGGAACTGCGGCACCTAGAGCCTCCCCAGACCGGAAGGCGGCGCGCAGGCTGCGGCCGTAGTTCCAGGCGTGCTCGCGGGACGCGGATTCCAGCTGGTCGTACGTGGTCTGCTTAGTCATCTGGCCCGGGTGCTTGCGGTAGCGGTAGACCGGGACGGGCAGCAGGATCCCGGGGGCGAGGTTGGTCACGCCTAGGGCCATGTAGTCCTCGCCCTGGACGAGGCCGCCCATCGGCGCCGCCCGCACCAGGTCGGTGCGAGCCAGGATCGTGGTGGGGCCGATTGGAATGGTGTCCGATGGGCGCTTCCAGTACGTCCACACATCACCGGCCTGGTGCAGGCCGGGCGGCGTGGGACAGCGCCACAGGGTGGTCGAGCCGTCGGGGTGCCGGTCCTCGCTCCATCCTGCGCACCAGCCCACTCCGGTTGATTCGAGAGTGTTGAGCCGCGTCGCCATGGCGTCGTCGGTGAACTCGTCGTCATCATCTGCCCAGTTCACATAAGGCGTGCGGACCTGGGTGAGGGCGAGGTTGCGGGCGCAGGCGGCGCCGACGGCCCGGGGGAGGGCGAGAGTGCGGATACGGGGGTCGGTCACGAGCGGCGCCGGCAGGCGGGCGGGGTCGGCGCCGTCGATAGCGATCACCGCTTCCCACGGCACGGTCTGCCGGGTGAGGCTGGTGTGCATGGCGGTCAGGTAGTCGAGACGGTCGTCGTGCAGGCGGGTCGCGATGACGATCGTGATGCGGGGTGTGGGCAGGTCGGTCTCCGGTGAGGGGCGGAAGGGGTCAGCGGCGTGCAGTGGTTCGGGGCTTGCCCAACGCGGTGGCGGGAGCCGTCGTCGGCGGCGCGGGTGGGTGCTGGTTGGTGGCCGGTGTCGCGTGGCGGAGATTCACGCCGATGCCCTGCGTCGCGAGCTGGTGGGTTACCGCCTGAATACGAAGTGCACGACCCGCCACTCCGTACGCGGCGGGCAGGAGGAAAGCGGCTCGGTGCGGGTGGTACTGGAAGCCGTGCGCGTACAGGTGCATCCGTGCCTCCTCGGGCACGCTGGCATAAGGGGTGCCCAGCACTCCGTCCTCGTACCAGACGAGAGTGACGACCTGGTCGGTATCGGGCGGGGTGTGAAGCAGTGGCGGCTCAGGCTGTTCCCGGGCGTTGCGGCGTACGTCGATCAGGGCGCACCTGTAGTGGGGCAGGAGACGCCGGGTGACCGCGGCGGCGGCACGCAGCGGGTCGCCGCCGACCTTGATGCCGTTGGGCTCGAACGCACCGTCGAAGTGATGCGGCTTGAGGTTCCCATCGCGAAGGGGTGCGACGAGGAACTGGTGGCGGTGCAGGGGCCGGTCGATAACGCAGAGCTGCTGTCCGGCAGGGCCGTTGAGCAGCGCGTGGTGGCGGAGGACGAACTCGGACAACGCCCAGCTGACGAGGCCGTTGTCCCAGACCTCTTCCGCTAGGGGGAACTGGTCACGGTAGGCAGCGTGCTGGTGATACTCACTGGTCCACGTGCCGGGCAGGCGGGCGGCGAGGGAGGCGGCGAAGGAGGACAGGTCTGCACGGTGGTGGGGCATGGGCTCCTTGGGGCCGAAGTGTTTTCGGTTCGGGTCAGCGGTGTCGTGCGCTCGGCTTGGGCAGTGAAGGCGCTGGGATCTCCCGCTGGGTAGCTGTCGGGAAGAAGCGGTGGATATCGAGATGGTTGCCAAGTTCCTTGGCCGCGTCGCGCAGCGATTCCGACGTGCGCCGCAGATAGGCGCGCGCCGTGGCATGGTCGATGACCATGCGGTTTTCCAGCTGCTGCTTGTCGGCCGGGCGCGAGGCTCGGCGCAGGGAGAGGGCGGTCTCCGCAGTCTCTGCGAAGTACGGTGCGGCGAAGCACGACATGGTGGCCGCCGTCGAGAGGCGGGCGAGTACGGCACTGCCGTCTCGGTTCGTGCTGTGGGCGGTTTGGGCGAATTCGGCGGTGAGTTGGACGACGTCGTGGGCGAGGGACTGCGCGTCGTCGGCGTGCTGGATCAGTTCGGCGTAGGACGGCGCGGCCGGCACATGGCCGGTGCCGTCCAGCAGCTGCCACTGCTCGGCGGCGTCGAGGAGTTTGACCTTCATGTCGTTGAACGCCGCGATAAGGCGGAGGGTGTCGTCGCGAGGTATCAGTTCGCGCTGGACATTGGGATTCATGAGCCTCTTGCTTTTCAATGCATGCGGGCGTCGGTGTCGAAGAGTGCCAGCTCGTGGCTGTGCAGGAGGTGCTGCACGATGAAGCTCCTGCCTGCGACTTTCCACAGGCCCCTGCCGCGGTTGAGGTGCGCGATGGCTTCCATCTCGACGGAGGTCAGGCCGAGCAGGGAGGCCGCGGCGTGGAGCTGGTCGGTCTCCTGGCGGTAGATGATGCGGGTGGAGCAGTCGGCGAGGAGGCCCTCGGCCAGCGCCCGGCCTTGTGATCCGGCGTCGCCTGCGGTGAGCAGATCGCTGAGCCGGTGGATCACCATCAAGTTCGCGATGCCGAGGCCGCGGGAGAGCTTCCACTGGGCCTGCATACGTTGCAGCAGCCCGACATGGCCCATCAGGCGCCATGCCTCGTCGTAGACGATCCACCGTCGGCCGCCGCGCGGGTCGGTGAGGGCGGACTCCATCCAGGCGGAGGCGCAGGTCATGGCGAGCACGAGGGCGGTGTCGTCACCGCCTCCGCCAAGCCGGGACAGGTCGATTGTGAGCATCGGCGTGCTGGGGTCGAATTGCACGGTGGAGGGTGCGTCGAACATGCCGGCCAGGTCGCCGTGGACCAATCTCCGCATGGCGTGGGCGAGGTCGGATGCTGCCTCGCCGAGCCGTCCGGACATCATCCCGGCGGCTTCGTCGAGCTGGGTGGTGTCGTTGAGGGCGGCGGCGACGTCGCCGAGAAGCGGGGCCCGGTCGGCGGCTTGGGCGCGGGTGACCACGCCGTTGAGGGCAACGTCGAGGGCGGTGTGCTCCATGGGCAGCAGGTCCCGGCCGAGGATGGTCCTGGCCAGGGAGCCGAGCAGCAGGAGGCGCCTCTTGCGGATCTCGCCGACCCAGTCCGCCTCGGAGATGCTCTCCGGGCGGGGCGCGGCGTCCAGGGGGTTGAGTCGGCCGGGCAGGCCGGGGCCGAGTGCGACGGACGTCCCGCCCAGCGCTTGCGCTACCGGCGTCCACTCACCCTTCGGATCGCAGGGGACATAGACCCGGTAGCCGAAGGCGACCGACCGGAGGGCGAAGCTCTTGGCCAGCGCGCTCTTGCCCTGGCCGATCACCCCGGCCAACAAAATGTTCGGATTGGTGAAGTCCTCCACGCGGCCGTAGAGCGCGAACGGGTCGAACACGAAACTGCCTTCGGCGTGGACGTCGCGCCCGATGTAGATGCCCTCTGCCCCCAGCCCGCCCTCGGCGAGGAACGGATACGCTCCCGCGACGGTGGCAGTGGTCATGCGGTGGGCGGGCAGCCTGAGCTTGTTGTTGCGGGAGGACGCGGGGCCGGGTCGCCCCGCGGGCGGGAAGAGGGGTGCCGGCATCTCCTGCTCCTCCACGCCGGTGCCGCTGGCGTAGGCGGCTTCTTCGACGCGGGCCTTCGCGGTTGCCTCGGCGAGCTGTCGGCGGGCGGTTTTCCGGGAGGCGCGGTCCGTGCCGTGCGGGGTGAACAGGGGGCTGGCGCTGGCACGGCGGGCACGGCGCGCGGGGCGGTGGCTTATGGCAGGGCGGCTTTCACGTGATGACGGTCTGGACGCGGTGCGGGGTCAGACGCGCGGGGAGGCGCGGAAAATTAGCGGCTTCCGGTAGCCCTTGCCATCGCCCGCCCAGTCCAGCTCGATGTAGCCGTCGGCGAGGTAACGGCTGGAGCCCGCCTTGTGCTTGAGGGTTCCGGTTTCGTACGAGCCGTTGCCGTTGCTGCTGCTGTGTGCGAGCGCGTGCTCCAGGCCGGTGTAGTTGGCGTACTTCACGACCGGGTCCGTGCCCTTCGCGCTTCGCTTGGTCTGCAGGTGGAAGCGTGCCTTGTTGAAACGGTTCTTCGGGGCCGAGTAGGGGCCGTCCCAGTTGACCTTGGCCGTGGTGTAGATATAGCCGCCGCTCCTCTTGGCGCACAGCTTCACGTCGAAGTCCCAGTTGTCGGAGTCGGGGTTGAACGACGGGTCGTCGACGGTGTAGCTGCTCGTGGTGCAGTGGTAGCTGGCGGCGGAGGCCGGTGCGGCGGTGGCCAGGGCTGCGGTGCCGGCGAGCGCGGCGAGGATGGCCGCGGTGGAGGTGGAACGCTTAAGGGCGCGCATTTGGTGCCTTTCGGTGATGGGTTACTGGCTGCTGGGGGCGGTGTGGCCGTGCAGCGGGGTGTTGAGGTCGCTCGGAGTGGTTTTGCGGCGGACGACGTGACCTGCGGCGAGGTGGCGCTGGCAGATGGTGAGGACGTGGGGGCCCTTGGGCAGCCGCTCGGGGTGGCACTCGGTGTCTGCCGAGGGTTCGTCCGCCACGGGCAGGAGGTGGAAGGCGTCGTGCACGGCGGCGGCGGCCTGCCACAGCCGTGTGTGTGCGGTGGCGAGGTGTCGGCCGGCGGCGGGATGTGGCGGTCGGGAGGATTCGGCGAGCTGGTCGAGCAGCTGGTGGAGCGCGGTCAGGTGGGCGTGCAGCACGTCGAGGTGCACGCGGTCCGCGGACGAGGGGGTGTGCTGGGCTCGGGAGGCGAGGCTGCGCGTGTGGTGGCGGATCCCGGAGGTGGCGGCGCGGAGGTAGGGGTGCGCGTCGTCGGTATGCGTAGGCGAGTTCAAAGGGGCGGGGTCCTTGCTGCCGCCGTATCGGTGGAGAGGGCGGCGGAGTCAGAGGGCGGTGCGAGCCAGCGGCAGTGCGGTGACGGCGAAGGCGTCGGGCTGCTGGTAGTTGAGGCGTCGCAGGTCGACACCGGCGGTCACGGCGGCGGTCTCGATCTGCGCGCAGGCGGCGTCGAGGAGGTCGTCGGTGTCGGCGGTGACGGTGACCAGCCCGGTCAGGGCGACATCGGCGTGTCCGGCGATGAGCTGCCGCTCGCGCTGCTTGACGTCGGCGTATTCGACGCTGTCCTCTTCGCTGTCGACCTGGCCGCGGCGGGCGCGTTCGCTGGCGTCGGCCATGATCGCCGATTTGCGGCGCTGGACGTCGCGCAGCGCCGACTCGATTCCCTGGGGCACATACACCAGGGACAGGCTGCGGCGGACCCCGGCGGTGAACATCAGGCCGTGGAGGAATCCGGCGCCGACTTGGACGCGCGGCCAGTTTTCCACCCAGTAGGTGGCGTGGCGGGCGGAATCGGTGGCCATTCGGTCCCAGTCTTCGACTTGGACGACGGGTCCGGCGGCGGCGGGGTCAGCTTCCGCGCGGCCGGTCTCGGACCACTGCTGCAGGGCCGACAGGGCTTTGGGGTCGTAGGCGGTGCGGATGACGGCTGCGATCTCCCGTGCGCTGAGCCAGCCGGTGACCGTCAGTCCGGCGTTCCGGGCGGCCTGGGCGACGCTGGCTGTGGTCTGCTGCATCACGGTGAAGGCGCCGGGCAGCCCGCCGCCGGCCTGCGATATCAGGCGCTTGGCGGCCTTGAGGTCGAGGGAGATCGCGAGGTACGTCTCGTGCGGTGCTGCCGCGGGTCCGGCGGCGGCGACCAGTTCGGAGTAGACCTTCCCGGCGACCGGGGTCTCGGGCTGGCCGTGCTGGGTCCAGTGCCGGGCGAGGGTGTCGCCGCTGTCGGGGACGGTGCGCTCCAGTACCTGCACGGTGGCGACGTGTCCGGTGCGGGCGATGCCTGCCAGTGCTCGGCCCCACCCGGCCACGTTGTGGTTCTGCGTCGCGGGGTCGAGCAGGGCGAACGCGCGGCTGCTGACGCGGGCGATGGCGGTGAGGGTCTGCTGGTGCGGGTCGTGGATGGCGGCGGAGCCGGTGGCGGAGTCGCCGGGGGTGACAACTTTGAGGGAGGCGGAGGTGCCGGGCAGGTGCAGGACGCCGTCTTGCCGGGGCCGGGTGATGGGACGGGCGAGCCAGAGGGTCTGCCCGGTGCGGCGGCGGTTTGCGTAGCGGGCCACTATGGGGGCCCAGTCGATCAATGAGCGGCCGTGCCGGCGGATCATGACCAGGGCGGCGACGGTCGCCCACAGCGGTGCGAGGGCGATGGCGCCGAGCAGCCCGGTCGTCACGACCGTCACCAAAAGCAGCGCCAACGCACAGGCACACAGGGTGAGTTGGGAAAGAGAGAGGCCGAGGAGGAGGCCACGGCGAGACCGGTGAGGAAATTTCACCGCGACCGGGGCGATGGAGATATCAGACAAGGAACTGTCCTGGGGCGCGGGCCTGGGGGCGGGAGCCGGGAGCCTCCCGCCCCCAGGGAGCGGGCAGGGTTAGGGGCCGGTCGGCGGCGCTGGGGAGGCGCTGACGGGCTGCTGCGAGTTGGAAGGCGGCGGTGCCCCCTGCGGCGGTGGGGTCGTGGCCGGCGGCGTGGCCTGCCATCCGCCGGCCTGACCAGCCGCGGCACCTTGTCCGGAGCCGCCTGCTGTTGAACTTCCCCCTGCCTGACCGCCGGTGTCATCAGCGACATTGGTCGGCGGCGGCTGGACGGCCTTCTCCAGACCCGACTTGGCGGCGTTACCGCCTGGCGAGATTCCCGAGCCTCCGCCGGAGGATGTGGCGGCGATATCGCCGGGGAATTCTCCGGAGCCTGCGTCGGGGCCTTGGGGAGCTGCGCCTGCCCCGGCGGCTGCTCCGCCGGTTCCGGCAGTGGCGGCCATGGAAGCACCCTTGCGTCCGGCACGCTCGGCGTGCTGCCGGGCCATTTGCGCACCGGCGCCACCGGCGCGGTGGATCGACTCCCCGTCTGTGCCCTCGGCCGCCCAGTGCACGAATTTGAACACCGCGTAGGGGCAGAGCAGGACCAAGACCATGATCACGATGCCGGACATGACGTCGGCGAGCGCACCGAGCCCACCCTTGGGCGAGGTGTTGCCCATCGCGGCGACGCCGAGTACGAAGATGATCGTCATCAGCAGCTTGGAGACCACGAGGGTGGCGGTGGCTTCGATCCAGCCCTTACGCCAGCGGCGGGCTGCTTCCCAGCCGCCACCGGCGCCGGCGAAGACGGCGAGGGTGACCATGACGAGGATGCCGACCTTGCGGACCATCATCACGCACCAGTACAGGACGGCGCCGAGAGCGACTCCGAGGCCGGCCACGGAGGCGACCATCCAGCCCAAGCTGGAGAGCGCGCCGATCTCCGAGACCTTCACGGTGCGTCGAACGGCCGTCTCGATGGACTGGTGCGAGGCTTTGAAGAGCCCATCGGACAGGGCGTCGACTACTTCAATGGCGATGGTGGTGGCGGCGACGGCGCCGAAGGTGAACAGGACGCCGCTCATCGTGCCGGTGAACGCCTGGGCGAGGGCTTGTCCGTCGCGTCGGACGGCGGCACGGATGAGCTGCGCGCAGAAGGTGGCGACCAGGATGGTCAGTCCGATGGGCAGCAACATCTGGTAGTTGTCGCGGAACCATCCGGCGCTCAGGTCGACGTGGGTGGTGGTGTTGACGGCTTTGGCGGCCAGGTCGGCCGCCGCGGCGGCGAGTTCGCCGGCGCTCTTGGCGATCCAGTTGCCGATCGCCTTGCCGGGGTTGGAGACGAAGTCGATCGCGCCGCCGGCCGCGTCGGTGGCCGAGCAGACCTTGTCTGCCAGGGGCAAGTCACAAAAGCCCATGGGAGCGTGTCCCTCCTTTCGGGATCAGGCGGTCAGGGCGCGACGCGGGGGGCGATGGCGGCCAGGGAGCAGTCGTGGTGGGGCCGGCACTGCACGGCGAGCGTGATGGCGCGTTCCTCGGCACCGCCGCCGTGCTTCTTCCAGGTGATCTTCTGCTTGCCGTTGACGGTGACGACGAAGATGTACGCCTTGGTGATCGCTGACGGGTCGTTCGCCAGGGCTTGCTTGAACGTGCTCGGGAAGTGGCCCTCGGCAGCCGTGCCGGTGGCGTGCTGGTTCTGATCGGCCATACGCGACCACAGCACCGGATCAGGGACCTGGCCGGAGACCGAGGCCCAGTCGGCGTACTTCGCCTCGCCGGTCATCCACGCCTGCATGCCATCGAGTTGCTGGCTACGGCTGGTATTCCGGGTGTCGTACGACCACAGCATCTCCGCGGCGGCCTTGGCGTAGGCGACCGGCTCAGCGGTCCGCGGCGGCTTCGGCACCGACCCGGTCTTGGCCGGCCGGTCCGGCGCGGGCACGGCCGGCGAAGACGAACTGCTCGTCGGCGTGGGGCGATCCTGGTGCTGCTCGCCGCTGCCGGTGAGGAAGGCGACGCCAGCGGCGATGGCGAGCAGTACGGTCAGGGCGAGGGCGACGATCGCGATGCGTCGGTTAGCCGGCCAGCCGAAGCCGTACGCGGATCGGAGGGAGGGGGGCTTGGGCATCAGTGGATCTGCGTCCCCAGCGAGCTGAAGAAGGCCACAATTCCGTTCGCAGCCCCGAGGCCGAGGGCGGCGAAGGCCGAGATGGTGGTGCCTTTCTTGCCGTTCGCTTCGGCCTGGTGCCCGCCGCTGTGGTGGCCCCAGGCCCACACACCGAGCGAGACGGCGAGCGCGCCGACAACGGCGATGATGCCGAACAGGTTGATGCTGTTGACGACGGACTTCAGAACGGCCAGGCCGGGCAGGCCACCGCTCTGCGGTGTGATGCCGGGGTTGTAGGCAAGGTAGAGGGCACGGTCTACGAGTGACGTGGTGATGGCGAAGCTCCTTGCATGCGCAGGCCCGGTGAAACCCGGCCCGGCGGGATAAGAGAAGAGGGAGGGGCGCCGCGCTCCGGGGGCGGGGGGAGTGACAACGAGCCGGGCGGTGGCGTCAGAGGACGCGGCGGGCGGCGAGAATCGTCCAGGCCGTGATCGGTGTGATCCGGACGGGCTTGGTGGTCCTGGGGGCCTCGATGACGAGACCGTCGCCCATGAACATGCCGACGTGCTCGGGCCGTGCGGCGGTGCCGCGGCTGAAGACCAGGTCGCCTGGGCGGAGGCGATGGGCGGAGACGGCCTTGCCCTCGTGAATCTGCGTGTACGTGGTGCGGGTGAGCTTGACGCCGGCGTGCGCGTACGCCTGCTCCATGAGCGAGCTGCAGTCGCAGCGGCCCATCGGATCGGGGCCGCGGGGGTTGGTGCAGTGGCCACCCCACTGATACGGCGTGCCGAGCTGCTGCATCGCCCATCCAATGGCCTTGCGAGCCCTGCGGTCGGCGCCCTTGGGGATCTTGTAGCCCTTCGGGACCTTGCCTTCGGGGATGGGGCCCCAGCTGGAGCCGACCTTGCCCGGGACACACGCCGAGGCGGCGCCCGATGACGCGTCCTTGGCGTCTTTGCCCTGGGTGGAGTGGGGGAGCGACGTGGTGATGGCCTTGTCCAGCGCGGTGGCCAGGCTTTCCCACTTGGCGTACGCGTCGGGGAAGCCGGACTTCTGGACGGCTTGGGCGGCCTGGGCGACGGTCAGCTGCTGCCAGCCGTGCACCTTCAGCAGCGACTTGTAGAACTTCGTGGTGGCGTAGACGGGGTCGTGGAGCTGCTGGGCGGTGCCCCAGCCCTGGCTGGGCCGCTGCTGGAATAGCCCGACTGAGTCGCGGTCGCCGCTGTCCAGGTTGCGCAGGCGTGATTCCTGCATCGCGGTGGCCAGGGCGACGATCTGGCCGCGGGCCGGCACGTTGAGGCTGATGCCGGTGGTGACGATGGTCTGGGCGTTGGGGATCTGCGTCGCGGGAAGTGTGAGGTCCTTGATGTGGACGTGCTTGCTGTCCGCGCCGTCGAGGATCTTGGTGATCTTCTTCGTGACCGCACCGGTGTCACCCGCGGGGAGGCAATCACCGAACTGGCCGCTGTTCTGAGCGGCTTGGCTGGCAGTGGCCATCATCGTGGCCGTGCCGAAGAGGAGTACGGGGGAGAGGACGACGACGCCGAGACTGGCGGCGAGCGCCTTCAACCCGTGCGGCCCGCTCGCAGATCACCGTTTTCGGGCAGGGGTGGGTAGCGAGAGGTCATGAATGTGTCCTTCGGGTGCAGTTCCGGCGTGCCGCGTGCGCTTGGAGTGGTGGAGGGGGTGCGGCGGCCGGGGTGGGCGGTCGAGGTGTTGGTCGGCTTTGGCGAGTTGCCGCTCGCCGTGCCGGCCAGAAGGCGAGCTAGGGGCGCCGGGGCAGGGGGAACCTCCGTGAGGCAGTGTGGGGAATCAGCCAGCGGCGGTGTGCGCCGGGCAGTTCAAAAACAGTAGGCCCAGATCGGCAGCTGACCAAAAAGTCGACGTGAGGGGTCGGAATCCGACACCTCAGTACGGCACTTTTTGGTCGTCGGCGCATTCGCCTCTACAGTTTTGGGACTCCCCTCGCCCCCCGCTCGTAGCTCTGGGCTTCTGCATGTCCAATTTCGGCTCACGAGGACTTCGACGTGCGATGGGGGAGTTATTCCACCTCAAGCTCCCACCCGAATCGGGGTTCTCTTTGCCCTTTTCCCTTCACCAGGGCGACGCTCTCAGCGTCCTCGCCGATCTTCCGGACGACTGCGTCGACTCCGTCATTACCGACCCGCCGTATAACTCGGGCGGGCGCACGGCGAAGGAACGTACCTCCCGCAGCGCAAAGCAGAAGTACACCTCCGCCGACGCCGGCCACGGCCTTGCCGACTTCACCGGCGAAAACATGGACCAGAGGTCATACGGATTCTGGTTGACGCAGATCATGACCGAGGCGCACCGGCTGACCAAGACAGGCGGCACCGCCCTGCTGTTCACCGACTGGCGCCAGTTGCCCGTCACCACCGATGCCATCCAGGCGGCCGGATGGCTGTGGCGGGGTGTGCTGGCATGGCACAAGCCGCAGGCCAGGCCGCAGAAGGGGCGCTTCACCCAGAACTGCGAGTTCATCGTCTGGGCGAGCAACGGCCCGATCGATGCCTCCCGTAACCCCGTCTACCTGCCGGGTCTGTACTCAGCCTCGCAGCCGTCGGGCAAGCAGCGGCAGCACATCACGCAGAAGCCCGTCGAGGTGATGCGTGAGCTGGTCAAGATCAGCCCCGAGGGCGGCACGGTGCTCGACTTCTGCGCCGGCTCCGGCTCGACGGGGGTTGCGGCCCTGCTGGAGGGTCGCGATTTCATCGGCGTAGAGAAGACGAAGCACTACGCCTCGATCGCGGCCGACCGTTTGACGGAGACAATCCGCGAAACCCTCACCCAGGACGACATGAAGCTCACTGCCTGAGGCCGCAACAGCGCGACCTGCGGAGCAGTTTTACTCCCTTCGCTGACCCGGCGACACCCCGTGCCCTGCTGACAACCCGAGGGCGGAATTGCTCACCAGTGTTTCGCGCTTCCCCATTTCCACGGCTCGTAGGAGGCCCTTCCTTTCATGCCTGAATCCGTAGAACCCCCTGTCGACGGGGAGTTGGAACCGGTCCGCATTCCAGATGCCCAGTTGGAGGGGATAGAGGCCAGCGTCCGGCGGCTGATGGAGCAGTCGGCCCAGCAGGCCCAACAGCTCGACCACCTTTCCTCCACCCCGGCCGCCGGGGGTGGCTCTCCGTTCGCGGCGTTCGGCCTGCCGGCGCTCGGCGGACCGGCCCCGGCAGCGCCGCCGGAGCCACGTCCCATCCTGGAGCTGGTGGGCGAGGCGTACGAGGACGAACTCGACGCGCTGAGCGACTGGGTGGATGACTTCCTTCTACCCGCCTACGGGACGGAGGTCACCACGGCGACCCCCTGGTGCCTGCAGTGGCAGGAGCACGCTGATGTCGTCGCTTGGCTTCATGCGCTGTGGCTTGCCTACCAGCAGCACAAAGATCCCGAAGCCGGCCCGTCCGGGATGCTCGTGTGGCACCGGGACTTCCTGACCCACACCATCGCAGCGATCCGCTCGCCTGGAGGTCCGCTGTCGGCGTGCATGACCTCCCCGGATCGACCCGCGCACCGGATCCTTCCCGGGCCTCCGCCGTCGGCGCGAGCCGAGAAGGCGACAGAGGCCGAGCCGGAGTCATCCGCGTCCGGTGAGCACGAGCTGGCGTCATGACCGGGGGGCAGCAGCGGCCGGCATTCGGTCTGAGCTTCGATCCTCGCGCCCTCACCGACCTTCTCCAAGCCCCCACCGACATCCGTGACCTCGCCCTCGCCTACCTGCAGGATGTGGTGAACGCCGAGCGATTCGGGCTTCAGCTCACAGGTGATTTGGAGGGCTACCGCAAGCTGTTCGTGGACTCCCGGAAGGACTGGCGCGTCGTCTACGGCCTCCGCCCGGCGCCCGAGACATCCACATACCGGCAGGAGATCCACGTGGTCGCCGTCCGGCCACGGGCCGGCAACGACGTCTACGACGAGGTCGGACGCCGCCTGGGTATGACCAGCCGGCCGCTGAGCGCGCGAACACACGCGGCCCGCTCCAGCTCCCCGCAGCTCACGACCCGCATTCCGGCACCGATGCCCTCCGTGGTACCGGGCCTGCCCCGCCCTCCCCAGAGCCCCTCGCACCATCGCGCCCGCTGAGCATCTGGCGCTCCGGCCATGCCCTCGGATCCCGCGTCGGCGCCGGTCCGGCGCGCGGTCCCCCAGCTTGTCCCCCGCATCAAGGCCAGCAGCGGCCACGACGTCGACACCCTGTGGCCCACCGCGGCTGCGGCCTGCTCGACGAGCCGCACGCCATCCCTGTACGCCGAACCACAGCGGCTCGAATCGGCCGGGCTCATCTCCCGGGACAGCGGACACCCCCTCCATACCGGCCAGCCGCTCGCCCTGATCGAAGCCGGCTCGCGCCGCGCTGGTCGCCGGCCGCCCGGCCGGGAGCGTGGGCGACCGTCTCAGCACCTCGGCGCATAACGCGCCGATTCCCATCGAAAGGCTCAATGTCAGCTACCGAATCGACCCCACCTGACGACCGAAGGCGGCGCACGCCTGAACTGGATGCCCGGCTTGACGGCTTCGAGGCCGACGAGAAGACCGCCGAAGCGTATTTCCACCAGATCGGCGTGATCGAGGATTGCCTCATCCCGCTCGGCGAGCACCACACCGCCGATGGCGCCCACAGCTTCTGCGTCCTGCACGACTCATCGGCCACCTGGGACCACCCAGGCGTTCCCCAGTATGTCGCTCTCCATCTCCAACGCGACCTTGAGTCAAAGACGTTCCGGTTCGAGCGAGCTGTGCTGCCACTCCCCGTGATGGCGCAGTCGTGGCTGATCCACCGTGGCTGCCCGCCGCAGTCCATCGGGCTCAACCCCGATCTGGGCCCGTCGCCCGCGGACGAGGCGACGCGGGCCCTGGAGCGGCGGCTCATGACTGACGGAGACCACTTCGCACTCGGGTACTCCTACACCCGAGACGACCCGGGCGACCCGGTCATCGTCGTGGCGCTACGTGCCCTGGACGAGCAGGCCCCGTCCGAGTTCCGCGTCGTGGCCGAGGAACTCGATACCAACGCGTGGACGTACAGCCTGCGCGAGGGCGGCTTCGACACGGTCGAAGAAGCGCTCCAGTGGTGCGACGACCGGCTCAGCGGCACGGCCGGACCGCTCCCACCCGTCAGGCCGGCCACGTCATTCGTCCGCCCGGCTCCCGCACCGAAGGCGCCTGCTCCACGCCCGCCGGGCCGATCACGCTGAGCCTCAAAGCGCCCGTGCGCGGCGAAACATAGCCGACGATCGCCGGTTGGCCAAACCGGCGATTCTCCGGACTCTTATATGGCCGCCGGGACGACAGATCTGGCCGCCTCTCCACGCATTCCCCCTTCCGTAAGGAGGCTTATTTCGCATGCGCTCAACCCGAATTGCGATATCCGCCGCGATGCTCGGCGCTCTCGTCCTGCCGATTGCCTCGACAGCGGTGGCTACGGCCGCCCCGGCTTCTGCGGCGAATACTGCCCAGGTCGCCTGGCCGTGTCACCAGCCTGGCCCGTGGGTGATCGGTACGAAGGCCGTGACCATCCGCTCGAAGGCGTCGTCGAAGTCGACCGCCGTCGGGATTCTGTACCGCGGCCACAAGTTCACCGTCCACAAGACCCGCGGCAACTGGCACTACATCACCGACACAGCCACCGGTGAAAGGGGCTGGGTCTCCGGCACCTACGTCTACCGGCAGGTCTACATGTGCCTCGACTGATTTAGCCGCCGCCCGCACATACCTCCTCACTACCTCCCTTCAACTGTTAGGAAATCTCCTTGCGCCTTTCCCGCATTGCCGCTGCCGCAGCCGTGACCGCGGCCATCGCGCTGCCCGCCGTCACCGCTCCGGCCGCCAACGCCGCAGCCCCGGCGACCTTCGCTGCCTCCGCCTCGTGCGACAAGGTCGGGCCGTACAAGGTCCACGCCAGCGCTGTCACCATCCGCTCGAAGGCGTCGTCGAAGTCGACCGCCGTCGGGATTCTCTACAAGAGCCACAAGTTCACCGTCCACAAGACGACCAAGTCCGGCTCGTGGGTCTACATCACGGACAAGAAGACCGGCGTAAAGGGCTGGGTCTCCGGTGTCTACGTCTACCCGACCGTCTACACCTGCCTCCACTAAAAGGCCACCCCACGCCGCGCCGTCAATGGCTGCCGGTGAGATCTCACGGAACCGCTGCAGATGAAAGGAATGCGCAGTGCTTGATGGCACCGACGACGTCATGGGCGTCATCACCGAGCAGATCGAAGCCCGCTTCGATATGGGTATTTTCGAACTGCAGAGAGCTGTCACTGCGGCTCCTCACGCGAACCGTGAGGCAACCGAGATCGTGCGCTGGCACGGCCTGCTCGCCGAGTCCCAGAAGGCGCTGGAATCGGCCGAGGACGATCTCGTCACCGTACTCGAATCGCAGCCGGGTGAACTCGACGATCCAGCTATGGAAATGGCTCACCGAGTAAATGCGGCCGTGGCCGCGCGGGATGGGCGAGCCATGGTCGTGCAGTGGCTCCTCGACCCCGCCGCCCCCGGAAAGCAGGGCCTGGCCGCGGAACGGCTGGCCCGCCTCAGCCGAGGGGCTCGGCAGGGCCCGGCCGTGCAGACCAGCGCGCCCCTTAGGCCGGCGACTGCACCAGAACCGGCAACGGGACGGGGTGCCTTGCGGTGAGCGTCCGGCTCAAGCCCAGCACCTCGGACGGCCGGCTGGAGCAGGTCTTTGACGCTCCCATCGCCGACCTGTACGCGACAGCCACCAGGGGGGACGGCTCGGCCGCGTTGACCCGCGCCATGGAGCTGCGTTCGTTCCTCGCCCTGGCCGAGGAGCAGGTCGCCCGTGTCCGCGACAGAGTTCGCCACGCCATGGCGGCCGAGCGCGACATGGACGAGCTGTCCGCAGGTGACCTGCGGTTCGACGCGCAGTGGCTGGGCGCTGCGCTCGATGCCCGCAACGGCTACCGAGCCGCGCTTGATGACCTGCTGCGCACCATGCCGGCTGCTGGCCAGCAGCCCCGGCCCGTCCGCATGACGCAGCCAGCTGCCCCCACAGCCCTCCCCACCGCCGCCCCGGCACCGCAGCGTGCCGGGGCGGCCCGGGCCCGACCGTGAAGACCCCCGATTGGCTCACCACATCACGTCTCCCGAGATAGCCGGACGGATCCAGGACCTGTACGGCCAGCCGCTGGCCAGCCTCGAAGCACACGCCCAGGACCAGCCGCCCGGCATGCTCGCTGCCCTTCTCGGCATGCACCACGACCTCGCCTTCGCCGAGCAGAGCATCACCTTCCACCGCGACCGCCTCGCCCAACTCACCCACCCCGATCGGCAGATCGGCGGACCTGAGGCATCGCACGTTCTCGACTGCGCCCGACGGCTCGCCGAAGCAGTCGCTGTGCGCGACCTCCAGGCCAAGACGGCTTCCGCCGTCCTCCACAGCCTCGGTCGCGTCACCTCGACCGAGGGGCGCGCCGTCTCACCCGAGCCGGCACCCGCCCCTGTACCGGCCCTGCCCGCCACTTGCGTCCCGGCCGCCAGCACTGCTCCAAGCCGTTGACTCACGGGCCCCGTTCACTCACCCAGGAAGTTCCTCCATTGGCTACCACAGGTCTGCCCCCCGACACCGACGCAGACATCGCCCGCGTCACTGAGGCCCTCGCCATGATCACTCCGCGATGGAACGTGCGGATCCTGCTGGCACTATCCGGCCGCCCGCTTCGCTACAGCGAGGTCGCGGACAAGGTCGCCTGGCTGCAAAACGGCCAGCTCCACCCCCGGCTTCAGACCCTGTGCGAAGCCGGCCTCGTCCAGCGCACCGAGCACACCCCGCGGCACGTCACCTACGGCCACACCGATCGCGGCGCCGCCCTGCTGCCGGTACTGCCGCTGATCGTCACCTGGGCGGAGGAACATCTGGAGAAGGCAGACCAGCCGCTTCCCGCGATCGAGCAGATCGAGGACAGCCTCACCCTCCTCACGCGGAGGCACGCCGCCGCGATCCTCTGGGTACTGAAGTCCCGCGGGCAGACCGGCGGTCGGGCCCTGGCAAGGATGGTCATGCCCGGCAGGGACTGGACCAACGTCTACCCGCCGCTGCGGCAGCTCGTCGCTGACGGCCTGGTCGACACCGCCGGCATCGGACAGCCCTACCGGCTGTCCAGCGCCGGTGACGCTCTCGGGCCGGTTTTCGGCGCCCTGTCCGCATGGTCCGCCGGACACCCCCTCACCCAGGCTGCCCGGCACCCGCTCTGGGGACGTCCGGACACCACGCCAGCCCCGAAGAAGTGGGTCAGCAACCAGTCGCGGCTGCCTGCCCCAGCCGCCGCGCCCGCACCGAGCAGGAACGGCCAGATCTCCTCACCTACGTGGGAGAACCGGAACCTGTTCTCCCATGCCACCCCGGCTCGTCCGGAGGCGGCACTCGCCGTGGGAGGGCCGCGCCGATGAACATCTCCCCCTCCACGGCCACTGTGCGGGACTCCTGCTCGGTGCTGTCCTCGCCCGGTCTGATCCGCCTGATCACCGAGATCGACGACAACGGCCCCATACCGCCACGCCGACTGGCAGATACCCTCGCTGATCTCTCTGCGCACGGTCTTCGCCAGGCCACCAACCTGGCCCGCGGCCTGGACCTCGTCCACGTCCGGCCTGGAGGCCGCCTCGAACTCACCACATCCGGCTTGGAGCTGGCCGACGTCTACGACGTGACAGCACGGTGGGCTCGTCGGCACGCCTATCCGGACCCCGTCTCCGACTTCACCAGCCGCATCCAGAGCACCCTTGCTCTCCTGGCCGCGGCACCGGTCCTCACTGCGGACTCCCGGCTGAGCGCGGACGCTCTCGCGGACCTGACCCAGTCACAAGATCGGCTGGGTCAATGGCTGGTAGCGAACCAGGCCGTCCAACTGGGCGCGCCCGAGACCGCCGCGTGACGGGGCCCACCACCTGGCCCCGGCAGCCCCGCAGAACCGCTCCGACCTTGATACGCGGCATCTATCTGCCCCGGACGGCCGATGGCGCCGCGTTCGCGATGACCACCTACGGCATCCCCCTCCTCGTCCTGGCCACCACCGGGTCGGCGGGGCTCACGGGGTTGGCCTTCGCACTGGAATGGCTCCCTCGGCTGGGTGCCTTCATGGTGGCCGGCACCCTCGTCGATCGCCATGGCAGCGCCCGCGTCTTCCGCGCCGCGTGCGTCCTGCGGGCCCTGGTCGTCCTCACCGCTGCGCTCCTGCTGGCGATCCGCGATGCCGGGGCCCTCGCGGCGGTGATCGTCATGGTGCTCGCCCCGGTATCCGGCGTCCTCACCGAGTTCAGTTACGTCGCCGCCGAGACCGCCGGCGGCGAGGCGAGCCGTGCAGCCGGAGGCCAGGCGCACCGGGTGCAGTCCGTTCTGCTGGGGATCGACCAGAGCGCCATGCTCGCCGGACCTGTGGTGTCGGGCCTGCTGTTGGAGCACGGCGGCCCGGCAGTGATGCTCAGCACGCTCGCAGGCTTCTCCCTCCTCGCCGCCGCCCTCAGCCCCCGCCAGCATGCCCACCCGATCGGTGCCACGACGGGGACGAGCGGGCTACGGGCAGGCTGGCGGACGCTGCGCTCGCTGCCAGCTCTCGCCTGGCTGGTCACCGGCCTGCTCGTCTCCAATGTGGCCATCGGTCTCCTCCAGGCGGCCATGCCGGTGATCGTGGTCACCGAACTCGGACGCTCCAGCGCCGATGCCGGACTCATCTGGTCCGCAGCAGCCCTCGCCTCCCTGCTCGCCATCACGGCAGCCCGCCGGGCCATCGACCGCTGGGGCCTGTGGCCGGTCGGCACCGCCTCCGCCGCCATCGCCGCCACAGCGACCCTCGCCATCGCCGAGGCCGACACCTACCGCGGCTACCTCCTGCTGATCGCGACCCTGATGGCCGGCGAAGGCGGACTCACCGTCGTCCTGCGCACCATGCGCTCCCACCTCATCCCACCCGACGTCTTCGGCAGCACCCTCGCCGTGACGATCCTGCTGCTCCTGCTGCCCTTCCCCGCCGCCGGACTGCTCGTCGCGGCGGTTCCGCCCTCCCAGCTCGGACACGCCGTCACTGCTGCAGCCCTCCTGCAGGCCCTCGGCCTCGCGACCGCCTTCACCCGGCTACGCACGCTGCCCGCCACACCTTCTTGACCCTCCCGCCACGAGAGGAGCCCACCGCTCATGCCCACCATCACGCAGGACGGACTGCCGGGCCTCTGCCTTTCCCCGACGATCACCGACCGGTTCCGCGCCTTCGATGCCCAGCACCCCTGGATCTACCGCGCCTTGGAGCAGCTCGTCGAGGAGAGGCTCGGCGCGGGGGCGAAGAAGGTCGGGATGAAGGCGCTGTTCGAGGCTCTGCGATGGCGCCACCCGCACGAGATCACAGGTCTCAACAACGACTACACCGCCCTGTACGCCCGCAAGTTGCTCGCCGAACACCCGCAGTGGGCTACGTCGATCGAAATCCGCCGCCGACGCAGCCCGTGAACTCCCCATCGCCGCCCCTGTCCTGACCTTCGAGGAGCCTGTTGTTGTCCGACCGTCCTGTCGTCCTGGGCGTCGCCGCAGCCGATACGGAGGGGCAGGCCGGTCGCGTGAGCCCGACAGCCGCCCCGGCCCGGCTCAGCCGGGGCCTGCTGACCGGCTACTTCCTCTGCCTGGGAGTGTTGATGGCCATCTGGGGCGCCCGGATGCCGGCCGTACAGCAAGCCGCCCACCTCACCACCGCGCAGCTGTCCCTCGTGCTGCTGTCCGCCGCGCTCGGCATGGTCGCCGGACTGAAAGCCGGAGGCCGTCTCGCCCACCCCGAGCGGTTTCCCACCCTGCTCACCGGCGGAGCTGTCAGCCTGGCAGGCTGCCTCGTCCTCCTGGGGCACTGCCACAGCCTTGTCCCACTGCTCACGGCAGCACTGGCCTTCGGGGCCGCGCACGGCGTATTGGACGTCGCTGCCAACGCAGCAGCGGTGCGCTGCCAGAACGCGTACGGCAGATCGATCATGTCCGGCTTCCACGCCGCCTACTCCCTCGGCGCTCTCGGCGGCGCCGCCCTGACCGCTGCCACCGCCCGCACCACGCACACCAGTCTCTTTCTCGTAACCGGCCTGGCCGTGGCCGTGGTTGTGCTCGCGGCCGCACCGGCAACTCAGACCCTGAGCGGTGCCGATCAACCGGCATCCTCCCGCCGAGGAGCCGACGAACGCCGACTGCCGCTGTCGTCCGTGCGGCTATGGCTGCTGGGGGCGCTGGCCGCCGGATCGCTGCTGGGTGAGGGGGCAGCCGCCGACTGGGCCGCCGTCCACCTGCACAGCCTGCATGCCACAACGGCCGTAAGCGCCACCGCGTTTGCCTTCTACAGCGCCGCCATGGCCCTCGGACGCCTGACCGGCGACCGACTCCACACCATCTTCGGCGCCCCAGCCGTGGTCCGGGCCGGCGCGATGCTCGCCGCGGCCGGGCTTGCCACCGGAGTCCTCGCCGCCAGTGTGCCGTGGGCATTGGCCGGATGGGCGGTCTTCGGACTCGGCCTGTCCACCACCGTCCCCTCACTGATCACCGCAGCCGGAGCCGGTGGCCCCAGCGCCGTGGCCACGGTCGCCGTCACCGGCTATGTGGGCCTGCTGGCCGGCCCCGCCCTCATCGGTGCTCTCGCCAGCGCCACTTCCTTGTCCACAGCTCTGCTGCTGCCCGCCCTGCTCGCGACCGCTGTTGCGGCCCTGTCGCATCGCGCCTTGGAGAACACCGCGCCGTGCCTCTCACCACCACGCACACCGGTCCCGATACCGTAATCCTCGACTACAACGGCGTGTTGGGTGTGCAGCCCACCACCACTCAGTGGCTCCGCCTCGCGCGCACCGCCACCTGGGAGGCAGAGCTCGCGTCCTTCCAGAACGCCTTTTGGAGTGCGCGGACCCTCTATGACGCCGGCCAGTTCAGTGACCGGGCGTACTGGGCTCAGGTCCTCGGCTTCCAGCCCAGCAGGCACCTGCTGCGTGAATTACGCGTCGCGGACACCAAAACACCCTCGGATCCGTCCGTCCGGAGCGCGTGCTCTTCGTGGACGACCGCGCAGACAACTGCAGCGCCGCCCGCCGACTGGGACTGCGCACCTTGCACTACACCGGCCGGCCTGCCGACCTCGAAGCGGCCATGCTGCCCACCGACTGACCGCCTCCAACCCTCAACCCCTCAGGACCCCGTGGCACCCCCCGATCACCCTCCCACCATCGACGGGGACGTTTTTGTCTCCCCGCGCTACCTCGCCGGATCCAGCGGATTCGGCGACCCCGGCTTCGCTCCAGTCGCCGCCTGGCCGCACCACCACCTGGACGACGGCCCGTGCCAGCTCGTCGTGACCTCTCCGGACCACCGCATCCGGATCGGCTGGTTCGGCGACGACCACGACCTGTGGAAGATCACCGCTTCCGAGGACGCTGCCTCCATGCCGCGTTGGACGGCGACCTTCAACCAGAACACCCCCGCTGAGATCGTCGCCGGCCTCACCACTGCCCTGGCCCGCGACTGGGCCGACGACGAAGACTCCTTCCTCGCACGCCCGTCGATCTACTGGCCCGACAGCATCCAGCCGCTGCTCACAGCCGGCTGGACATACAGAGCGGCCGAACGAGGCACAGTGGAGATCATCGCCCCCGACAAGCAGGCGGGAGCCCTCATTGACGTTCGCAGCCGTGACCCGGACGACGAGACCACCACGCTGTGGGCCGGCCCTCCCGGCTGGGGCACCCGTGCGGAAGCACACTTCACCGCGCGCACCCCGTCGCACCTGATCGCGGCAACTGCCGCCGCCCTGGCCGACCCTTCCCCCGTCCCCCGCTACAAGCAGGGCCTTGATCCGCAGCTCGCTGATCTGGCCCAGCTCACCCCCGTCCGACCGCCCAAACCTGCGGCACCGACCCCGCTGGAAGTCCGGAGAGCCGCCCCTAGCCGACCGGCCGCCCTCCCCACCTCCAGCGTCCCGCGCTGGACCACCACCAGCCGCCCCGCCCTGCCCGGCCCCCGCCGATAGGCCCTGCGCACACTCCTACCGGAATTCGCTCATGTCATTGCAAGCCCGCCAGTTCTTCGCCGAGCTGTGCCTGCCCTTCACCGACAGCACGGTCGTCGGGAACACCTACTACGCCACCCCTATCGCGGGAGCGGCGCTGCGACTGCGCATCAGCTTCACGGAGACGAGCTATGCGGATACGTACGGCGGCCTCCGTGTGGCGGTCGTCCACGCCGACAGAGGCGAGATCGACGCCGTGGCACTCAGCTTCCTCGATCACGGCACCTTCCACCGCCGTGATGAAGCCCAGAACACACCCCGGAACAGCAGCAAGTACGGCACCTTCAACACGTACTACCGACCCGGCCAGCCGCCCTGGGAAGGTGCAGTTCCTGCCGGTCTTCGCGATGCCATCGAGCAGTACACGGGGGTCTGGTTCCCAGACGCCTGGAAGACGCCCACACCGTTTCGCGTCTCTGGCCGCACCGCCCAGAAGGCCCCGGCACCACCGGCATCCCGCACTGCGAGTCGCACCCGCTGAACCGCCCTCCCGAACCACCGCACTGAGCAGCAGGCCCCCGGAACTGAGTTCCGGGGGCCTGCTGCGTACGGTCGGACCGGCGCGACGCGACAGGTGCGCAAACGCAGCGTCAGCCGCTCCTACGGCCGGGATCAGCCGATTTCCTCGTCTTCGAGCTGCGCGTACCCTGTGCGGCCCGAACGCTCTCCTGAAGCATGGCCATCAGGTCCACCACCGGCCCGACTGGCGTTGCAGGGGCATGCGGTGGTTCCTGCCCGGCAAGCTTCGCCGTCACCACGTCGTCCAAGGCCGCCCGGTAGTGGTCATGCTGCTCGTCGAGCCGAAAATCCTCCGAAAGCGACGTCATCAGCGTCCGGGCCATCTGCAACTCCTGGCGTCGCGGCTCCGGGGCAGCGGCCACCAGGGCTTCAGCGGAGCGAACCTCGTCTGGCCACAGCAGCATCTGCGCAACAATCACCTCCTCGCGGACCCGGAGGACCACGAGGCGCTCCGGACCGCGCAGCGCCATGCGGGCAATTCCGACCTGGCCGCTCTGCTTCATCGCGTCCCGCAGCAACCGGTACGGACGGGCGCCGGCTCCCTCGACGCCCAGGAAGTAGGACCTGTCCAGCGCAATGGGGTCGATCTGGTCTGACGGAAGGAAGCCGACCACCTCGATCGTCTTCACGCTGGGAAGGGGCAAATCTGCGAGATCGCTGTCGCTGAGCACGACGGTGCGGTCATCCGGAGCCTCATAGCCGCGCGCGACTTCCTCGTACGGCACCTCGACGCCTTCAGCCTCACAGATGCGCCGTTGCCGAATTCTGGCGCCATCCTTGGCATGCACCTGGTGCAGAGGTACGGCGCGCCGCTCGGTCGCCGAATGAATCGACACGGGTATGGACACCAGCCCGAAGGTGATGTGGAATCTCGTGATGGCGGCCATGCCTCCATGCCACCTCCGAGCATCGGTGATCGCATTCCGGAGCCCGACTGGCCAGCACCGATGCCATCCGCGGAAGTCGCCCCGTAGAGCGCTGCTCCGGCGAAGACCGGGCCGAAGCTCGAAACCAGACTGGCCACGGCATTGGCCATCGTGAAGAAGCGGGCATCTTCCTCGGCAGCTGCGGGGTCTCGTTCGTGGGCGAGAGGTGGTGGCCAGCGAGCTAGGCGTACCCCTTTCCGAGTTCCAGCGCCGGCTTGAGTACCGCGGTGGCGTCGCAGTCGTGGCAGGCACGCGCGCCTGGCCGCGCCAGCGCGTCGAGCGCTTGCATCGCGTCCAGCTCCTTCCCCCCGCCGCCCGACTTCCGGCAGGTGGCGTCGTGCACGACCGTTCCGCCCCGCCGCTCGGGATCTGGTCGTACTACCCATCCCGACGGTGTGGGCGGGGGGAGTTCTGCCGGGAGCCGGTGCGTCGGAACGGAAGACAAGTCCACGCCCTCGATCGGCTGGAGCTGGTCGGCGGTGACCCAGACCCGGTACTCGGCCGCTTCGACGCCGTCTCGCCTCGCCACCCAAGACGGCACCCCAATGAGGTATCGCCATGGGTGCAGTCCTCGCGTCTGACGCCTTTCATGAAGGCGCACCCGCACGGTCTGCTCGTCGGGCAGGACCAGCAGGATCGGAGCGGGTGGTGGGGGGCCGTTCACCGCGGGCGATCCACTACGGTGCTCCGCTCTCCAGTGCCCGGGCCCTGCTGCGCAGTGCGACACGGCCAGCGGTGGAGGCGGAGGGGGTTGACCAGTGCGGATGCCAGAAGACCCGGCAGGAAAGGCGCAGGAGTCGGCGACGCAGAGCGGTGGTGCCGGCATCGGGCGGTGAGGCGGCCAGGGTGCGGTATGTGCGGTGCCGGGCGCGGGCGGCGTTCAGCAGGTCATCTGGGTAGGTGGCGGACTCCATGCCATCAATTCAAGCAGGTGTTCGAATTGCGTCGCATCCTGCCTGGTGAACGCCGGGCAGTACAGCTGTGACTGAGTGCTTCACCTGGAGAGTGAGCGCTTGAGTTGGCGGGGGATGCCGTCTTGATGTCCGGGCTCGCAGCCACCCCCGAGGGGGTGCAGGGTGGAGACGTGGCAGCCCAGCAGCGCTTTGCCGGTCTGCGGCAGTCATGGCAGTCCAGCCATGCGCTGCTGGCGATCCCTGTTGTGCTCATCCTGGTGATCACTGTGGTGGACATCCGCTCTCCAGCAGACGTCCATCTGGGACCGGCGCTGGTCATCGCGCCCGCGATCACTGCCTCGTTCGCCGGTCCCCGGCTGACCGGCTTCATCGGAGTTCTGGCCTTGGCGGCCCAAGCGATCATTGGCGTGTTTCACGGCGGGCTGGCCACAATGAACCACATGGTGCAGTTGGTCACCATCGCGGTGCTCTCGGTTTTGGTCGTGTTCTTGAGTGCGGTGCGCGAGCGGCGCAGTCGGCAATTGGCCCAGGTGCGGTCGGTGTCCGAGGCCGCGCAGCATGTCCTGCTGTGGCCGCTGCCGGACCGGATCGGGCCGCTGCAGGTCGCCTGCCTGTATCTGGCGGCCGAAGACGAGGCCCAGATCGGCGGCGATCTGTACGCGGCCACCCGTACCGAGCACGGGGCCCGCTTGATGATCGGTGACGTGCGGGGCAAGGGCCTGCCCGCCATCGGCGAGGCCGCCCTGCTGCTCGGCGCCTTCCGCGAGGCCGCCCACCAACACACCACGCTGCCGACGCTGGCCGCTGGGCTGGAACAGAGCGTCGCCCGCTACCTCACCGACTTCGAACCAGAGGACGAGGCCGGGGAACGCTTCGCCACCACCCTGCTGCTAGAGATCCCCGATGAGGACCCCATCACCCGGCTAACCAGCTGCGGCCACCCTCCGCCACTGCTGCTCAGGCCGGGCGAAGCGGTCACCGTTCTCGTGCACCCCGCGCCCCCGCTGGGGGTCGGCCGCACTGCACCGGAGGACTACACCCTCGATGTGTTCTCCTTCGAGCCCGGGGACACCCTCCTGCTGTATACCGACGGCGTGATCGAAGCCCGCGACCCTGCTGGCGGGTTCTACCCGTTCACGGAACGGGCAGCCCAGTGGACCGATGCCAGCCCCGAGACGCTTCTGCATCACATTCGGCGCGATCTTCTCGCCCACACCGGCGGACGCCTCGACGACGACGCCGCCCTGATCGCGATCCGCCGCACGACTGCTCCGCATCCGAGCCGTCGCCACGGGAGGGGCATCCATCGTGGCCGCCACGGCTCCGCAATAAGCCAATGAGCAGGCGCGCCAACTGAACAGCCTCGCCAGCTCAAGCGCTCGCTCGCCAGGTGAAGCGCTCAGTCACAACAGCGTCTGGCGCTGCCCGTACTTGGACCCACTCCCGCATTCCGACCGCCACCAGCAACCTGCGTGAGGCTCGGTTCGCGCTCTGGTTGACGGCCACGACCTCGCCGGTCCCCGGCAGGCCGCTCGCCCACTGGACGACAGCGGCCACGGCCTCGCAGCCGAGGCCGATTCCCCAAGGCTCGGGAAGAAGGGCGTAGGACACCTCGGTGCCGCCGCGCCCCGAGTACGGGTCGATCGTGATCATGCCGACCGCGGAGTGCGAGTCGCGCTCGGCGACGGCAAAGGCGCCGAGGCTATTTGGGAGCGTGCGACGGCGCACGGCGATCTTTGTTTCGCTCACCGGCCCGCCAAGGTGCCGACGTACCCGCTCATTTCGCCAGAGCCGCTCGGCGAGGGGCAGGTCGTCTTCGGCGACCGGCCGCAGAATGAGCCGTGGCGTCTGCACCATGGTCGGCTGCCACTCGATGGCGGATGTGTTGGCGTGGTCACGCATTCGTGGCACTGACGGTCCGCCGAGCGGGGCGCTTCCGCCGCCCTTTCACCAGTTCGCCTGGGGCAGACGCGAAAGATCCACGAAAGACTGGCCAAGGGCGCAGAGGCATGTCAACGTAGACATCTTCCCGCAAAACCCCAGGTCAGAGAGGTGATGCCCATGACCGTGGACGTAGCTCAGCCCGGGTTCTCGACTACCGACGAGGCACTGGGGCTGCGCTCATGGCAGCTCGGGCCCGGCCAGCCGACTCAGGTCACCGACCAATTCCCGGCAGAGGACTTCCACCTGATCGTGGACGACCGCGCGGATGTCCACATCAGCTCCAAGGACGGCCGCTTCTACCTCGGCTGGTTCCCCACCGGCCGCCCCGGCACCGACGGTGTGGGATGGCAGATCGCCGTTACAGGAACGGCAAAGGTGCGCGGCTACGACATCTCCTTCGGCGTGGAGGCACCGGCCGACATCGTCGCCGCCGCTGTAGCCCGCGTGCTGGAGACGTCCCCGCACCTCTAAGACGGAGGCGAATCGAGTGTCCTGTGCCAGAGGCTGTCCTCCATACTTCGCCGGCATCTCACGGCCGCCAACCAACGCGATCCCTCACCCAAGGAGGCCGCCCATGCCGCACACGGAGATGACCGTCGGAGACCTCATCGGCCTGTTGTCCGCCTGCGATCGGAGCGCTCCGGTGCGGCAGGCGATGAACCCGTTCTTCCCGATGGCGCACCGCCTCGCGCAGGTCGTCCAGTCCGTGGACGAGACCGGGCAGAGCGTCGTCTACCTCGCTGAGGGAAGGGACGCGGACACACAGCTCGGTCATCTGCCGCCCGAAGTGGCAGTGGAGCTTGCCTGGCAGTCGCCCGTCCAAGCGCCGCCGCGCCGCCCCCGCCGTACTGCCAGCGGCAAGTAGAACCACCCACCTAACCTTTGGAGGCGCCCCTGTACCCCGAGTTCCCGCTCGACCCGTCCACCCAGGACACGGCCCAGCCCGCGTATTGGGTCGGTCCCCGACACCTGGCCGGGGACGACGGACGTCTCTATGACGCCGTCGCTGACACGCTCGCCGGCCTCGGCTGGACGAGCCTGACGATCGTCCGCGGGCGGCAGGAGCCGGACGAGGCACCGGAGGACCGCCAGGTCTTGCGAAGCACCGTCCTGCACATCAGCCCCGACACCCTTCGCTGGGCCCAATGGGTCCTGGCGGACGAGCCGTTCCACTTGGGGGAGCTACCGATCGCCTGGCAGGTCTCCGCTCGCGTCGACACGAGTAGCCCGCTCGCGCAGTGGGCCGCCTACTTCACCCCCGATGTCCCCGGGGAAGTCCTCGCCGACTTCCTCGTCGCGCTCGACGCCCGCGATCAGCCCGATGTACCGCTCGGCGGCGCTGAGCTGGTCCTCGACGCGGTTACCGCCCACGGCTGGCTCCGCGACATCGATCAGCCCCACGCTGGAGCGACCGATCCGACCTTCGCCTCGCATTTCAGCCTCGGCGAGGTGCCACCTCTCATCCAGGACGCCGACCCGCGTGCCCTCACGGCTCAGGCCGACGAGGCGGGGCTGGACGGGTGGCAGGCGTGGGCTGAGCCCGTGCTGGGCGCACCGATCCTGTGGGCCGCGTCCTTCGGCGCCAGCGTGCCGCACGACCTCGTCGCCGTGTTCGCTGGCGCCCTCAGCTCCACGGCACCTGTCCTGCGCCGGGTGCTGCCCGAGAGCACGCGGGAGCGGCTCCTGCGCGCCCCGGCCGGCTGACGGACAGCGCCGTGGTCAACCTCCAACGGGGCCCTATGTCGGCCGCGCGCTGCCTGGCCCGAAGCTCACAAAGCCCGGCCACCCCGAGAGGGGCGCCGGGCTTCGTGCTTTCCGTGTGGTGTTGGTATGCGATGCATATGAAGCCCTGCGTCTCGACGAGGGCAATCCTGTTCCGCGCGGTTGGACGTACGAAGTCCAGCGGTGCGCGATACGGGGCTGACGGGGCAGGGGGCCGGGCGGGTTGTCCGTCCTGGCGCCGTGGTGACGCGCCGGTGCCCCCGGCCAGCAAGGTCCAGGGCACCGGCATATGGTGCGTCAGCGGGTTGCTGCTGCCTTGGCGAGGGCCTCGTCGAGGTGCTGGTCGACGAGAGTTGGCGAGCCGGAGACGATGACCAGGACGCTGCCGTCCCGGATCGCGGTCTGCTTCACCACGGTGTCGCGCTCGCCAGCGGAAAAGGTGAGGAGCTGACTCCAGCGCTCGTCCCCGAGTCGGGGCGCGGTCACCTTCTGCGTGGTCACGTCGACCTTCGTGCTGCCGACGAGGACCTCGTACTGCGGGCAGCCGGTCATGGCCTCGACGATCCGGCCGGTGCCGGTCGAGAGCTTCCCCGCGGTGTCGCTGTACAGCTCCTCGGAGACCTCCGAGTTGCTGCTGGCTGTGTAGGTGAAGGTGGCCTTCGCCTTGTGAGGGAAGTCGAGCGAGCCGCCCATGGCCGCATCACCGCCCATGTCGTTCAAGGCGGGACAGCCGAGAACGGAGACGTCGTCGTGCTGGGTGGGACGCTCGGGCTTGTGGGCGTAGCCGCTGCCGAGGTCGTTCTCGTCGAGCAGGCGCGTCTTCAGCGCGGTCGACGACAACGGCGCATCGTGTCCAGCCTTGGCCGGCTTACCGCCGCGGGCGGAGGAGGGAGTGGCCGGCTTGACCCCGGTGTTGTTGGCTGAGCAGGCGGGCAGGGCGAGGAGAGCGGCGGCGGTGAGGCCGACGGCGGCGACGATGCGAACGCGCATGGTGGAACTGACCCCTTGGTGCTAGGTGACGGGTGGTCAGTACGGGCTCGTGGGCCCGGTGGGGTCGTAGGTGTGGGGGTCAGTGGCCGAGGTGCCGCAGGCAGTCCTCGAACGTCGCATGTGTCGCGTCCGCGGGGCCAGCATGGCGGTTGTACCAGGCCGTGTCGAGGCGCGTCTCCTGCTGCTGGTGCCCCTGGCGGCAGCGCAGCCAGATCTGGTCGCGAGTGGAGAGAATGAGCCAGTCCCGGTACGCACCGCACTCGGCGCAGGCGATCATATCTCCGTCGAGGACGATCGGCTGCGGCCAGGGCATCATCCGGCCGTCGAGCTGGTCGTGGCTCGGGAGGCGCAGCTCCGGCGGGAGGAAGTCGTCCACGACCGACGCCAGCTCGCAGGACTGTGGTTCGGCCGGCATGCGTGCGGCCTCTGGGGGCACCAGGCCCTCCAGCTGCGCCCATGCCTCGTCATGTAGGCGCCGCATCTCGTTTGTCTCCGCATGGCGGCGGCGTATCCGGTACACCGTGGTGTCCTCCCTCGTCGTGTCCTGCTCGCTTCACGATCGTGCCTGAAGTCCCTGACCTGCTTCAATTCACAAAGTCCACAGTCACGGTCATCCGCGCCGGTGCCCGGACCGTCCCGGTGTCCGCTGTCCAGGGTGCTGCGAGCGCTCCGCTGCGTGCGCATCGTTCGCCGTGTCACTGGTGTCGGCGGGCAGGTCCGCAGTCCGGCGCAGCCGCCACACGAGGACGTCGGCGACGGAGTCCGCGGTGTCGAGTTCCCGTCGCTCCGCGGCACCGGCGAGGAGGGTTGCGGGGTCGTGGCCGGCGGCTTCGGCGTCGGCGAGGGTGGCAGCGAGTGCGTACCAGCCGGGCTCGGCCAGGATCTGTTCCGCCAGCTCCGGTAGTGCTTGGCGCAGCATGGACGTCTGCCGCTGGACCAGAGGGGTGCCCAGGCGCCTGCCGCGCTGGTAGAGCGTGCCAAGGGGGTGGGCAGCGGCGGCTTGGTAGGCGGCGCGCAGGTGCTCGGCGGTCTGGCGGGCGGCTTCGGCTTGCTGAGCGTGGCCCTTCTTGGCGTGCCAGTGCATGGCGGCGGTGATGAGGAAGAACAGCATGTCGATCGCCATCGCGGTCGTGGCGCCGTCTTCGCCGCGGCCCAGGGCGGGGCCGCCGTGGACGAGGCTGCGGGCGGCCTGCCGCAGCGCCCGGTCGTGCCCTCGTTCGGCGCGGATGTGAGAGCGGGAGGCTCGTTCGAACGCGGTGGCGGCGTCGCGCAGTTGATGGCGGGTGTGAGCGGCGGAGGTCTTCGCGAGCGCGTCCAGGACCTCGCCGGTCGCCGCGATGTGCGCTGCGGCGACCGCATCGTCGCCGTGCTCGACGATCGGGATCGCTGTCCAGGCGGCCGACGCAGTCCGGCGGCGCGCGGCAGGGGGGTTGTCCGGTGTCGCGCGGCCGGGAGTATCTGTCGAGGGAAGCTGGTCGGGGTGGTCGGCACACCAACGTTCCCGGATCCGTGGCAGGGACAGGTCGGGGGCAAGGCGCGCGCCGGGGTAGAACACGGGCTCGTCGTCCTTGTTGTGGTCGTCGGGCAGGGCGACTTTGTAGCCGAGCAGGTCGCCGGAGGGGGCTACACGCTTGCGGATCAGAAGGCCGGCGGCGGCCAGCCGGTCGAAGAACTCCGTCTCGTCCGCCGCGCCAGCGACCGCGCGGCGCACGGTCTCGCGCAGCTCTTCCCGCGCGGTGCGCTCGCGACCTTGCCGTTGGGCCTTGTGGCGCTCGGCGCTGGTGGGGCGCTTCGCGGCGGTGCCGTCGCCCTTGTTGAGACGGCGTAGTCCCAACTCCGCTTCCAATTTGCGGGCTTCGGCCTGGACACGCTTGGCGTCGAAGTGGAGGTCGGGCTTGTAGCCGTCCTCGCGTACGAGGGTGGCGACGATGTGGATGTGGTCGTCGGCGTGTCGGACGGCTGCCCACCGGCACCCAGCATCCTCCTCGGGGGCATCGATGCCCGCGGCAGCGACCATGCGGCGGGCTACGTCCCCCCACTCCTCGTCGGTCAGGATCCGGTCGTCGGGCCCGTTGCGGACGGACAGGTGCCACACGTGCCGCTTCGGTCGTTCTGCCTGGTCGACATTCTCCACCGGCTGATCCAGGAGTTGTTGGAGCTGCTTGAGGGTGGCAGCGTCATCCCGGCCGGGGTCGGGCGCGTTGTTGTGGTCCCAGGAGGCCACCAGGTGCGGGTCGGTGTGCTCCTCGAACTTGCCGGGCCCATATAGGTAGCTGAGGAGGCCGATGGTGCGCTTCCCGCGCTTCTGGATCCTGGGGATCATGGCGGTTTCGGTCTCAGTTCTGCTGGAGGAGTTGATCGGTCGCATCCTGGACACGCTGCACGGCGCGGTGGGTCGCGGCGAGGACGGCATCGAGTTCGGCAGGCCACGCGCCGGAGTTGAGCGCCTTCGCGGCCTGATTGAGGTTGTTGCCGACCTTGCCCAGGTGGCGGCGCGCCGCGAACAGCTCGGCTACCTGCTCTCGGCGGCTGGCCACGGCGGCAGCGGTGGTCTCCGAGTCCTCGGCGGCGGCGAGGCCGGCGCGTACGAGATAGGCGGGCAGACTCGTGCGTGCAACGCGCGCCGCTGAATGGAGACGTGTCCACTCGTCGTCATTGAGTCGCACGTTGCACATGCGGGATCGCTTGCTCTCGCTCTTGAGCGGGGAGCGCTTGCGCTTCTCGGGCGTACGGGCGCGCTCAGGGCGCGGAGACTTGTCGCCTCCTGGCTGCGGACCGCCCTCGGTCGCTGCCTGGCCGACCTGCGCCCCCCGGTGCTGGTCGGCTCCCGCCACCCCTGAGGCGGGTGATGGCCGAGCTGCCTTCCCCGACGGGGAAGAGTAGCTTGGCCGATAACTTGCTCGCCCCGAGACCGAGTTGAGGTCCCGAGACGGTTCCGGGGCGGACGGGTACTGCTTCGGGTTCGTCACTGTTCACCGCCCTGCGTGTCGTGGACGATCTCCAGGATTTCGAGGACGAAGTCGAAAGCATCCTCTGTGTCGGTCAGGTGATGGATCTGGTGATCGGGGCCGATCTGGACGAACCACTGTCCTTCGGGGCCGTCGACTGCGGAATGGATCAGTCCGTACCGGAGGAAGGTGTGCAGGAATGACCAGACCAAGCGGTCTTCGAACTGGTCGGGAATTGCTGCGTGTGTCATGGCGATCTCCTTCGTGGAAGGGGCGGTGGCCCAGCGTGGAGCCGGGCCACCCTTAGCGGGTCAAGGGTTTGAGCTGCTGCTTTGCGGGTTCAGCTCAGCCGCACTCGGGGCAGCGCCCGACGTGGCCGCTGAGAGCCCGGGCCATCCGCGCCTTCGCCGATGCGGCGTGCTTCGCGCTGGACTTCGCCGCCGGTCGTCCGGCATGGCGCTTTGAGTGAGCGTGCAGGAATCCGATCTCCCGCTCGTACTCATCGCGGAGGGCAGCGAATCGGGGGCAGGTCTTCATCGGGTGGTGCTCCTTGTCGTCGTGGTGCTCGTCTCGCTGCGCAGTTGCTGCAGGACGAGGCTCAGTCGGTCATTCCGGCCACCTACGAGGCCCTCGCGCCGGAGGATCTCCCGCAGCTGGACCCGGGTGACGGCCTCGTTGCCGTCCCGGTCCAGCAGGGCCGGGACGTGGGGGCGGAGCTGCTGGACGAGCTGCTCCACGGATTGCTCCGGCCCGCGCGGGGGGCGCTGCGTCTGCGGACTGCGGGACCGGCTACCACGCTTTGTGGTCTTCGGGGTCGGCTTCCGCCGGAGGGAGACTTTGTGCCCCCGGTCCCCGGTCCCGGTGTCGGTCCCCGGTTCCTGGTCCGTG